>JAKORG010000020.1 GCA_029777945.1 Deltaproteobacteria bacterium | reverse complement strand
GCGTCAGATATTTTTAGATTTCCGACCTTTTTTATCGATGAGGGCTTAAAAGTCACATTTTCACACTGATAACCATTTGGACAAAACTCTTCAATTTCAATCTCTATTATATCCGTTAAATTGATAGCACCAACTATATCTATATAATCCAATCTATTCGAACACTAAATCCGATTTTATCCGAACGGCCTTTTTATGATTCTTTCCCTGCCGTCTCTACTTTACAAAAGTGTTCGATCTAAGTCAAGTTTGAATATATTTTTCTCATAGAATCTTCTCCTCCTTTTAATATGATCTTATGGGCATTATGGACTATCCTGTCGCATATTGCATCTGCAAGGGTAGGTTCCCCTATGATGTCATGCCATGTATCTACCGGGAACTGACTTGCAATGATTGTTGACCTTACATTATATCTGTCCTCCATGATCTCAAGGAAGTTCCTTCTTTCATCATCGGTAAATGGATTTATCCCCCAGTCATCGATGATAAGGAGCCTTATCCTCTGGAGTCTACCTAAGAACTTTACAAAGCTCCCGTCAGCCCTTGCTATTTTCATCTCCTGGGCTAATCTTGGCAATCTTATATAGACGGTTTGTATACCTTGTCTGACAGCACTGTTACCAAGTGAACAAGCAATATATGTTTTCCCAGATCCGGTAGGTCCGACAATTATGATATTCTGATTGGATCTTATCCATTCATTCTGAGATAATTTAAGGATTACATCTTTTGATAACCCCCTCCTTGTTCTGAAGTCGATATCCTCAAAACAGGCATTGTGATGTCTTAAATGTGCATGAGAGAGAAGGATTTTCAATTGACGATTTTCTCTTGAGAGTTTTTCCTTATCGACAAGGATACCCAGACGTTCCTCAAAACTTAAGTCTTTGTATGCATGATTTGATATCTGCTCCTGTAATCCTTCTGCCATACCGGACAGCTTCATGGCAATAAGCTTTTCAATGGTCGCCTCAATCATGAGTTGCCTCCCCGGTAGTATTCATTACCTCTTATGTTGTTGTGAAGGGGAACAATCTTTTTATTTTCAACATCTGTTGTAAAACCCTCTAATCCCATCTGAAGTAATGACTTTACGCTTTTGTAATTATATGCCCCTATTTCAAGCACCCTTTTACATGCGTTTTCTACCCTTTCGGGAGAATATGCCTTTGATAGTCTTATAATGCCAAGACAACTTCGAAAGCCTTGTTCAGGGTGTACCCTGTGGTTCATGATTTCTTCCATCAGGGTTCTTGTATTCGGTCCTATCTTCTGTCCCCATAATTTTATCCTCGCCGGGGTCCATTCAAGATACTGCCTGTGTTCTGTGGGCATGTGAAGGTTTTGTGTAACAAATGTGCCGGATTTATTTGTTTTTATGTGAGAGGCAACTCTTTTGCCTTTATGGTATATCTCAACAACATCGCCGGTATATCTTATATCAACAGTTTCCCCGATCAATGTATAGGGAACGCTATAATATATTTTTTCTACCTTTACATGGTAATCGATGTGAACCTTTGCCTTTGTCCATGAAGCAATGACAAACCTTTCTTCCGGCAGGGGTTTTAAAAGAGGCTTCTCAATTTCAATAAATAGATCATGACGGGATTTATTTATTGCTGCCATCGGTCTTTCATTTAATCTTTTCGTTTCTTCCGCAATAGCTTCGTTCAGCTCTATAAGACTAAAGAAGGTTCTGTTTCTGAGTGTTGCAAGGATTCTTCTTTGTGCCTGTAAAACAGCGTTTTCTACCTTGGCCTTATCCTTTGGTTTAGCAATCCTTGTGGGGATAACGGCGATATTATAATGCTGTGCCATGGCAGCCAGGGTTTTGTTGATCTCAGGATCGTAGTAGCATGCATGGGTCACACCGGCTTTAAGGTTATCCAAGATCAGACATTGTGAACATCCTCCATAAAACTCAAATGCCTTTATATTGCATTTTGTAAAGCTTTCTGTTGTCTGATCTGGTACGGCATATGCAAATATATATGAGCTTGCCCCTAATGCAGAGACAAATAATTCAACCTCTACCCTTTCTCCTGTTGCAGGATTCTGATAATGAGGTTTATCCCCTGAGAAGTCAACAAACATCTTTTCTCCTGCCTTATGGGTAAACCTCATAACAGGGTCTGCCTTTTTGACCCATTCACGATAGAGTTGATAAAACCTGCTTCTTTCATATCCATCGGGATTATCCCTTTTATATTCCTCATAGAGAAGCTGAAGGGTAACCCCCTTTTTCTTCATTTCCCCCACAAGATAGGGAAAATCAGGAAGTTGTTTTGATGATTCTTTTTTTGTGAATAGAAGTTCAAGTAGTGTGTCTTCATCTGTTTCACAGATCTCTTTATAAGTAGCACCGAGTTCTTTAAACTTCTCCACATAGGTTGAAGCTGTTGAAGTGGATATATTGCATGCCCTGGCAATAGGACGTATACCAAGATTGCATTCCAGTAGCAATCGGGCAATTTCTTTTAGTTTTTTCATTGATGTTTTCCTCCCTTTCTTTTTCACTTACACACCCTCCATCTACTTTTTGGTGGTAGTGTATCATATAGGACAGGGAGGGAATCATTGTAAACGTTGATATGTTTTTACCTGAACAGAAAATCCAATAAAACGAAAAAAGTGTTCGACCTTTATCGGATTTGGTGTTCGACCTTTATCGGATTCAGTGTTCGACCTTTATCGGATTCAGTGTTCGAGGTTGAGTGGATTTTACAGATTTATAGAGACACCCCCTCAAACCCCGAATAAGTGTGTTTCCAAATTGTTGGTACGGTAAGCTATTTTGGAGCAGGTGCGTCTTTTGGCTGTACGTGTTTTTAAGTGTTGACAATGTATATACAATGAGCTATATAATAAGTATGAGGTTTGAATGGAATGAAGAGAAAAACAGGGAAAATATCAGAAAACATGAACTTGGTTTTACGGAAGTTCAAGAGATATTTAACGATCCATTTCATGTGTCGTTATTAGACACACGGTTTAATTATTTTGAGGAGCGATGGGTCACAATAGGATGTCTAAAAAATGGAATGGTTGTTGTTGCAGGGCATTTGTATCTATTCGATGAAAATGGAGAAGAGACTATAAGGCTAATTACTGCGAGAAAGGCAACAAGCAAAGAGAGGGAACAATATGAAATCTATGGAAGATAAAGAGAATTTCGAATTGAAGGATCAATATAATTTTTCTCAAGGAATAAGAGGCAGGTTTTATAAGCCAAAAAAGGTGTCTACAAATATCCGTCTGGACAATGATATTGTGATATATTACAAAAAACTTGCCACAGAAAAAAAGGTAGCATATCAGACTCTTATGAATGAAGCTTTAAGAAAAAGTATAAGCCTGCCTTCGTGAAAATTCGGCAATGGCATAATTGAAGAAGGTAGGAACACCAAAGAAACGTTTCGAGACGAGGTAGATTC
>JAKORG010000019.1 GCA_029777945.1 Deltaproteobacteria bacterium | reverse complement strand
GTGTTAAGGGAAGAGATGGTGCTACCGAGAAAGGTGATTCTGCCCCTTGTGAGCAGGGTGAAGATCATATCAAAACTCGATATAACAGAGAGAAGACTTCCACAAGACGGAAGAATTACCATGAAAATCGGCAGTAAATCCATTGACTTCAGGGTGTCTACGATACCTACTAAATTCGGTGAAAAGATATGCACAAGGATACTGGATAAGAGTAATACTGCCATGGGGCTCGACAGGTTGATCACGCACAAGCCTACCCTCGATTTGGTCAGGGAGATGATTTCAAAGCCTTACGGCATAATATACGTCACAGGACCCACAGGTTCTGGAAAAAGCACAACCTTATATAGTGCCCTGGCAGAAAAAAATAGTATTGATGTGAACATATCCACTGTTGAAGACCCCATAGAATACGATTTACCAGGTATAAATCAGGTGCAGGTAAACCCTGATATTGGGCTTGATTTTGCAAGGGTGCTGAGGGCATTTCTAAGGCAGGACCCTGATATAATACTTGTCGGTGAGACAAGGGATAAAGAGACGGCAAAGATTGCCGTGGAGGCAGCATTAACAGGTCACCTTGTATTTACTACCTTACATGCCAATGATGCACCAAGCACATTTATGAGACTAAACGAAATGGGTATTGAGCCTTTTTTAACTGCTACATCCATAATAGGTATCATTGCCCAGAGGCTTGTCCGGAGAATTTGTCCTGAATGTAAAGAAATGTACAAACCAGACAGTGTCATCTTAAAATATTTAGGCTTACCTAAAGAAACAGAGCTTTATAAAGGCAGGGGCTGTGATGCATGCGGCCTTACAGGTTATAAAGGCAGGGTGGGTGTTTACGAGGTCTTAATGGTAAACGAGACAGTAAGGCACCTGATTGCAGAAGGCGCTGAGACCCACACAATAAGGGAAGAGGCAATAAAATCAGGCATGAAAACCTTAAAAGACTATTGCCTTATTCTTTTACAGGAAGGCCTGACAACAGTAGACGAAGTATTAAGGACAGTGGCAATACAGACTTGAAAAATAATTCCATAGTCAAAACAAGGTGTGCATCGTGGATATTAAGGTTGTTAATGTATCTATCAATGGCTGCATTGATTTCACTTATCTTTTATGTATACCATGAAGGTGCATGGAAAGAAATAATTGGATATTACAAGTTTTTCTATGATTCAAGGCGGCTCAAGGCATTTATTTCATCTTTCGGACCTTTTGCAGCTTTAGTATTTATAATCATTCAGGCGCTCCAGGTTGTATTTGCACCAATCCCGGGAGAGGTTACAGGTTTTGTAGGTGGTTTTTTATATGGCAAAATATGGGGCGCTTTGCTGTCCACGATAGGTCTTACAATAGGTTCTCTTGTTGCATTTGGTATAACAAGGAGATATGGTATGAGGCTCGTTGAAAAGGTTGTGAAAAGGGAATATATTGAAAAGTTCAACTACTTTGTAACACACAAAGGCCTCTACATTACATTTATTTTTTTTGTCATCCCCGGTTTTCCTAAAGATTCTCTATGCTATCTACTGGGTCTTACCCATATAAGGATTGCAGATTTTCTTGTCATGAATCTCATAGGTAGATTGCCCGGGACATTGATGCTTACCTTACAGGGCGATGCATTAAGACACGGAAGGTATCAGGCCTTCTTTGTGATTCTCGCTATAAGTTTATTACTTATCGTTGCATTTTATGTGACAAGAAATTATCTTATATTTTATTTTGAAAGGCTCTTAAAAAGATTTTTAAAAAAGTCTTAAAAACGAGAAGATTAAATTATAAAAGGGGCTTAAATTTAAGCCCCTTTTTTGAAATGGTCTTTCTTAGAAGAAGTAGAATGCACCGAACCTGTAAACGTTGGCTTTACCTGTCCTACCAATGCCATATGTTGCTGGAGCTATTTTTGAGTAATCAGCCTTGTTGTAATCATATGAGAGTGTGAACTTCAGTGCAGGATTCGGATCATAGGCAAGGATGGCTGCAAACTGGGTAACCTTTTCTAAGTTAGTAGCTGCAGCAAAGTTATTTTTATAACGCTGGCTTAAATTTGCTTTGAGTTCTGAATAGACTAAATCTAACATCACATTGTTTGTGAAGTAGATATAAAGCTGAGGACCCCATCCATAAAGCGTTGGAGCTGCCCAGCTTCCATCACTCCTCACATAGCTTGCAAGAGCATGAGCTACAGTTCCTGCTCCAGTAACAGCAACGCTCTGACCAGCTAATAATGCGTATGGTCCTATAACTGTTCCTGGGTTCTGAGAAATCCAGCCATATGCTGAAAAACCGATTGAGCCTGCCTTATTGTTATTCTTCTCAGGGAGAATGGGCACGAAGAAGCTACCATGGGCACCCCAGGAGTCAATAGTCTTGTCGTTCCATTTGGTTGCTGTGCCTGTAGGTGTTAAAGCTGCATTAGTTGTTGCTGCGTTCCATGCCCTCTTTTCTTTTCCCCAGAATCCATTAACGGTAAATGCAAGCTTGTCATTGCCAATTTTACCGATTTTGTCTGTCTGATACAGGATTCTACCGTGAAAAAAAGGACCTCCCATAGTAAAGGTATCCATTCTACCAGTTGGATAGTTTGTTCCAACAACTTGTTCATTCATGAAAATTCCAAAGAGGAGTGCCAGTTCTCTATTCATTGCAAAATACTCGATATTGAACTGGGGCACACGGCCTGAGCCGATTGAAAGACCAGGGTCAAGCCATGGGGATAAGGTAAGAAGTGCCTGACCTGTACCTGTTAAGGTTCCCCACACCTGCGTTGTATTACCGGCAAAGGTAATCTCAAGGTTCTTGTCTATCAACTTGATGAAGGCATGTCTTAACCTGAAGCCACCCTGGTTATTATAATAGGCTGTTATTTCTCCTCCAGGGGTGGAAGCACTGTATGTACCGCCTGCTCCATAGAAGTCACCTTCTATGAAGGCCATGCTCTTCATACCCCATACATCAGGACCTTTAATTAAGAAATTGAACCGCGTCTGGACACCAGTCATAAACCAGTTTCCGTACTCATCGCCACCTACTTTTCTTCCCTTTGATTCCCTGTAAGGTGCGATATACTGGTTTGCCCTTAACTGGTCTGAATAGCCCAACTCAACCTTAACGTAACCGCCGATTGTCACATCCCACCTACTCGTTGCCGAACCTGCATAAGAGATGGCAGGTAAAGCAAGTAAAAGAGCAAGTGCAATTACAAAAAACCTTTTCATTCCTACCTCCTTTTTAATTTTTTTAAAAATGTTCACTAAATTAACCCACCTCCTTTTATTAAATTTTTTTAATGTATAACAACGGGAATGACCTTTGTCAAGAAAAAAATTAAAATTTTTTAATAAAAGGTCCTCTATGAAATATCGCCTGGCAGGAATCTAAAACCAATCTCCATTGTATCTGAATTAAAGGAAGGGGGTATGGGTGGTAGTGGGTCAATGGACCTTATTGCCCTGAGGATGGATTCATCGTAGAGCCTGTTCCCTGATCTCTTTTCAAAGTTTATATCTATAATCCTTCCGTCCTTTCTTATCTTAATGGTTACGATGCTCTCGAGGTCTTTTTTTGAGGCGTAAGACCCTGGTAAACCCCATGCCTGTTTTATCTTTTCCCAGATATCAAAGATGTATTTTTGTGAGACTAAATCAAGGGGTATTCCAGAACCAAAAGATGATACAGGTAATCCATATCCCTGGGTAGCTGCACCTGAACCCTTTAGGCCTGCAGCTGGGCCAGATGTGCCTGATGATGGGCCCATCTGAGTAACATCGAGATAATTGGTCTTTTTCTTTATCTCTTTTATCCTTCTTTCAAGGCTATTTAATTCATCCTTTGTAAGGTTGTTATTTGTAGGTGTATCGTGCTTTAAAGGAGGTTTTTTCTTTGAAAGGGATATGATTTTTGACTCTTTTCTTTGTGGCATCTGTTTTTTTCTCTGGGTAACTTTTTCTGTTTCTTTTTTTTGCGCTATAGTCTCTGTCTTAGCTGTCCCTCCAATGGATGATGCACTGGCAGGCCCTTTACTTAAATCACCTGCCGTATCACCTACAAGGTTTACAGAGTAGCTTGTTGTCAAATCGAGCCTTTTAACATATTTTCTGGCAGGGATGCTTGTGGCAGTTATTACTAAAAGATGGAGGATTGTGGAAATAACGAGCATCTTATACCATGACCCTTCTGTCATTATTCCTCCTGAGGTTTTGTCACTATATTTATCTTTTCCACCCCTGCCTCCCTGATAAGACCCATACACATTACAACAAATCCGTAAGGCACATCTTTATCTGCCTTTAAGAATATCTCCTTGTTCTGTTTATTAGAAAATAAAAATTGAATGGCCTGCTTTAAATCTTTCACATCGATCCTTTTTTCATTCAATATTAATCTCTGGTCCTTTGTGATACTTAAAATCTGGGGTTCATCTTTTGCAGGCAGTGGTTTTGTGGTAAGCTTTGGCACATCGATGTTCATGCCGTGTTGCATCATGGGTGCTGTAATCATAAAAATAATAAGAAGAACTAACATAATATCCACAAGGGGTATGATGTTGATTTCAGATAATGGGTTTTTTGTATCCCTGGAAGCCTTCATTTTTCAATGGAATTTAAAAGATATATAGAGGCATTTTCCATTTTGGAAAGGATTCCTTTGAGCCTGCCGAGAAAATAGTTATAGGCAAGGACAGCAGGGATTGCTGCTGCAAGGCCAATGGCAGTGGTAATAAGGGCCTCGCTTATGCCTGGTGCAACAACGGCAAGGCTCGTTGTGCCTCTTAGGCCTATTTCTCTAAAGGCATCCATAATACCCCAGACAGTGCCGAAAAGCCCGATAAAAGGTGCTGTATTTGCCGTGGTTGCGAGAAAAGATAGCCTTCTCTCTAATCTTTCAGCCTCTTCTGAAATGGTTATCTTCAAGATGTTTTCTAATCGTTCCAGTGTTTCCTTTGTGATGCCGGGATTTTCACTTTTTGTGGATGAAAGCCCTTTGTAAGTAGCAATAAAAAGCCTGTAAAAGGCATTGTCACTGCCTGATTTATAAATACTAACCAATTTTTTAAAAGAATCTATCTCTTTTAAGGTCTTTATAAACCTTTCTCCATCCTTTTCCGTTTTATTGAACTGTCTTATCTTAAAAAAGATGATGGTCCAGGATAAGATGGAAAAGCATAAAAGGATCAAAACAACCGCCTTTGCCACAGGGCCTGCAGAGTAGAGCATACTTAAAACGCCGCCGGTGTACATATTTAAATTTGATAGTTCCATAATGGTTTTATATTACATCAAAATTGTTTTAAATGCAAAAGAAAACCCCCTGGGTGGGCCCCAGGGGGAAGGGGGGTTATTATGAGAAGCTTATGGAGGTGAATTGCTTAGTTAGTATACTTTGTGAAATCTTTTACTTTTATAACACAAAGTTTTGGGTTTTGCAACAATTTTTTTCTATTTATTGCAAATTTTTTTTATTTCAAATATCAAAAAAACCTTTAATATGTGAAATATTTAACAAATTGTATTTAAAATAGAGAAATTTGTCAAGAAAAAATTAATTGATATTTTTTATTTTTTGTTGTTTTATTAACACTTATGTATGAAGCGCCTATTATAAAAAAGGCAATAGATATATTGCTGTTTATTATAAACGAAAAGAGGCCTGTAGGGGTTACGGAGATTTCAAAGGCACTTTCCATAAGCAAGAGCACCACCTATGGCATCTTAAAGGCATTACTGGAAAAGGATGTTATCAATAAAGATTCTTCCTCAAAAAAATATTTTATCGGTAAAGAATTGTTAAAGATCACAAAGACAATACATAATGATTTAGACATCATCAAGATTGCAAGGCCATATCTGGAAAAATTATCAGAAATAGTGGATGAAACTGTTTTTTTAGGCATTAAAGATAAGGATACAATAAGGATTATAGACATTGTGGAGGTAAAAAAGAGTTATAAAATCTCTTCTCATGTGGGTATAAAGATTCCTTTACCTGCAGGTGCAACGAGTAAGATACTTTTTTCAACCATGAAAGACGATGATATTGTATCCTTTTTAAGCAAAAACAGTTTGCAGAAATATACAAAAAACACCATAACAGACTTAAATGCCTTTTTAAAGGAGATTAGAAAGGTAAGAAAAGCAGGATATGCCGTTGATTATGAAGAGTACCTAAAGGGTGTAAATGCTATTGCAACTTATATTTATCAACATAATAATCCCCTTGCATTCGTATGGATTGTGGGGTTTTCTAATTCCTTAACGAGAAATAAGATTAAAGAAACGATTAGACCCTTAAAAGAGGCATCCAGGGCAATAAGCGAAAGGCTTTCTTTCAAACCCGATAGCGATGAGTAATAAAATAAGAAAGACATTGACTTCTAAATGCAAAAGCAAAGGGCCACTTTATATAATTTTATCAATCCCAAGCCTGTGGAGTGTTTCTTTTTTTGGTTTTGCTTTGCTGTCCCATCCCCTTAGCTTAAAATATTCGATGAGAGCCTTTTTTACCTTCATCCTGTCCAGAGGAGGTCTTTTGCCGCCTCTATATTCTATATATTCTTTATAAAACCTTTCTGGAAATGTATATGCCTTTGCAGTTAGTCCTCGTTTCAGATTAAAGATGTGTTGCATGTTTACAATCCTTTCTGCATGTTCAAGGAGCACATCTTCGTTTAAGTCATAGCCATACATGGCATTAAAGGCCTTAGATAGCATGGACGGGCCTATGGTCCTTAAAACCGGTGGTCTTATACAAAACCCAAAGGCATTAAATAAAACGAGTAGCTCCTCTCCGTATTTTGCCATATGAGGAATATGTATCTTAGTAGGTGGGTTATCGAAGATTTTATCTTTGACCTTCTGAGGGATATCCAATAAGGTCATCTCCTTTTCCGAGATAAAAAGAGGTTCGTATTCGTAATCTATTTTGAAGTCTAATAGGGCATCTACAGGTGTTCTGATTTTAAGATGGTCGCCACCCCTTGTATTTATAATATAGCCCAGTATCCATGTATCGAATCTACCCCTTGGGTCTCTTACAGGTATCTCAAGGCCTTTAATCTCACAGGCAAAATCTTCTGAGCCAGTAAAATATTTTTTCATAGACCCTATTCCTTCACTTAAAATCCTGCCAATACCTTCTTTGTTCCCGATTAAAAAGATAAGCCTTGATATACTTTCAAAATCACTGAACATAGGCTTAAAACCAATATCCGATTCTTTGACCATATCCTTTTCAAAGAGCTCTATAAGATATGCAATCACAGATGCAGTAGAAATAACATCCATACCCAACCTATTACACAATTCCACACAAATTAATATCTTAGAGATGTCTGAAATACCAAGTTTTGCACCGAATTCTAAAACATAGGTCACCTCAAGGCCGTGTGTTTCAAGGCCTGCATAGTCCCCTTCTTTTACCCTTGACCAGTGAAGACAACCTATGGGGCATGAAACACATGCAAAATCCCGTTCTTTAAAATTTTTTTCAAAAAACCTTCTGCCCCGCGTCTCTTCCCATTTTTCAATGGAACCTTTTGTGAAGTTATACCCAGGAAGGATGCCCATTTGGTTGTAAACATCAGAGACTACCATTGAGCCATAACGCCTTGTGTATCCCAATGAATCGGATGACATTATTCGTTCTCTTATTGCCCTTGAGATTTCTAAAAAACCCTTTTTATCTTTTACTGTTATCTCGCCATTGCCTTTAAAACATACTGCCTTTAAAAATTTGCTACCCATTACGGCCCCTGTGCCTGTTCTTCCAAAGGAATGGTAGTATCCGTTCTGGACAGAGGCATATCTTACCCCTTTTTCCCCTGCCATGCCGATGGAGATAACCTCTGCATCTTTGCCTTCTTTCTTTTTCAATGTATCCACTGTTTCAAATACATCTTTTCCCCAGATGTTTGTAGCATCTCTAAACAAAACCCCTTTCTCATCTATTTTTAGATATAAAGGGTGTTTGGCCCTGCCTTTTATCCACAGGGCATCTATGTTGCATAGTCTTATGCCAAGACCAAGACTACCACCTGAATTTGTAGTTCCAAGATAACCTGTAGGTGATAAGCACGTCATTTCACTCCGCGAGGCTGAGGGTATAATCGTGCCTGCCAAGGCACCGCTTGATATGAATATGTTGTTTTCCCTGTCCATTGGGTCTATTTTTGTATCAGTGTATTTAAAAAGTAGATATGTGTTTAACCCAATGCCACCAAAATAAAGGGGTCTTAAGGCTTCGTCTTCTATATAAGAAAAATCTTTATTTTCAAGGTCAATTAACAGTATTCTCATCTTCCCACCCAAGGGCATTGTAAGCGCACGCTTCCACACAAGCGCCGCACATTTTACATCCAACAGTGATTTTTAGCGTGAATTTCAGTGTTTTATCGTTTTTATTAATTTTTATTATTGATTTTTCAGGATTGAATACACCGGCATTGAAAAAAGAGCATGATAAGACACAGAGCATACACCCTGCACAATTGTCATTGTTTATTCTTATCTTTTTACCTCTTTTCATGATTTGTAAAACCTGTGTTTAAATCTACCAAAATGCCAGGATAAAATCTATCTTAAGTTCTTCTGAAGTAAAAAGGATATGGTCTTTGTATTTAATTGCTTAAAAAAAACGGATGTGGTAAAAACCATAGGTTTACAATGTTCGTTAAATTTTTTAAACTTGTATATAAATTTAAAACACAGGGGAACAGGATATGAAAGATCTGTCCATAGGTATGTTCGATTCCGGTGTAGGCGGCTTAACGGTTTTAAAGGAGGTAAAAAACCTTTTGCCAAAAGAAAACATCTTATATCTCGGTGATACTGCCCGGGTCCCTTACGGAAACAGATCCCCTCAAACAATCATTAGATATGCCATAGAAAGCGCCCTCTTTCTCCTCACAAAGGGTATAAAACTTTTAATAATTGCCTGCAATACATCCTCTGCCATTGCATTAAAAATTTTATCAAAAAAACTGCCCATACCTGTTCTGGGTGTAATCGAACCTGCTGCAAAAAGCGCTGTTGTGGCCACAAAAAATAAAAAGATAGGTATTATAGGCACAAAGGCCACGATAAAAAGCATGGCATATGAGAATGCCATCAGAGAAATAGACCCCCACATGGAGGTTTTATCAAAACCATGTCCTTTATTTGTGCCGATTGTGGAGGAGGGTCTGGATAAGGATGAGGTGGCCTTTATAATGGCAGAAAAATATCTCAATGAATTCAAGGCATCTGGTATTGATACACTCATTATGGGCTGCACCCATTATCCTGTGCTGGAGGATGTTATAAAAAACGTAGTAGGAGACCATGTAAATATCATTAATACTGGAAAGGAGACCGCAAGGGATGTGGAAGCATGCCTTAGGGAAAGGAAGCTCTTAAAGACAAAAGGTATGGGCACATGTAAGTATTACGTGACCGATGACCCTGATACTTTTAAAGAGATCGGGGGTAGATTTCTCGGTTATACTGTATCACCGGTAAAATATATAAAAAGCCTTGATTATAAAGACTTTATCCTCCATTGATGATAGCAGAGATCGCATTACCCATACCTGTTTCAAAAACATTTTCCTATTCTGTGCCTGAGCATCTATGTCCGATTATAAAAAAATTTCAGAGGGTTATAGTCCCGTTTAGAAATAAACATACTTCCGGTTTTGTAATAGATGTAGAAGATGCATCTAATGCTGGCCTAAAAGAGATTTCCCAGATTATTGATTTTTATCCCTTAATAGACAAAAACATAGAAAGATTGTGTTATTGGGCAGGCAATCATTATGTAACACCCATGGGAATTGTTTTAAAATATGCTTTACCGAAATATCTAAAACCAGAAAGGTATCTATTAAGTCGTTTTAATTGTGACTGCCATTACAGATTATGGGAATCAAAAAAAGACTTACCCTTTGAAAAGGTATTGAGCTTAATGGGGATAGAGGATGTTATAAGCCATCTTCAAGAGAAAAAGGTTGTCCTATACGATAAATTTACAAAAAAGGCATTTACCGAAGACATTGTCTCACAAACTTACTCTAAAGAGGGAAAAAGATTTTTATTTTTAGGCGCAATTCAGAGGCGCATTAAATTTTATCTAAATTTAATGGAAGACCAGATAAACAAAGGCAGAAATGTGCTCATGCTTTTGCCTGACTATAATCTTTCAGGGGGGTTTTTTTATAAAATTCTTTCTGAGAAATTTAAAAAAAAGGTTTTCTGGTATGGCTCTTCTGTGAGTCAAAATTTAAGGATGGAATCCTATTTCAGGGCAAGAAATGAAACGGGAAATATTATTCTGGGAAATAAAAGCGCTATTTTTCTTCCTATTATGAATCTATCCATGATTATAGTGGAAAGGCATGAGGAAGACAGTTTTAGAAACGAAAGTGAATTTAGATTTAATGCATGGGAGGTGGCAAAAAAAAGGGCAGAGATAGAAAATATCCCTCTAATCCTGGGAAGTGTTTCCCCTAAAATAGAGATTTTTAAAGGAATCAATGAAGGGGAATACGCATTAATAGAGGATGAGCTGCCTTTGTTAAAAAATTTTTACCAGATAGAGATAAACAGAAAAAGGTTTTTTTCAGGTTCAATCCCACAGGAAATGGAAACAATTATAAAAGATAAAGATAAAAGTAAAAAAAAGACCATTGTTTTTACCCCGAGAAAATATTACAGTTCCCATATCCATTGCATAAACTGTGGGTATAATTTTATATGTCCTCTATGTGCATCCCCTTTGACCTATAAAAAAAATGAAGACAGATTATACTGTCAGGCCTGTCAGAAGGATTTTGATTACAGAAACTTCTGTCCTCAATGCAGAAGCGACCTCATAGGGTTTTTTCAATTTGGCGTAGAATTTTTAGAGGAGATGCTGAAAAAGGCCATTCCTGATAAGCACATCATTCTTTTAACAGGTGACAGCATAGAGGAATCTAAAAGTCTTGAAATTAAAAGTGTCCATGATGCAGAGATAATCATAGGAACGAACATAATATCAAAGCTTTATGGGATAGAGTGTGATAAACTTATCTTTATCGGGATCGAAGATATGTTGAGCATGGCAGGATACAGGGCAGAGGAAAAACTGTTTCAGTTTCTTTATAATACACTGGATGCATTGAATCCAGAAGCCATATATTTTTTCGTTGATGAAAAAAAGGGGTTTAATCTGGAACATTTCCTTTATTATAAGGAGTTTTATATAGAAGAATTAGAAAAAAGAAGGCTTGCCGAATTCCCACCTTTTAAAAATATTTACCTGATAACTATAGAAAAAAAGACATTAAATGCAGGCCAAAGGGCATTGAACACCATAAAACAGAGGATAGAGGCATGGGGCTTAAAAGAATATATGAAAGGTCCTTTATATGAAAAAAAGAAGAGATACCAGTGGAAAATAATGTTAAAAGATTATGATGAGAGGATAAAAGACCTCTTGTTTTCCCTTTACGATATTCAGGATATTACAATAGAGGTTAATCCGCTGCATATTTGAGAAAAAATTCAATACCATTTCAGGTGTAATGAATTATTCCTTAACAGTTTTGAACAAGGCATGGACGTATCTGATTGCAGAATAGATACTGAAAAATAATGCTCCATAGATTATAACTATGCCAGGGGTATAAAGAAATTTACTGTATTCGCTAAAAAGTAAAAAGACGATTCCTATCAACTGTAAGGCGGTCTTTAATTTTCCTGCAAATGACGGATATATTATTATGCCTTCTATGGCATAAAAAGACCTCAATCCATTTATTATAAACTCCCTTGCCACAAGCAGTATTGTGACCCAGAGGGGAACCATTCTGTAATACGAAAGGGTTATAAGAACAGAGGACACAAGGAGTTTGTCTGCAATAGGGTCAAGGTATACACCGAGCTTTGATGTAAGCTTCATCCTCCTTGCCATAAAGCCATCAAGTCCATCGGTTATTCCAGCGAGGATAAAAAGAAGTCCTGAGGCAAATAAAAGGTTCTTTTCCTGTGATGCGATGAGCACTATAATTATGGGGATCGATAGTATCCTTATAAGACTCAGTCTATTTGGCAAGGTCCAGATAGAGGCCTTTTCATCTTTAACTTTCATTTTGTTTTTTTAGTTTGTTGTAGTAATATTTCACCCTTTTTATGTATGTCCTTGTTTCTTCAATAGGGGGGATATTCATTTTATTTTCCATTACCCTTGCGGGACCTGCATTATAGGCAGCAAGCATCAGTTCGAGGTCACCCTTAAAAATCTCTTCCAGCATCTTTAGATATTTTATACCACCTTTAATGTTTTCGTGGGGATCAAAGGGGTTTTCCACATTCACGAGCCTTGCCGTATCAGGCATAAGCTGCATAAGACCCTGTGCACCCTTTGGTGAAATTGCAAGGGGATTAAAATTCGATTCTGCCATTACTATTGCCTTTACAAGGGAAGGGTCTATATCGAATGCCTTAGAATATTCGTATATTAGCTTGTCGTAGTCTTTATTGTTTATATTTACAGTTTTATAAACAACAGATTTATTATCATCAGGGACGATTACATGATACTTTTTACCAGCAGGGGGTATGTTTGTAAAGTGATACACACCCCGGGAATCAATATAACCGTATATACCGCCTATGACATTTAAGGGTAAAAAAAGGGCAAAAGATATTGTGAGTATCTTCAAATACATGGATTTTATTGTCTTAAACTTTTTAGTCCTTGTCAAGTATTTTACATTATTATAGTATAAGATGCGATGAGAGGTATACTTTATGTTGTTGCAACACCCATTGGAAACTTAAAGGATATAACCCTAAGGGCTACCGATGTTTTAAATGAGGTCGATTTTATTGTAGCTGAAAATAAAACTTATTCTTTAAAGCTTTTAAACCATTTTAATATAAAAAAGCGTATAATCGGGATAAACAGTTACACAGAAAAGAAAAAGGCAAAAGAAATTGTAGAATATTTAAAAAGGGGCGAGAGTTGTGCCCTTATCACAAACGCTGGTACACCATGCATATCAGATCCAGGGACAATATTAGTTAAGACATGCTACGAGTCAGGAATTGAAGTAAAAACAGTACCAGGGCCTTCTGCATTAGTAAGTGCATTATCCATATCAGGTCTTTTTGTAGATAAGTTTTTGTTTTATGGTTTTCTACCCCAAAAAAGGGGTAAAAAGATAAAGATATTCAAGGGGCTCTCGATGCTACCTTACCCCATTGTATTTTTCGAATCACCAAGAAGGGTTTTGGATACCCTTGAATGCATAAAAGACGGATTCGGAGAAAGGTTCGTTGTAGTTTTTAAGGAGATGACAAAGATTTACGAAGGGATAAAAAGGGGATATATAACAGAAGTGATTGAATATTTTAAGGCACAAGACATAAAAGGCGAATACGTAATCATAGTGGATAGAGAACAATCGGATTAAATGAAGGCGCATAATATAGGAAGGTGGGAAGATAAAACTTCTCTCAGCCTTTAATTTATTGATATGTGGCTCAAAATTTAAGGGTGAAGGTAGAGCCTTTTCCTTTTTCGCTTTCAACCTCTATTGTCCCATTATGTTCTGTTACGATTTCATATACAATGAATAAACCTAATCCTATGCCCTTGCCTTGTGGTTTTGTAGTAAAAAAGGGTTTGAATATATCCTTTATAATATGGCTTTCAATCCCCTCCCCGTTATCCTTAATCGAGCACTTTATAAATTCATGGTTGATGTTTGATGTTTCTATAACGATTAATCCTTCTTTGTCTCCTATTGCATCTATGGCATTTTTTATGAGATTTATAAAAACCTGGCAGAGCCGCGACGGTATACCCATTATAAAACCTGGTTCTGCATTAAACACCTTTTCTATCCTAATCTTTTTATTTTTATACTGGTTGTAGAGTATCTTAAGCGCATCTTCTATGGGATTATGGATATCCATAAGGACCTTTACCTCTTCCTTCTGTCGTGAGGCATCGAGCAGGCTTCTTACTATATCCCTTGCCCTTTTTAATTCATTGAGGGAGAAAATGAGGTCTCCGTGTATTTCATCATCTTCTTTTGTATGGTCTATATAGTATTCGAGGGTGCTCATGACTGAGGCAATGGGATTATTCAATTCATGGGCTACCCCTGCGGCAAGCCTACCAACTGCTGCAAGGCTTTCACTCTGGATGAGGGCCTTTGTCCTTTCTTCCACAAGCCTTTCAAGGGAAGCGGAGAAATCGTGTATCTTTTTGTATGCCTCTGCATTATCAAGGGCAAGCCCCACATGGTTTGCAAGCATGGAAAGAATCTCTATATCTTCCTTAGTATAAAGCCCCATATCACCCCTTTGACCAAGAAGTATATACCCAGGATGGGTCTTTGAATTAATTGGTATTAAGAGTCTGAACCCTTCTTGCCATAAGGGGTCTTTTTCGGTAATGACATTTACTGATTCAAATCCATACAGGTTCGGCACCATCCTTATTTCACATCTTTCAAGGGAGAATGCCTCTGTTAATCTTTTTATAATCGTGTTTTTTATATCCTGAATGTTATGGAGTTGCATTATTTCAAAGCTTAAATCTTTAATAGATTCCCTTATCTTTAAAAGCCTTTCCTGCAAAACATTCATCAAAAACTGCTGGATTTTTTCTTTAGAAAAGTGGATGACAAGAAATGTAATGGCCATGGCAATAACATAGGGTGTGCTTGACTTAAGGGGATAAAAGAACAGCCTTTCCAGTATAGACGATGTACCTATAAAAAATCCTGTGGATATAAAAAAAAGGATAAAGAAAACAAGGCCCTTATTAAGAAAAATACGCCATTCCATTATGTCGTGTTTGTATACTGCATATCCGAAAAGGCTCATGGGGATAAAGACGAAATTTCCCAGGGGATACAATTCGTATCCGTTCATGATTATCACATCAAAATGATTCACAAATGCTGCAAGACCAAAACTAAGCAAAATATATTTAATGCGGGTCCTTCTTTCGGCAACACGGTTTTCCCTGAGATTTTTTATGAAAAGACAAATAGATATGGCAACGCTTAATGTGCTGAAAAAACCGAATATAAGAAAAAGGGGACCTGATTGGGCAAAATATCCAAAGAAAAAATGCTTTGCATGGGTAAGATATAATCTGCTCTGCGTTAAAGGTATAAGAAAAAATGCAATAATATAAAAGATCTTTACAACAACATGCCACTTCTTATATCCCGTTGCCAGTATTGTAAAATGAAGATATAAGGGTATTATAAAAACAAGAAATATATGGTCTATCCTGCTTATTTTTAGCGCAGTTTCTCCGTCTTTTATTACTGTGAGTATCGTCTTATCTATGTTTAAAAGACAACCTACAAGGCATATTAAAGAGAATAAGAGGTTCAGGGCAGATGCCTTTGCCTTGAATATACCCATGAGAAAAAGGAGAAAAAAGACAATCGCGCTAAATAGGGGTGGGATGCTGTATATATCCATTGTTAACACGAAATTACAATAACTCTTTTATTGGTTCAAGAAAATTTTGTATTGATTATTAGATTTAATATGTTTTAATTTTAATAATGAGGCCAAAGATACTATACGATGCAGTGGCCTTCATCCTTGCAGGAGGCGCAGGTTTACGCCTTCACCCATTGACAAAAGACAGGGCAAAGCCTGCGGTGCCTTTTGGCGGTAAATATAGAATAATAGATTTTACATTGAGTAACTGCATAAATTCCGGGGTAAGAAAGATCTTTGTCCTTCCCCAGTATAAGTCCTATTCCTTAATAAGTCATACAAGGGATGCCTGGAGCATATTAAATCCAGAACTCGGTGAGTTTATTACCCACCTTTCACCCCAGATGAGAATAGGCGATGACTGGTATAAGGGCACTGCAGATGCTGTTTATCAAAACCTTTACCATCTTGAGCAGGTTGAAGGTGATTATGTGTTAATCCTCTCTGGCGACCATATATACAAGATGGATTATAGTGGTTTTATCAGGTATCATAAACAAAAAAAGGCAGACCTCACCATCTCTGCAATTGAGGTAGACATTAAAGAGGCACATCGTTTTGGCGTGATAGAAGTGGACAACTCTTCAAGGGTCTGTGGTTTTGAAGAAAAACCACAGTGTCCAAAACCCATTCCCCATAAACCGGATAAGGCATTTGTTTCTATGGGCGTGTATGTATTTAACAGGGATGTCCTTATTGATATTTTGAAAAAAGACGCAGAAATGGATTCCACCCACGACTTTGGTAAAGACATCATGCCCCTTATGTATAAAGATTACAGGGTGTTTGTCTATAAATTTGGAACAGGTGGCCATGGCAAGGATGCAAATTACTGGAGGGATGTGGGGACTATAGATGCATACTGGAACGCGAATATGGATTTAGCATCTGTAAGTCCTATATTTAACCTCTATGATAAAAGATGGCCTATCAGGACATATGAAGGCCAGTATCCACCGGCAAAAACAGTGTTTGCCGATGAAGAAAAAGGCAGGGCAGGGAAGGCACTCGATTCGATTATCTGTAGCGGTGTAATCATAAGTGGGGGGAGGGTAGAGAGGTCAATCCTTTCACCGGGCGTAAGAATAAACAGCTATGCCGAGGTGACAGAATCAATACTCTTCAATAATGTAGTCATAGGGATGAAGGCAAAGGTAAAGAGGGTTATTATAGATAAAGGGGTAAGAATACCGGACGGAATGAAGATCGGCTATGATTTAAAAAAAGACGCAGAGCGCTTTTATGTCTCAGATGGAGGTATTGTAGTAATCCCAAAAGGCACTGTATTATAAAATAACCTTAAAACCTCATTAAAATACATTATAGATTTTCTATTGCCTCTTTAAAATATTTTGCCGATCTTTCAATTGTATCCATCTCAACGCAATAGGCAATCCTAAAATAGCCTCTTCTACCGAAACCTATCCCTGGAACTGCAAGGATATGAAACTTCTGAAGGTGTCTTATAAATTTTGTGTCGTCTTCTATGGGAGATTCGGGAAATATGTAAAAGGCACCATCCGGTTTTATCACATTATAGCCTGAACTTCTAAGTATATCGTAAATGGCATCCCTTTTTTTCTGATAATCTGCTATATCTACGCTGTTTTTTTGAAATTGGGCAACGATTCTCTGCATCAGGGCAGGGGCATTGATAAAACCGAGTATTCTATTGGCAAATATAGAGGCATCAATAATATCCTGGGCTTCTTTAATCCTTGGTGATATGGCAATGTAGCCTATCCTCTCTCCAGGCAGGGCAAGGTCTTTTGAATGGGATATGATGGAGATCGTATCTTCGTAAATATTAAATAAATCGGGAAATTTTATATTATCGTATATAATCTTCCTGTAGGCCTCATCTGAAAGTATAAATATGTGTTTTCCTTGCTGTTTGTATTGCATAAGTAATGAGGCAAGTCCTTTTAATTCTTCTTCAGTATACACAACACCTGTTGGGTTATTCGGTGAATTTATGATGATTGCCTTTGTCTTTTCGTTTATTGCACTTTCTATCTTATTTATATCCAAATGAAAATCTTCTCCAGTCTCCACAAGCCTCATAATACCGTTATGATTTTCTATATAAAATTTAAACTCCACGAAATAGGGGCTCAAGACTATCACCTCATCCCCTGGATCCAATAAGGTCTTTAAAATCACATTTAACCCCCCTGCAGAACCCACTGTCATTATAATGTGCTCCTTTGCAAAGGGAAGACCTGTTTTCTCTCGATGAAATAATGCAATCTGTTCCCTTACATCTTCATAGCCGCTATTTGACATATAGCGGTGCATACCCTTTATATCAGATAAGGCAATACGCCTCAACTCCCTTTTCAATTCTGGAGGCGGCTCTGTTATGGGGTTTCCGAGGGTAAAGTCAAATATGTTCTCCACACTGTATTGTTTTTTAAGCCTTTCTCCTTCTTCAAACATGGCCCTGATCCATGAAGAACCTTTCATTGATTGGGAAATGCTCTTTGATATCATATTGTTACCCCTTTATATATCGTTTTCCAATATTTTTGAAGCCATCTGTGGCCTTTAAAAGTTTTTCAAAAGGAACGCAGTATGCAATCCTGAAAAAACCAGATTTGCCAAATCCCCGACCTGGCACTACAAGTATCCTCTCCTCTTCCTGCATAATTTTTACAAATTTCAACTCATCCTTTATAGGTGATTTTGGGAAAAGATAGAATGCACCTTGCGGTTTTACACATTCAAAGCCTGCCTCTGTGATTATTCTGTATATATAATCCCTTTTTTTCTGATAATCCATTACATCTATTGAATTTTCCTGAAATTTGCCTATCACCCTCTGGAATAACGCTGGGGCATTTACAAAACCCAGTGCCCTGCTTGAAAACATAAGGGCAGTTACAAGGGATTTTACCTCTTTAATTTTAGGTGATATGGCAATGTAGCCTATTCTCTCTCCAGGTAAGGCGAGATCCTTTGAATGGGATGTAACGGAGATAACAAGGTCATACATCTTAAATATGTTGGGTAGATTAATATTATCAAAAACAATTTTTCTATAGGCATCATCGCATATGAGATATATGCTTTTACCTTTATTTCTTTTTTCATTTAATAACCTTGCCAGTTCTTTGAGTTTTTCTTCTTTGTAAACTACACCTGTTGGATTATTAGGTGTGTTAATCAGTATTGCCTTTGTCTTTTCTGTTATGGCAGATGCTATTTTATCTAAATCAAGTTGAAATTCATCGTCTGTGCTTACTGTTTTTATAACACCACCATGACTTTCTATATAATATTTGAATTCCATAAAATAAGGTTTTGGAACAATTACTTCATCGCCTGCATTTAGCATGCTTTTCAGTAATATGTTTAAACCGCCTGCACTACCTGCGCTCATATACACATGGTCTTTTGTAAAAGGCAAATCATAGCGGACTTTTAGGTATTCTGCAATATCTTCTCTTACCTCTTCATAACCGTTATTGGGCATGTATCTGTGCATGCCTGGGACTGGATTATTCAATGTTTCAATCAATGCCTTTATCAACTGTTCAGGTGGCTCAATAAAGGGGTTTCCAAGGGAGAAGTCATAGACGTTTTCATCACCGTAAATTTTTCTCAAGCGAATGCCCTCTTCGAACATCCTCCTTATCCAGCCCGTCTCTTCCATCTGTTTTTTAATTACTTCTGATACTAACATCTTTCCTCCTTCATAGTAAAAAAGCCATGGAAGTCATCCCTCCATGGCTTTTAAACTGAAAAAGCCATGGGGATTTGCACCCATGGCTTTTGTCTTTCTCAAGACAAACTCAAGCCCGGGTGCAGGCCACTAAAGTAAAAATAAAAGAAACCATAAAATATTACTTTATCTATCATAATTTAAAATTGTAGGCAAAGTAGTGTTCTTTGTCAAGAAAATAATGCTTTCATTATTGACAAGAATGATTTTTATTATTATAAATAAATTACAGTGCCTGGGTGGCGGAATAGGTAGACGCAAGGGACTTAAAATCCCTCGGTGTTTCGGCACCGTTCGAGTTCGATTCTCGTCCCAGGCATTTTTAATCTAAATTAAATGGTCATGAAAATTCATATAAAAACAATAAAATTTTTTATTAATCCCCTTTGCCTTTTTTTATTTCTTCTTTTTTCCATATGTCCTCAATCTAAAGGAGAAGAGACCTGCGTAATGTGCCATGGAGATGAAAATATTATAAAGGCACTGTATAAGCCGGCAAAAATAGATTTTTCAGAAGGTGAAGGATGAGCAGGTGCACCTCCGCTGGTTCCAGCGGAAAAGATGTATAGAGGGTTTGTGGTGGATAAAAGCATCCTAAAAAATGACCCTCACTTTTCAGAAGGCTGCTCATCATGCCATAAAGGTAATAACAAGGCATCAAGAAAAGAAGATGCCCACAAAAATCTCGTGTCAAGACCTTCAAAGGATTTAAAAACATGTGAAACATGTCATGAAGATATTGTAAAAAGGTTTAAAACATCCCTTCATTTTACAACTGCAGGACAAAGACACGGTGTTATGGGTAGGTTCTCTCACAATGAATTAATCAAGTTCGATAAAAATATATTTGAGACTTCCTGTAGAAGCTGCCATGCATCGTGTGGAGATTGTCATGTCAGGTCTTATCCAGTGGGCGGTATAAAATTAGGTCTTATTAAAGGACATAAGTTTATAAAAAAAGATGAGGGTAGAACATGTGCCCTGTGTCATGGAGGAAGGGTTTATCCGGAATATACAGGTGAATACGGAGGCAGTGCTGACATCCATTATCAAAAGGGTATGGTGTGTACTGACTGTCATAAAAAGGAAGAACTTCACGGAAATGGCATCTTATATAAATCCATGAAAGATGTAAAGGACAGACCAAAATGTAGTAATTGCCATAAGGCAGGTGTAGAAGACACGGAAAGGTCTCAAAGGCCGCACAAAATCCATAAAGAGAAACTCACATGCTATGCCTGTCATGCTGGAAGTCACTACAGGAATTGTTACAATTGTCATATAGGAAAAGGGGCAGAATCAAAGCCCGGTTTTTATCTCGGTATAAATCCGAGGGATAAAAAGACATTTACAACCTTAAGGGTTGTTCCTACAATAAGAGATACCTTTAAAGCTTTTAATATCAAAATGGAACATTTTGATAGGCTCCCAAACTACTGGGATTCAGCAGTTCATACCATCAAAAAAAGGACAGACAGGACACGGTCATGTGATGCATGCCACAAAGAAAAAAAGGATTATCTTACAGAGGATATATTGATAAAAGGTGGATCCAAGGCAAATTTTGATTTAATTTATAAACAAAAAAGCAAATAAAAAGGAGGGTTTATATTTAATTTAAGGCTATTAAAAAAGGTTACATTTTTTAGTTTGCTTTTAATTTTTATTAGCGTTTCTTTTGCACTTTCAAAGGAACCAGCTGTCACGGCTGGCTGGCTTGAAAAAAATATAAACAATCCCAATGTTGTGATCGTTGATGTAAGAAAGGTAGAGGAATATAAGGCAGGCCATATTCCAAATTCGGTAAATGTATTTTATGGCTCATGGGCAATATCAAAGGGAGGCATGAGAAATGAATTACCTGCTATGGATGACTTATTTGATTTAATAGGCTCTTCTGGTATTACACCTGAAACCCATGTAGTAGTAGTTGGAAAAACAGACACGCCCCCTGATAAATTTGATATGACAAGAGTGGTATGGACATTAAAATATGCAGGTGTAAAGAATGTTTCCATGCTTGATGGAGGATACAACAAATGGGTAGCAGAGAAAAAGGCTATCTCTACAGAGCAGGTAAAACCAAAATCAAAGACATATAAGGGAGAAATAAATAAAAATCTTATCGTTGATAAGAATTATGTCATGTCAAGAATTGATAAGGCAGTTCTTGTGGATGTTAGAGAACCTGATTTTTTTCAGGGAAAGAAAAAATTAGATTTTGTGGCAAAACCAGGTCGCATAAAAAATGCAGTAAATTTACCAAACTCCCTTGCCTTTAACCAAGATTCAACGTTAAAAACAAAAGAAGAACTTGAAAAGGCAGCCACCAGTGTAATCGGCACTGACAGGACAAAAGAGATAATTACTTATTGTGATACAGGCAAAACATGCACTGCATGGGCTATAATTCTTTCTGATATTTTAGGTTATAAAGATGTAAAGATATATGATGGTTCAACTGAAGAATGGACAAAGGATCCTGCTGCACCTTGGGAACAATGAATGATTTAATCTACCCCATCTTCTGATGGGGTAGATTATCTTATCAACTGGAGCATATCCCTTATTGCCCTATCGAGCCCTACAAAAATTGCCCTTGCTATGATTGAGTGACCGATACTTAATTCATCTATTTCATCAATCAGTGCTATCCTTCTCACATTATGATAATGCAAACCATGCCCTGCATTCACTCCAAGTGCTAATTCTTTGCCCATTTTTGCCGCTTTTACAACCTTTTTAAATTCTTCTTCCCTTTCCACATCTGTTATGGCATCGCAGTATCTCCCTGTATGTATCTCTATCATGTCAGCACCCATATCTTTCGATGCCTTTATTTGTTTTTCCTCGGGGTCTACGAACATGCTCACTTTTATGCCCTTCTCCTTAACCTTTTTAACGACCTTTATTAATCTCTCCCTTAGAGATGCGACATCGAGACCGCCTTCTGTTGTAAGCTCCTCCCTCTTTTCAGGCACAAGGGTTATCATATCAGGTAACACCTCTGTAGCAATACCTACCATCTCATCTGTTGCTGCCATTTCGAGATTGAGTTTTGTCCTGACAACCTCTCTTAACATCCTTAAATCTCTATCTTTTATATGCCTTCTATCTTCTCTGAGATGCACTATGATACCCGATGCACCTGCCATCTCTGCTATCCCTGCTGCATAAACAGGGTCTGGGAAGTATGTTCCCCTTGCCTGCCTTAATGTTGCCACATGGTCGATATTAACCATCAATTCTGGCATATACTACCTCCTTGCTTTTTACAGTCTTTTTATAACCACTTTTATAGTTTCAGGTTTTATTTTTTTTATAAAAAGCCCTTTTGTGTCAAGTCCAATATAAACTTCTTCTTCATCTTCCAAAAAATTGCCATCAACTGTAATCGTTTCTATATTATCCCTTGTAGTGAGTGATTCTTTGGCACCTTCCACATGCACATACTGAGAATACCACGATTTTATTTTATATATGCCTGACCATTTTTTATCGAGCTTTACCACAACCTTCAATCTCTTTTCTATCAGGGTATCTGTGTCCACATGGATATAGTCAGGTTTTATATGCTCTAATTTAATGCCACCGGGAAGCTGAACATTATCTTTTAACAGATTTAAAGTATTTTTCCCTTCCTTTATATTTTTTAAATCCAGTTTTACACTTATATCCTTTGCCCTTAAATTTTTTATAATGGAAACAGGGCCATTTATGGATAAAAGCACCTGGTCTGGATCTATATTTTTAATTATTTGATTCTCAGGGGGATTGGCCAGGTTTACAGGAATGGAAAGTGTCATTTTTGTGGTCCCTGTATATGAAATGGCAAACCACAATAAAACAGCAAGAAAAAGAGACAGCAATTTAAGTTTTAAATTGTTCAGCATATACTTTTTTAACAAGTCAATCATCTTTTCTTTAAGAGTTCCTTTATTACAGATTTTAATTCATCTCCCGAAATCTTTTTATGGATTTCACCCCTAAAGGCATAGGATATGTAACCTTTTTCTTCTGAAACCACAATTGCTATGGCATCTGTTATCTCCGATATGCCTATGGCTGCCCTGTGTCTTGTTCCAAAGCTTTTGTCTATATCCTCTCTCTGGGTAAGGGGAAGTATGCAACCTGCAGCCCTTATCCTACCCTCCCTTATGATGGTGGCTCCATCATGGAGGGGTGAGCCTGGATGGAATATACTTAAAATTAGTTCTGTGTTCACCTCTGCATCGAGCCTTACGCCTATCTCCATAAATTCTTCCAATCCCACATCCCTTTCTATCACGATGAGGGCGCCTGTTTTTCTCTTGCCCATGATATTACAAGCATTTGCAATATTATCGTAGAACCTGGTCTCTTCAATATAGGAAATCTTTCTTAAAAAGGGGCTTCTTCCAATGGCAAGAAGCATCCTTCTAATATCATCTTGAAATATAACAACAAGTATTATGATGATGGAGCCCACAAAGTTGTTCAAAATCCAGTTTAAGGTAAATAATTCGAGTTTTTTTGAAACATAGAATATAAAAAGGACTATAATGACACCTATGAGCAGCTGAATGGCCCTTGTGCCTTTTATGAACAAAAGCCCCCTGTATATAATAATGGATACCACGACAATATCAAGGATATCTTGCCATCTTATTAGTTCTGTCATGATTTTATAACCGCATCTACGAGTTTTATGACCTTCTTTGCCTTTTTTACATCGTGAACCCTTACGATATCTGCTCCATTCCATATAGATATTGCAATGCTTGCAAGGGTTCCTTCAACCCTTTCGTTCACATCAGAACCTGTTACATGACCTATAAAAGATTTCATTGAGGTGCCTATAAGTAAAGGTAACCCAAATTCTTTAAATCTTCTCAACTCTTTAATTATCTTAAGGTTGTCTTCTACCCTTTTACCAAAACCAATACCTGGATCGAGGATAATTTTTTCTCTCTCTATACCAGAGGATAAGGCAAAATTGAGCCTTTCCTTAAAATATTCAATAATTTCCCCTATTACATCATCGTAATAAGGGTTTAGCTGCATATCCCGGGGTATGCCTTTTATATGCATTATTACTGCATAGGCATTAAATCTTGCAACTGTTTCAGCCATTTTTTCATCAAATCCAAATCCACTGATATCGTTTACTATATCGGCTCCAGCACAAAGGGCCTCTTTAGCAACCTCTGATTTATACGTATCTATTGATATTGGAATATCTGTTTGCGCCCTGATATGCTCTATCACAGGGATAACCCTTTTTAATTCTTCATAGGTAGATGCGGGCTCTGAAAAGGGCCTTGTAGATTCACCTCCCACATCGATGATGTCTGCACCCTCCTCTATCATCTCCAAGGCACGTTTTAAGGCATCTTCTAATTTTATATATCTGCCTCCATCATAAAACGAATCGGGTGTAACATTAAGAATCCCCATTATAAGGGGTATTTCTTTATGCAATAGCCTGTTTTTCACCTTGGGTTTCTCTGATGATATGGTCTATCTCCTGACCGTCGAGAGACTCTTTTTCAAGCAATGCATTTGCTATTGTATGGAGCGTTGTAATGTTGGTTAATAATATTTCCTTTGCCCTCTCAAAACAGCTATTTATGAGGTTGCGAAGCTCTTCATCTATCTCTTGAGCTGTTTTTTCACTGAAGTCGCGATGTCTTGCAATCTCTTTCCCGAGGAAGATGTGTTCCTCATTTTTTCCATAGCTAAGTGGGCCTAACCTCTCACTCATGCCCCACTCACATATCATCTTCCTTGCTATCTCTGTAGCCCGTTCTATATCATTTCCTGCACCTGTTGTGGATTTTTTTAGAACGATCTCTTCTGCAACCCTTCCGCCAAGCAGTATTGTGATATTATCTATGAGATATTCCTTTGAATATGTGTGCCTGTCGTCTATAGGTAATTGCTGGGTTACGCCCAGTGCCCTGCCCCTTGGGATTATCGTTACCTTGTGGATGGGATCTGCATTGGGCAACATCTTTGCCACAAGGGCATGGCCTGCCTCATGGTATGCTGCAATCTTTCTCTCTTCAAAGGGGATTATCATGCTCCTTCTCTCAACACCCATGAGTACTTTATCCTTAGCGTGTTCAAAGTCTTCCATTTCTATGGCTGTTTTGCCTCTTCTCGCAGCAATTAGTGCAGCCTCGTTTACAAGGTTTTCTAAATCAGCACCGGAAAACCCCGGTGTTCCCCTGGCAATTATCGTTAAGTCCACATTATCGGCAAGCACTGTTTTTCTTGTATGCACCTTTAGTATGGCCTCTCTTCCCTTTACATCCGGCGTTGTAACCACTATCTGTCTGTCAAACCTGCCAGGTCTTAGTAAGGCTGGATCCAGCACATCAGGTCTATTTGTTGCAGACATGACAATAACACCTTCATTTGATTCAAACCCGTCCATCTCTACGAGGAGTTGATTTAGAGTCTGTTCCCTTTCGTCATGACCACCGCCAAGCCCTGCGCCCCTATGCCTTCCCACTGCATCTATTTCGTCTATAAAGATTATGCAAGGGGCATTTTTTTTACCTTGATTGAACAAATCTCGCACGCGCGATGCACCAACACCCACAAACATTTCGACAAAGTCTGAACCGCTTATACTGAAAAAGGGCACATTTGCCTCACCTGCAATGGCCCTTGCAAGAAGGGTCTTTCCTGTGCCTGGTGGGCCAACGAGTAAAACACCTTTGGGTATCCTGCCACCAAGCTTTGTAAACTTTTTAGGGTCTGTTAGAAATTCAATAATTTCTTGTAGCTCTTCCTTTGCCTCGTCAACGCCGGCCACATCCTTAAAAGTTACCTTGTTTTCTTTGCTCGTAAAAAGCCTTGCCCGGCTTTTACCAAATGCCATTGCCTTCCCGCCGCCTGATTGCATCTGTCTCATGAAAAAGATCCATACACCGATGAGTAATAGCATGGGGAACCACGATATAAATATATTCTGCCAGAAACTTGATTCTTCATCTGGTTTTGCATTTATTTTAACATTGTGTTCCCTGAGTATTTTCATCAACTCTGGGTCATCAGGGGCATAACTTTTGAATTCCCTTCCGTCTTTATATGTGCCGTAGATATTTTTACCCTGGATGGTCACGGCAAGGATGCTGTTTGCCTTCACTGCCTCTACAAAATCGCTGAATATTACCTGTTCATAAGTTTTTTTGGGTTTATAGTAGACATTGAAGATAAAAAGACCTAAAAGAACTATAAAAAGCCATATAAAGATGTTTTTGTTTATTGGGTTTGTATTTGTGTTTTTTGACATATATGGGTTTTACCATATAAAGCCTTTTATTTTCAATAGATTTTAAACCATATGCCTTTTTATCATCAAATTTTTAATTAAAATTGACAAAAGATGCTTTGTAGACTATGATTAGTTTAAATGGCAGAATTAAGAAGGGACCCTGTTACAGGTAACTGGTGTGTAGTAGGATACACGATCATTAAACGCTCATCTTTGGGTACATGCCTTTTTTGTCCTGGAAACGAAAACCTTACACCACCAAAGATAAAGGAGATAAAAAACGAAGACGGTTCATGGGCTGTTCGCTGCTTTCCTGCCTCTAATCCAATTTTTATCATTGAGGCACAGGAAAATAAAAGGGCAGAAGGTATCTATGACAAGATGGATAATGTGGGCGCGCACGAGATTATTGTGGAAAATCCAAACCACAATAAAACCATGTCGGCCTTCACAGAAAAGGAGTTTATAAATCTCGTAGATTTATATAAAGACAGGATTTTAGATTTAAAAAAAGACAAGAGGTTTAAATATATCCTTATATTTAAAAACCACGGTGAGCTTGCAGGCTCATATATATTTCATCCCCACTCCCATGTCCTTGCAACACCCATAATACCTCAACGATTAGGGCTTGAGTTTTATCAGTCAAGGATACATTTCAGCAAAAAGGAAAGATGTTTATTTTGTGACATTATTTCACAGGAAATAAGACAGAATAAAAGGGTTGTGGCCATAAATAACAATTTTTTAGCCTTTTGTCCCTTTGCCTCGAGATTTCCTTTTGAGGTATGGATTATCCCCCGCTATCATAGTGCCCATTTTGAAAATCCTCAAGAAGAAGATAAAAAGATAGATTTTATCTCCATTTTTACAAGCACAATGAAACGCATAGAGCGATTAACCAATGCTTATACTATTGTGATTCATACATCGCCTAATATGATGAAAATACCCTGGCAGGAAGAGGCGCTTTTAATAGATGATTATTTTCACTGGCATATTGAAATCATGCCAAGAGATCTCCGTTCCTCCAAATACAAAAGAGAAGATGAATTCTATGTGGTTCCCACAACACCTGAAGAATCTGCAATGATTCTTAAGTCTGAAAGGGTTTAAGGAGAAAATAAAATTAGGTAGTGGTATATTATCATCTCCGATTGCAAAAAACTTTTAAAAATTTCTTGACAGATTAAATCGCTAAATATAGTATATATATTTAGTCAGCCTACTAAATATAGTGGTATAAAGGGGGAACAATGGAAACAACGGATATTAATCTCTTCGTTAGGACATCGGAAGAGACGATTTCTGATTGGAATAGAGAAAAAATAGTCAATGCCCTTATAAGAGAGACCCTCATTGACGAAGAGACTGCTAATCAGATAAGCATTGAAGTGGAACAGACCATAAGAAAAGCAGGGGTAAAGATGGTCACAGCACCCCTCATAAGGGAGATTGTCAACGCAAAACTCATAGAAAGGGGTCTTGAAACAGCAAGGAAGATGCACACAAGGCTTGGTATGCCTATATACGATGTGGATAGTCTTATACTCCACCCAAACAAAGAAAATGCAAATGTCCCACATGGACCTGAAGCAACTAACCTCACCCTTGCAGAGAGGATTAAAAAAGAATATGCCCTTTTAGCTGTATTCTCTCAAGATGTGGCAGATGCCCACATGAATGGAGACATACATCTTCACGATTTAGGCTTCATAGACAGACCTTACTGTAGCGGTCAATCCCTTGAATATATAAAAAGATTTGGTCTAAATCTACCTCACTCGTTGTCTATGGCAAAACCAGCAAAACACCCTGAAGTGCTCTTTGCCCACTTAGTAAAGTTTGCTGCTGCTTTACAGAGCAACTTTGCCGGTGCCATTGGCTGGGATGCCATAAATATATTCTTTGCTCCATACCTTGAAGGCATGTCTGACAATGATGTAAAGCAGCTTGCCCAGATGCTCATATTTGAATTCTCCCAGCAGGCAGTGGCAAGGGGAGGACAGGCCATATTTTCTGATATTAATCTATACTGGGAGATACCGAAACACTTTGAAAAAACACCTGCCATAGGTCCAGGTGGTGTATATACTGGCAAAACATACGGGGAATATGAAAAAGAAGCCCAGAGGTTCGTCTGGAAGCTCTTTGAAGTTTATAAAGAAGGAGATGGTGCAGGAAGGCCATTTTTCTTTCCAAAACCCTTAGTCCATATTACAGAAAAATTTTTCAAGACAGAGGGCTGGCAGGATTTTCTCTATCATATATGCGATGTAGCATCTGATAAAGGTAACACATACTTTGTCTTTGACAGGGGTGAGACTGCAAAAATATCAGAGTGCTGTCGCTTGAGTTTTAAACTTGAGGAAAGGGACTTAAAGGACGCTAAAGAGCCCTGGAGGATGAGATACTGTGCATTACAGAATGTATCCTTGAATCTGCCAAGAATTGTCTATTTAGCAAAGGGAAATGACACGAGGCTTTTTGACCTTCTCACCGAGAGGTTTATATTGGCAATTCGTGCCCACAAAGAAAAAAGGGCATTTCTTGAAAAGCTTTTAGCCCTTGGTGAAAACGGACCTCTATCCCTTTTAACAATGAAGCAGGATGATATGCCCTATCTAAGGTTTGACATTGCAACGCACTTAATCGGCATGGTCGGTCTTAATGAGATGGTTCAGGTGCATTTAGGCGAAGAGCTCCACGAGTCAAACAGGGCAATGAAATTCGGACTAAAAGTTATATCTCACTTGAATCTACTGACAAATAAAATAAGAGAGAGTGAAAAGCTAAAGGTTGTCCTTGAACAGACTCCTGCAGAAAGCACAAGTTACAGGTTTGCAAGGCTCGATTTAAGATATTTTTCCCCTACATCTGGTAGGATTGTAAAGGGTGATATAGCATCAGGTGAGATATACTATACAAACTCAACGCATCTAAATGTCCATACACCTATGAACCCCATTGAAAGGGTAACAAATGAAGGTAAATTCCATCCCCTTATTGAAGCAGGCTCTATATCCCACATCTGGCTTGGAGAGGCCCATCCAACGAAAGAGGCAATAGCTGATTTTGTAATAAAGACATTCCGCTACACAACAAATGACCAGATTGCCTTTTCTCCTGAGTTTACTACATGCAACAAATGCCACAGAACATCAAGGGGTTTAAGCAATACATGCTCTTACTGTGGTTCAAAAGATGTAGATGGTATAACAAGGATTACAGGTTACTTTACAAAGATTTCAAGCTGGAATAAAGGAAAGTTAGGTGAACTCAAAGACAGGTATAGAAACGAACATTACTTTGGGCAAGAAAGACAGGTAATTAACGGATAATTTACAAAAAAGGGGTGATACTTATGAATACAGTGAAAATCTTTTACAAAGACGACTGTCCCATGTGTCCCATGGCAAAGAGGCTAAAGGATAGTCTATTGGAAAAACAAATCTATGTATCCGAATACAATGTAGGCACAGCAGATGGTTTGGCAGAGGCGACATTTTACGGTGTAAAGGCATTGCCAACTATTATAATAGAGGATAAAAATGAAAACGAACTCTTTAGCTGGAGAGGCATTGTGCCAACCATAGAAGAGGTAATAAATGTCGTTAAAGGCTGAAAAGGTGCCTATTAAAGGTTTTATTGAGACGAGTTTTATTGACTGGAAAGGGCATCTGTCCTCTGTAATATTCACAGGCGGATGCAATTTTAGATGCCCTTATTGTCATAATTCAGACCTTGTTTTAAGACCTAACGAACTTGAAGACATACCCTTAGACTACATCATTAAAAGGCTAAAAAAGTTTAAAAAGTGGGTAAACCATATTGTAATAACAGGTGGAGAACCTACAATACATAAAGGGCTATTGGAACTCATTGAAGAAATCAAATCCCTTGGGTTTAATATTAAACTCGACACAAACGGCTCTAACCCTGAGATGCTAAAAGAACTTGCCAAAAGAGATTTACTCGACTATATTGCCATGGATATAAAAGGTCCACTGGATAGATATTCTCGCTGGTGTGGGATAGAGGTTGATGTGGAAAAGATAAAAGAAAGTTTAAGGTTTATATTGGAAGGCAGTATAGATTATGAGTTCAGAATGACTGTTGTCCCATTCTTTCATAAAGAAAAAGATGTATACGAAACAGTAAAATACATAAAAACTGCAAAGAGATTTTACATTCAGGAGTTTAAACCAAGAAACACCCTAAACCCCTCATTTATGACAATTGAGCCTTTTTCTCCTGATAAAATAAAAGAGATAAAAGAAAATGTGAAAAGGCTATTTGTTTTAAAGGATGCGGTTGGTGTCATTTAAGGAACTAAAGTGCATCATCTCATAGCTGTAGGGCTGCACATTATCCAGGCCATACGAGCGAGGAGTTATAAATAATCCTTAAGCACAGCTTGAAATTTTCTGTTCAGGCCTCCAGTACGGTGATATCTGTCTTAATCTATCTATAATCTTTGGCAAAACATTAAGGACAAAATCTATTTCCTCTTCTGTATTATACCCGACTTTGACAGAATCTTTAAAAAATACCCTTATTTTTATTATAAAACCCAATAAATTCAATGGTTCCACTTTTAATTTTTTTATTTTGTAGTGGCAACCATATTGTTTTAAATTCATCTTTCATTACTTTTTACTTGACTTTTTATAAGATTAGTGTAGTATTTAGGTATGTACGTTAAGATAACAAAATCCAAAGACCACCAATACGTTCAGGTAGTAGAATCATATCGTGATGAAAAGGGGGTTCCAAGGCATAAAGTTTTATTTAACTTTGGCAGACTGGATGTGCTTAAAAAAGATCCTTCCTTTCTTAATGTCATAGAAAAGCTAAAATCTATTATAACCGATAACCCTGATTTTGAGGATATAACACCTGCCGAGATAGTGAATTAGGGATACAAGATATACGAGAAAATCTGGAAGAAATTAAAGATAGACGAGATGTTAGATGAGGTTAAGTTAAGGACAAGAGCGAAATTTGATTTAACTAACAGTTGTCTCAGAATGGTTATAGAGCATCTACTTAATCCCAAGAGCAAATTAGGGATTTACAACAATCAGATGAAGTATTTTGGATTACCAGAGGTAGAGCTACAGCATCTATACCGTAGTTTAGACATATTAAGCGATCATAAGGATGATTTAGAGAAAGAGCTTTTTTTAAGGAATATGAATTTGTTCAATATGAAGATAGATGTTGTATTTTACGATGTAACAACCTTCTACTTTGAGAGTGTGAAGGCAGATAGTTTAAAGGACTTTGGTTTCAGTAAGGATAACAAGTTCAATGAAGTCCAGGTTGTTTTAGGTTTACTCATAAACTTAGATGGGATGCCTATAGGTTATGAGTTATTTCCAGGCAATACCTTTGATGGCAAGACCCTTGAAAATGCCCTTGAGAAATTAAAAAAAGCGGTTCATGTTAAACAAGGTGATAATAGTTGCAGACAGGGGTATAAACAGCAAGGTGAACCTAAAAAGAATAAAAGCCATGGGGTTTGAATATATAGTTGCCAGTAGGATAAAGAGTTTACCTAAAGACATACAAGAGAAAATTTTCATAGAAGAAGGCTACAATACAGTAGAAAAAGAAGAGATTAGATACAAGGTAATAGATTACGAAAACCTTATTTCAGAAAAAGGAAATAAAGAGGTATTAAAAGAGAAATTAATCATAACCTATTCTCCAAAGAGGGCTGAAAAAGATAGATATGATAGGGAAAGACTGATAGAAAAGGCAAAAAGATTACTTGAGAAAGGGTCATTAAACCTCAAACAAGGAGGGAGGAAATACCTTAAGATATCCTCAGTCTGTACCTTTGATGAGGAATCCATATTAAGGGATGAGAGATTTGATGGATACTATGGAATCCAGACAAGTGAAGAAAATCTTAGTGCCCATGATGTGATATCAGCATATCATAATCTTTGGAGGATAGAAGAGTCATTCAGAATAATGAAGAGCCATTTAGAAGTAAGGCCCATATTTCACTGGACGGAAAAAAGGATAAAGGGACATTTCTTTATAAGCTTTCTTGCATTTTTGGTTCAGAGAACCCTGGAGTTAAATCTCAAAAAATCAGAGATAGATATTACATCATCAAAGATAAGAGAATCAATAAACAACATGAACTTTGCAAAATTTGATTCCAGTGGTCAAACCTACCTCCTTAAAACCAGATATGACGACTTAGGCACAAAGATATTAAGAACCTTTAAAATCCCTTCACCTAAGACACTATCAATCTTAAAAGACATAAATCTTTAATCCAAAAAACCTTGTAGTGGCAAAATGAACTTTTTTAAAAAAAAGAATTGTGGAATATCAATAGATTATGGAAAATAACTGTCAAAGTCGGGAAAAAATTTAAAGAAAAGTTTAAAGGGGAATTAAAGGAACTCGATTTTTAATCTTTCGAAAAGGACGCCGAAACGGACTCCATTGGCGCTCACGATTATTCTATTAAAAGAAAAATATTCCATTATCTCTTTCAAAAGTATGATGCCTTGAAGGATTATATCTTCCCTCTCTGCCTCAAGGCCCGGTATGTTTTTTCTTTCATGGGCATTTAGCGGCATTATAAATTGGATAACACCATCAATATCTCTGTCCGTTATGGCCATGCCGTGGATATACTCTTTTTTATATGCTGTGAGGCCTTTTTTTATACTTGCCACATTTGTTATTGTGCCCCCTGTGCCTACAAAGGTACAGCGATCACCGTTAAACAATACATTTAAATTTTCTTTTATGTATCTTCTCATGTTGATAATTTCTGTCTTTAAGGGTGGATCGTGTTTTATAAAGGTCTCTGTGAGCTTGACGGCACCTATGGGGATAGATATAAAGTCAATAAAGTCTAATTTATTTGCCCTTATTATTTCTGTGCTTCCACCACCTATGTCCACGATTACACATTCGTCACAGTTTATTTTTTGATCGTATATAACAGATAGATAGGTATAATATGCCTCTTCTTTTTCCGAGATAATTCTAATTTTTAAACCGAGGTCTTTTTGTACCCTTTTTAAAAACACATCGCTGTTTTCTGCCTCCCTGAGGGCGCTTGTGCCAACGCAGAGAATTTTATCAACACCGTGTTTTTTTGTGATGTTTAAATATCTTTCGAGGGCAACAAAGGTCCTGTCCATAGCGTGTTGTTGAAGATAACCTGTGTTTTTTAGCCCTTCACCGAGTCTTGTTATGGTAGAAACATCCAGGATTTCTTTTAAGGTTTTTTTGTCATTTACCCTTGCTATGAGCATAAGTACCGTGTTGGTTCCTATATCAATAGATGCATATTTCATTGACATGGCTCCATAAAATAAATATTATAGCCACTGAAGTTTTTGCACAGGGGGAAAAATGGACATTGGTGGTTTTATTGCATTTACCGCTGGTTTGCTTTCTTTTTTCAGCCCCTGCGTCTTACCCCTTGTGCCTTCCTATCTTATTTTTATCAGTGGTATAACATACGATAATTATATTCAATCCCAGGGAAAGAAATACAGAAAAATCGTTCTTATGCATTCTCTGTCCTTTATACTGGGTTTTTCCCTTGTCTTTATATCATTGGGGCTTGCATCGTCTTTAATTGGAAGACTTTTTTCTTATTATAAAGATTATTTTGTTAAAACAGGTGGTATTACATTGATTCTTATTGGTTTATACTATCTCGATGTAATAAAGATACCTTTTTTGGAAAAACAGAAAATATTCCAACTAAATAGAAAACCTGCAGGTATATTCGGTTCTTTTTTAATAGGCATCACCTTTTCCCTTGGCTGGACCCCCTGTGTAGGGCCTGCCCTTTCTTCCATCTTGATGCTTGCATGGTCCTCAGATAAAATAGGGCAGGGGATTTATCTTTTAAGTTTGTATTCTGTAGGAATGGCTATACCTTTTATTATATGCTCGTTTATCTTTGAAAGAATTTTTGATTTTATTAAGAGATATAACTTTATTGCAAGATATACATCTAAAATTTTGGGCATCCTTTTGATTCTTGTAGGTATCTTTCTTTTTACCTCTATCTTTACAAGAATAAGTGCTTTATTTGGCCTGTTTTGACCTTATTAAAAAGGGTTTTTTACATCACAGAAGAAACAAAAGATATTAAAGGATAGTGAAAAATACCTGATAGTAAAAGGTCATGAATAACACAAACGTTTCTTTTAACAAAATCTATAAAATAGGTTAGAACCCTCCTTATTTTATGGTTTCAGACATACCTTTGCGAAAGGGCTAACAAAAAAATGAGCTATATATTCTGTAGCTAAACTTATTGGCCATAAAAATCTTACAATAAAAAAATTATACTACCTTTAGCTTAAAGTTTAAGATTTTGTGGTGCTTATGTATCAGAAAGTTTAATTGGAATGAATTTTTTTTATGGGCCGTGGAGGATTCGAACCTCCGGCCAATTGATTAAGAGTCAACTGCTCTACCGGACTGAGCTAACGGCCCTTCCTGTTTTTTATAACACATACCGCATTTTTTGTGCAATAGATTTTGTTTCTATCCTTATTTTTTTGCATGTTTTTATGGAATAAAATTTTAATAAAATAATTTTTTAATTGAAAAAAATTCTTTACTTTTATAAAAACAATTTATACAAAAAGATATGCCCAATGACAATTTGAAAGAGGTTCTGATTCATTCTGCGTCTCAGCTTAAGATTATTCCCTCAAATTCGAATATTATCTTAAAAGCCCTTAATATGCTAAAAGAGGAAAATATAAGTATAAACCAGATTGCCAATTTAATAAAAAATGATATAGGTATTTCTTCCAAGATCTTAGGTATTGCAAACTCAGCTTTTTTCAGGATAGGGATGCCGGTGAATACCGTTGAAAAGGCAGTGATAAATTTAGGGGTTCGGGAATTGAAGAGCATCTTATTTTGTCTTTATTATCTAAACATCTTTGCAGATTTTTTACATTTTAAAAAACCAGCCTCCATTATATGTTAGATCACTCTCTCTTTGTTGCATTATCAACACGTTTACTCTTACAGAAGATGGGTATTGAAGAGCAAGAAGAGGCGTTTACCCTGTCCCTTCTCCACGATATAGGTAAAATCGTTTTTTTCATGCATATCGAATGGTATGGAAAGCTAATAGAAGAGGCTAAATTAAAGAGAGAATCCTTAGCTGATATGGAAAAAGATACATTCGGCATAGACCATCAGGAAACAGGTTATATATTAGGATTAAAATGGAAACTGCCCGAAATCTTTTTACGCGTCATAAAACACCATCACAGTCACGAAATTACAAACGATACATCTTATTATATCTTAAAGTTCATCCAGGAAGCGGATAGATTCTTTTATTACAGAGATGAGGTTATATCTTCTGAAAGCTATATATTAAACAAGGAAAAAGAAAATTTACTTGCAGAGACAGATAATCTACTATCAATACTCGAACATTAAGGGGGTATATAAATGATAGATGATAGTCAGATAATGCATGATATTGTAAAATCCCAGCTATCAACACAGGAAAAATTTTTAAACCTATACTCTGCGCTCTCGAGATTTTTATACTTATTAGAAGACAGTAAATCCCCCCTTGGTGAGATACCGAAAATCTTTGTTGAAGAGACCGAATTTGATACATGCCTTATGATATCCATAAACGAAGGTAAGATACAGGAAAGTTTTTATAGTATTTATCAGGATACGAGTAAAATTTATTTAACAGATATTGAAAGACTGAACAACAATTCATTGTTTCCTTCCCTCCATAGAAACGTATGCGGGTATCAGATAATTTATATCTATCCCATGGTAAGGAATTTTAATATCGAAGGGTTTATAGTGCTGGGTAAAAAAAGGGATTCAACAGAAGACATACCCATAAAATATATAGACCTGTTATGCAAATGTTGCCACAGACTCGGCATCATCTATAGAAAATATGATGCAATGGAAAGAACCTCCCATTTTCAACAGAGCAGTTTTTCAATGATCAATGACCTTCCGTATCCGTTTATTTTTATAGAAGACACAGGAAAGGTTATATGGATGAATGAAAAGGCAAAAAAGATGCTTCCCAGAGATATCTATCCTTATTCTGGGATTCATATACACGAGCTATTCCCTGAAATCAGGTTAGAATCCTCTGAAAGAGACTCTACTGTAAGAGGAAATTTTCAGTTTAATATAGGCGATAAAAAGATTATATTCGAGGTGGACCAATATGCAGTATATAATCCTGAAAGAAAAGCTACTTTCAAAGGCATTATTTTGAAAGATATTACAGAGTTTAAATTAATGGAGGAAGAAAACCTTTTTAAGGAAAAGATGGAAACCTTGGGTATGCTCTCTGCAGGCATTGCCCACGATTTCAATAATATGCTTACAGGTATTCTTGGATATAGTTCGCTGCTAAAAAATTTTTTACATAACGATGAAAGGCTTTTAAAGTATGTAGAAGTCATTGAAAGATCAGCAGAACGGGCATCAAGCCTAACAAAACAGCTTTTAAATTTTGCAAGGAAACAGGAAAGGCCTTCCCATAAATTTGATGTCCGTACCGTTATAGAGGATAGTTTACTCCTTTTATGTGAGACCTTAAAAAATATTACAGTAGAAAGAGACATAGAGGCAACACATTGTATCATCGAGGGTGATGAATCGGAATTTCAGCATATATTTTTAAACCTCTTTATAAATGCAAAGGAGGCAATGGAGGGCAAAGGGACAATAAAGGTATCCACAAGGAATGTAACAATTGGAGATTTAGAATATATCCTTATCTCCGTTGAAGATACAGGTAAAGGCATGGATGGTATAACAAAGGAGAAACTATTTACACCTTATTCTACTACAAAAAAATCGGGCAGAAATATGGGTTTAGGGTTATACAGGGTCGAAAGAACAGTAAAAAAATACAATGGATTTATAGAGGTAGAAAGCGAGATAGGTAAGGGGACAAAATTTTCTATCTATATACCCATTAAAAGAGATATGCTGAAAGAGAAAAAGGGGGCTTTTCAACAAGGAACCTTAGATGGGGAAAAATTAAAACAGAGGAAAAAGGTCCTTGTGGTAGATGACGAGGAATTTATTGGTGAAATGTTTTCTATTGTCCTTGATAAGATGGGAATCGATGTTCTATGCTGCAATAGAGGTGACGAGGCACTACAGCACTTAAAAAATAAGTTATTCGATTGTATAGTCCTGGATATAATTATGCCCGGTATGAAAGGTGACGAAGTTTTAAAAGAGATTAGAAAGATGGGGCTTTCTACACCTGTTATAATCTCCAGTGGGTATATGAGCGAGGACCAAAGGGAAAAGGTAAAATCCCTTGGAGCAAATCTCTTTCTCGATAAACCCTTTACAGAAAAAAAGATAATCTCTCTAATGAAGGAGGTTATTGATGATTAAAATCCAACCACTATCTTATACGAATCTCCAAGTGCATACCTTTCTTTCAAGAAAGTCTGTTAGGAAATACAGACCAAAACCGAGTATTCCCATGGCAAATATCCCTGCATACATGGCAGGATAGTCAAAAAGGGTGCTCCCTGTAAGATATATATAGTATCCAAGGCCGTATTTTGTTGCAAAGAGCTCTGCCACATACAAAACAGCAATTGCAGTCCCTATGGATTGCCTAACCCCTGTAAATATGGCAGGTAGTGTTGCAGGGAGAAAGACGTATAAGAACATCTTCCTTTTTTTTGCCCCCAAACTCTTTACAGATAGGATAAGTTCAGGTCTCAGGTGAGTTGCTGCGTCTCTTGATAAAACAAGTATCTGAAAAAAGAGGATGATGAAAATCATAAGCACCTTTGCACCGTCTCCTATACCGAATAAAAGTATGATAACAGGGACAAAAACTACCTTCGGAACAGGATAAAGTAGATATATGAAAGGAGAGAAAATACGGTTTAAAAACCCTATCTGACCTATAAGTATTCCCAGCGGTGCCGAAATTATTACAGCTAATATGATACTTATCACAACCCTTTTTAAGCTTGCAAAGAAGTGTATTCCCAAATCTTTTGGAAAGGAAGAGATAAATATCTTAAGAACAGATAGGGGCCTTGGAAGTATGGGTTGATTTATAAGCATGGATAGTGAATGCCAGATGAGGATAATAACAAAAAAGGCAATAATTGTATTTATACGGCCTGTGCCCATAAACCATTTCCTATTGTCTCTCTTATCCTTGAACACGTGGCTATGAATTTAGCATCTGTTCTGTTAAGAGGTATTTCAGGGTTTTCTATAATAACAGGGTTTTTATTAGGTGGATAACTAAGATGGAGTATTTTTCTGCCCATAAAGGCAGCCTCTTCTATGGTATGGGTCACAAGTATAACTGTTAAACCCTGTTCATTCTGAAGGTCTAATATGAGGCTTTGAAGGTTCTCCCGTGTTGGTGCATCGAGAGACGAAAAGGGCTCATCCATTAAGAGGATATCAGGTTTTAAAACAAGCGCCCTTGCTATGGCAGTTCTCTGTCTCTGACCACCAGATAGCTGATGGGGATATCTTTCCGACACATCTTTAATATTTAATCTCTCAAGCCATATATTTACTGTTTGGTCTTCTCTAATTCCCCTTATTCTTAATCCCAGCTCTATATTTTCCCTGACAGTTCTCCAAGGCAAAAGGCCGTAATCTTGAAGTATCAGGGCTGTATTTTTTCTTGGTCTATCTACCTTTGTCCCCTCTATTTCAATGGTTCCTTTTGCAGGTTTCAGAAGCCCTGTTATAAGGTATAAAAGGGTTGTTTTTCCACATCCGGAAGGGCCTATTATAGACCATGCCTCACCCTTTTGAACTATCATTGAAAAATCTTCAAAGATAGGCCGCTCTTCTCTGTAAAAAAATGTGATTCCGTTAATATAAATCATCTTAACTTTAAAATGTCCTTTATAGAATCGTTATAGGAAATACTGGTTTTTATTAAAGACCTGCCCTTTAACCATTGTATTATGTCTTCCCATCTTCTATTATCGGGCACATCAAAGGCTGGGTATGATGGTATCTTAAATGAATTTAAAAGAACAGGGGGAACAAGTTTCTTTTCCACAACAAGATTTGCCCATTTGCCTTTGTCTTTATTTATATCATCTATAGCCTTATTGATAGATAATAGAAATGCCTTTGTGGCTTGAAGATTTTTCTCCAAGAATTCCTTTCTCACAGAGTAAATGCTACCGCTAAAGCTCTTTTCTTTGCTATCATCGAGTATCAGAACAGCACCTTTCATCATCGCAAGAATAGCTAAAGGGTCAGGCAGTGTAGCAGCATCTATTTCACCTCTTTCTAATGCAGATAACCTATCAGGTATTCTTTGTATGGGTATAAACCTTATCTCTTCTTTTTTCAAGCCGTTTCTTTCGAGCAATCTCTCTGTTACGTAATGTATGATTGTTGCCTCTGAAATCCCTATGGGGACATTTTTAAGCCCCTTGGGGTGATTAATCTTACTTTTTTTTGAAGAAAGTATATAAAATTGGGGATGGTCTTTTTGAGGCAACATGGCATATCTTGTGGCTACAAGATTTATCCTATCTTTATTGAACAGGGCAAGGGCAATTAGATCGTTTATTATAATATCCAATGCACCTGCTGCCATAAGCTGGTCTCTTTCTGCTGCAGAGGCACAGTGGATTATCTCTACCTCAATGCCTTTGTCTTTGAAATATCCCTTATCTAAAGCTACATATATTGGCAGGGAATCGAGTATGGGAAGTATGCCTACCTTGATGGTGTTTTTTGGCTGTGCAAAGGCAAATGGAGAAAAACAAAAAAACAAAAGAAAGAAAACTACGATCTTTTTCATAAGTAACCCCTATTTGTAAATATGGACAGCATAATTCCTAAAAATATTATGATGCTAATATAGCCATTCATGTTGAAAAAGGCCATATCGAGCTTTGATAAATCATGGGGAGAAATAAGGCTGTGTTCTTTTAGTAGTAATACTGTAGAGATTACAAGGGAGATTATATAAAAGATATTGAAATTGAGAAAAAAACCAAGATAAACAAGGCCTAACAACATAATAATATGGCATAATCGCGCTATTTTTAATGCCATCTCTGTCCCAAACCTTGATGGTATCGTGTGGAGGCCTTCTTTTCGGTCAAATTCAATATCCTGACACTGATATAGTATATCAAAACCTGCGATCCAGAATGTGACAATAAAAATCAATATCCATGCCGGCTGGTCTGACAAAGTAAAAAAAGACCCACGGATGGCCACCCAGGCACCTGCTGGTGCAAGCCCATCTGTTAAACCTAAGAAGAAATGGGAAAAGTATGTAAATCTTTTTGTGATGTGATAAAAGGAAAGAAAGAAAAGGGCTACAGGGGTAAGGATAAAAGGTAAAGGGCCAAGGGCATAGGCAGTTATGACAAAAACGATAAAAGAGATAAGTACACCGTATATGGCTGTTTTTTTTCTGACAATACCCTTAACAAGATGTCTTTCACTGGTTCTCGGGTTCTTGCTGTCGTATTTTAAGTCAATAATTCTGTTTAAGGTCATGGCATAAGTCCTTGCAGCACTAAAGGCAATGGTAATGAGGAAAAATTTTTTAACATCGGGAAAACCCTTTGCTGCAAGAAACACACCTATATATGCAAAGGGAAGGGCAAAGATCGTGTGTTCAAATTTTATCATCTGCAAGAATAGAAAGATGGATTTAAGGTTGTTTAAAAGATACCTGCTGCTTCCCAATCTATATCTACCTTTTTGATTACTTCTTCATCCATCTTTACAATTTCTGGCCATTGTCTGTTATAGCCTTCTTCTTTGAATTTCCTCGTTGCATCAATCCCTATCTTCCCGCCAAAGGAATCCTTATCAGTTGCATGGTCCAACTGATCCACAGGGCCTTCCATAATTATTGTATCCCTTAGCCAGTCTACATTTCCCAACACATACCAGCCTACCCTGTATAGGTCCTGGACATCCACATCATGGTCTACAACAACAATAGCCTTTGTTAAAGATATAAGCCCCATACCCCATAGGGCATTTATTACCTTCCTTGCATGACCGGGAAACCTTTTTTTAATGGAAACTATTAATAGATTGTGAAACACTCCAAAGGAAGGCATATTTATGTCCTGTATTTCAGGAAGTGTCATCTTTAAAAAGGGAAGGGCCAATCTTTCCACTGCCTTTCCCATCCAGAAATCTTCCATAGGCGGTATACCGGTAATCGTTGCTGGATAGATTGGATCCTTCTTCATAGTTATAGCTGTTATATGGAATGAGGGAAACAAAGCCTGAGGTGTATAATAACCTGTATGATCACCAAAGGGCCCCTCCATTCTCATATCCTCTATATCAATGTAGCCCTCTATTACAATGTCTGCGTGTGCGGGAACACTTAGGGGCTGGGTTATACATTTTGCCATCTCCAAAGGCTTGCCTCTAAAAAAAGAAACTAACCCATATTCGTCCATTTCCGGGGGTAATGGTGCTGATGCAGCCCATATACAAAGTGGATCACCACCTATGACTATGGCAGAGGGAATATACCGTATATTTAATTCCTTTGCCTTGTCTTCGTGCTCTCTTCCATGTTTGTGTCTTTGCCAGTGGACTATAAGGGTCTTATCGTCCATTGCCTGTAGTCTATACATGCCCACATTTCTTTTCCCTGTTTCAGGATTGCAGGTGATTACCTGAGGCAGTGTAATATAACGGCCACCGTCTTTTGGCCATATATGGGGTATAGGTAATGCATTGAGGGAAAAGTTGTTTTTAAATATAACCTGCTGGCAGGCAGGTCTATCTACAATTTTTTCAGAGGAAAAGGATTTAAATAGATTGAATAATTCCCCACCTCTTTTTAAAAGCTCAAAGATACTGCCTTTAAAATCAAATTTTAGAAGTCCAGTTATCTTATTATTAAGTTCTTCTAATTTTTTAACTCCAAAGCAAAGACTGATTCTCTTCTCGCTGCCAAAAATGTTTGTTACAATGGGGATGTCATAACCCACTACATTTTCAAATAGAATGGCCTTATTCTTATCCGGTGTTGCCTTACAAATCCTGTCTGTAATCTCTGTTATCTCTAAATCTTTTGAAACAGGTTTTTTTAGTCTAATTAATTCGTTTTCTTTTTCGAGTATGTCTATGAAATCTTTAAGCCCATGCATAAGAAAGATATAACACAACATAGCTATCAAAAGCAAAACCAAATACCAAATCCATTAAAGAAAATAAATTAAAAAAATTTTTAAATTTCGGTGGTTAGGAGCAACTTAAATAAACATTTATAGGCCTATGGGCTAAAAAAAGGAAATTTTGTTTTAGAATGGCTTTTATATTACCCTGTTGACATTTTTTTTATCATCGGAAATAATAGGTTTATGCATGTGAAAATCATATCAGATATACTCAATGAAATCGGGGCGCTTCTTGAGATAAAAGGGGAAAACCCTTTTAAATCAAAGGCATATTACAATGCGGCAAGGGTTATATCAGGCATTGAAGATTTAGACACTGTAATAAAAAATAAGGAACTAAAAAAGATAAAAGGTATAGGCGATGCTATAGCCTCAAAGATAGAAGAATATGTCAAAACAGGTTCTATCGAATACCTTGAAAATCTTAAAAAAGAGATTCCTCCTTCATTACTTGAGCTATTGGAAGTGCCTAACCTTGGTCCAAAAAAGATTAAGGTTTTATACGATATACTGGGTATCACCAATTTAGGCGAACTTGAATATGCCTGCAGGGAAAATAGACTAATAACACTTCCAAATTTTGGAGAAAAGACCCAGGAAAAGATACTTAAGGGCATTGAATTTTTAAAAAGACATAAAGGGGAATACCTATTAGGAGATGCATATCCACAGGCGCAGGCAATAAAAGATAAATTATCAAAGATTATATTGGAGGAAAACATAGAGGTCTGCGGTAGCATAAGAAGAAGAAAAGAGGTGGTAAAGGATATAGATATCCTTGTGGCTGCCAATGAGCACGAACCTGTAACAAAATTCTTTGTAACCTTGCCTGAGATAGAAGAGGTGCTTTTAACAGGCGATACAAAGACATCGTGTAGGCTGAAGACCGGGATTGAAGCAGATTTAAGGGTTGTAGAAAAGACCTCATTCCCCTATGCTGTTATGTATTTTACCGGAAGCAAAGAACACAACGTGCGATTGAGGTCCATATCTAAGGCAAAGGGTTTAAAACTAAATGAATACGGTCTTTTTGAAGGAGAAAACCTTATAAAATGTAGTTCCGAAGAAGAAATCTATGAGTTTTTAGGATTGCAGTTCATTCCTCCTGAATTAAGGGAAGATATGGGTGAGGTTGAGGCTGCAATGAAAAAAGAGATACCTCAAATTATAAACGTGTCAGACATAAAGGGCATTTTTCACATCCATTCAGACTTCAGCGACGGCATTGACACAATAGAAAAACTGGGCATTAAGGCAAAAGAAATGGGTATGTCTTATATTGGTATCTCAGACCACAGTAAAAGTGCATATTATGCGCGAGGATTGAAAACTGATGATATTTTAAGGCAATGGGAGCTCATAGATAGCCTAAATAAAAAAAACCATGACTTTTACATATTCAAGGGCATTGAAAGCGATATCTTAGCTGATGGCAGCCTCGATTACGATGAGGAGATTCTTAGAGGTTTTGATTTTGTCATAGCCTCTATTCATTCGAATTTTCATATGAAAAGGGACGAAATGGAAAAAAGACTCATTAAGGTCATTGAAAACCCATATACAACAATGCTGGGCCATCCCACAGGAAGGCTTCTCCTTTCAAGAAATGGTTATCCAGTAGACTTAAAGGGGATCATAGACGCCTGTGCAGAAAACCATGTTATAATCGAGTTAAATGCAAGTCCATACAGGCTTGATTTAGACTGGAGATATCTGAAATATGCTAAAGAAAAAGGGGTATTAATTTCTATAAATCCCGATGCCCATTCGTCAGATGGTTTTTATGATATCTTCTATGGTGTGGGCATTGCAAGGAAAGGCTGGCTCGAAAACAAAGATGTATTGAATGCAAAAACATTAAATGATATAAAGGATATCTTGCTTCACCTTAAAAGATTAAAGGGGATATGATTTGGAAAAGGACATAAGTTCCATTTTGGAAAAACTTAAAAAAATGCACGGTAATGCAAGGATTGAACTTACCTACACTAACCCGCTGGAACTTACCATAAGCACCATACTTTCTGCCCAATGCACAGACGAAAGGGTAAACAAAGTAACAAAAGACCTTTTTAAAAAATATAAAATTTTAGATGATTATTTAAACGTTTCCATTGAGGAACTGGAAGAGGACATAAAACCAACGGGATTTTACAGAAATAAGGCAAGGGCTATAAAAAATGTCGTGAAAGAGATAAAAGAAAGGTTTGGCGGCAATATCCCCGATGATATAGATACATTTGCAACGATTAAAGGTATCGGAAGGAAATCAGCAAATCTGATTGTAGGTGTTGCATTCAAAAGGCCTGCCATTATTGTGGATACCCATGTCATAAGGCTTTCTAACAGGATAGGGCTTACGAAGCAAAAAGACCCTGAAAAGATTGAGATGGATTTGCGAAAAAAAGTAAAAGAAAAAGACTATACAGATTTATCGCTACTTTTAACCTTACACGGCAGATACATATGCAAGGCGAGAAGACCGGAGTGCAAAAGATGTTTATTGCAAGAAGACTGCGATTATTTCAAAGGAGGAAGGGATGGCATTTGAGAGAGATAGTCTCACAGAGGCTGAAATAAAAAAATTTCAAGAACTTTCAAGGCTTGCAAAAGGCGATATCATAACCATGACAACCCTTGCTGCATCAGGGCATCCTGGAGGGTCTATATCGTCCCTTGATATATACCTTGTACTCTTTTCTTTTGCCGAGTTAAAGAGCAGACAGAGGGACAGAATCATTATAAGTCATGGTCATACATCCCCTGGTGTCTATTCAGCCCTTGCAAGGTTAGGATATCTTCCTCACGATGAGGTAATCGCATTTTTCAGAAAAGGTGGTAGTCCCTTTGAAGGCCATGTTGTAAAGGGTATTCCGTTTATAGACTGGTCTACAGGCAATCTCGGTCAAGGTCTATCTGCAGGTTGCGGTTTTGCAATTGCATCGAAGATAAAAAAGATTGATAACCATATCTATGTTACTATGGGCGATGGGGAACAGCAGAAAGGTCAGATCAGCGAGGCAAGAAGGTTTGCAAAAAAATACGGGCTCAATAACATTACCGTTATCATAGACTATAATAATCTTCAGATAAGTGGAAACATTTACAATGTAATGCCTCAAAACATTGCAGAGAATTATTTATCCGATGGATGGGATGTAATAGAGATAAACGGTCATAATTACAATGAGATATATTTAGCATTGAAAAAGGCAAGGCATACAAATAATCCTACATGTATCCTTGCAAAAACCATAATGGGGTTTGGCATTGGTTTTATGGAACACAAGGAAAAATATCACGGCAGTCCTCTAAATACAAATGAATATAAAGAGGCAGTTTCAATACTTTCCATAGAAGACAGGCTTGATTACTATAGGGAAATTAGAAAAGGAAGATGGAGTTTTATACCCACAAGGCCCGATGAAGCAACAGGCGAGATTGATACAGGAAAACCAAGGATATACACATTGGATGATAAAGTGGATAACAGGACTGCCTTTGGAAACGCACTAAAAGATTTAGCAGACCTGAATATACAGAATGGGAAACACATTTGTGTGTTTGACTGTGATCTGGCAGGCTCTGTAAAGACAAATGATTTTGCAAAGGCTTATCCTGACCATTTCTTTCAGGGCGGTATTCAAGAGCACAATACTGCCACCATTGCAGGTGCTGCATCAACTACCGGAATATTATGTTTTTTTGCAGACTTTGGTGTATTTGGTATTGAAGAAACCTTTAACCAGCATAGATTGAACGATATAAACGGCACAAATTTAAAATTAATACTCACCCATTTAGGTCTTGATGTGGGCCAGGATGGAAAGACACACCAGTGTATAAATTACATAGGCCTGGCTAAAAACCTCTATCATTTCAGAACAATTATACCCTGTGACCCAAATCAGGTAGATAGGGTAACAAGGTTTATTGCAAAGACAAAAGGGAATTTTATCTTAGGAACAGGAAGGTCACGCTGGGATATCATCTTAAAAGAGAATGGTAGTATCTTTTTTGATGAAGCGTATGAATTTGTATATGGTAAAATGGATATAATAAGGGATGGAGATGACGGTGCCATTATTACTTATGGGGCAATGGTGCAAAAGGCAATCCAAATCAGGGAAAGACTTTTAAAAAAGGGTAAAACCCTTATGATTGTGAATATGGCCTGTGTAGACGAAATAGATGAGGATGTCATGAAAAAGGCATTAAAACTGCCTGCAATCATAACTTACGAAGACCATAATATAAGAACAGGTATAGCACCGTTTCTTGCATTATATCTTTTAAAACAGCATTATAAGGGTAGGTTTGAATCCTTTGGTGTAAAGAACTATGGCGTCTCCGGTGATTCAGAAGAGGCTTATAAATATGAAGGTCTTGATGTAGAAACTGTATGTGAAAAAATCATCGAATTGTTAATGTGAATAGTGTGATGTAAAAAAATTAAAAAATTGGTTTCTATGGAGGTCGTATGGAAGATATAAAAAGGATGTATAAGAAGATTGTAAAGGATAATTTTCCGAATGTTATAAAAATAGACTTCGATGGCCAGGTGCTTGTATATAAAAAGAAGATGTGGAATATATATGATAGTGATGAAGGCTGCAATGTGGAAAGGGGTTTAAGATATGGAGAAAACCCTGACCAACCTGCTGCTATGTATGAACTTATAAACGGTAATATTGTTTTGGGTGATGTGCATTTTTTTGATACTGACATAAAACTTACAAGCGCCATTACAGAAGATGATATGATACAGGTAGGAAAACATCCTGGCAAGATAAACTTAACGGATGTAGATAATGCACTAAATATTTTGAAATACCTCGATAAAAGGCCTGCCTGTGCCATTATGAAACATAATAATCCCTCCAGTGTTGCATATGGCTCAACGAGTGCTGAGGCATTTATAAAGGCATTCTCCTGTGACCGCATCGCTGCCTTTGGCGGTTGTGTTGTATTTACAAAAACTCTTGACGAAGAAACAGCAAAAGAATTATTGCCCTATTATTTTGAAGTGGTGTGTGCACCGGAGTTTGAAGGAAAGGCAGTTGATATATTAAAAAAATGGAAAAACTTGAGGATGCTCAAGATAAAAAACATTGAGGCATTGCATAAACTAAAATTTATAAGACACATCGATTTTAAATCCCTTATAGACGGAGGTCTAATCATTCAGGAATCCCAGCCCTTCAGGATAAAATCAAAGGAAGATTTAAAGCCAGCAGAAGCCGTTTATAAAGGTAACACGTATAAGATAAAAAGATTACCTACAGAAAGAGAATATGAGGACATGCTCTTTGGCTGGTATGTAGAGACAGGGGTAAGTTCAAACTCTGTTCTTTTTGTCAAGGATGAGGCAACTGTTGCCATAGGCACTGGGGAGCAGGATAGGGTAGGTGTAGTGGAGATTGCCATATTCAAGGCATATAAGAAGTTTAAAGACCTCGAGGTATTTAAAAGGTATGGTATTTCTTATGCAGAGTATAAGCTTGAGGCTGAAAAAGGATTGAGAAAAATTGAGGAGCTAAAGACCATTGAAGAATACACGAACAGACAAAAGGCAGGTCTTATAGGTTCTGTTGTTGTGTCTGACGGGTTTTTCCCATTCAGAGACGGTGTAGATGCTGCCATAAAGGAAGGGGTAACGGCAATAATCCAGCCAGGGGGTTCAGAGCGGGACTATGAGGTAATAGAGGCATGCAATGAATCAAATGTCACTATGGTGTTTACAGGACAGAGATTGTTTAAACATTAATTTTTAAAGAGATGAATGTTTTATTTTTCCTTTAATTTCAAGCATTTCCTTTGAATTGTACACAAAAAATGTGATTAATATCAATTTTTTGTTGACTTTTTTGATTATAAAGGTATCCTTATAAAGAAAAAGGGGCTTAAAAAGGGGAAAGGGGGTTTCTATAAAAGAAATAATCAAAAAATTTGTATACAAAAAATAGATGCCTCAAGGAGTTTTGCTTTGTTTCGTAAAAATCTTATCAGAAAGGGGGTGATTTGAACTTTAATCTAAAAATTTTTAAAAAAATAAAAAAGGAGGGTTATTTATGCAACCAACTCAACCTATTACGCCACCGCCAGTGCAGCTGCCTGATCCATCAGTTCTGATGGCACCGTGGTATGTCTGGTGGGCATTGATCATCGGGCTGTTTCTCATGACATTCATTGGAACATGGATTATAACAAGGGGGTGGAAAGAATGAACCCAATACAATATCTTGACATGCCAAAACCCACTACAACAATAGTGGTGTTGTCCATCATCGGCGTTGGATTACTTTTACTTATATCAATTCTCCTTGGGTTTGCCAGTAAAAGAAGGATAGCTAAGGGCTCATTTGATGAGTATCTCGTGGGTAAAAGAGACATAGGTCCTGCAGTAACAGGCTGTGCCCTTGCTGCATCTTATCTTTCAGGATGGGCATTCTGTGGCTCAACAGGTGTTGTGTATTCTGTTGGGTTCTCGGGCATGTGGTTTGCAGGAATCTGGAGCCTTTTAGGACTGATTCCCTGTTGCTGGCTTGCAGCAATAAAGACAAGGGAATTTTCTGCAAAACTCGGGGCAGCCACACTTCCTGAGACAATTGGAAGGAGATTTGAGAGCAAGATGCTTCAGACTGTAGTAGCTATATGTATGCTCTACTTCCTTTTCATGTATTCTGTGGGACAATTAAAGGCTGCAGGTGGTGTTTGGTATGCAGTAACCGGTTTACCACCATTGTGGTGTCTTCTTTTATCCATATTCATTGCATGGCTTTATATGGTGCTCGGTGGATATGTAGGAACACAGTGGTCTATGGCATTCCAGGGTGCTTTTTTAGGTTTTGTCGGTGCACTCTTAGGCATCTGGGCAATCATCTGGTCAGGTGGATTTTACGAAATTTCAGCAAAGTTATATATGGAGCCAAAGGTAGGGCCTGCACTCATCAAGCTTATGAGACCTGAGCTTCCAAAGGTAGGACCGACAGAGTTATTTGCAAGCCTTACAGGTATCCTTGCCACACCTGTTATATTTTTTACAATGGCAATAGGTTTTCCCCACAATGTGAGCCGATTTTTAGGAATGGGAAGATTGACAAAGAAGGGTTATTGGATACTGATTTTAGTTGTTTATCTCATTGCAGGTATACCTATAATGCTCGACTGCAGTAGCAACGGACTTGTAGCAAGGATGATTTACGGCCCGAACCTCTTGAAGATAAAACCATGGGGAGCAGACCTTGCAGCACCGGCCCTTGCCCATGTAGTAGGTGGTCCAGCAATGATGACCCTTTATGTAATGGGTCTTTTTGCAGCAGCCCTGTCGACCCTGGCAGGGATGGTATTTATCATGAGTGCAAACATTACAAGGGATATTATAAAGACATGGTGGCCAAATGTATCTGACAAATCTATGCTCTATTTCGGCTATTTCTTAATAGCCCTCTTCTTGTTCTTACCCTTTTACTGGACCCTTGTTAATCCTCCACCACTTCTATCCATTTTTATGGGTCTTGCTGCTATGGGTTTAGGTGCCATATTCTTCTATGTCACCGCTGTTTCGTATTACTGGAAGCGGGCAACTAAATGGGGTGCCCTTGTAACGGTTCTTTACGGAACTGGCATGAGTATATACGGCGGTTATAAGGTCCTTTTCAAAAAGGAAATAGGTATGGGAACTTTTGAATGGTGGCTTGTTATAGGCTGTGGTATCCTCTATTTTGTTGTAAGCGCCATAACCAAACCGCCTTCAAAAGAGCTTATAGATAAACTGTTTCCAGCGAAAAAATAAACTATACAGGGGGGCGAAGATACGCCCCTCTTTTTATCTATATTATCAGGAGAAAGAAAATGAATTTTGATTTTATGCTCATTTATGAAATTATATGGTTTGCCATGGGAGTTTTTTTTGCCGGCTATCTAATAAACCAGTGGATTAAAAAAAGAAGGCAAAATCAGAAAAAGATATAATGTTAGTCCCATTTTATATTTATTGACCTCAAATATGCTTGAGTATCTTTATCTCCAAGATGAGCGGCCTTTTTATAATCCTTTAATGCATTGTAATGATCCCCTAATTTTTCAAGGGTTGATCCTCTACTGGCATAGGCAATTGCCATGTCCGGTCTTTTTTCGATGACAATATTAAAGTCACGTAATGCCTGTTTATATTCTCTTAATGTAAAATGCACAACCCCCCTGTTATAATAGGCATCAACAAATTCAGGGTCCTTTTTGATGGCAAGGGTATAGAGATTTATTGCCTCCTGAGGAAAACCAGCATCTATAAAATGGTAGGCCTTATTAAAGTAATCCTTTGCACCGGGGCCTTCATCTTTTGTTTTAGCGCAGCCAAATACTAATATAAATGAAGCAATAATGATAAAGATTGGGTATTTACAGCATTTAACCATAAAGCGTAGGCATTATATCACAATCTCAAAAAAAATAAAAAGATTTAAAAACTCAAAATATAGTAGTCATAACCTTGAAAAAAACCATTAATGCCTTAAAATTAATGTATGCTCGATAATTTTCTTCTATCCTTTATACCACTGTTTGTGGCATTCGATGCCATTGGAATACTACCTATCTATATAAAATTTACAGCAAGCCTCGATGGAGTTAAAAGAAAAAAACAGCTCAGAGATTCAATCTTTACATCTTTTATAACCACATTATTGTTTGTAATTGTGGGCAATAAAATACTTACCTATCTCGGTATATCGATTAAGGACTTTTTTATTGCCGGAGGGGTCGTGCTTTTTATTATAGCAGTAAAGGATATTGTAACAGGACGTTCTGAACCTGTTATGGAAGATGATATGTTTGGAGTGGTGCCCCTCGGTGTTCCATTACTTGCAGGGCCGGCAGTGCTTACCACATCCATCATCATAAGAAATAATTACGGATTTTATATGTTTATGATCTCCCTTATAATAAACCTTATAATCTGCTGGATAATTTTAAAATTTTCTGAATTTATATTGAAGTTTTTAGGGAAAAAGTTTATCGAGGCCCTTTCAAAGGTATTTGCCCTTATTATTGCAAGCATTGCAGTAATGTTTATAAGAAAAGGCCTTACAGGGTAAATATGCTAATTAAGAATGCTATATGTTCCAGGTATCCTTTCTTTACAAACAGGACAAATGGGCTCAATCATGGTAAAGGTTTTTCCGAACACGTCCACTTTTCTCAGAAACACACCCGGTGCATTATATAGTTCTTTTTCATCAAAAACCTTACCGCACTTGCAGACAGGGTAATGCTGTCTGAATAAAGTCCCATGAAAGGCCTGTTCTGCATATTTATCTATGAGAAGTTTTTCTTTCTCCGTCATATTAATAATATAATGCCCTATGGTGCATTATTTCAACTATCCCTGATTAAAAAATTATAATTTTCTATTGACATGGCAATATTAAAGGCTTAAATCATTTAATGTGTATACAAACAACAGAAATCCTTTATCTAAACGGATAATTATAAAAAAAATTAAGAAAGTGTTCAAAAACTATTGGGAAATTTATTGACTTTGACCATTAGTTTGGGTTTTAATAGTTGGTCAACGATGGAGACAAAGGTTTTACATATAAAAATTTTTAACACGGAGGGAGGGAAAAATGGATGCCAGCAGTTATAGTAAGGGAAGGAGAATCATTCGAAAGTGCCCTTAGAAGGTTTAAAAAGCAGTGCGAGAAAACAGGGATTCTCTCTGAGATAAAAAAGAGAGAACACTATGAAAAGCCAAGTGTAAAGAGAAAGAAGAAGATCCTCGCAGCTAAAAAAAGGGCCCTTAAGAAAATGAAAAGGTCAATGGATAAAGGCTTGTATTAAAATGGAACTTAAATCCAGAATAGAGCAGGGGCTAAAGGAGGCTATAAAGGGCAAAGACACTTTAAAAGTTTCTACGTACAGGATGCTCCTTGCTGCTATTAAAAACAAAGAGGTAGAGAAGATAAGGGAGATTACAGAAGATGAATTTTTCTCTTTAGTAAGGTCATCTATTAAACAGAGACTCGAATCCATAGAAGGCTTCAAAAAAGGTAATAGATATGACCTTGTTGAAAAAGAGGAAAAAGAGATAGAGATTTTAAAGGAGCTTTTGCCTGAGTCCCTTACAGAAGTTGAGCTTATAAAGGAAATTGACGAAGCAATAGCAAGTCTTAATGTTACTGATAAAAAGGATATGGGTAAGGTAATAAAATTTCTGTTAGGGAAATTTCCGGGGAGGATAGACGGTAAGGTGTTAAGGGAACTGGTGCTTAAAAGACTATCATCAGGATAGATAGTCAAAAAAGCCCTATATGATCGATAAAACACTTTCATATTTAGATTTCAAAAATTTAATTGATTATCTTAGAAATTTTTCCGTAACCCCATACATTAATCAATCTTTAGAAGGTTTAAAACCACTTAATTCTATCGAAGATATAAAAATCAGACAAGATAAAATAGAGGCCTTATTAGAGATTATTAAGTGGGATGGTGCACCTCCACTTTATAATAACGGCGAAATCACAGAAATCATAAAAAGGCTGGCCATAAAAGATGTGGTCCTTGAATTAAAAGAAATAGTATTGATAGCAGACTTTTTAAGGTCCTGTCACGAGACCTTTAATTTTCTTAAAAAGGCCCATAAAAAAGAAGATTTCATAATACAATTAATAGAAAGGATAAAACCGTTAAAACAGGTGCATCAAAAAATAGTAAAAACAATAAACCCCGAATGTTTTATAGAAGATACTGCGACATATGAACTATCAAGGATCAGGACAGAGCTTTACATTCACAGGGAAAAAATAAGAAAACTCCTTGAAAGGATTATGGAAAGGGAGCAGGTAAGGCCCATTGTTCAGGATACATATATAGCACTGAGAAATAATAGATATGTGCTACCTTTGAAACCGAATTTTAATCAGGTGTTAAAAGGAATTGTCCACGATTATTCTCATACATTAAAGACATCTTTTGTTGAACCAATGGAGTGTGTTGAACTAAACAACACCATCAACATACTGGAAAATGAGGAAAAGGAAGAAGAAAAGAGGATATTAAAGGACTTAACTGCATTTATTGCAAAATACGCAAATGATCTCGAAGAAAACCTTGAGGTAATAAAAGAGCTCGACCTATACACCAGTATTGCCCTTTTTAGCATCCAGTTCAATTGTGTGAGACCGGAGATTACACAAAACGGTGAATTAGACATAAAAGATGCGGTTAACCCTTTTATTTATTTAACAAAAAAAGAAAAGACCGTGCCCATAGATATAACCTTAAAAAGCGACAAAAGGGCAATGATTATAAGTGGACCCAATGCAGGCGGAAAGACTGCAGCATTAAAGACCATAGGCCTTATATCTGCCATGGCCCTTTCAGGGCTTTTTATCCCTGCGAAGGGTAAACCAAAGGTGCCTTTTTTTTCAGGTATATTTGCCATAATAGGTGATGAACAGGATATATCCATGGAATTGAGTAGCTTTACCGCCCATATGATGACTATTACAGAACTCTATAATAAGGCCCGTGGTAATGAACTCATCCTTATAGATGAAATAGGCGGAAACACAGAACCTCAGGAGGCTTCGGCCATTTCTATGGCAATAATCGATACATTTGTAGAAAAGGGCTCAAAGGTCATTGTAACAACCCATCTGAACCTTTTAAAATCCTACGGTTACACAAAACCCTTTGCCATAAATGTTGCCACAGATTTTGACTATGAAACAATGACACCGAGATATAAATTAAACTACGGATTGGCAGGATACAGTAATGCAATAAATGTGGCAAAAAAGATATCCGTTCCTTCTCGGATTATAGAGAAAAGTTACGAGTATCTTGATTCACAGGAGTTTATGCTAAACGAACTTATAAGTTCCCTAAGACAAAAAAAGGAAGAGGCTGAAAGGGAATTAAATGCCGCAATAAAGATAAGGGAAGACCTAAAGAAAAGAATACTGAACCTTAAAGAAAAAAGGGAAGAATACTTAAAAAATCTTGAGGAAAAGGTGCGCCAGAAGATTGAAGAGATTGAGGCTGAGATCACCAGTGTAATGAAGGAGATTTCAAAAAGGGATAAAGCTTCTGTTGAGGCGGCAAAAAAGAGAATAGAGATAATTAAAAAGACCGTGCTAAAAGAAACGGAAACAAAAAAAGAGGATGTAAAAAAAGGCGATTATGTTAAGGTGAAGAGTTTAGGTATCAGGGGCCGCATTGTGGATATCGATGAAAAGGACAATACAGTAGAAATCGTCACTGGTAACCTTAGAACAAAGGTAAAGACAGAGCTTATATCGAAACTGCCTGTAAAAGAAAAAGAAGATGTGAAAGAAGAGAATAGAAAAGAAATACAAATAGACTATGAAAGCATAGAGGAGCCCCAGATAAACATTATGGGTATGAGGGTTGATGAGGCATTGAAAACACTGGATAAATTTGTAGACAGGGCATTAATTCAAGGGATGCCCAGGGTTAAGGTGCTCCATGGGATAGGAACAGGAAGGCTTATGAATGCCGTAAAAGAACACTTCAGCAAAACAGATTTTGTAAAGGGTATAAAACGGGATGAGAGAAATACAGGGATAACGATTCTGGAGCTTGCATGAGAAGTGCCCTTGATGAAATACTAAACAGGGTCGACATACTGGATGTTGTAACAAAATACGTAAAATTACGTAGGGCAGGAAAAAATTTTGTGGGACTTTGTCCGTTCCATCAGGAAAAGACCCCTTCCTTTACTATAAGCACAGAAAAACAGATTTTTTACTGTTTTGGGTGCCACGAAGGCGGTAATGTAATCAATTTTATAATGAAATACGAAAATTTAAGCTTTAAAGAGGCAGTTGAAACCCTTGCAAGACAATACGGTATAAAGATTACATCCTATAAAGATTCAAGGCGGATGACCATCCTTGATGCCATGGGAAAATTAGCAGATTATTTTCAAAATAATCTAAAAAATTCACCTCACGCCATGGATTATCTTTTGAAAAGGGGAATAACAGAACAGATAATAGATGAGTTCAGGATAGGTTACAGTGACAGAAAGTTAAATATAGGAAAATTTTTAAAGGAAACGGAGATTCCTAAAGATATACTAATGTCTACAGGGATAATTAAAGCCAGCGAAAAGGAGATATACGATATTTTCAGGGGAAGGATTGTCATTCCCATATGCGATATAAATAAAAGGGTCATAGGGTTTGGTGCAAGGGCCATTGAAAAAAATCCTAATATACCGAAATACATAAATTCACCGGAATCACCCTTTTTTTCAAAAAGGACATCCCTTTTTGGCATTGACAAGACAAGAAAGTATATCCAGGAGGCAGATGAGGTATATATAGTTGAAGGGTATTTTGATTTTATTTCCCTTTATACAAAGGGGATAAAGAATACTGTGGCAACACTGGGGACTGCTGTAACAAAAGAACAGTTGATTAAATCAAAGAACTATACGGAAAACATAACCCTTATGCTTGATGGTGATGAGGCAGGACTGAAAAGCTCATTAAGGCTCATTGAATTAATTACAGAATTAGAGATAAATTCAAAAATGGTGGCATTACCAAAAGGATATGACCCGGATAGTTTTATAAGAGAAAAAGGAAAAGAAGCCCTTAATAAGGTATTAGACGAGAAAAAACCTATACTCGATTATTATCTCGATTTCCATATGAAAAGATATGGTATAGAAACCCTTGAAGGTAGATTGTCTTTTATTAAAAACGTATTGCCCTATGTGGAAAAGATAAAAGATAACGTTACCAAGAACCTCTATATAAAACGCATATCAGAGCTTACAAAAGTGGAAGAGCATATCTTCTGGGATGGGACAGAGAGAAAAGAGTTGAAACCATTAAATACACAGGAACAGATCAAGGATATTATAGGCAAAAAGGTTATAGGTATACTCATTAACAATCCGAACTTGATAGAATTTTTTAAAGAAAAGGGGGTGATAAAATTCATAAAAGATAACAATACAAAAGGCATAATAGAAAAGATTATGGATTTCTATGAAAAGAATCTGGGATTTGAGGTGAATGCCTTTATCAGCACAATAGAAGAGGAGCATCTAAAGTCCATAGCCTGCGAATGCGCATTAATGACATTCGATTGCGGTGAGGAAGAGCTGGAAAAGATCTTAATGGATTATCTAAAACACGTGGAGAAAAAATTTATAAAAGAAGAGCTCAAAAAGATAACCCAGCAATTGCTGGAGGCAGAAAAAAGGGGTGATGATTTGGTTATTATGGGACTGCTCGATGAAAAAAGGCAGGTCCTGTCACTATTAAAAAATTAAAAATAAGTGAGGTAACCATGCCTGAAAAAGTAAAAGATTTCTTTGTTTTTGAGGAAAATAAGGAGCAAAAAGAACTTTCCACTATTTTGGCAGATACAAGTAATAGCGAAAACATATTTGATGAAATAGACATATTCGATGTGGATGAAAGTAGCGATGTGGTAGAAGGAGAGGATAGGCTCGATGAACTATTTACAGAAGACCTCGAAGGCCTCCACGATAGTGATATAGTAAATCCTGTAAGACACTACATAAAAGAGATGAGTAGCCTATCCCTTTTAACAAAGGAAGGGGAAAAGGAAATAGTGCTAAGGATGGAAGAGGCAAAGGAAGAGGTAAAGGAGATTATCCTTTCTTTTCCAGGCACAGTAAAAGAACTCTTGAACCTCCTTATTGCCTTAAAGGCAAATAGGATAACAGCTAAGGATATTACCCTTGATGTAGAAGAAGAAGACTATACAGACGCAGAGGTAGAATATCAAAAGGAAAGACTCATAAAAAATCTCGAATCAATAAGATCCATATACAACAAAAAGAATCCTTCAGACGAGGATTGGGAAGAGATTAAAAAGTTGATAACCAGTATGAATTTAACGAGGAAGGTAATAGATAAGATCGTCTGGCGCATGAAAAGATATGTGGAGAAGATAGAGAAGACAGAGGCAGAAATTACAAAATACAAAAGAAAGCACAATACAGAAAATGACAAACACCTTTCAATGCTTTACAAGAGAATTCAAAAAATAGAGTCCGAATCTGGCATGTCTTACGAAGTCTTAAAAACATATCTTAAAAAGATTGAAGATGCAGAGAAGAGGTGTCTTGCTGCAAAAAACGAGCTTGTTAAGTCAAATTTAAGGTTAGTTGTTAGCCTTGCAAAGAAATATACAAACAGGGGGTTATCCTTTCTTGATTTAATCCAGGAAGGAAATATCGGGCTTATGAAGGCAGTGGATAGATTCGAATATAAAAGGGGTTATAAATTCAGCACCTATGCCACATGGTGGATAAGACAGTCTATTACAAGGGCATTGGCAGATCAATCAAGGACAATAAGAATTCCCGTTCACATGATTGAGACGATAAATAAAATCGTAAGGGCATCAAGAGAACTTGTCCAGGAATTAGGCAGGGAACCCTTTCCCGATGAGATTGCCGAGAGGGTAGGGTTAAGTGCAGACAAGGTAAAAAAGGCATTAAGGATAACAAAGGAACCCATTTCATTGGAAACGCCTATTGGAGATGATGAAGACACCCATCTTGCAGATTTTGTAGAAGATAAGACATCACCAACCCCGCAGGACATTGCCATCTTTGATGATTTGGTAAATCAGTTAAATTTGGTTTTATCAACCCTTACTCCGAGAGAGGAAAAGGTCATCAGAAAGAGATTCGGTATCGGTGAAAAATACGACCATACATTGGAAGAAGTAGGCCAAATATTCGATGTTACAAGGGAAAGGATAAGACAGATCGAGGCAAAGGCCTTGAGAAAATTAAGGCATCCTATAAGGGCTACAAAATTGAAGTGTTTTGTAGAAAGTTGAATATTAAGCAGAATTTTTACTTGACAAAAATCCGTAGGTAAAATATTGTATACAAAAATCGATTCACATTTTTCCAAAAAAGGGGGTATTTTATGGATTTTACCTTAACGGAACAGCAGGAATTTTTCAAAAAGGTTATAGTAGATACAGTGGACAAGATGATAGTTCCAAAGGCGCAGGAAATAGACGAAAAGGATGAATTCCCGTGGGATTTGTGGAAAGAATTTACAGCCCTCGGTTATCTGGGGCTTAGATATCCTGAAGAGATAGGCGGCATGAATGCCGATAAAATTATGTGCATGACCTTCTATGAAGAGATAACAAGGGGCTCTGTGGGGTTCGCCCAGAGTGTGATAATGAATATACTCATGGGAACGTACTTTATTTATAGATTTGGAAACGATTCAATAAAAGAGAGGTGTCTTTATCCTGCCATGAGGGGCGAAAAGATTGCTACCATTTGTTTTACCGAAGACCAGTCCGGTTCTGACTTGGGTGCAACAAGGACAACGGCAGTAAAAGACGGAAACGGCTGGAGGATAAACGGAACAAAGATGTGGATAACAAATGGACCCATCTGTGATTTCTGCACTGTTTTGGCCACAACGGATCCATCAAAGGGATTAAAGGCCCTCAATTTCTTCCTCGTAGAAAAAGGAACACCTGGTTTTTCAAGCGGTCAGGTTTTAAATAAGCTTGGCTGCAGGGGCACAGTAACAGGAGAGCTTGTATTCGACAACGTATGGATACCTGATGAAAACTTTTTAGGAGATGAACTCGGAAAAGGCGTTATCTATGTAGGCGAGATACTTGATGAGGTAAGATTAATGACTGCTGCCATGGCATTGGGCATTGCAAAGGGTGCCTACAAAGAAGGTCTTGAATTTGCAAGGAAAAGGGTAGCATTCGGTCAGCCCATAGGCAATTACCAACTCATTAGGGAAAAATTTGCAGAGATGGATACACTTATGAATGCAGCGCGGCTTATGATATACTACGGTGCCTGGATGATGGAAAACAATATGGATGTAAGGACATTGGCAGCAGAGGCAAAGATGTTTGCCACAGAGGTATGTCTGAAGGTTGTGGACGAGGTAACAAGGATTTATGGGGCAAATGCCTTTGCCCACGAATATACACCTCAGCGTTACTTTAGGGATGCAAGGTTTCTTTTATATGGAGGTGGAACCCACGAGGTCTTAAAAGATTTTATAGGCAGAAACATTTTAGGAAAACTATAAATATTTTTACTTCAAATATCCGTCAGTTTATGTTTAAATTAATGCCCGCTTTTAAATTTAAATTTAGTAAATTCAGGGAGGTAATGTTTTGAACATACTCGTTTTTGTAAAACAGGTTGCAGACACTGAGGCAAGGATATTGATTAAAAGCGACAATAAGTCGCTGGAGATTGAAAATAAGTACAATCTCAACTTTTTCGATGAGTTCGCAGTAGAAGAGGCCATAAGGTTAAAGACAAAATTGAAGGAATCTAAAATTATTGTTTGCACATGCGGTGGAAAAAAGGCAATAGAAGCGCTGCGCACTGCCATAGCCATGGGTGCTGACCAGGCATATCTAATTGATAATACAGATATGGATACAGAAGACCCTCTAATTACGGCAAAGATTTTAGCAGGTTTTGCAAAAAAAGAAGGTTTTGACATCATTTTATGTGGAAGACAGGCAATAGACGACGAAAACGGAGCAATAGGCCCTATGGTGGCCGAATTTTTAAATATACCCCATATAAGCGCCATAATGAAACTCGATGTTAAAGACGAAAAACACATGATAGTGGAAAGGGATTTAGAAGGGGCAAGGCAGACCTTTGAGGTGGAATTACCTGCCCTTTTTACCACACAAAAAGGCATAAATGAACCGAGGGTGCCTTTAATCACAGGGGTTATGAAGGCTATGAAGGCAAATATACCCATTCTGGACCCGTTGACTTTGGGCTTTCAAAAAGAAGAGCTAAACAATGGCGCCTCAAAGATCGGGGTATTATTTTATGAAACACCGAAGGCAAGGCCACCTGTTAAGATAATAGATGGTGAAACACCGCAGGACAAGGCAAAGAAACTGGTAAAACTACTAAAGGAAGAGGCAAAAGTTTTATAGATAAGGAGATTATATATGGGCAAGGATATATGCGTATTTATTGAGTGTAAAGAAGGAAAAATAAGGAAGACGAGTTTCGAACTTTTAACAAAAGGAAGGGAACTGACAGATAAATTGTTATCGAATCTACTGGCAGTTCTCATAGGTGATAATGTTATAAACCTTGCAGAGGATATAAGACCCTATGAAGAAAAAGTCATTATTATAGACGGAGAAGTATATAAGGATTATAGATGGGATACATATACTGATGCATTAGAGTTTATTACTAAAAAATATTCACCATTTCTTATAATAGGTGCATCTACAATAACGGGGAAAGACCTATTCCCAAGACTTACGGCCAGGATTGGCGCTGCTTTTATATCAGATGCAACGGGTATTGAGATTATTGATGGTGAATTAAAAGTAAAAAAGCCTATATATGGAGGAAAGATAATTTCATGGGTTTCTCCAAAAAGTACAGATAAGGTAATAATTACATTTAGACCCAATTCTTTCTCCATAGAAAAGGGCAATAGAACTGGTGAGGTAATAGAGGAAAAGATCAATGCAGTACCGGATAAAAGAATGCATTTAGTAAATATCACAAAAGGCCAATCTGAAAAGGTAGATTTACAGGAGGCAGATTTTATAATATGTGGTGGCAGGGGCATGAAAGATCCTGAAAATTTTAAGATACTCGAAGAGATTGCAGATATAATTGGCGCAAGGGTTGGTGCATCTCGTGCCGTTGTGGACAGTAAGTGGCGTGACTACGAAGATCAGATTGGGAAGAGTGGAAAAACAGTATCGCCTAAGCTATACATTGGATGCGGTGTTTCAGGGGCATTACACCATACCATGAGTATGGATACATCAAAAGTGGTAGTTGCCATAAATAAAGACCCTAATGCCCTTATCTTTCAATATGCAGATTACGGGATAGTAGATGACCTGTTTAATGTTTTGCCGGCCTTGAAAGAAGAATTAATGGCAGCAAAAAAAGAGGGGTAAAGTGGAAAAGATTGATGTAGTAATAGTGGGTGGAGGTCTTTCAGGACTTGCCTGCGCATATAAACTTGCAGATAGGGGGCTACAGGTCTTAGTCCTCGAAAGGGGTGATTTTTCTGGCAGTAAAAATGTTACTGGTGGAAGATTATATCTTGAACCGATTAAACCTTTGATAGGTGATATGTTTTTAGATGCACCCTTTGAAAGAAAGATCGTAAGAGAGAGATGGAGTTTATTTGGAGAGGGAAATTCACTAAATATAGACTTTACAGGTGAAAAATTCAGAAAAACAGGTCATAGTTACTCTGTTTTGAGATCAATATTTGATAGGTGGCTGTCAGAGAAACTAATGGAAAAGGGTGTATATGTCATTCCCAAATACAGGGTTGATGACCTTTTGTGGGAAGACAACCGGGTCTTTGGTGTAAAATCAGGGGAAGAAGAGATTCCTGCCAGTGTTGTTGTGGCAGCAGATGGTGTGCTTTCCTTTATAGGTGAAAAGGCAGGCCTTAAGCCAAAGATGAGACCCAAAAACTATGCAGTGGGTATAAAGGAGGTAATAGAGCTCACAGAAGAGAAGATTAACGACAGATTCAATGTTGAAAAAGATGAAGGTTGTGCCCATCTCTTTATAGGTGATGTAACAAAAGGTACGTTTGGTGGAGGTTTTCTTTATACCAATAAAGAAACAATCTCCCTCGGTGTAGTAGTTGGCATAAAGGCAATAATGGAAAGGGCTGCTACAATTGAGGCCCATTCATTGATAGATGCATTTAAAGAAAGATATGAGATAAAAAGACTTTTAGAAGGGGGTAGCGTCGTTGAATATTCTGCCCATGTGATACCTGAAGGAGGGTATAATAATCTTTCAAGGCTTTACGCTAACGGTATACTCGTTGTAGGAGATGCAGCAGGTTTTGCATTGAATATGGGTGTTACAGTAAGGGGCATGGAATTTGCTATTGCCTCAGGCATTATTGCAGCAGAGACGATTTTAGACGCATTTGAAAAAGGTGATTTTTCTGCAAATACCCTTTCTTTATACGAAGAAAAACTAAAAAATTCTTTTGTTTTAAAGGATATGTACAATTGTAAAGACATGCCAGAATTTCTCGACAACGATGCATTTTTTAATTTTTATCCTAAATATTTCCCCTTATTTGTTGAGAAGGTGATTTGGTTTGGTGAAGGACCTAAAGAAAAGATTGGCTCCACCCTGTGGAAAGAACTAAAATCATCGGGAATGCTCAGCTTTAAAAGATTGAAAGAACTTTATAACATAAAAAATATCTGAGGAAATTATGAAAATCGAAGAAAAACTTGCCATAGATGCATTTAAAACAGATAAAGAGACTCACATAAAGATAAACCATGAAATATGCAGAACAAAATGTAAAATCAAATACTGTCTCTTTGTATGTCCTGGACACCTCTATTCATACAATGAACAAACCGATGAGATAACCGTTGAATATGCAGGGTGTCTTGAATGCGGGACATGCAGGATTGCCTGCACTGAAGGTGCCATAGACTGGATATATCCAAAGGGCGAATTTGGTGTTCAATACAGATACGGATAGAAGATTCCTTTAGTCATTTCATTGAGAAATTTTCCTTAATTTAATAAATACAAGAAAAGCATTTAGTCCAAAACATTTTTTTATGGAAATAAAGGGAAAAATAAGTATAAAATCAATAAATTCTTAATAAACATCTTTACAAATGTTTATCTATACTATGGATTTTAAAATTCTTTCATTGGCGACAGGGAATTGTGCAAAAAGATTCTGCTATATATAAAACTAAAAAATTTTTTTTCCTTTTAATTTTAATCACGCACATTCTTATTTTATGCCATATCATCATGGGAAAAATAGATGTTATCAATTGTGTTTATGCTACTGATGAACCGTTTGTTAACCCTGCAAACTGGGGAACAACAGGACTCATTGAGATACCCACTGCAAGGGTTTTAAAGGAAAATAATTTTAGAACAGGTATGGGTATAGCGTATCCTTACATCTGGTATTACCTTGTTTTAGGTCCGTTAAAGGGCCTTGAGATAGAGGGCAGGGTCACCCAGATTAGAGGTGTTAAGGCATTAAGTACATCATACGGTGAATATAAAGATAAGGCCATGGATTTTAAATACCAATTTATTCGTGAAGGAAAATATATGCCTGCCATTGCCTTTGCCATAAATGACCCTCAAGGAACAAGGCTTTATCCATCCCAGTACTTTGTATTAAGTAAACAGATTTTTCCCTTTGATTTTACTATTGGTTTTGGAAATGGGAGATTTGGAAAGAGGGCATTGCCACCATCTGATGAGACATTTAAGATAGATATACTCGATGATCCAAAACAGTGGCTAAAGGACAGCCAGTTCTTTGGTGGCATTCAGTTTCATCTTTCGGAAAAATATGCATTGATGGCAGAGTATAGCCCCATAAGATACGAGAAACAGATTCACGATCCCGCACAGGCAAAACATTTCAAAAAAGGCGTTCCCTCCAATTTTAACTATGGTTTTAGATGGTCTCCTTACAAATGGACGAATATTATAATGAGTTATCAAAGGGGTGAACAGATTGGGCTGAATGTTTCTTTTGCCTTTGATTTAAATAAAACCATACTACCTATCTTTGATCAACCATATAAAGAAAAACCAAAGGATAAGGAAAATCCTCTCTCTTTAAGGCTTGAAAGGGCGCTATATGCATCGGGGTTTAAAAATATAGGTGTAAGCATCGAAGGAAATGATATTTTAATAACAGCGGAGAACGATAGATATTTTTATACTGCAAGGGCAATAGGGGTAATACTTAATATCTTGAAAGATATAGCACCGGCACACATAGAAAAGATAGATATAATTATTACAAGCAATGGTGTTCCTATTTTGAAATATACTACAACAAAAACAGATGTAGACGATTTGTTTGCAGAAAGGCTTAAGCCTTTTGAATTTTTAAGGCTTTCGAACATAAAAACGGATATAAACTGGATGCCTGATATTAGATTATTCCATAAAAAGACATTTGATTACGGTATAAAACCCTCTTTTCAACAGCTTTTAAATGACCCATCAGGTTTTTTTAAGTATAGATTGGGTGCCAGTGCATGGATGAGCTATTTCCCGTGGCATGGTGGAGAAATTACAGGTAGTATTGAGGGCTATCCCTTAAACAACATAAAATCATCTGTTGAACCACTTTCTATACCTGTAAGGTCTGATGCATGGAAATATCTGCAAAAAAATGTAACAATAGGCAGTCTAATGGTAAATCAAATTTTTAAAAGTGAACACGAAATCTACTCAAGACTGGCAGGTGGTTTACTGGAGATTCAGTATGCAGGTTTTGACGGTGAGGTTGCAAGGCCTTTTTTTGACGGAAGGATTTATCTTGGCTTAAGTGGAAGCATTGTAAAAAAGAGGGATATAGACAACCCTTTTAAATTAAGTCACGATTACACACAGTCTTATAAAACTGTGTTTTTAAATACAAGACTAAACATCCCAGAGAAAGAGCTGTCCTTTGATTTAAAAACAGGGAGGTTTCTTGCAGGGGATAAAGGAACAAGGCTTACCATTACCAAATTTATAAAAAGTGGTATTTCCATATCTGCCTGGTATAGCTGGACAGATACAAGAAGTGTTTTTAAGGACCCGTATAATATAGGTTATCACGATAAGGGCATTTCAATTACTATACCTTTAAGATTGTTTACAGGGTCTGATTCAAAGACAATTTATAATTATTCCATCTCTCCGTGGACAAGGGATGTAGCCCAGGATATAATACATCACAACGATCTATTTGATTTTTTCGGAAGAAACTCAAAGAAATTTATTGACAATGATAAATCACACATGTTTAAATAAATTTGAAGAGGGGATAATAATATAAAGGAGGTTTACATGAAGAGGTTTTTGTGTATAGGTATAGGCATATTGTTTTTTATTAGTCTTTTAATTCCTTCAGTTTTATATGCACAGGCAGAATCTGGTGCTGCAGCAGTAGGTGCCGGTGAAGCAGCAGGTGCCGGTGCAGGTGCTGGTGCGGCAGGTGCAGGCACCGGTGCAGCAGCAGCAACCGGTGCAGCAGCAGGTACCGGGGTTGCAGCAGGTGTTGGTGCAGGCACAATTGCAGCAGCCGCAGTAGGAGCAGCAGCAGTTGCAGCAGGTGTTGCAGCAGCAACAAGTGGTAGTGGTAGTACAACACCAGCCCATCATTAATATCGATTAATCTTTTATCTATATACCGGAGGGCATGCCCTCCGGTTGATTTTTAATCAATTGAAAAAGACAATATTACTATTTTTATTTTTTTATTTAGCAATAATTTTTTCAAAGACCCTTTTAGCCCAAAGTATACAACAGCAAACAGAACTGGATAATATACTAAATTCAGCAGAAAAAATCTTTAAATTCATGGAGATAAGAGACTTTAGAGGTATATGGGAAGGCATTACTGAAAAATCAAAAAAAAGGATTATAGAAGATATCTATAAATATGCTGAAAAACAGAGCAAAAAAGAGAAAAAGGCAAATCCATTAAACAGAGAGATGATATTCGAAGACTTCAATAACTGTGGCCCATTATCAAGGGAATACTGGAACGCCTTCCTTGAAAATTTTGACCCAAAAACAGCGCTTGAACAGAGTGCATGGAAGATGGGCAAGATTGAAGGCAATTATGCAGAGGTGATCATCCATTACAAAAAATCAGAAAGACCTGCCATAGTTCAGATGTACAAAGAAAAGGGTGTCTGGAAGTTAGGCCTTGTAGAGACCTTCTGGACGTGGATAAAATAAACTCGTTTTTACTTTTATTTCTTCCCGTGTTATTATAATAAAAAAAGATTAAAGTTTGAGGTCAAAAAATGGTAGATTACGATGATAGACCAAACTGGCGGGAGATAGACCGCAGGCGTGATAAGAGCAGACATTATGGAAGACTCGATGAAAAAACAGAAAAAAAGGTAAACCCCTATGCTGATAGATGGATAACGGGAAAGAGAAAAGAGGCTATAAACAGGCTTTTAAAGGGAGAAAAGGGAACCATTGAACACGATAAACTGTTAAATAAGATCCACTCTTCATACGGAACAGATTCATTTATAAATTATGTGAAAAAATACATTGATAAATATGGCCTTCCTGATGATTTATCCACCTTACTTCTTATCCTCGATAGCAATCTTACAGGATATGCAATGGATGCAATGGAAAAATTAAAGGAGATGATTGAAACCCTGTCATCAAGACAACGGGATGACCTCAAAACAAAATTGAATATCATTAAAATGACAGGCAGGTCTTTTGAGATAAAGGAAAGGGCAAGGGAAATACTCGAAATAATTGAAAGTGCAGGCTAATTATCGCCAAAAACCCTGTTAAAGATTGTGTCTACATATCTGAAATAATGTTCTTGGCTTGTTAATTCCTCTATTTCACCTTCCGTGAGATATGTTCTTATTGCTTCATCTTTTTTAAGTTCTTCTTTAAAATCAAGCCCTGTTTCATAGCACCGCATAGCACACAATTGTGTAAGTTTATACGCATCCTGTCTTGTAAGCCCTTTTTTTATAAGGCCAAGAAGTATTGATTCTGAATGATAAAGCCCCTTTGTCAAATCCATATTCCTTTTCATCTTTTCAGGATAAACAATAAGGTTTTTATACATATTCTTTATCCGTTCGAGCATATAGTCCACAAGGATTGTGGCATCAGGTGCAATTATTCGTTCAACAGAAGAATGACTTATGTCTCTTTCATGCCATAAGACTATATCCTCGAGACCTGCCACCACATAGCCACGCAAAAGCCTTGCAAGGCCGCAGAGGTTTTCAGATGAAATAGGGTTTCTCTTGTGTGGCATTGCCGATGAGCCTGTTTGGCCCTTTTGAAAATATTCCTCTGCCTCACCGACCTCAGTCCTCTGGAGATTTCTTATCTCCAAAGCCATCTTTTCTATGGAAGACCCTATGATACCCAGGGTTGTGAAAAATTCAGCATAGTAATCACGGGGGATGATCTGCGTTGAAATCGGTGCAGGTTTTAAACCGAGCCTTTCACAGACATATGCCTCTACCTGGGGTTTAACATGGGCAAATGTGCCCACTGCACCTGATATTTTACCGTAGTTTATCCTATCCTTTGCCAAATTCATCCTCTCGAGGTTCCGTCTCATCTCGTCGTAGAAATGGGCCATTTTAAGGCCAAAGGTAATGGGCTCTGCGTGGATACCGTGTGTTCTACCTATCATAGGTGTGTCTTTATAATTAAAGGCCTTTTCTTTTAAAACAGACATGAAATCAACTATGTCTTTGATTATTATCTCTGATGCGTCTCTTAAAAGAAGGGAAAAGGATGTGTCCAGTATATCAGAGGATGTAACACCCATGTGGATGTATTTGGAAGATGGCCCTACAAATTCAGACACACATTCTATAAAGGCAACCACATCGTGTTTTGTCCTTTCTTCTATCTCCTTTATCCTTTGGACTGAAAAATTTGCCTTTTCTTTAATTTGAGAGAGATCACTTTGGGGTATGATACCCAGGTGTGCATATGCCTCACATATGAGTAACTCTATCTCTAACCACTTTTTAAACCTATTTTCTTCACTCCAGATATCGGCCATTCTCTTTAATGTATATCTCTCTATCATGGCTGTATATTAACTTAAGGTTTTCTGTAATGTCAATGAGGAAATATTATCCAAAAATATTTGATTGTTATGCCATACTGTGATAATCTCAAGTATATATCAGATTTTCAATCCATTTTTTCAGGAGGTTAAATATGTCAACTATATATGATGTATATGCAAGAGAGGTTCTTGACAGCAGGGGTAATCCTACAGTTGAGGTAGAGGTCACATTAGAAAGTGGGTCCACAGGAAGGGCAATCGTTCCATCCGGTGCATCAACAGGTGAAAGAGAGGCCCTTGAGCTAAGAGACAATGACCCAAAAAGATATAAGGGTAAGGGCGTAAATAAGGCAGTGAAAAATGTAAATACCATTATTGCCCCAAAAATAGAAGGTTTTGATGCATTAGATCAGATAATGGTGGATAATCTTTTAATTGAGCTCGACGGAACAGAAAACAAAAGCAATTTAGGCGCAAATGCCATACTCGGTGTATCTCTGGCTGTGGCCAGGGCTGCCAGTGAATACTTAGGATTACCTTTATATAGATATATCGGCGGAATCCATGCAAGGGAATTGCCTGTGCCTATGATGAATGTCATAAATGGTGGTGTCCATGCCCAAAATAAACTCGATGCCCAGGAATTTATGATTGTCCCTGCAGGGGCAGACTGTTTTAAAGAGGCAATAAGGATGGGCGCAGAGGTGTTCCATACATTAAAGGGTGTTTTAAAGGATAAGGGTTTTGCTACAGGTGTAGGTGATGAGGGTGGTTTTGCCCCTGATTTAAAAAACACCAAAGAGGCCCTGGATATGCTTGTGCTGGCCATTGAAAAGGCAGGTTACAAGCCTGGTGAAGATATCTTTATTGCCTTAGACCCTGCGGCAAGCGAGTTCTTTAAGGATGGAAAATATCATATAGACGGTAATGTATGGGGTCATGATGAGATGATAGTCTTCTATGAATCCATTATAAAAGATTATCCCATAATTTCCATAGAAGATGGTCTTGCAGAGAACGACTGGGATGGATGGAAAAAATTTACCGATAGATGTGGTTCAAGGATCCAGATTGTCGGTGACGACATCTTTGTAACTAATCCAAAGATTTTTGCAGAGGGTATTAAGAAGGGTATTGCAAACAGTATACTTATAAAGCTAAATCAAATCGGCACATTGACAGAAACGCTTACCACCATTGAAATGGCAAAGCGTGCAGGATATACCTGTGTGATTTCCCATCGTTCAGGTGAAACTGAGGACACTTTCATCGCCGATTTGGCAGTAGCCACAAATGTTGGTCAAATTAAGACAGGCTCGGCATCGCGCAGTGAAAGGATTGCCAAATATAATCAGCTAATACGTATTGAAGAAGAACTGGGTGATGCAGGAGTTTTTGGAGGGAAAAAGGTCTTCTATAGCACAAAATGAGTCTTTACACATTAAAGTACGGTCGCTCTTACCAGTCATTTCTGCTACCTGATGACTGGGAGACAGAGCTATTAACATACGATGAACCTGCGCCGCTTGATCCTGAGGCGGCGCTTATTGAATCTCTTAAGAATCCCATAAGTGAAAAACCCTTTGACAAATGGCTTGAGGGCTTTAAAAAGATACTTATTATCTGTCCCGATATTACAAGATACGCAGGTATGGATTATATCCTGCCCATCCTTTATGAGAAATATTTGAAAGAAAAGGATGTAAATATTGTTTTTGCCCTGGGAAATCACAGAAAACACACAGAGGAAGAGAGAAAGAGTATTGTTTCTGAAAATATATATAAGATATTTTCCTGTTTTGACCATGATTGTTTTGATAAAAATGCCTTAATGTTCTTTGGTAAAACATCATCCGGGCTTGAGGTCTTTTTAAACAAGGCACTTTCAGAATGTGATGCAGTGGTTGTAACAGGCTCTATTAATTTCCATTACCTTGCAGGTTTTGGAGGTGGTAGAAAGGCAATATTTCCAGGGATAGCAGGATATGAAACTATACTTGGCATCCATGGTAAGGTATTCAATAAAGACAAGCCGGGAAAGCACAGTTTAGCAAGATCTGGTATTTTAAAGGGTAATCCCATGCACGAAGAGATAATGGAAGGGATAAAACTCATAAAAACTCCTATGTTTTTAATCAATACCGTAATAGATGATAAAAAGAACCTTTTGAAAATTTTTTCAGGAGATTTAAAAAAGGCCCACGAAGAAGGATGTATGTGGTATAGAGGGCATTTTGGCATAAACATAACGAGAAAAGCAGAGGTTGTGATTGTAAGTGCAGGAGGATTTCCAAAGGATATAAACTTTATCCAGACCCATAAAGCCATTGAACATGCCCTAAACGGTGTAAAAGAAAAGGGCTTTATGGTCGTTTTGGGAAGGTGTGAAGATGGCATAGGAAATGAAGATTTTTTAAGGTGGTTTGATTATCCTTCCATTGAAGAGATGGAAAAACACGTGAGATGTGCAGATAAGGTCTATGCCCAGACGGCATATGCCACAAGGATAAAGGCAAGATATTGTAATATCATCCTCGTTTCTGATTTAAAAGCCGATGTAGTAATAAAGATGGGATTAATACCAAAGGCTACAGTGGATGAGGCCATTACCTATATAAGTAAGATTAACAAAGAAAAAAAATTTTGTTACATTATACCCAATGGATCCAATATGTTGATTTTATAAGGAGGTATATCATGGAATGCAATATTGAAAAAAACAGGGCATCTTGCACATGCACATACGAGCCTTGCAGCAGAAAGGGTAAATGTTGTGAGTGCGTGGCATATCACAGAAGTAAAAAACAGATACCCGGCTGTTTTTTCTCAAAGGAAGGTGAGCTCACATACGACCGTTCCTATGCAAGGTTTGTTTCAGAGAATAAATAATAAATAGTTGTATGATTAAATTTTTCTTTACATATTAAAAATCATTGACAAATCAATTCATTTCATATTAAATGTTTGTGAATTTTTTTTCAAATTCACATAATAAACGAAAGGAGTGGGGTATGAGAGATGTTGTAATCGTTTCCTGTGCAAGAACACCTATTGGTCAGTTTGGCCAGTCTTTAAAAGATGTCCCTGTGGTTCAACTCGGTGCTTTAGCAATTAAAGAGGCGATAAAAAGGGCAGGCATTAGACCTTCGAGAAAAAAGGACCAGGATGTAGCCCCAGATATCTTTAACGGCAAAACAGATACCGAACTCGAGGCAAAGGCATATGACTACGATGAAGGCCTTAAAGAGGTAATAATCGATGAAGTGATAATGGGAAATGTTATACAGGCCGGGTTAGGGCAGAATTCTGCAAGGCAGGCAAGTATCTATGCAGGCATACCAAAAGAAATAGGGGCATACACAGTAAACAAGGTATGTTCCTCAGGTCTTAGGGCCATTATAAACGGTGTGCAATCCATAGCAGTAGGTGATAATGATATAGTTGTTGCAGGTGGTATGGAAAATATGAGTCTTGCCCCATTTGCACTGCCTGGATTACGCTGGGGTGCAAGGATGTTCGACACAAAGGCAATAGACTTGATGGTCCTCGACGGCGTCTGGGAAATTTTTTACGGATACCATATGGGCATGACTGCTGAAAATATTGCTGCCAAATATAACATTTCAAGGCTCGAACAGGATGAATTCGGTTTAATGAGTCATCAGCGTGCAAGAAAGGCGATTAAAGAAGGGCTATTCAAAGACGAAATTGTGCCTGTTAAGATTCCTCAGAAAAAAGGCGATCCTATTATATTTGATACAGATGAAAGGCCAATGGATACATCTTTAGAAAAAATGTCAAAACTCGCCCCTGCATTTAAAAAAGATGGAACAGTAACTGCCGGTAATGCATCGGGTATAAATGACGCTGCTGCAGCCGTTGTCCTTATGGCAGCTGACAAGGCAAAAGAATTAGGTATAAAACCCATGGGAAGACTGATCTCCTGGGCAAATGGCGGCGTAGACCCTGCTTATATGGGATTGGGTCCCATCCCAGCAATAAGAAAGGCCTTAAAAAAGGCAAACATGACACTTGACCAGATAGACCTTATCGAACTCAACGAGGCATTTGCATCCCAGTCAATTGCATGCATCAGAGAATTAAAGATAAACATGGAAAAGTGCAATGTGTTCGGCGGTGGTATATCCCTGGGACACCCCATCGGATGCACAGGTGCAAGGCTCGTTACCACAGCCCTTTATCAGATGAGAAGGCTCGGTCTCAGATACGGTCTTGTTTCCATGTGTATAGGTGGTGGTATGGGATTGGCAGCAGTCCTTGAATGCGAGGTTTAATTATGGAATACAAAAACCTTATAGTGGAGATAAAGGATAAGATTGCTATCATAAAATTTAATCGGCCAAAGGCATTAAATGCCTTAAATTCCGAGACCCTTGATGATTTAAAAAACGCAGTAGCCGAGTTAGAGGCAAATAAGGATGTCTGGGTTGTGGTGGTTACAGGTGAAGGGGATAAGGCATTTATAGCTGGTGCAGATATCCTTGAGATGAAGGATATGACTGGCCTTCAGGGTATGCAGTTTTCCCAGAGAGGACATGAGGCCATATCGGCCCTTGAAAATATGTCAAAACCTGTGATTGCAGCGGTAAACGGCTTTGCCTTGGGTGGAGGATTTGAGGTTGCCATTGCCTGTGATATCATCTATGCATCTGATAAGGCAAAGGTAGGTTTTCCTGAAACAACCCTCGGCATTCATCCGGGATTTGGTGGAACACAGAGGGCAGCAAAGCTCGTTGGTCTTGCAAGGGCAAAGGAGATGATATTTACAGGGAAGATGATAAGTGCCCAGGAGGCATATGAAATGGGTTTTATAAATAAAGTTGTGCCCCATGAAAATTTAATGAAAGAGGTTATGGAGCTTGCAGAAAAGATAAAATCCAATGGTCCTTTTGCAATGCGTCTTGCAAAGGAATGTATTAACAAGAGCCTTTTTCTCGATATGGAATCGGTCTTAATGCTAGAGGCAAAGGACTTCGGTCTTTGTTTTGCTACAAAAGACCAGAAAGAAGGAATGACAGCTTTTGTAGAAAAAAGAAAACCCACATTTACGGGTGAATAAAAAAATTAAAAAAGGAGGACGCTGTGAAGATAGTCGTATGTATTAAACAGGTTCCTGATACTGAAGCAGAGATCAAGTGGGATATCCCTAAGGGGACATTAAAAAGAGATGCCATGGAGGCAACGATTACAAATCCTTTCGATGAGTTTGCCATTGAAGAGGCATTACTCACAAGGGAGAATTATGATGGTGAAATTGTGGCAATCTCAATGGGGCCTGAAAAGGCAAACGATGTCCTGAGGAATGCCCTTGCTCTCACGGTGAATCAAGTTTACAGGCTTACAGATGATGCATTTGCAGGTTCTGATACCTATGCAACGGCATATGTGCTGGCATCTGCAATAAAAAAGATAGGCGATGTGGACATTGTGTTTACTGGTAAACAGTCAACAGATGGTAATACCGGTGTTGTAGGTGCAATGCTTGCAGCCATATTGGGATTCAGCCAGCTAACTTATGTTTCAAAAATAAGATCCATCGATGCCGGTGCAAAAAAGATCGTGGTGGAAAGGGCTATTGAAGGTGGAATTGAAGTGGTGGAGGCAAAATTACCTGCAGTAGTATCTGTTATCAAGGGCATTAATGAACCCCGTCTACCTAACCTGATGGGTATCAGAAAGGCTTCAAAAATTCCTATTCCTGAATGGAAGGCTGGAGATTTAGGTGTAGATACAGCTAAAGTTGGATCCAATGGCGCATCAACAAAGGTTGTAGAGATTGCAGTGCCACCTCCAAGAGGTGCAGGTGAAATACTCAAGGGTGAAGTGGAAGATATTGCAAATACATTGACTGAAAAGCTAATAGAAATGAAAGTTATAAAATAACCAGGAGGAGGGACAATAATGGCTAATGATGTTTGGGTTTATATAGAACAAAAAGAAGGGGCAGTATCCCCTATGTCTTTTGAATTACTCGGTATTGGAAAGGCAATGGCACAAGATCTCGGTTCAAATGTCTGTGCATTTGTAATAGGAGACAGTGTGGATGCCATTGCAAAAGAGGCTATTGCCTATGGTGCATCAAAGGTATTTGTTGTAGAAGGCCCAGTATATAAAAACTTTTTACCCGATGCGTATTCAAAGGCAGCAAACTTTCTCCTGGACAAGTATAAACCAGAGGTGGCACTTTTTAGGGCAACAAGCCAGGGAACAGATGTGGCAGCTGCAACTGCGGCATTACTCGGTTTTGGTCTCTGCACAGATACAATAGGTTTGAAGGTTGAAGGTGGACAGGTTAAAATGACAAGGGCAGCATTCGGCGGAAACTATATGGTAACCGTGGTTAATGAGAAGGCAAAACCCCAGATTATAACCGTAAGACCTAAATCCTTTGCAATGCCTGAAAAAAACGATGCAAACCAGGGCGAGGTAGTAAAAGAGTCCTTTACAGTGGCAGAGGCAGATCTTAATGCCAAGGTACTGGAATTTATAAAGGCTGCTACAACTGTAAACCTCGTTGAGGCAGATATTATAGTATCCGGTGGTAGGGGCCTTGGCAAACCCGAAGGATTTGAGCTTTTAAAACAACTTGCCGATGTTTTGGGTGGTGCAGTGGGTGCATCCCGCGCAGCAGTAGATTCTGGATGGATTCCATATGAACACCAGGTTGGCCAGACAGGAAAAACAGTTAAGCCTAAAATCTATATCGCATGCGGTATTTCCGGTGCAATCCAGCACTTAGCTGGCATGAGGACATCTGATTGTATAGTTGCCATTAATAAAGACCCTGATGCACCTATCTTTAAAGCAGCTACTTTCGGCATCGTAGGTGATTATGCCCAGATAGTACCAAAACTTATCGAAAAGTTTAAGGCAAAACTCAACAAGTAAAAAAAAGGGGGGTACTCCCCCCTTTTTTTATGAATTAAAAACTATTCAAAGCTAAAATGTTTTTCCCTGAAAATCTTAAGACACGCATAAACAACTGTTTCATCGTATAAAATACCGGCATTTTTCTCAATCTCCTCAAGGGCAGCCTCTATTCCCAGGGAAGGCCTGTAAGGGCGGTGCGATGCTATTGCCTCCACCACATCGGCTACACAGAGTATCTTTGCCTCTATCATTATCTCATCACCTTTTAGACCCCTTGGATAGCCGGAGCCGTCAAGTTTCTCATGGTGCTGGTATACAATTTCTGCCACTGTCTTTAGATAATCTATATTTTTTAATATATCGTAGGCGTTTTTTGGATGCTGTTTTACGAGTTCAAACTCGATGTTTGTCAATTTCTTTGGGGAACTCAGTATCTCTGCTGGTGTAGCAATCTTTCCGAGGTCATGGATTGTGCCTGCCATTCTGACATTTTCAATCTGTTCGGCACTCAACCCCATCTCTTGGGCAATTATCCTTGCAAGGTTAGCAACCCTTTTTTGGTGACCCGCAGTGTAAGGGTCTCTTGATTCAACGGCAAGGCTTATCACATCAATTACAGACCCTATTATGTTTCTTAATCTATTATAGCTTTCTTTGAGTTCTTCTTCTGCCTTCTTTCTTTCTTTTTCCTGTTCTATGCTGTATATGGCAAAACCTAAATCATCTGCAACACGCATAAAAAGCTCTTTCTCTTCCTGGTTATCTATAAACTTTGTAGAAAGGGAGATATTTAAAATGCCATATATCTTGGCGTTATATTCAATCTTTACTAATTCGCACTTTTCTTCCCTTATATTTTTTAACAAAGGACATCCTACACAGTCCACAAAGGGGTCAACAATGACAATGTCTCTTGCTTTTAATGCCCTTTTGAAGCAATCGGGTATATCGTATTTGACAGATCTTTCAAGGGTTTCCATATCAGATTTATCATAGACCGCACTGCATGAGGCAATAACATCGTAGCCTTCTGACAATAAAATCAATGCATGGTTGTAGCTTCTTTTTTCTACAAGAATTTTGCATACATTTCCCACAAGGGTCTCAATGTTTTTTTCTTGTGTTATGAGTTTGTTAATTTCAAGTAATGACCAAAGCACTAAGCTTAGGTGTTGAAATCTTTCTCTGGCTCCTTTGAGATTGTTTATGTTCTCCTTTATTTCTGTTACATCGTGGATAAAGCCGCCTATCCCTTTTTTCATATCGGGAAGTGTAACGGGGAATTTTCTTATTTCGTAAACTTTTCCATCTGATGTTTCCTCTGTTAATATAAGGGAATCTTTTTCTAAGGCCAATCTATCGGAAGCAGAGAATTTTTTCGCTAACTCTTTTGGCATACATTCATAGGCGGTCTTACCTATTATGTCTTTTTCGTCTTTACCGACAAAATCAAGGTATGCCTTATTGGCCAGCACATAACGAAAATTTTCATCTTTTAAAAAAATCATGTCCGGAGATGCCTCGATAAATCTTCTATATCTTTCCTCAATTTCTGCAAGCCTTTTCTCTGTAATTACACGATCTGTTACGTCCTTTAAAATGGTTATAGTTCCTATCACTTTTTCGTGTTTTAGAAGGGATGATATTATTCCACTTTGCTGCATGTGGGTAAAATAATGATTATTTTTTTCCTTTAGTTTAATAGGTATTATATATTTATGAAACTTCTGTGAAACGACAGATGTCTTACCTTCAAGGGCCTCTTTATAATAATCAAAGATGAAAGAATCTTTTAATGTAGGCCAAAGCTCGAAAAGCCCTTTTCCCAGGATGTAATCAGCCTTCATGCCTGTATTTAGTTCAAGCCACCTATTCCATCCATCAATTATGAAATGCTCATCTGTGGTGAATATGCCAAAATTAACATTATCTTTAAGCCAGTCAAGGACATAATCCTTCATCTACAATAATCCTTATTACTCGTTATACTTTTTTCTCTTCTTATCTTCGTACATCATTGCATCTGCCTCTGTTATTAATTCGTCTAAACTTTTTGCATTTTCAGGGTTAAATATGGAAAAACCTATACTCAGAGAAAATTTAAATCCATTTTCGTTTTTTTCATTTTGTTTTTTTATATTTTCCTTTAGCCTTTCAATTAATACCTGTGCATTAGAAGGGTGTGTATCTAAGACAAGAACCGCAAATTCATCACCTCCAAATCTCGATATAATATCCGATTCCCTGTATGTCTCTTTCAATATCTTTGCAGTGTTTTTCAATGCAATATCCCCTGCATTATGTCCTAATGTATCGTTTATCCATTTCATATTATCGATGTCTATAAAGAAAAGAAGCATGTTTTCCCCTGTCCTCTGGGCTATCTTTAACTGTTGCCCTGCCAGTGTTAAAAAACCTCTTCTGTTGTTTAGACCTGTCAATTCATCTGTTATAACCATGGATTTCAGGATTTCTTCAAGCTGTTTTTTTTCTGTTATATCCTCTCCTGAACTCAAAACCCCTGTAATCTTTCCTTTACTGTCCTTTAGAATCGTGTTGTGCCAGTGGATAATCCTGATGCCGCGGCTTTTTGTTTTAATAAAATTTTCATGCTCTTCAAAGGGCTCTAAATCCCCATTCATCAGACCTTTGAACACTTTTTTTACCTCTTCTTTTTCGCTATCCACTATAAATGTGTCAAACCAGTTTTTTCCAATGAGTTCTTCTTTTTTATAGCCAAGGATTTCACATCCCCTTTTGTTTATAAGCTCTATGTTTCCGTTCTTATCGAGGATAAGAATGATTACACCAACTATATTTAAATAGTGCTGTGCAAGGTCCCTTTCCTTTTTTGCTTCTTCCTCTGCTTCTTTTAATATCTCTGCCTTTTTCTTTAAAAGCATCTCCGTGTATACCCTCTCTGTCACATCTTCTATCATGGTGATTGTTCCCAATAGAATGTTATTTGAAATTAAAGGGGCAATTTGCACGGTCTGCTGCATCTCTGAAAAATAGTTAGAAAAATCTTTTTCTGGCGGTATTTTTATAAGATACTTATGAAATCTATGGGAAAGAAGAATTGGTTCACCGTTTAAAGCCTGATAAAAATATCTATCTGCCTTTTTTTCGATTGTTTCAGGAAATACCTCGAGGACATTTTTCCCCATTAACTTTTCTGAGAATAAACCGCTTTTTTCTTCAAGCCACCTATTCCATAGTATTATCTTGAGGTTTTTGTCTGTGGCAAATACACCTTTGAATAAAAAATTTTCAACCCAGTTTGATAAACCCTCTTCGTATAAATCCATAGGAATCATTACCCGAGTTTTTCAATTTCCTCCAGGAGTCTATCAAGGGAACCTACACCCAGGACTATCACAAGGTAGCCCCCTATTTCACTGCCTTTTAATTTAAATTGAGTAGTAATCAAAAGTGCATATCTAATCCCTTCTTTTCCTATGATGAGGCTATTTATCATATCATTTAAGGCACTTAGATGCAATCGTGGCACAGAAAAGGTGATGTGAACATTAAGCATATTGCCGAATGTGCCCAGACAGGCATTGAGAATGATATTACCTACCTCTATCAAAACCTCTTTGGTAGAAACATCTATGGTTTCTACCTGTTCATCTATTAATAGGCTCGTTAAGGCCTTTGCACCGTTTTGGTCAAGGAGAAGAAAGGCATCGCCTGCTAAACGTCCTGTGAAGATCTGATGGACCGTAGCAACTTCTTCTGTTACAATACCTTCAATGTTAGGAACAATTTCATTAATACTATAAATACCTATCTTTGGCACATCTATCACTATTCTGTATCCTGTTAATTCTGATAAAGAAGATACTGCCTTGCCAAAGGCAATGTTTATCAATTCCTTAAGGGAATCCCTTTGCCTGTCTGTCAAGATCATCTTAACCCCCATTTTTAACTTTTTTTAGCTCATCCATTACCTTTTCAGGTGAAAAGGGTTTGTTTACAAATCCTATTGCACCTTCTCTTAAAACCTCTTCTTTTGTAGCGGCCTGGATATCTGCTGTGGCAACAATAATCTTTGAATTTTTATCCATCTCCCTTATTTTCCTTAGAACATCTATGCCCTTCAAACCCTCCATTGTAAGGTCAAGGAAGACCACATCAGGTTTTTCAAGAAAATACTTTTCAATGCCTGTGATGCCATCTTCAGCTTCAATAACATCATAACTTGCATTGGCAAGAATATTTTTCAATACCCTCCTTGCCAGTGCTGAATCATCGATTATTAAAACCTTCATTTAACCTCCTTAAAAATAAGTTTAAGCCTCAAAAATGATTTTAAATATTCTTTAGAATACCTTCTATCATCTTTTCGAGACTATAACTTTCATCACTTAAACCTGCTTCCACAACCGACCTTGGCATACCGTATACAATACACGACTCCTCTGCCTCGGTCAATATTATTCCTCCCTGTGCTTTTATCCATGCGGCACCTTCTTTTCCGTCTGAACCCATACCCGTCATTACTATACCAAGGACACGATTTTTAAATACCTCAGAGGCTGATCTAAACATTACATCCACAGAAGGTTTATGCAGCGTATCAAAGGGTCTTAAATCAAGGTGCGTCACAACAACATTGTCTGCACGCCTGTAAAAGGTCATGTGCCTCCCTGCAGGTGCAATAAGGGCTGTGCCTTCCTCAACTACATCCCCTTCCTTTGCCTCTTTAACAGTAATTGAAGATATCTCGTTAAGCTTGTTTGCAAATGCTTCTGTATAACCAACAGGCATATGGATGACTATTGCAATGGGCACAGGAAAATCCTTTGGTAGCTGTGGTATAAGAAATTTCAGTGCCTGTGGACCACCTGTTGAAATACCTATTACAACAATATCTACCCTTTTTGACTTTGTCTCTAAAATAACAGGATGTGGTATCTCCTTTTTTTCGACATAGGGGATTATTTGTTTCATCGGCACTTTTGATGCGACCCTTACCTTCTCCACTATCTCTTCGGCAATTTCGTAAATTCTTTCTGTGGCAAGGGCTGTTGGTTTCTGGACAAAATCGATGGCCCCTGCATCCAGTGCCTTTAATGCCAATTCGCTTGTATCGCTTGCAATGCTTAAAATTATTACAGGTATCGGTTTTTTTGCCATCTGTTTTTTCAAAAATTCCACGCCATCGAGGTTGGGCATGATTAAATCAAGGGTTACAACATCGGGATTTAGTGCCTCTACCATCTCTAATGCCTCTTCTCCATCCTTGGCAGTTCCCACTACTTCAATAAAGGGGCTTCTCGATAGTATCTGTTTAACTACCTTTCTTACATAGGCAGAATCATCAACTACCAGCACACGAATGATATCGCCCATTTGGCCTCCTGATTTATATTATGTTTAATACAAATTTATACATTGACCATGCCATAATCATTTAACATAGCAAAGCGCGCCACCTATTTCTTTTAGTTGAAAGTCACTGGTTATCTTAAGCAGTGATTCAGCGGCACCGACAAAAAGATAACCTGGCGAAGGCATACGTTCAAAAAAAAACCTTACTATTTTTCGTATAACATTTTCGCTAAAATAAATAAAAACATTTCTGCAGAAGATTACATGGGATGCTGCTAAATCGTAAATCTTATGGGTTTCTAAAAGATTTGCTACAGAGAATTTTACGCGTTTGTGTATATCCTCTGTAATCTTGAACATATTCCCCTGTTTTAAGAAATACTTTTCCTTTATGTCTTGCGGTATGTTTCTGAAAGACCTATCCCTGTATAATCCCTCTCTTGCCTTCTCAATTGATTTTCTACTTGCGTCCGTTCCATTTATTTCTATGTTTAATCTCTCAAACCAACCTGTTTCGTTTATTTCTATTGCTATGGTTAATGGTTCTTCTCCTGTAGCACAAGCAGCACTCCATATTCTTAGAGGTTCTTCTTTTCTATCTTTATGGTGTTCAGGCACAATAACATTAATCAGTGCATTTATCTGGTCTATTTCACGCCAGAAATATGTTTCAGGCACAGATAAGACATCGAAAACCCTTTCCCATTCTCTATAGCTTTCCTCATCGTATTTTAAAAAATAATAGTAATCAAGGAATGAGTTGAAGCCCTTTTCAAGGACAAGGGGGGAGAGTTTATCGCAGAGTATGTCCTTTTTTCCGTCCTCATAAAAGATGCCAGTCTTTTCCCTTATTAATTCCCTTAAAAGGGTAAATGCACTATCAGGTAAGCCAAGGGTCTCGCTGTAAAATCTCACCCTGTCTCCTTATCAAAATGCCCCTTTTATCTTCATTAATACCTTTTTTGCCGCATCTCTTATCATTTTGTTGCTGTCATATAAAGCCATCTTTGATAGCTTTTTTTCTCCATATCTGCTTCCTAAATAACTTAAGGCATCTATAGCAGAAAGTTTTACCTGTGTATCTTTATCATCTAAAGCCCTTACAATTGCCTCTGTGGCATCGGGATGTTTCATCCTCGCCAGAATATCTACAACGGCACTTCTTACATGGGGGTTCGGGTGATCCAGCCCTTCAGTAATCCACGAAATATGTTTGCCCATTAACTGGGAAAGTTTAAGAATGCATAAGCTTTTTCTTGATTTATGGTATGTTAGCTCCAGTAGCGCCTTTACGGCATCCTTACTTCCTATAAGGCTCAAAGATTCTATGGCCTTACTTGCCATATCCTCATCTTCTTCTGAAGCTGCTATCCATTTTAAGGTGTTTACAGCCTCTGGTCCACCCATTAAGCCAAGGGCTTTAATCGTTTCAATCTTTATAAATCTATCCGTTGAATGGACCATAGATAAAAGTAAGTTTAATGCATCGGGATGTCTAATTGTGCCAAGACCGCTAATTGCTGTCCTTGCCACATCGAAATTTTCACTTTTTATAAAGCCTGACAGCACAGATACTGCTTTTACACCCCCAATCTTTCCAATTGATTCAATGGCAGATATACGAACATGCTCGGCAGTTTCTTTTTCAACTACATTTAACAATACGTCAATAGCCTCTGGGTTTTTAAAATTACCCATTGCCTTTGCAGCAAAGTATCTTACCCAGGGATCAGTATCGTTTATAGCATCCTTTAGATAGTAAAATGCCTCCTTATCCTCAAGTTGTCCTAAAGCGTATGCAGCCGCTGCCCTAACCTTTGGCGTGTCTTTTTTCAAGGCATTAACAATTATAGATAGCACCCTTTTATCTTCAAGAAAGGGTAGGCATTGTATGGCAGCATATCGGACATTCTCTACTTCATCGGTGCATCTTTCAATGAGAAGGTCTATGCATTCAGCGTAACCAAAGTATCCAGCAATTTTTACTGCCGATTCCCTGACAATGGGGTCTTTATCTTTTAGAAATAATAACATCTTGTCAGCCATATCAGGATGACCTATAGAATTTAAAGCAGATATTACAGCCTGCCTTACCCCTACATCCCTATCAGCTATGTGGTTAAGGAGTGCTTCAAAGGCACTTCTATCCCCTATCTTTGCGAGGGCACCTGCTGAAATAATGGCAAGTTCAGGCTCTTCGTCAAGAACGGATATAAGGGCAGACACTGCCCTTTTATCTCCTATACGACCCAATGCAATAATGGCAGATTTCTTAATCTCCATATCCTTAGAATATACTTGGTCTATAAGGAGATTAACTATGTGTTGCCCGTGTGTTACAATGGAATCTATTATCTCTTTCCGTGCAGAGGTCTTTCCCAGTATCCCGGTGAGTGCTTTATCTATTACATCACCTTCGAGCCATCCTAAAATTAGGGCAATAATGTGCAAGGATTCATCGGATGCACCATCTAAGGATTTGACTATTTTATCAGCCCCAGTCCTACTTATCCTGTTCTTTACAATATCAGCTATTATATCTCCGGCACCGTATTTTTCATTATAGTGTTCATAAATGGATACAATCGCTTTTAGGATTGATACTACCATATTGACATTGACATGATCCAGTGCACGAACGAGGTAGGGCACAGTATCTTCGCTGCCCAATACAGCCATTGCATCTATAGCAGGACCTGATAATAATTCATCATCTAAGAGCCCTATAAGCTTTGCCGCAGCCCTTTCATCGCCTATATTAGCCAGTGCATCTATAGCAGGAAAAGCAAGAAAAAAATCCCTTGTTTCCAAAATCTCTAATATGGGCCTAACAGCCTCCTTTGCCTTCATCTTTCCTAAAGCCTCTATGACATGATATCTTACATTTATATCATCGTCATTTAAGGCCTTTAAAAGATAAGGTATTGCTTTTTTATCTTTTATTTCACCAAGGGCAAGGGCTGCATATTGTCTTAATTCACGGTCATCTGACATGAGAAAATTCACAAGTGTATCTGTAACATCAATTTCACTCATCGTGAGTATTTGGAGTGCACTATTTAGGATGTTGATATTGTTATGTTCCTCTTTCAATGATTTAAGGAGCGTGGCAACGGTGTCTAAATCTGTTTTGCTTTTTAAGGCATCAACAGCCACCTTTCTTACCCGCCAGCTCTCATCCTTTAAGATATCCTTAAAAATGCCCTTATCTTCAACCTTTTTTTCTTGAACAAAAAACTGTGCTGCAGAGAGTCTTTCGGCTTCGTTTTGACTTTTAAGTTTTTCTGAAAATTGCCTTTCCCTTTCCATTTTTTCTGTGAGATCCTCTATTGTAACAATAGTACCTACAATGGTTTCGTCCTCTTTTAAAGGTGCGATAGTCACCCTCTGTTGCATCTTTTCAAAGAGATTGGAGGGTTTTAAGGGCCTACAATCTATAATATTATGGTGAAATACAGGGGATAATACCTCTACAACACCGTTTTCAAGAACATTTAGAAACCTTTTTTTTATGTTTCTCTCTTCTAAGTCAGGCACTATAGCCTCGAGAGGTTTATCCTTTGCCTCTGACTTTTTTATACCTGTGGCAACTTCGAGCCATTCATCCCACGTAGTAATTTTTAAATCCTTGTCCGTGGTAAATATACCTATTGTGGCCATAGCACCTCTTTACAGATATAAACTAAATATTGTTTTAAATACTGGTATTAGCCCAATTTAGATTGTCCTTTTTTCCATAATATATCAAGGGATTTAACTTTTTCAATAAGATTTGAAATTATTTTTTCTGAATCGTGGACAATCTCCACATCCTTTTCGAAAAATCTCCTTATGTCCAGTATGAGTTCGCTAATTTTTGTAGTAAGCTCTGACTGTTTTATGTTTCCACCTGTTATGAGTTTTATCTGTTTTATGATATTATCTATGGCAAAGCTCGTGTCCTTCATTGCCCTTGACTGCTCACTCATTGCCTTTGTTATCTGGTCTGCCTGTCTTTTCATGTTTTCTGCTGCTTTATCTATCTGATTTGCTGCATTTGCCTGCTCACTCATTGCCCTGTTTATATTTTCTATTAGCCTTGCAAGGCGTAGAGCTTCACGGGAGACTTGTTCTCCTGCTGTTGCCTGTTCGGAAATAGCCTTTGAGATAATAGTCGTGCTCTTTTTCATACTTTCCATAACCCGGGCTATCTGGTTTGCACCATCTGCCTGTTCTTTTGTTGCCCTGCTCACAGAAGCGGCGTAGTTATTCGTGTTTTGGGCTGCTTTTATTATATTCCTTGAAGCCTTTGCCTGTTCAGCCATAGCCTGGGAGACCTGCTGCGCAATCTTACGCATCTGTCCACTTATCTGCACCATGCCATACACAGCCTTTGACTGCTCAGAGGTAGCATTTGCAATCTGTTTGGCTTGTGTGGCAGTGATACTTGCCTCATTCACAAGATTTTGACCTGCTGTGAGTTGTTCGTTTGTGGCTGTGGATATCTGGTTTACAAGCTGTGCCACATCTTCTATGCCAAGAAGTATCTTTTTTAAGCTCTTCCCTGCATCCTCAGCAAGAGTACTTCCCTCTTCTGCAATCTTCAAGCCTTCGTTGGTGGTTGTTACAGCCTCCTGTGTGACCTCTTGAAATGTCTTAATAATGCTGGCAATATCAGATGTAGCCTTTGCAGCTCGCTCTGCAAGATTTCTTATCTCTTCAGCTACAACGGCAAAGCCCCTTCCTGCTTCACCTGCACGGGCTGCTTCAATGGATGCATTGAGAGAAAGTAAATTCGTCCTCTCTGCGATGAGATTTATCGTGTTTACAATGCTTCCTATCTCAGATGAACGCTTGCCCATGTCCCTTATTACTGTTGAAGACTGTTTCATTGTTTCTTTTATCTTCAAAAGTGCTTTGATGGATTTTTCAATGGTAGATGCTCCTTCTTGTGCGTCTTTTGTGGCACGGTTTGTTATCTCATCTGCTGTTTTTGCCAGATTGGCTATTGAGCGTATCGAACGGTCTAATTGCATTGATGCAGATGCGGAGCTCGAAGCAGATTCACTAATTTTTTCAGCGCTTGTAGAAACACCTTGAACAGAATGAACAGTCTGTTCTATAGTTGCAGATATCTGCTCCACGAGGGCAGCAAGATTTTCAGAGGTGGCAGAGACCTCTTCGATAGAAGCTGCCATCTCGTTAATGGATGATGACGTCTCTTCAGCTGCAGAGGCAAGGTTTTCTGCATTTTCTGCTACAGACTTAATGGATTGAGCCATTTCATCGATAGTGGATGCTGTGTCATTTATGGAGGTAACAAGGGAATCTGTTTCTGTGCTTACATGTCTTATGGAATTTGCAATCTCATTTATGGAAGTGGTTACCTGTGTTGCAGAGGTTACCATTTCTTGGGTCACATCTGCTACGTTTTTAATGGATGAAGACGTCTCTGTAATAGATGATGAGGTCTCGTTGATGGATGAAGTTAAACTCACCATATTTGCAGTAATTTGCTCGATGGAGGCTGCCATTTCGTTTATGAAGGATGTGTGCTCCTCAGAAGATGAGGCAATGGATTCAACCTGGGAAGCTGTCTCTTTATAATTGAGGCGAGCTCGTTTAAACCTTTTATGGTTTCATCAAGCTTACGCACCTGTTTTTCAGCATCTTCTTTTAGCCTATCATTTATCCTTGAAAGTTCATTTCCAGACCTTACAATTTCATCTGTATGTTCCCTTAAATTTAATGGGTTCGAACCTTTTGTCATCACCACATCCTTTTCTTTATTCTTTTTACTGCTTTCTTTTGGTTTTTCTTTCTTTTCAACCATACTTTATACCTCCTTCAATTGTTTTCCTACACAGATGTTTTTATATTTGTAAAGTTTAAAACCTTTTCAATGTTCAATATCAAAATAAGCCTGTCCCCCATTGTTGCAACACCCTGGAGATATTGTCCACTTAACCCTGAAATTGTTTCAGGTGGTGGCTTAATAACTTCACCGGGGATGGCAACAAATTCACGGGCATTGTCAACGATTAGACCTACCTTTCTTTCACCCTTTTGAACAATAATGATCCTTGTTTTAATATCGTATTCGATTTTTTCAAACCCGAATCGTGCCCTCAAATTTATGGCAGGGATCACTTCACCCCTTAAAAACACAAGACCTTCCACAAAATCTGGCGCATTGGGCACAGGGGTTATGTGTTCCACCATCTCCATTTGACTGACATCGTCGCTTTTAATTCCATAAGTGGTTCCTACGAGTTTAAAGAGAATATAATTTTCTTTATCTTTGTCATCGGGCATATGACCACCTCCTTTCCATATTTAAAAAAACATTTTTTTTACCTTTTCATAGCCATGTCCAAAAGTTCAGAGGCATTAAGTATCAATATGGGCTTACCGTCTCCTAATTCAGTTGCGCCTCCAATACCTTTTACACTTACAAGGGTATCTGTTATGGGTCTTATGACTATCTCCCTTTTTGTTATTACCTGTTCCACCATTACTGCCACAGAATTATAACCTCTGCCTATAATAATCCCGTATATAATCTGACCGTAGTTTTCTTTAAGATTAAAGAGCCTGCTTAATCTTATTACAGGTAAAGGCTCACCCCTGTACAAAATAAGCTCGTTATTCTCCATAATCGTTATTTTTTCCGGTTCAATTTCTATTACCTCCTTTACAGAAGGCTGTGGTATCGCAAATAACTGTCCTCCTGCAATAAGTATAAAGGCGTCCACGATTTCAAGGGTAAGGGGCAGGTTTATAATAAAACGTGTGCCCTTATCCTTTTCTGTTTCAAGGGATAAGCTATCCCCCAATGTCTCTATGGCATTTTTTACAATAGTCATACCAAGACCTCTACCGCTTGCCATATCTGCATTTTCTCTGGTTGAGAAGCCAGTTGAACAGATAATGTTCAATATTTCCCTGTTTCTTTCTTGAAAAGACAAAGTAAAATCCTCGTTAATTAAACCCTTTGATTTTGCCTTTGATATTATCCTTTCTGCGTCGATACCCCTTCCGTCATCTTCTATTTCTATGACCACAGAATCCCCTGATGTATGGGCACTGAGTTTTATGTTCCCTTGTTTTGACTTACCTTTAGAAATCCTCTCTTCTTCTTTTTCTATACCGTGGCTTATAGCGTTTCTAACAAGGTGAAGCATAGGGTCCATCATCCTTTCCACAACGAGTTTATCAATCTCCGTATTTTCTCCGATAATCTCAAGGTGTATCTTTTTACCCATTTCCCTCTCTAAGTCCAGAACAACAAACCGCATTCTATCAAAGACCTCTCCTATAGGCACCATCCTTATACGCATAATCCCTTCACGAAGATTTTTCAATTGCCTTCCCATTCGCATATGTGTTTCTTCAAAAAAATCCAGTTCTTGTTCTGGAATGTATCTTGAGATTCCCCTCAGGATGTCGTCGAGCCGTGCCTTTGTGATAACAAGTTCACCTACCATCTCCATAAGTTCATCAAGTCTTTTTAAATCAACCCTCACTGTATTTGTTGTGGAAATCCTGGGAAATTTATCGCTGTCCGCTATCTCTCCAGCTCCACCATTTTCCTTTTCCCTTTTAATTTTTTCGGCAATCTCATATCTTTTCCATTTTAGGCCGTCGTCTCTCTATGATAAAAATGCTGATTCATCACTATCTGTTGCAACTATGAATTCAAAGACAACCCCACCATCTTCTAATATTCTTGGGGCCGCATATATTATCTCTCCTAACTCTGAAAGTCTTGTCCTTATTACACCTACGTTGATGCCTCT
>JAKORG010000018.1 GCA_029777945.1 Deltaproteobacteria bacterium | reverse complement strand
GTCTACATTTTTGAACCAAAAGGTCTCTCCAGAGGTATTAAAAACCTCGGCAAAACAGGCTGAAATAACAGCCCATTTTTTAGAGGGAGGAAAAGAATATATTTTAAAAAGGGTTATACTTGCCTCAGGAAGGTCAAGGGCATATTTAAATGGGGAACCAATAACCTTAACCAGAATGGAGGAGATTGCCAATAGCCTCATCCATATATACGGTCAAAACGAATACAGGGACCTCCTCGAGAAGGAACAGTATATAAAAATGGTGGACAATATTTTAAAAATAGACGGGCAAAGGGAAATACTTAAAGAAAAGGTAAAAGAATTAAGAGAATTGGAAGGCAATCTTAAGATTATGATAAAAGAGGCTGGCACCAAAGAAAAGGAAATAGCATTTCTCGAATTCCAGATTGACGAGATAGAAAAGGCAAACCTTAAAGAAGGAGAAGAAGATTCACTAAAAGAAAGGCTAAGATTATTAAAGGAGGCAGAAAAAATCAAAAGTATCCTTAAAGAAGTTGAGACATATCTTTATGAAAACGATACATCAACGCACAACTCAATATATCTCTGCCTCTCTTTGTTAAAACCTTATAGGCAGATTCAGCTTTTAAACAGCATACTAGAAAGATTAGAATCCTTATCCTATGAGGTAGATGATCTATATAGAGACATAAAAGAAAGGTCTAAGACCGTTTTCGATGACCCTGATGAGTTAAAAAAGGTTGAAGAGAGACTGTCAAAGATATACACTATAAAAGAAAAATACGGAAAAACCCTTCAAGATATAGACGAATATTACAAAAATGCAAAGGTAAGACTTAAATACCTTTTAGACCTTTCAGAAAACATAAAGGAGATGGAGAAAAAAATTGCAGTCCTTGACAGGGAGTTAAAAGAACTTGCAGACTTTCTATCAAATAAGAGAAAACAAGGTGTCCTTGACATAGAAAAGATGGTAATGGAAGAGCTTAAAATGCTTGCCATGGAAAATACAGTATTTCATATTGAAATTAAGGACAAAGGGTTTATTGATGAAGATGGTAAAGACGATATTGAATTTCTGATAAGTCCAAACCCTGGAGAGGCATTAAAACCATTAAGAAAGATTGCCTCCGGTGGAGAACTTTCCAGAATCATGCTCGCCATAAAAAGGGTTATGGGTAATAAGGAGGATAAAACATTAATATTCGACGAAATAGATACAGGCATTGGGGGGATGGTCGCAGAAATGGTTGGATTGAGGTTGAAGATGCTTTCTAAAACCCATCAGGTCATCTGTATTACCCATCTACCTCAGATAGCAGTTTACGGAGACAATCATTTTCTTGTTGAAAAACAACAGATGAAAGATTATACAATGACTGACATAAAGAGACTTGAAGAAAGAGAAAGGATAAAAGAAATAGCAAGGATGATAGGGGGATTAGAGATAACAGATAAGACGATACAAAGGGCAGAGGAGATGCTATCAAATGTTAAAAAAGGCAACTATTGAAGATATAAAGCAGATTCACAAGTTAATCAATTTAGCTGCATCAAAGGGCGAGATGTTGCCGAGGTCTCTCGGTGAACTCTACGATAATATGAGAGATTATTTCGTCTATATAGATAACGGCAAGATTGTTGGCACAGGTGCACTTCATATATGCTGGGAAGACCTTGCAGAGGTAAGATCAGTTTGTGTGTTAAGCCCTTATAGAAAAAAGGGAATAGGAAGGGCAATTGTGGAGGCCACCATAGAAGAGGCAAAGTTTTATAGGATAAAACACGTGTTTCTCCTTACATATCAAACCGAATTCTTTAAAAAATGCGGTTTCTACATAACAGACAAAAAAGATTTGCCCCAGAAGATATGGTCTGATTGTATTAAATGTCCTAAATTTCCCCAGTGCGATGAGATAGCAATGAAGATGGACATAGATTATTAAAAAAGGATTACAACTATGGATTTTGAAAGGATAATAAAAAAGGTTAAGGGTCATTTTGACAGTTTTGAGCTTTTCTATCTTAAGGAAAAGACAAAAAAATATGAAAGTCGTGACCTTGATATTAACAACATTGAATTCAAGGAAGAAGAAGGCATTGCATTAAGGGGTATAAGGAATAAAAGATTGGTATTTTCATATACTTTTGAATTAAACGAGTATGGGATAAATTGGCTTTTATCAAATTGTAAAGAGCTCTTACCCTTTGCAGATGAAGATGATGATTATGCCTTTTCCTCTCCTTATGATGATTACCCAATACTCGATATCCACGATAAAGAAGGCATAAACCTCGATGACAAAGCAAAAAAAGAGTTGGTCATAGACTTTGAAAGTTCTATGAAAGGCTATGATAAAAGGATTGTAACCACAAGGGGTTGTGAATTGCACGAGGAAGAGATAGAAATCTACATTATAAATTCAAAGGGCATCTATAAAGGAGCAAAAAAGACCTTATATGCATTAACAGGGATGGCCGTTGCAAAGGATAAAGATGAGGTGTCGTGGTATGATTGGAAATGGTCTAATTTTTTAAAAGATTTAAATGCAAAGGAGTTTGGTATCGATATTGCCGAGAAGGCCATTTCATTTCTCGGAAGCAGCCAGATTAATACGGGCATTTATAACGGAATATTAAAACCACAGGCAGTGTGTGATATCTTAGGGATTCTATCAAGCTCATTTCTTGGTGAAAACCTTTTCAAGAACAAGACAAAATTGAAAGAAAAGATAGGTAAGCGGTGTTTTTCAGAGGAGTTAAACATTATAGATTCTGGTAGGGCAGGCATAAATGCCTTTTTGATGGACGGAGAAGGCATTCCGTCCAAAGAAAACCATGTTGTAGAAAACGGCGTTTTTTTGACTTTTCTTTATGATAACTATTATGGAAAGAAGTTTAAAAGAGAATCTACGGGAAACTCTGTAAGAACAGGCGTAAAAGAACCACCAAGATGCGGTATAAGAGGCTTGTTTATTAAAAATGGCAATACAGATTTAAAAGATGACATCTTAAATAACGGCATTATCATAAAAGAATTAATAGGTGCACACACGGCCAATCCCACAACAGGCGAATTTTCCCTTGGTGCAATAGGACATTTAATAAAAAACAATAAAATCATACCTTTTAAAGAGGTAATATTTTCGGGAAATGTCTTTGAATTGTTAAATAATATAAAGGCAGTGGGAACGGATATAAAATTTTACGGTATATATGGATCCCCTTCCCTTCTCGTAGAAGGAATTAGAATAAGCGGAAAATAGAACATTAAAACATTTGAGAAAATTCTACCAGTTCTTTTGCAATGGTTTTAAAAGACCCTATTAGGGAAAGATAAAGATAGGAGGCCTTTACACCAAAAAAACCTGTTATGAGCCTCTCCTGATGCATAGAAGCATATTCATCTACCATTTTTATGATTCTTTCTTTAGTGTAGGCAATACTTTCTTTTAAAGCAGGATTTTTGGTCAATATGTAATCTCTAGTATCTATAAATTGCTTTTTCATGGCATTAAACAATTCTGTAATCTCCATAACTGCCTTCATGGAGAAGATCACCTTTCTTTCAAGTATTGCTTTTTCTTTGGAAATAAGGTTTCTCACAGCAAGGGCAATCTCCTGCAAAGGTATAATAAGACTTAAAAATTTTTCATCTACTTCACTCTTTTTGCCTTCATGAACAATGTTTTCGGCAAATTCAAGGTTTTCTGAGAGTATGTTTATGAATTGTGATTCCCCTTTTTCTAAGACATCTTTATTTTGGGCTAAAAAACCCTCTGATATAAATTCGAAAGACCTTAGTGCTTCATCAAACATACTATAAAGCCTTTGGGTTAAATCCTTCTCATCCATAACCCACCCCTTTTAATCATTATATCCAGACTATTCTTATGTGATTATACCTATTTTTAACCCTTTAAACCGATTCTGTCAAGTTGATATTTTATTTGATTTATGTCTAAGATTTTTATAAAATAGATAAAAATTAAACCAATGAAATAATTAAAAGAAAAAAAATAACAAGGTCTTATGTCATACCCGACCTTATGCAAGCTTAATTTTTAATATTTTAAATTAAAAATTTTATTTTTGGAGATAAACGATGGAAAAAAAGACATTTCACTGCATGCATATCAATCAAGCTGCTGAAGAGCTTGAAACCAATTTAGAACATGGTTTGACCACAGAGGAGGCAGCAAAAAGGCTAAAAATTTACGGTCATAATGAACTAAAAGAAAGACCAAAACCAGGCTTTTTAAAAATGCTTCTTAATCAATTCAATAATTTTTTGGTAATTATTTTGATTATTGCAGCTCTTGTATCCCTTTTACTCGGTGAAATTACAGATGCTATTGCCATAATGGTCATCGTGCTACTCAATTCAATTGTGAGGGTTGTTCAAGAATCCAAAGCCGAAGCTGCACTTGCAGCACTAAAAAAAATGGCCACACCTAATGTGTATGTAATAAGAAATGGTCATCAGATAAGCATACCGTCATCAGAACTTGTGCTCGGTGATATATGTGTAATAGAGGCAGGCAATTATGTTTCTGCTGATTTAAGACTGATTGAGAGCGTAAATCTTAAAATTGAAGAGGCATCCTTAACCGGCGAATCCATTCCTGTGGAAAAAGAGGCAAATATTATACTGGATAAGGATATAACCCTTGGGGATAGAAAGAATTCTGCTTTTATGGGCACTGTTGTTACATATGGAAGGGGCAAAGGTATTGTAACAGCAACGGGAATGAAAACCCAAATAGGTATGATAGCAGAAATGTTACAATCCTATGAAGAAGAGCAGACCCCCCTTCAGAAAAAACTTGCAGAGCTTGCAAAATTTTTAGGTATCGGGTGCCTCATTATATGCGCCATTGTGTTTATCTATGGTTTAATAAGGGATACAAATTTTGGAATTATTTTTAAAGAAGGTTTCCTTGCCTATCTTGCCCATGAAAAAAAGGATATTATCAATCTTTTTATGACCGCGGTAAGTCTTGCCATCGCTGCAATTCCAGAAGGATTGCCCGCTGTGGTTACTATTTGTTTAGCACTGGGCATGCAAAAGATGATAAAACGCCATGCCCTCATACGTAAACTTCCAGCAGTAGAAACACTGGGCTGTGCCACGGTAATATGTTCAGATAAAACAGGAACACTTACACAGAATGAAATGACTGTTGTTCAGGGATTCTCAGGAGGGTTGAGATTCAAAGTAACAGGGGAAGGTTATAGTCCTACAGGCCAGTTTTTTGTAAACGGCGAGGAAATAGACCCTAATAAATATAAAGGGCTTTCCCTCCTTTTATATGGTGCTTTACTCTGTAACGATGCGAAACTCGAAGAAAACGAAAATAAAGGCGATGGTAAAGCCTTTAGAATGATAGGGGATCCCACAGAAGGTGCGATGGTAGTTGCCGGAGAAAAGGCAGGTTTAAAAAAGACAGAAATGGAAAAGAAATTACCCCGTGTTATGGAAATTCCCTTTGATTCTGACAGGAAAAGGATGACAACCATCCATGAAATAAAAGATAGCCTTTTTATAGACAGTCCTTATATTGCATTTATTAAAGGTGCACCGGATGTGATTCTAAATCTCAGCGATCGCATCGTCTATAATGATGAAATAGTCCCCATGTCAGAGGAAAAAAGAAATGAAATTCTTGAGATGAACCACGAAATGGCAAGCCAGGCATTAAGGGTATTGGCAGTGGCATTCAAACCATTAAATGAACTTCCGGTAACATGCGAAATAGAAGATATAGAAAAAGAATTTGTCTTTGTAGGTCTTTTAGGCATGATAGACCCACCAAGACCGGAAGTAAAAGAGGCCATTAAACTGGCAGTTGGTGCAGGAGTGAAAAGTATTATGATTACCGGTGACTATAAAGATACAGCAGAAGCAGTGGCAAGGGAAATAGGCCTTTTAAGACCTAACGGAAAGGTTTTAACAGGCAAGGAACTCGATACCATGCCCCAGGAAACACTCGTATCCATAATTGATGATGTAGATGTTTGCTGCCGAGTCTCTCCCAAACACAAGACAAATATAGTATATGCATTGAAAGAAAAAGGGCACATCGTGGCAATGACAGGTGATGGAGTAAACGATGCCCCTGCCTTAAAAAGAGCGAATATCGGTGTTGCCATGGGCATTACAGGCACAGATGTAGCAAAAGAGACGGCGGATATGGTACTTACAGACGATAATTACGCCAGCATAGTCTCTGCAATAGAAGAAGGTAGAACCATATATGCAAATATCCGCAAATTCGTCTATTTTCTCCTTGTTTGTAATGTAGGCGAAATACTCATAGTGTTTTTCTCAATGCTATTCGGGATGCCTTTACCTTTTACACCTATAATGCTATTATGGCTTAACCTTGTAACAGATGGGGCTCCAGCCCTTGCACTTGGACTTGAAAAGGCTGAACCTGATATCATGAAAAGACCACCGAGGCCTGTGAAAGAACCTGTAATAAATAAAGACATGATCATCGGCCTTTCTGTAATTCCTATTATAGATGCCATAGCTGTTTTGAGTGTTTTTGCAATAAGCCTTCGCATTCAGCCGGATAATCTTTCCTATGCCCAGACCATGGCCTTTGTCACCATATGCTTTTCTGAGCTTTTAAGGGCATACACGGCAAGATCAGAACATTTAAGCATATTTAAAATAGGAGTATTTTCAAATAAATGGATGCAATGGGCCGTCCTATCCTCAATATTTTTCGTTTTGATCACCGTTTATGTTCCTTTTTTAAGACCCTTTTTTGACACAGTGCCACTAACAATAAATGATTGGTTAATAATTCTACCTTTTATTTTTATGGCACCTGTTGGAGCAGAGATGGTTAAGTTCTTTTTAAGAAGAAGGAATAAATAATTATTAACAACTGATTAGTATCAAAAATGACGGTTTTATAAAAATATGCATGGCTATTAATGAAGGACCTTTTTTAACATCTCAATCATATAAAAGATATACTCATTCTATACAAAGAAAATAAAGGTGATAATAATAAATATAGGTATGAGCACTGAAAATGACCATGCCATATATTTGAAGAATGAAGGCATGGCTATTTCATTCTCTTCGCATATAGCTTTGACCATGAAGTTTGGCCCATTGCCTATATAAGTATTAGCGCCCATTAAGACAGCACCAGCAGATATAGCCCGTAAAAATATCTCTGGAACACCTGCTATTAGGCCAGCTGTTATATTTTTTAATACAGCAATACTTTTGGCAGCGCTTATAAATACAAGATAGGTAGGTGCATTATCAAGAAAACTAGAAAGCCCACCTGTGATCCAGAAAAATTTCCAAGGAGTATCCACGCCGAGCTTATTACCGTTTGTTTCAAGAATTTTAAGAGCAGGGATCATTGTTATAAAAATACCGATAAATAGGACAGCCACCTCTATGATGGGGTGATATGTAAAACCATTTTCTTCTCTCAGGACAATTGGGGTCAAATAAATAGATAAAATAGCGGCTGCAACCATAACAAGTTCTCTTATTATGTTTGGAAGAAAAAAGGCACCCAACACAGCACCAAGTAAAAGAAAATTAATCTTACCTCTAATTTCAAGTCTTTTAGCACCTTCAATATTCTTTGGCGATGTAATCTTTTCTATTTTTTCTTTTTTTAGGGCATGTTTATCTATGATGAAAAATATACATATCAAAATTGATACAGCTAAAATCCACACTGGAGTAAGCTTAAATGTCCAAGTAAATGGCACACCTTTTAAGAAGCCAAGAAATAAAGGTGGATCACCAAGTGGGGTTAGAAGACCACCAATATTAGAGACCAGAAATATAAAAAAGATGTATATATGTGAAACATTTTTTCGCCATTTATTTATCTTTATTAATGGCCTAATGAGAACCATACTTGCACCTGTTGTGCCTATAAAACTTGCAAAAATAGCACCTATTATAAGGATTATGGAATTTAAAAGAGGTTTTCCTCTTCCCGAAATCCTTATGACAATACCTCCTGAGATAACAAACAGTGAGCCAAGAAGTATAATAAATGAAATATATTCCATAAGGGTGTGAAGGATAAGATTAAAATCTTTGAATGCCACTATCAATGCAGCAGGTATGGCAAGACCAATAGAAATATATTTATAATTATTTCCCTACCATTCACTGTTTATCAAGGGCATGATTGCTATGGCAAGTATGAGAGCTATAAAAAAAACAGGTGTCCATATGGGAAAAGTTACATTTGTTGTCCCTTCAACAGATGCAAGAAGAATATTTGGAGTTAGCAAAAAAATAAATGCTATTAGAAGATGTTTTAATCCCATTTTACTAATCCTTTTTTATCGTATTGAATTAATAAATCAGTCGGGAAAGGGTACTAATCTTAAGATTATCTATAATCTTACTTATACCTTTTAGGCCCCATAATGTATTGAGAAGTTTTTCTTTTTCATCTGGTCCTCCAACAACTCCCTTTACAACAAGGACATCTTCTGCTTGCGCCTCAAAATCTACCTTTGCTTTTGATGCAAGGTCGTGATGTATGATTGCAAGTTTTGCCCTATTTTCTAAAAGCCTCTTTGCAGCAAAAAGTTTAGCTTCATCAAGGTCTATCCTTGAAAAAAAACGCTCTGAATACAACTTCATAATATCTAATGCATGTTCAAGCTTTATAGTGCTTGCATTGAATGTTATATCAAAGGAAAAAGGATCGTTTATATCTTTATCAAAATAGAACTCAATAAATCTCTTTTTTTCTTTGTCCTTTGCGTTTACAAGATTTATGGCTTCTTCTTCTGAAAGTCCCTTTTCCTGCATTATATCGAATATTCTTTCGTTTATATCTCTTATAATCATGAGACTTATTTTGCAAGGATAGTTATCGAGAATAAGATGTGCACCACCTCCTACTACTACGATATCTCTCTTCATTATAAGACTGTAAAGGGCAACTGTTATGGCAGCTTTAAAGTAACTTTTATTATGAATTAATTGTGTAAATCTCTCTGTTATATCAGGCGATTTTTCATCTTCAAGATTTCTAAGCAGTATGGCTGAGGCCTCTTTATTTGTCTTTAAATACTTGATGAAGCTGTCATCTACATATTTAAAGTCTAATCTTTCAGCAAGTCTTTTCCCAAAAAGACTACCACCTGAACCATAGGATCTTGAAATAGTAATAACCTTCAATTTCCCCTCTTTTTGAGCATTTATTTAACTTAAATTTTTTTTTAATTTCAATTAAATTTTTAATTAACTAATAATTTAAACCCTTTTTTCTTTAATAAATCTATACAAATACTCACAATGACTGAATCATAAAGAATACCACTTCCTCCTTCTTTCTCATTTATTGCTAATTTCTCATCTGCAGTCCATTTTCTTTGTTTCATAACTGTATCTATGGGGTTTTGCATATTAATACAAAGATTATCCTCACCACTTTTTTTAGTTTTTTAACTCCCATTGCATTTTTTAGAGATTTTTATGAATCTTAAACGATGTCTGGAAAAACATCTCTTTATGAGACAAGAGACAATGAATACAAGCCCGAAGATTTAGAAAAGCCCTAACAGAAAAATACTATGTGGTTAGCATAAAAAAGATGGATATCATGGATTGCATGATTAAGATATCCATCTTTTAAAACATAAATTATTATTTTTTAAATAAATCCTTCAAGGCCGAACCTGCTGTGAACTTAGGAACCTTTTTTGCAGGTATCTTCATCTTTTTGCCTGTCTGCGGATTTCTGCCTGTTCTTGCCTTTCTCTGATAAACAGAGAATGTTCCAAAACCGACTAATGTAACCTTTTCTCCTGCTTTTAGAGCATCCTTAACATTGGCAACAAAAGAATCCACCATCTCCGCTGCTTTTGTTTTTGGAACACCAACCTCTTCTGCTATTTTTCCTACCAAATCTGCTTTGTTCATAAAGCCCCCTTATAATTTTTATTTGTTTAATTATTTAATTTTTTTTACATTACAATATTTAAGGGCTTATGACAATATTTTTTTAAAAAAACTTAATATTTTTAAAAAATTTATCCTTTTAAATGTGGAATACGCACTATAAACCTTGTCCCTCTATCTGTTTCACTTATAAGGGTGATAGAACCTCCCATGGATTCTACAATGGATTTTACGCATGAAAGCCCGAAACCAGAACCAAAATCTATGTGTGCATCTTTTTTTTCTTTGTATAAAAAGCGTTTAAATATATTTGCCTGCTTTTCTGATGGAATCCCCGATCCGTCATCTTCAACAATAATAATAAGTTCATCTTCACCTTTAACAATAATTCTTATCTCTTTTTTTCTGTACTTCAGTGCATTCGTCACGAGATTTCTTAGAATCTGTACTATCTTTTTTTTGTCATGGAAAAAAGGTATATCCTTGTATTTTCCTTGGATCGTTATGAATATGTCCTTTCTTTTTAATATCTCAACTAAATCATTTTTTTCTTCGTTACATACATGCTCCTCAAAAAAATTAGGCTCTATCATCTCTACGGCATCATAGACCGCTTCTTTTATTACATCTTCTATAATAAACTCTTCTTTACTGATAACGCCCTCTTCTGAGCGATACACCTCAATCATATCCTGAAGATATGTCTTTGCCTTGATTGCATTTCTCAAAATCATATCGATATTCTTCTTCTGTCTATCTGTCAACCTACCGTATTTATCTTCCTTACTTAAAAGATTGTTGGCGGTAGTTGAGATGATTGATATGGGTCCTGTCAGGTCGTGTATTAATAGATCGATAAGTGACTTTTTTCTGTTCACAGAAACCACCTTCTAATTTTAAATAATCTTGTCCTTCTGTTTTAAAGTATTATAAATATCGTTAATAATGCTAAAGGACATTCTTTTAAAAGCAATGCTCATACCTTTTGCAAATGATTCTGGACTATGCTCATGTAATAGTTCTTTTTCTCTGTATTTTTTCTGAAAAATTATTTTCTTAGTTATATCCGTTTCTCTATTGTCCAATAGGACTATGTTTAAGGTTAAAACAGAATACGGTCTGCCTTCTTCTATTATTTCAAGAAACTCTTCTATGGCTACCTCTAACGAGAAAATAGCATCATTAGGGTCTTTATATGAAAACACCTTTAAAAATATACCTGCATTAACCAGATCCCTTAAAAAATAATCGCTCAATAAATCGGCAGGATTTACCCTCCATCTGCTGTAGATATAGGTATTGAGTTTAAATGGTGAGTCCTTATAGTACATACGGGTATTATTGTAAATTTCCATTATGGAAAATTTCTCAAGTTTTATGGAGGTATTTAAAGAAATAATATTCTCAAACGCCGGTGGGTCATAATCAATGACAAAGTGTTCTATATAAGAAACCCTTCCTTTAGGGAAACATCCCAGGATAAATAAAAATAAAAAACATAAGGCAAGGTAAAACACATTCTTTTTTATGAATAGATACACTTGTTTCTCTTTAAAAATAATACTCTCCTTTATTTATTAATTTACTACATCTTTCGAGGGCGGTTCACCAAAAATTATATCAGAAGGGCTATCCTTCAGTCTCTCCATAAGCTCTTCCAAAGCAGATGATGCCCTTTTAATACTTTCCATTGCCCTCTCAGTCTCTAATGTTATAGCATAAACTTTTTTATTAACTACATTAAATAATTGGTCTGTCTTTGTAGAAAAATTCTTTATATTTATCGCATCTAAATCGCTTTTTAATTTTACGATTAATGCCTTTGTGTTTTTTACCACTTCACTGGCATCAGCAATCATTTCGGTTATTTTTTCATCTTTTGTTATGATTTTAATCTGTTCTGAAATCTTTAAAAGATTTTCAGATGTTTCATTTAGGTTCCCAGCTATATTTTTCAACCTTTGGTCGTTTAAAAACATCTCTATTGTTTTTGTTGTCATTTTTATCTGGCTTGAAATACCTTCAAAGTCAATCTTACCTATACTTTCGATTATTTTATTCACATTTGCAACTATCCTCTGTATCTCAGAAGGTACCGATGGAATTACTGGATAATCGGATTTAAATGAAAGTTTAGGTGTTCTCTTTAAATCTTCTGGTGTTGCATTATCAAGCTCAATGTAAACCATTCCTGTAAGGCCAACTGGTTCGAGTTTTGCAATATTAGTCTTTTCAAGATCCCCTTCAAAATCAATTATCATTGTCACTTCAATTAATCTATTATCTGGTGCAATGTCTATAGATTTGACCCAGCCTACCTCTACCCCTCTATACTTCACCTTTGAATTTACTTGTAAACCCTGAACACTTTCATCAAAATAGGTAAGATATATGGTTCCCTTTTTAAAATATTTTGATGCACCAATCCAGATGATTACTCCTACTAAAAGAAATGAACCTATAATGACAAACAAACCAACAAAAAAAGGTGTCTTCTTTTTTAAAGTCATGTCTTCTGATATAAATGTTCTGGTATATGCCTGTTAAAAAAATTTCTTACCCTTGGGTCTTTTGATTCTTTCCTTAAAATATAAGGATCTCCTTCAGCGATTATTCCCTTTTCTTCTTTTTCAAGCATAATTACCCTGTGTGCTATGTTGAATATAGATTCAAGCTCATGGGTTACAACAACCATCGTAGTTCCAATACCATTATTTATGTTTTTTATCAATAGGTCAAGTTCGGCTGCTGTTATCGGATCGAGACCAGCAGACGGTTCATCAAAAAAAAGAATCGTTGGATCCAATGCTATTGCCCTCGCAATACCGGCCCTTTTTTTCATGCCACCAGACAGTTCTGAAGGCAAATAAATCTCATAGCCTAAAAGACCTACCATTGCAAGCTTAATCCTTACCAAACGCTCTATTGCATCATCGGAGAGCCCTGTGTATTCCCTTAAAGGCAGTGCTATGTTTTCGTAAACTGTCATAGAACCTATAAGTGCTGATGATTGGAACAACACACCTATATCTTTTCTTAGTTCCCTTAATTTATTTTCATCGGCATTTATAATATCTATGCCGTTTATTATAACCCTGCCCTTCTCTGGCTCATAAAGCCCTATCATGTGTTTTAAAAGTGTAGATTTTCCGCAACCGCTCCCACCTAATATGACGAGTATCTCTCCCTTAAAGACATTTAAATTAATATTGTTTAGTACCACAGAATCTCCGAAACGAACTGTAAGATTTTCTACTGATATGGCAATCTCTTTCATATGGAAATATTCTAAATTTTAACCATGATTATTTAAATATAGCTCAACACAACGGCAAACATCGAGTCAACAAGTATTATAATAAACAATGCCGTTACCACCGCCGATGTAGTTGCAGTTCCCACCTCTTCTGCACTGTGTTTTACCTCAAAGCCCCTGTGGCATCCTATACCTGCAATAAGGACTGCAAAGGTAACTGATTTTATCAAACTCGTAATAATGTCGAATATTTTTATTGCCTTCATTGTTTGTTGTATGTAAGTATGGACCGTCAAATCTAATCCCAATACGCCTACTACAAATCCACCAAAGATTGCAAATAAATCTGAAAAGATTGTCAAAAAAGGCATTATAAACATTACAGCAAAAACCCTTGGGACAGCAAGAAATTTTATGGGATCAAACCCCATGACAATCAATGCATCTACCTCTTCATTTACCTTCATAGTCCCTATCTCTGCGGCAAATGCAGACCCAGTTCTACCTGCTACTATTATTGCCGTCATTATAGGCCCGAGTTCTTTTATCATGGCGATACTTACAAGGGCGGGGACATAAATATTTGCCCCGAACTGTTTTAACTGCAATGAAGACATAAATGCCATAATAAGACCGAGAAGAAAACTTATTAACCCTACAATGGGAAGACCGTCAACACCTGACTTTTTCATATATGTAAGAACATCATTCCACCGGATACTACTTAATCTAAATAATGAAGAAATAATCTTGATTATCATCATACCTATAAAGGTGATAATATTTTTTATATCATCGAGGAATTTAATGAACTCATGACCTATCTGTTCAATAAAATTTAAACCCGCCTTTTTTGTTACCTGAAAGCTCTTTTCATAGGCATCTCTATCGATAAGTTCCAATAATCCCCTTTGTTCTTTTGTCATATTTGTAATTTCACATGGTATCCCCTCTTTTTTTGATTCATATTCCATTTCTATTAAAAAGAGGGCGCCGGCGCTGTCCATATAGGTTACATCTTTTAAGTCTATCACTAAAGAAGATGGTTTATATTTAGAAAAAATATCTCCCCTAAAAGAAAGCATCTTATCAAAATTTTCAACGGATAATCTACCGGATAAGGAAACGGTTAACCCTGCCTCAGCCAATCCTTTTATATCAAAACCAAAATCATTTGAGGACATACATATCTATATCATAAAAATTATAGAAAAAGAAAAACTAAGAGGTTAAAAATCAAAAAGTTTATTTTTTTATTCCGTATTTGTTCATCTTATATCTTAACATTCGTTCACTCATACCCAAAGAAGCAGCTGCCTTTGTCTGAACCCAGTTGTTTTTTATAAGTGACTCTAAAATCATTTCCTTTTCCACAGATGTAATTACTTCTTTAATGCCGCTTTCCTTTTTGGGCGCCAATGTTGAAGCATTATCAAAAAAATCTTCCACAGTGAGAAAGTCACCCCTTGAAAGCACAACAGCCCTTTCTATAATATTTTCTAACTCCCTTACATTTCCAGGATAATCATATTTTAATAAAGCATCCCTTGCCTCTTTTGTTATTTCTTTTGTTTCTTTTCTGTGTCTTACGGTAAACTTTTTTATAAAAAAGTCCACTAAAGGCATTATGTCTTCTTTTCTTTCCCTCAAAGGCGGTATTTCAATTCTGACCACATTTATCCTGTAATATAAATCTTCCCTGAAATTACCTTTTTTCACCTCTTCTTCTAAATTTTTATTTGTCGCAGCGATGATACGAATATCTACATTAATAGGATTTAGACCGCCTAATCGCTCTATCTCCTTTGCTTGAAGAACCCTCAAAAGCTTTGATTGAAGATATAGTGGCATATCCCCTATTTCATCGAGGAATATTGTGCCTTTGTGGGCAAGCTCAAATTTTCCTATCTTTCTCTGAAAGGCACCCGTGAAGGCACCTTTTTCGTATCCGAAAAGTTCACTTTCCAGTAACTGCTCTGGAATGGCAGAACAGTTTACCTTTACGAATGGTCCTTCTTTCCTTAAACTTAAGCCCTGTATCATATTTGCCACTATTTCTTTACCTGTTCCACTTTCTCCTGTAATCAAACATGTTGAATCAGTTGTAGCCACCCTCACAATAAGGCTTGCCACATTTTGCATCTTCTCGCTTTTATATACAAAGTCTTCTGATTTAAACCTTTCTTTTAATGTCTCCTTCAAAACCAGATTTTCTCTGATGAGGCTTTTCTTTTCCTCAATCTTTTTTATCTTAATCAATAAGTCATCAATGTCTATGGGTTTTGTAAGATAATCATATGCCCCTGCCTTTAAAGCATTCACGGCGTTCTCAATACTTCCGAATGCCGTTATAATTATGATCTCTGTTTCAGGATTAATTCCCTTAAAGAAATTGATAAGACTTAAACCGTCAATATCAGGCAGTTTAAAGTCGAGCAGTATTAAATCAATGGATTTTTCTTTAAAAATTTCTTTTGCTGCTATACCGCATTCTGCCTCAAAAACCGTATAACCTTCCTTTGACAAAATCTCGCTTAAAAGAATCCTCTGGTTGTATTCATCTTCGACAATAAGTATACTGCATTTATTCATTTCATCTGTCCTTTATTTAATGCATTCAATTCCAGAGGCAATGAAATAATAAATGTTGCCCCTTCACCTTCAGGGCTTATAGCCTTTATATTTCCTCCATGGTCTTTTACTATCATATAAGAAATTGGTAACCCCATCCCAATACCCTTATCTTTGGTAGTATAATAATAGTCAAATATATTTTTCAATTCTTCCTTTTTAATCCCAGGGCCTGTATCCTTTATGTAGATCTCTATAAGATTATGCCTTTTTTGAGCTTCAATATATACCTTCCCTTTCTCTTTAATAGCCTGAATACTGTTTATAATTATATTATAAAATGCCTGTTTTAGTCTTTCTTTTTGACAGACCACAATTAAATTATTGTCTACTTTGTTTATTATTTCTATATTTTTTATAAATGCCTCTTCTTTCAATATTAAAACCACTTCATCCAGTAAACTGAAAAGATTTTCCTTAGTAAAATTGCCCTGGTTTTTTGTGGTTAATAAAAAATCTTCCACTATTTTATTTACCCTTGTCACCTCAGCCCTTATTATGTCCAAAAACTTTTGATATTCTTCTTTTTTTTCATCAGAGGGCATAAACTCTCTTTTAAGCCTCTGTATGGAAAGACCTATTGCATTTAAAGGATTTCTTATTTCATGGGCCATTCCTGAAGCGAGATTACCAAGAGAGACAAGCCTTTCTTGCACAGCCAAATCCCTTTTTATCTCTTCTATCTTTTTTTCTTGTCTTTTCATTAAGATAAATAACAAACATGTGCTTATTCCTCCAGCAATTATGAAAAGACAAAGTATAACAACGAGATTAACAGTTACCCTTTTTGTAATCCTATCCCTAATTGACCTGGAAAGTTGGACTTCTATTAAAAAACCAGGAAGAAATGTAGAACGGATGCCTCCTGACAGATTTATCGTATCTGCTTCATTTTTACTTACATTGAGATATGTGTTTTTTTTATCATCGTAGACTTTTATACCTTTAACGTTATATCTCTCCACCTCTTTTTCAAGGATACTTTTTATTATAAACTTTTTTCTCAAGGCATCTAATTCTGTATTACCTAAGTAGAAAAAAACAACCCTGTCCTTTGTCTTAAAACCTAAAAAAATGCCTTTATCTTTCTCTGTTTTTATTAAAGTCTCCTGACTTTTTCTCAAAAGCATGTCCACATCTTGAGTTTTTACCTTAATATTTCCTTTTGCAGCGAGCAATTTTCCTTTCATGTTGAATACCTTAAAATTTTCGACTGGGATATTAAGAAGGTTTTCTTCAGATGTATTGCTGAATAAAAAATAAAAATCGTCTATTATCGCCTCGTCGTATGACATGAGATTGAGAAGATCAAAGGATGGTATTTTCTCGGCTATGCTCAAATATTCAAGATTCATATCAATTTGTTTACTTACATAATCAATGACCATATTGGCTTCGTTTTTCATAAATTCGTCTATATTTTCTATAATAACCCTTAATTGAAAAATGCCTGTAATGCCCGTTAATAGAAAAAAGATGCCGAAAAGTAAAGGCAGGAAAACAAACGTCTTTTTCTCTTCCACTTTCATAATATATAAAAAATAACCTTTCCTTTGAAGTATAAACAGAGGAAATTTAACTTTTTCATTTCCTTTGACTTTTAAAAACGATGGTGCCCCATACCCCTTCTATCTTTTCCTCTGCCTGGACCCATTCCATCGTATCTTTTTTCCATTGGTAAACGGTTAATCGTTTCTAATTGCTGAGGGGTTAAAATTTTTCTTTCCTCAAGCATCATCTCCATTCGTTTTTCTTCCAGCTTCTGTCTCAACTCTATCAGCTCTTTTTGTTTATTTGAAATCGTAGACTCGTTTGTCTTTGAATCAAGATACAGGTTTCTTAGCTCTATTTTTTTCTGAATCATTTCCTGTCTTAATCTCTGCATATCATTAAAATATTTGTCCCTTATATTCCATAGCTTTTCCCTTTGTTCTTTAGTCAAATTTAATCTATTGTCCATATCAAATGTTTTGTCATGAATTTCCCTTTCTTCAAAAAATTTCTTTTCCACTGCAAAGATATCGGTATTGAATACAAAAAATAAGGCCAGTAAAAAAATTAATAAAAAAAATCTCTGTTTCATTTGAAAACCCCTTGATTTTTTTCTACCCTATTAGCATACAGCAATTTGTGTGCCAGTAAAACCTTTTTTCAAGGTAATTAACCAATTGAGATATTTTTACAATAAAACAGGTTAAAAAAGGCAAAAAATGTCGAATTTTAGAAAAAATCGACAATTTTGTCGAAAAATTAAAAATTTTTGCATTGTTTATTTATATTTTTTTATATAAACTATCCTACAAAACAATAAAAATTTTAAAATGGGATTTTATAATTATTAGAAAAAAATTATCAATATAAAATTTTAATAGGGGGAATTAATGTGTAAAAGAAATTGCATTTTAATTTTTACATTATTTTTGTTTTTTTCAATTTTTCTTTTTCCGGTAAAAGGTCTGGCCAACGATATAAGCGAAGCAAGGCAACTCATAGATAGAGCTCGTATCACCCTTGAAAGCTTTTATTCCGCAGAAGAGATGAATAACTTTAAGGTATTAGCAAAAAAGGCAAAAGGTTTTTTTATAGTCCCGCAAATGTTAAAGGGTGCATTTTTTTTAGGGGCTTCAGGTGGAAGTGGTGTATTCATTGCAAAAGATCCAAAGACCGGCAAATTCAGTTACCCTGCCTTTTATACATTAGGTGAGGCAAGTTTTGGTTTGCAAATAGGTGGTGAATCTGCAGAGATAGTTATGATAGTGTTTACTGAAAAAGGTGTATCAGCATTATTATCCAGCAGTGTAAAACTCGGTGCAGATGTGAGTGTTGCCATAGGACCAGTAGGTGCAGGTATAGATGCCTCAACTGCAAATCTAAGTGCCGATATTATATCTTTTAGCAGGACAAAGGGTCTCTACGGTGGATTATCCCTTGAAGGTGCTTTTGTTAAAACCAGAAGCGACTGGAATAAAGCTTACTATGGAAAAGAAGTAACTCCAATGGATATTATTATTAAAAACAAAGTCAAAAACATTCATGCCAATCCATTAATAGAGGTGGCTCAAAAAATTACAGCAGAAAAATGAAAAACTTGAAAACAGGGATTTTAAATTTTATAATAGGCAACTATTAGATACCATGAAGTTTGAAGAAGGATTAAAAAAACTGGAATCCATAGTAAACGCCCTCGACGAAGGGAATATCCCCCTTGATGAAGCATTAAACATCTTTAAAGAAGGGCTAAACCTCACAAAAGAATTATCCAAAAGGTTAGATGAAATCGAAAAAAAGGTTAAAATTTTAATAAAAAAGGATAATGGCACGTTAGAAAAAAAGGTATTTTCCCAGGAAGAGGTTGAAGATTAATGGAATTATCCGCATACATGCACGAAAAAAGGATTATTATCGAAAACACCCTCAAGGACATCTTTGTGTCATTTGTATCAACACCGGGTGTTTTAAGAGATGCAATGGAATACATGGTTTTTTCCAACGGAAAGAGGATAAGACCCATACTTACAATAGCCGCCTATGAAGCTAAAGGCAAATCAGGAGATGAGGTTTTACCTATTGCCTGCGCTATTGAAATGATACATACTTATTCCCTTATACATGATGATTTGCCAAGCATTGATAATGACGATATTAGAAGAGGTAGACCTACCTGTCATAAGGTCTTTGGAGATGCAGTGGCAATTTTGGCAGGGGATGCACTACTTACCGAGGCTTTCAGGATACTTGCAGATAGTAGATTTACATATAGAACAAATCCAAGATTGTTAAAACAATCCATATTCGAAATAGCATCTGCAGCAGGGGCAGATGGTATGGTAGGCGGTCAGGTAGTGGATGTCCTATATGACGGAAAGGAAGGTTCAAAAAATATTCTTCACTATATACATATGCACAAAACAACAGCATTGATAAGGGCCTCTGTAAGGGTTGGTGCTATTATGGCGGGGGCAAAGACAAGGGAATTAAAACATTTTACAAAGTATGGTGAATGTATAGGTCTTGCCTTCCAGATTATGGATGACATACTTGATGCAGAGGGTGATGAAGAATTAGTCGGCAAAAAACTGAAGAAAGATACTGGAAAACAAACGTATATAAAACATTATGGTATTGCAGCGTCAAAGATAAAACTGGAACAACTGATCGAAGAAGCTGTAAAGTCTATAGATTTTTTAGGTGAAAATTCTAACATTTTAAAAGAAATAGCACAATTTATAGGCAACAGGTCAATGTAGGGATGTATCTTGAACATATTAACCTTCCCGAGGATTTAAAAAAACTTAGTATCACCCAATTAAATATCCTTTCTCATGAGATAAGAAGACTAATCATAGAGGTTGTGTCTAAAACAGGGGGGCACCTCTCTTCAAGTCTCGGCGTGGTAGAGCT
>JAKORG010000017.1 GCA_029777945.1 Deltaproteobacteria bacterium | reverse complement strand
TCTATAGTCTCATAACAGGCCTTTTCCATCTCCTCTATGGTCATTGAGATGGGGATACGTAAGATCTTAATGCCAGCATAGAGGCGTTCCAAGTGTTCACGGAGCTTGAACTGTTTTTTATTAAAGGACCTTGTCATCTCAAAGACCATATCCCCGAACATAAGGGCAGAGTCATAGATGGAGATTTTGGCATCTTTTTCAGGGATAAATTCACCATTCATATAGACAAACCTATTATTATTCATTTTATTCTCCCATATAGGAATGTTCTATAACCACCGTTGTAATTGATATTGCTTACCTGTCCCCAGTCCATAATATCAATAATATCTGACCAGTAGCTTTTTTTTCTCATCAAGATTTGTGAAGTATTCAACTCCATATTTTTGAACACCAGGTGCATATGTCATCAAGGTATGGAAAAATCCGCATCCTGTGCACATCTTTGACAACAATTTCTTAAATCTATCAAGTTTATCCAATACATACCAAGTTATTTCTACCATTAAGATACAATCAGGTCTAAAATCTTTTATTGGAAATTCATCCAAAATATCTGCCACATAAAAAGATGGTCCTGGAAATCTTGCTCTTGCCTTACTGATAGCTGTCTCTGAGATATCAATACTCCCCCACAACCAAATTTCTCATACAGCTTATTTGTGTAAAAGCCAAGCCCACAACCGTATTCCAATGGACTTCTATGCCCATATTTTGATATTATTTCCAAGCCAATAATCTTTTCAATTGCATACCTTTCTCTTTCTGATTGTTCCCAGGGGTCTTCGAAATCTTTATACATCTCTTCGAATTCACCAATAAATTTCCCATCTTTTATCACATAATCTTGATAACGGGGATATTTAGTCATTATTACTCCTTAGAAGGAATTTTTCCATTAAAGCCTCGCACATCTTTAAATCCTCCATCGTATCTATCTCGAACATCTTCCAGAACTCCATCTCCACCATGCCGATACGACCACCAAGGCGGTTATTGTATTTTCTAAGTATATCAGGTCGAAATATATAGAATGAGCCGTTTTCAATATACTGTTTGGGTCTATCCTGGCGACGGCCTCGGTTTTGGTAGTCGTAATTTATGCTCTTCAATGTACCTTCAGGGGTTACCTGCCAGAACAAAAGATCCTCAGCCACACTGCAGGAAAAGATAGAGTCATACTGCCCAGAGCTTGCTAAGGCTAAACCTCTTTTTATGTCCTCTGGAGTTCTTAAAGGCGAGGTAACCTGAGGGGCAAGGAGCCATTCGATTTTTTTATCAATTACTTCAAGGGCATGTAACCAGCCTGATTCAGATGTTGCAGAATCTCCTGAAATAACTTCCGGGCGTTTTATGCTTAATGCACCGTAACTTTGAGCAACATTTAGGATTTCTTCTGAATCAGAACTCACATAGACTTCTTTTATCCCTGCGTGATGGCAATGTTCTATAGTCCAAGCAATTAATGGCTTACCGCAAAAATTAATGATATTTTTATGTGGTATGCCTTTAGACCCACCCCTGGCGAGAATGACGGCGACCACCTGTTTAGGGATTAAATTTTCAACCATTTCTTCTGAGATAATATTTATTTCTTTATCTGTTTACCTTTTTAAACTTTCTCTGCCTCCGTAGAAAAAGCAATTCTTGTTTATTCCTTTCACGATCTTCTACTCCATTGTAAAAAAATGTGCCCTTAACTTTTTGCTTATGGGCACTTCTTTTGCGTTCACCTTTTTTATCCCGTCACCCATGGCCTTTTCTATCTTTCTCACTGCACCTACAAGCATCCTGAGCCCTGCAGGCTCAAGAGATGCAGCCTGGTCTGAACCATACATGGCTCTGTCGAGAGTTATATGCCTCTCAAGGGAGGTAATCCCCAGGGCAATAGCAGCATAGGAGACGGCAAGACCCACCTCATGACCACTATAACCTACATTGCACTTATATCGTTCCCTCAATGTGATGATACATTTTAAATTTGCATCTTCATCTTCCATAGGGTATGTGGATACGCAGTGCATGAGCTCAAAAGGGCACCCTGCCTCACGAAATATCTCTACTGCCCTGTCTATCTCTTCTAAGGTGCTCATCCCCGTGGAAATAAAGGTGTGTTTCTTTTCCTCTGCCACCATCCTAAGAAGGGGTTCATAGGTAAGCATTGGAGAGGCAATTTTATTGTATTTTAAATTGAATTGTCTTAAAAATTTCTGGCTTTCTAAATCCCAGGCAGATGCGAACCACTCAATACCAAGCTCCTTGCAGTACCTGTCTATCTCTTTATATTCTTCATAACCGAATTCTAAGGCCTCTTTTTGTGCCCTCTGTGTTTTACCCCATGGACTTTCTCTTGGGCTGTCAAGAAATTCTTTAGTATAAACTAGTTCTATAGTTCGTTTTTGAAACTTCACCGCATCGCATCCTGCATCCTTAGCGACCTTTATTAGCTCTTTTGCTATTCCAAGGTCACCGTTATGGTTAATCCCAATTTCTGCAATGAAAAAAATGGACATTCTAACCTCCCTTTTAAAATATTTTTTGTTTTATGAACGCTTCTTCCACAAGCTCACATATAATGTGTTCTATCAAAATGTGCATTTCCTGAATACGAGGGGTATCTGTTGATGGAGTTTTAATTACAATGTCACTGAATTGGGCTATTTCTTTTTCAGTTTGGCCAGTAAGTAGAATAGTTTTTATCTCCATCTGGCGGGCAGTCTTAAATGCCTCAAGGACATTTTTGGAGCTACCACTTGTACTTATACCTAATAGGACATCGCCTTTTCTACCGATTACCTTAACCTGGCGACTAAAAACGTGGTCATAGGAATAGTCATTTGAGACAGCAGTTAAAATTGATGTATCTGTAGTTAATGCTATCGCTGGCAAAGGTTCTCTGTCTTTATAAAATCTGCATACAAATTCCCCTGCCATGTGCTGGGCATCGGCTGCGCTGCCACCGTTACCGCAAATCATGAGCTTATTTCCAGATTTTATGGCAGAGATGATAAGCTGGGTGGATTCACTTATATGATTGATTATATCGTCATCAGAGAACAGCTTTTGCAAATTCTGAATTGTAGTATGAATTCTTTCTTTTATAATATGCATAGCTCGTTTGTCTCGTTTATCTGGTTTATCTTGTTTATCTGGTTTATCTGGTCTATCTGGTTTGTTGGGTTTGTTGCGTTTATTGCGTTATTAGCGTTTGTTGGGTTAAGAGCATTAATAATGTTCTATGTTCGAGGTTCGATGTTCTACGTTCGAGGTTATTTCTTTTTATTGGTGGTTTTTAAATATCGAATGAAGCCATTAATGAGATTAGTTAATTTAAAACATCTTTCAAGTATTATGAATCTTTATTACTGCTTCGGTCTTTCTCGTCTATCTCGTCTATCTGGTCTATCTCGTTTGTCTCGTTTATCTCGTTGATCTCGTTTGTCTCGTTTATCTCGTTGATCTCGTTTATTTCGTTTATTTCGTTGGTTTGGTTTGTTTGGTGCGGAGGTATTTGATGAGGCCTGAGATGATCATGGCGGTCTTATTGGCCTGATCGTAAATTCTATCAAAATCCTCCTGGTCAATGTAACCCTGATCCAAGGCAATATATAGATGGCTCTGGACCTCGGCTGCTGAAGACATGGCTATAAATAGAAACTGAGTAAACTCCTTGCTGGACCTCCTTATAAAACCCTCTGAAATATTGGCCATCACTGAAGCAGTGGCAGCTTGGATCTGTCCTGAAAGGCGAAGGTCCTTTTGGAATGGCCCTTGATTTGTTGCTTTGTAAATCATCTGAGTGAGTTTTCGGGCTTCCTGCCAGCAGTCGAGGTCTTCAAAACGGGTGAGTTTCATAATCTCATTTGTCTCGTTTGTCTGGTTTATTTCGTTTATTTCGTTGGTTGCGTTTATTGCGTTATTAGCGTTTGTTGGGCTTATGGCGTTAATAATGTTCTATGTTCGAGGTTCGATGTTCAATGTTGAGAAACATATCAGTTAATAATTTTGCGTAAGCCTTCGGCAAAGGTAATTTTGCCGGTAATATCACCTGTATATTCGGGGGGATCGAAACTTACTCGCACATGACTCTTGGCGCCATGATGATATACCTCATCAAGGTGGACGTTATAAATGAGGTTTGTGAGTTTTCCTTAATTGGAGAGATTAAGCTTCATAATTTATGATTTTTAAGATTGAACATCGAACATTGAACGAAGATAGGCTACCGCCATTGACAATTTGCTGGTGCACAGATAAAAATTGATTATTGTTCACAAACTGAACATTGTGATAATATCGCATTATCTCATTATATGTCAACAAATATTTTTTCCTCACGCCCGCTCACTATGTTCGCTCGAGGATGCAGAGGACGCAGAGAGGGGATATTTTTGCTGGAATGTGGAGAATGATACATTCCAGCAAGCCCGCAACCCTGACGGGTATAAATTTACTTCTGCCCCGAAGGGGCATGAAGTGTAGACAGAATTCGTTTTTCTCTGAATTCTGTCTACAGGTATATTTTGACTTTCTCTGCGAACTCTGTGGGCTCGAAGGAGCGTAAGCGACTGGGCGTGAGATAAGTATTTTATATTTCAACTAAAAACCAATAACTAAAAACCAATAACTGCCTTTCATTACGTCTGTTCCTTTGGTCGCTTAATAACAAGGATGATTATTTGTTTTCTTCCATAATCTTTTTTAATGTCTCCAGCTCTTGTTGAAGTCGATTGTATTCTTCTAACTTTGTATGAAAGAACTGCTGGACAAGCTTTGCCTTGTCATACATCCATTTAGGGGTTAAAACGTATAGATATGAAATCTTGTTGTCAGAATCCTTAAAGCGCTGTGCCTTTACATAGCCTTTTTTTATAAGTGCCTTTAGCACATAGTTTATACCTCCAAGGCTTAGGCCTACCCTTTTTGAGAGCTCTCTCTGGGTTAGATTGCTATTAGATGCCAGTTCAATTAGTATTTTAAACTCAGAATCGTTCATCTATGAGTTTAGTTTAGCAAATATAGCATGAATATGAAAAGGTTTTTTTGTCTTATAAAAATTTTAATCTCTTTTGTATATATACTTTAATTGGCCACCTGTTATAGCCATCTGCATAAGTATCTGGGTAATATCTCTTATGCTGCGCATCCAGGCGATTGCCTCGAGTTTTTCTGGCACCACAATTGTGTCACCAGGCTCAAGCATTTTTCTTTCCTCGCCAAATGCTGTTAACTCCCATCTCTCGTTTGCATTGCTCCATGTTATAAATCTGCTCGGAATCTTAATAGCACTACCGTCTACCTTTAATATGAACATATTTTTTGTATCAGCGTATTTTGTGAATCCGCCTGCCTTGTTTATATACATATCATGGTCATAAGATTCATTATACAAAAAGCTGCCTGGCACAGTTACTGCGCCTGCAACAAATATCACATTATTCTTTGCAGGGATATAGAGGTTATCACCGTCTTCGAGTTCAATATCAAACTCGCTTCCTTTTAGAAGTCTTGGATGGGCAAGGCTAATCTGGATCCTGCCTGTGGCCTGTGTCTTTTTTAATGCATCAATTAATTTAGCTGTGCCTTCCTGCTGTGCCCTTATACCTAACACCTCTTCCTGCGATATAGCTGTAGATAGTCTAAGAGAGCTCTCAGACATGAGGTCTTTCTCAAGTCTTATTGCCATTTCCTCCAGTGTCTTTTTTTGTAATTCCTTTACCCTTTCCCTGGTGAATACTGCACCCCTTAAATACGCCTTATCTGTATATCCACCTGCCCTTTCAATAAGGGATGATAATTTCTCACCCTTTTTTATAAAATATCTTCCAGGGAATCTCACCTCACCGCCTATTGTTACAAACTGTTCCTTTCTCCAATCAGGTATCTTTTTTATAAATACCCTTGAGTAAGGCATAAGGCTGATATTGTGATTTGGATCTCCCTCTAATGCCTTTTTCAGGTTTATGCTTCTATGCTCAATTATTGCTGTATTATCCTTATCGATTATCTGAAATGATATATCTGCATTATCAAGATAGGCAGATTCGAGGACATTTCCTGCAGCAAATACAAGGTCCTTTACGGTCATGCCTTCTGCATACTCGTATGACCCTGGTTTTAATATTTCTCCATCTATTGATACTGTCTTTTTATATGAATACCCCCATATAGAGTGAACAACAATTCTGTCATTATCTTTAAGAACAATATTACTATCTTTGTCACCATCCAAAGCCTTTTTGAGGTTAATTTTATGTAATGAAATCTTTTTTGATACGTTGTCTGTCCTATACAATTCTGCCTCGTAAATATATGCATCTTTTGTCAGCCCACCGGAACTTAAAATGGCATCTCTAATAGTCATATTATCTTTTAGTGGAATTTCAATAAACTTTTTCTGTATTTCTAACTTTGCCTCGTTAATCCCTAAATATTCCAATTTAGTAATCTTTTTAAGATCGCCTATTTTCCAATCATTAATATTAATTATTCCAAATTTTTTTGCCTCATCCAGGTTAATATTTTTTGCATTTATAACACCTCGCTGTATAAGCTCGCCAACCTTTAAATTATCTATATATGAGATGCCAACTTTTTTTACATCCTCCAAATTTATATTGGTAATATCTAAAACGCCAAATTTTCTTAATTCAGAAAATTTCATACTATTAATGTCCGTTATGCCTAACATTTTTACCTTTTCCACATCTATACTTTCTGAATTTACTATTCCTAAATTCTTCAAAACTCCAAAACTCATGTCATTCAGATTAGAGAGGACAACATCCCTAACCTCCCCCTCAATGGTGATATAAGGTCTTGGTTGAAAAAACCATTTGGAAAACACATACACCGTATCCTGTGGTTTCAGTTCTATATTATAAATATTTTCTTTTGTTGAAAATAAGCCTTTAAGATTGATAGGCAAAAAAGACACTTCGAATGAAGGTGGTTTTAATCTTTTTATTAATGCATAGTCTAAATGTGTCTCAGGTAATAGGTCTGATTCATCTCTTATTAAATCCCTTATCCTCATACCTTCTTTATATTCATACTTTCCAGGCCTTTTTATATTTCCATACAGAAAAACAACATTTACATCTTTTTCTACAATAGAAAAAATCTTTATTAAATCACCATCTTGGAGTAGTATTTCCTTTGATGCAGACAAATCCTTATCATTTATATCCACAACAATCTGCTTTTCATTCTTGACAATTCTCTCTACCTGAATCTGCTGCGTATATGCCGTGGGTATTATGCCTCCTGCAAGTTCAAATAAAGAATAGAGGTCAAGTTTATCCTTTAACTCATATATGGCCGGCCTTTTTACATTGCCGGCAATACCTACTATGGGGCCAGCCACAGGCACGAACACCACATCACCAGCCATAAGGATTACATCCTTTGATTTATCACCCTTAAGTAAAAGGTCATATAAATCAAAGGTAGAGACAACCTTTTCACCTCGCTTTAACTGTATATTCCTCATTGTCCCAATATCTGTCGGGCCCCCGGCTATTAAAAGGGCATCTGTTATAGTTGCAAAGGAACCTACTGTGTATGCCCCTGGTCTTTTTACATCACCTAAAACAAATATTGGGATACTCTTTAATGCACCCATTGTTATATCTATATTTGCACCTATAATCTGTTCGGCCTGTTTTATCAGGTGTTTTGACATATTCTCAAATGTAAGGCCAGCAACAGGGACTGGTCCTATCTGGGGTATGGTAATGTTACCGTTTCTATCAACAATGAGGTTATACTGAGCATTTACCCTACCCCATAAGAGTATCTTTACCTCATCGCCAGGACCTATTACATATTTACTTGGAACAGGTATATCTTTGCGGTCTGTTATGACCTTTATTACTGCCTCTTTAAAAAAATCATAACCAAAGGGTTTAAGATCAATTGATATATCCTGGTATTGCCCAAATGTCCTTAATCTATTAAATAATGACTTTTCTTCTTTTGTCTTCTCCTCAATAACTTTTAATTGGGTAGGCTCATAAAGCCTTTTTTCAGTATCTTTTTTTTCAAGGATTTGTTGTCCTTTAATTATATCTTCTGGAGTTATACCCTGAAATTCCTGTCTTGACTTTAATGCCTCAATTGCCTCAGGCGTTAATGCACCACCTGATTTTCCAAGCTCCTGCTGGATTATCATCTGCTGCTGGGGGGTTAGGCTCTTATACATATCTATCTGTTGTTGCGTTGGTTGTTGTTGAGCTGGCATTTGCTGAATGGGCTTTTGTATTGATGGCTGCTGTGTTGTTTGTGCAGGTATTGGGGTGGTTAGTGCTGGGGCCTGCTGCACTGATGGCTGCTGGGCTGCCATGCCTGTTACACCTGGATAGATTGTAGGCTGGCCTGGTATGATTATTCCAGGGGTAACCCCTGGCTGCTGCTGTGCACTGGAGAGACCAACAAAAATAAAAAAGCCAATACAGGCCAGTATAAAAAACCATCTATTCACAATCCTACCCCCTATGTCCTTTTTCTTTTAAAAAAATGCATCCTTTTTAGCCCTGATATCTCACTCAACTCTTCAATTGCCTTTTTTTGTTTTGCCATATATTCCCTTATAAAGGCAAAAAATATCCCTAAAAATAGAGATACGACAAAGGAAATAAGGACCATATTTCGCCTTTTTGGTTTTGACTTTTTGTCAGGGACCCTCGGTGCATCGAGGACCTTAAAGGCAAAATTCTCCTTTACCTCTGCCATCATAGAGGTCTCGAGCTGCTGGGCAATAAGGGCATAGAGCTTTGTCTTAATTAATGGGTCTGAAGTCTTATCTAACTGGGATTCTAAGTATTTCTTGTTCGTCTCTGCTACCCTTTTAGCCTCTGTGCTCATATAGTCAGTGAGCTCGGCAAGGAAATAATTAACGAGGTCCCTTGCTATCTTTGGATCTTTATAGCCCACAGTAATCTCAATGGTATTATCCTTTTGTTTAAAATTAATATTTGTCATTTTATCGAGTCTTCTTATGCCTTCCCAGAGAAGTTCGTTTTCACTCTTTGTTTTTTTGTAATCTTCATAGTCGTCTCCAAGGAGGAGTTTTAGCAGGTCAAATTTCTTTATGACCCTTTCTTTTAAGATATTACTTTTTAACAAATTTACTATCTCTGTAGTTATCGGTGTTGTAGGCGTTGCTATACCAAATTGCTGGGCAAGCATGCTGCCCATGCCTATATCCTTTGACTGGGTTGTGGGCATAATCACTGCCTTTGATTCATAAATCGGTGTCATAATAAGTGATACTATAGCAGTGGCTACAACAATTATACCCACAATTACACAAATAAATCTTAGATTTTTGAATATTACCTTTATCAGGTCAAAAAGATTTATCTCATCATCTTGATAGGCTATGTTTTGTGGTGTATTTTCCATATAATGTGGTTAAAAATTGCCTTTCCTATAAAAGTTATCTTTGTAAGTCTATTATAAAACCATGTAAAGTAGAATTTATTATTCTTTTGTTTTGATAAAAAAGTCAAGTCTTTTTTGCTTTAAATCAATTTATGGTATGACCCTTATTTGAACCCTTATTTGATTAGTATAGACAACACCATTACTCAAGGCGCTTTACTCAAGGCACTTTTAGGCTTATAAGTAAAGGACATTCAAAAAAATACCCCTTATTAAATAAAGAAACGAAAAAGAACACTATTTAATCTAACTTAATCTTCTCTTTTAATCTTTCCCCTATTGTTACCAATATCTTTTTTCTTTCTTTTAAGGCCTCTTTGAATTCTTTTTTTTCTGTCTTTACTATCTCCACTTCAAGGTGCATAAGATATCTATCTAAGACATTTTCAAGTGCCCTTGCCTCTTCTTTACTTAATTCAAGATTTACCATCTCATACCTCCTCTTTTGTGTGTTTATTAATCTATTAGCACATTTTTCTATGTTTGCAACATCCTGTAAAAAATAAAAAATTATAAATTGACGATCCTTTTTTAATAAGCTAATGTATAAAAGTGATTTTTATGAAAAATGAAGATAATTTCTATAAGGCTTTATCCAATCTAAAAGAGATAATAAATAAAACGGGCATAAAAATCTGTAAAGTTAATGGAGGAAATGTTTCTTTTCAAGATGCCATGAAGGATGTAAAACAGATAAAATGGACAAAAGCCACGATTATAAAAAAACCACTTGAAAAAGATATATTTTTGCCAAAAAGACGAGAAGAAGTAACAATGGACGAATTGCTCAGTAGAAATGGGTTTTTAAATGTTATAAATCTACCTGAATATATGGAAGGTTATGTTGAAAATATAAATCCTATAGTAATGGAAAAATTAAGAAACGGCGAGTTTTCAATACAGGACACCCTTGACTTACATGGTTATAGAAAGGAAGATGCCAGGATTTTATTTGAGAATTTTATTCAGGCAGCTATTAAAAACAAGCTTAACTGCGTAAAAATTATTCACGGAAGAGGGTTAAAATCTAAGGGGACACCTGTACTTAAAGACAATCTGGTAAAATGGTTAATAAAGGCAATGAACAGAAAATGGGTGGCAGCATTTGCAAGTTGCAGGATGTGTGATGGAGGACCTGGCGCTACGTATATTCTTCTCAAGAAAAGGCCTGAAAAGAAAAAAATATCTATTATAAAATAAAAAAATCTTGTAGGTCAGGCAAGCCTTATCCACAAGAAAAACTTATAATAACCTTATGCCAGCTGTCAAAACAGTAAAGGTAAAGGATGCTTTAAACCATGTGCCTGTAAAATGAAAATCTCCTATAAACAGGGTGCTTTTAATTTGAAAATGACATTTTGCGATTTTAATATTGACTATTAAAACAATATAAAACAATAATTAGGTAGATGTATGCAAAAAATTATCCTTAATGGCTATACTGCTCTCTTTTTCTGTCTTGTAACTTTGATATTTATTTTTGTCCCAATCGCTGCTTTCGCTACGAACACCCTACATAATGTTTCGTTTATTCCCCAGTGGAGCCCTCAGGCACAGTTTGCAGGATACTATGTGGCATATGAAAAGGGGATATACAAAAAGTATGGCATCAATGTGAATATCCTTACAGGAGGTCCATACACGGTGCCATTTAAAATGCTCGAGGAAAAAAGGGCAGATTTCTGCACTGCATGGCTATCTACAGCAATACAGAAACGCTCACAGGGTTTAAGGCTTGTCAATATTGCACAGATTGTTAAACGCTCTGCACTAATGCTTGTTGCAAAAAAAGAAAAGGGTATAACCAGACCAGAGGACCTCAACGGAAAAAGAATAGGGCTATGGAGGGATGAATTTCGCTTACAACCCATGGCCCTGTTTAAAAAATTTAAATTGAATGTCACGATCGTTCCCCAGGCCCAATCAATAAACCTTTTTCTCAGAGATGGAGTTGACGTTGCATCGGCAATGTGGTACAACGAATATCATACAATCTTAAGCTCAGGTATAAATATAGATGAACTCACAAGTTTTTTCTTTCATGAGTATGGATTGAATTTTCCTGAAGATGGTATCTACACCCTCGAGGAGACCTTTAAGAAAAATAAGGACCTTGTCTGTAATTTCGCAAAGGCATCTATAGAAGGCTGGCTATATGCCTTCACACATGAGGAAGAGGCCCTTGATATTGTTCTTAAATATATGAAGGCAGCAAATGTGCCGGCAAACAGGGTTCATCAGAAATGGATGCTTATGAGGATGAAGGATCTTATCCTTCCTGAGGGCACAACTGATACATCTACTGGCATATTGAATAAAGAGGATTTTCTCCGGGTTGCCAGGGAATTAAAGGATAATGGATTGATACAAACAATACCTGATTTCGATCTTTTTTATAGAACGTGTGGACAGAGTGCTAAAAACTAAAGGAATTGCCTTTAAACTGGTTCTCTTTTTCGTATTGAGCAGTTCCTGCATCTTCGCTGCAATCTTCAGTTATAACTATTTTATTTCCAGAAAATTGATTGTGAAGGCAATCAACGAAAACTCAGAACATATTATTATGGCAGCTACAAACAAGATTGAGGCATTGCTTTCCGCTACCCAGAAGATCCCGGAAAACATAGCATATTTCCTTGAGAATAGTAATAATGATGAAAAAGAACTCTTGCAGGTTCTCTTTGCTGTGGTTGAAAAAAATCCAGAGATATACGGTGCTTCAATTGCCTTTGAACCATATACATTCAAAAGGGATGCTGAGTATTTTGCACCGTATATATACAAAACCCCTGAATCAATAAATTTTAAATTCCTTGATAGATACTATAACTATTTTTTACAGGAGTGGTATCAGATTCCAAAGGAACTTAACCGTCCCCAGTGGATTGAACCGTATTTCGGCGAGGGTGGTGATATTATCATGTCTTCTTACGCAGTTCCATTTTATAAGAAAATAGATAATAAAAGACAGTTTGCAGGCATTGTAGTTGTTGATATATCCCTTGAAAAATTGACTGAAATTGTCTCTTCCATCAAGATACTTCAGTCAGGTTACGGATTTCTAATATCAAAGAACGGCACCTTTGTTACCCATCCCCTCAAAGAGTTTATTATGAACGAAACAATCTTTACCATTGCAGAGGCACGGGAAGATATTAAGCTCAGGGCAGTTGGTCGTAAAATGATTAGTGGCGCATCAGGGGTTGCGCCCATGCAGGTTATAAGTGCAGTAACTGGAAAATCCTGCTATATGTTATATGTGCCAATAAGGACAAGCGGATGGTCTCTCGGTGTCCTTTTTCCGCACGATGAAATTATGAAGGATATAACAAGCCTGAACCAGGTTGTTCTTTTTCTCGGCATTTTGGGTCTTTTTCTTCTTGCAATAGCCGTTGTCTTCATATCAAGGTCAATTACAAAACCATTGCGCCATTTATCAAAAGTAACAGAGCATATAGGATCAGGGAATCTTGATATTGAATTGCCATCAGTTAAAACAGGTGATGAGGTGGGGAAACTCACCGAGGCATTCACCTTTATGCGGGAATCATTGAAAAAATACATCAGTGAACTTACAGAGGCAACAAGACAACGGGAACGCATGGAAAGTGAATTAAAAATTGCCCATGATATTCAGATGGGAATTCTCCCGAAAATATTTCCTCCTTATCCTGAACGAAAAGAATTTGAGATATATGCAACAATTAAACCAGCCAGGGAAATAGGTGGAGACTTTTATGACTTCTTTTTTATAGACAATGAAAAGCTATACTTTGTCATTGCCGATGTTTCAGGTAAAGGTATCCCTGCTGCCCTTTTCATGGCGCTCACAAAGACCTTGATAAAGGCAAAGGCAACGGCAGGCCTTACCCCAGATAAGATTATCTCAAAGACCAATGAAGACCTCTGTATTGGTAATGATATGAACATGTTTGTCACTGTGTTCTGCGGTATTCTTAATGTAAAAACTGGAAAGGTCTTCTATACCAATGGCGGCCACAACCCACCCCTTCTCATTCGCAAAAATGGTGAGGTAACCTTTCTTGAAAAAACAAACGAACTTCTTGTTGGTGCCATAGAAAATGCACAATATACTACCCGGGAGATTACCCTTGAATACGGCGATTCATTATTTCTTTACACAGACGGTGTAACAGAGGCGATGAATGAAATGGGTGAACTATTTTCAGAAGAACGCCTCAAAAATGAGTTGCAAAAATTAAAAGACAGAAACAGTGAGGAGGTTGTTACATCCATTATGAAAGCAATAGAGGTGTTTACAGGCAACACTCCTCAATCTGACGATATAACCATAATGATGATTACATATAAAGGTGATGGATAGAAAAAAAGACTTTAAAAATTTATGAAAGGCAGGTTCATATGAAGGTGCATTTCTGGGGCACGAGGGGGTCTCTTCCAGCATCAGTTAATGAAGGGACAGTAAGGGCAAAAATTACAAAGGCAGTAAAGGCATCGCAAGGCCACATTTTAAAGGATGACAGTGCAATCAATGAATTCGTAGACAGTCTTCCTTTTTCCATACGGGGCTGTTTTGGCACAAACACATCGTGCATGGAGATTATTGGTGGTGATGACTATATACTCTGCGATGCAGGAACAGGATTGAGGGACTTTGGTAATTATGTTATGCAGCAAGGGACTCAAAAACAGCATACATTCCATATCTTTCTTTCCCACCCCCACTGGGACCATATCCAGGGTTTTCCCTTCTTTGTCCCTGCATACATACCGCACAATGTGATAAACATTTATGGATGCCATGATTATCTGGAAGCATCTTTTGTAACCCAGCAGGATTTTAAAAACTTTCCAGTCTCCCTAAAATCCATGGGTAGCAATATCCAATTTATTACCCTTGAGCCAGGAAAGATTTATACAATAGCAGGGTTCACAGTAAAGGCATTTCAGCAAAAACACCCAGGCCATTCCTATGGATACAGATTTGAAAAAGATGGCAAAACCATTGTGTATTCCACAGATGCAGAGCATAAACAGGATGTTGAAGATATACATTACCCCTTTCTCAATTTTTTTCGAAACGCAGACCTTTTGATATTTGATGCCCAGTATTCTTTTTCCGAATATGCCCTTTCAAAAGAGGACTGGGGCCATTCAAATAACTTAAATGCCGTTGAACTAAGTGTCAGATCAGGTGTGAGGCATCTCTTAATGTATCACAACGAGCCAACTATGGATGATGTGAAATTAGAAGAGTTTCTTGAAAAAACAAGGCGCTACCTTACGCTCTATGCAGAATCCTATCCCCTTCGCATAGATATTGCCTATGATGGAATGGAAGTAGAGGTTTAATTATGGGGCGTAAGCTTTATGACTAATTCCTGTATATTCTTATCACCATCACGCCTGTAGTGGAAATCATCTGTCAACTTTCTTATTAGGAATATACCCATACCACCAATCTGACGCGTGTCAATGTCTTGAGTTATATCCGGTTCAGGTACAGAAAAAGGATCAAAGGCAATGCCTGTATCTATAATTTCAATAACGAATGTGCCTTCTGGCTCTGTCTTACATACAACCTCTACATATCCTTCCTTTTGTTTATATGCATAATTGATGATATTCATGAGGGCTTCTTCTGCAGCAATGCGTATCTCATTGATTTTTTTTTCGCTCAATCCCTGTTCTTTTGCACAACTGCCTATCATATCTATCAGGTAATTGAGACTTTCGAGCCTGGCAGGCCTCTTTATGTTGAAAAGGATTTTCACAATCTTTTAGATATTATTTAATGCTGATGCATCGGAATCGTAGATTTTAAAGAGTGAATAAAACCCGGAAATCTTAAATACCTCTTCAACAGCACCCTTGAGCCCAGAAAAATAGATATTGCCCTGTTCTGTTTTAAGCCTTTTTGCTATTATGAGAATGCTACGGAGTCCGGCACTGCTTATATATTCAAGCCCGCTACAATTGATGATAAAGCTCCGTCTGCCCTGTGCAATGAGTTCTGAGAGGTAGGTTTCAAATTCAGGGGCAGTTATACCATCTATTCTGCCCTTCACTGCCACTATAGTGATTTCTTTTTCCTGCCTGTTAGTGATTTCCATGATATTATCCTTATATTTTTTCCCATTGTAAAAAATTACCAATAGAAAATCAACAGAATTGTCTAAAACATAATTTTGTGTTTAGGGAATCATAAAAACATTGACTTTGAGGCAGGTTTCCATTATAAAGTTGAATCCATAATACAGAGAGCTTCATGAAAACACTTAAAATATCAATCCCCCTTCATACAGATTTTCTTCCAGTTATTATCACCTTTATAGAGAACTCCTCATGTGTCTTTGGTATTGATAAACAAGGGGCACTCAAACTTACCCTCGCATCGGAGGAGGTATTTTCCTATCTCTGTAAGGTTATACAGGGAGATAAAGTCCTCGATGTCATTTGCACAGGACATATCTATTTTGTATCAGTGGAATTTTTCTTCGATAAAATTGAACTCAATCTTCAGGCATTTAATATTACAGCTACACCCCCTTCAGAAAGTGAGGAATCATTCAAGGAAATGGGTCTTCTTATTGCCGCACGTTCTGTGGACAGCCTATCCATTGAAGAGGCTTCAGGTGAACGGCTTGTACTGAGACTCATAAAAGAAAAAAGTTATCCCACCCCTCAAGCAATAGAATTACCTATTATTCCGCATATGACTTCATTTGCACTGAAAATTCCAAAAGTTGATGAAATAAAGATGTTTTCTCACCTCCTTCCAGTGTATTATAAAAATTACCCTTTTCCCGATGCCTTCAGATATCCTGGTAAACTTGTGGATATGGTATCAAGTTCTATTTATGGAATGTCCATTGCAACTGATGAAAGGGGTCTTATAGGAGGTGGTATCATATGGAAACGCATGAATGAAAAAATCGTTGAATTTTTTGGTCCATACCTCTTTAATCAAAAGGAAAACAATCAAATGGCTGAGTCCCTGGTAAATACCTGTCTCGAGGGGCTTGCAAGAACAGAGATAATAGGGGCATTCTGCAGATATCCAACAGAAGCATTTCCCACAAAACATTTTGAATCCATAGGCACAATTACCTTCTATCAGAAGCAACGAAATCAAATAGAATTTCCATGTTACTATCGCCAGCTCCAGGAAGATAATGGCACTTACGTATATGTTCCCAGAACCATAGCATCATTTATTAAGGCAGAATACAAACGCCTTGTCCTTCCAAGACAGGTATATTTCACAGACTATTCAGGTGAATACTTGGGAGAATATTCAGTATTTGCATCTGAATTCTATAGGGAACTTAACCAGGTCATAATACGGCCTTTATTGCCTGGCGAAGACTGTCTCAACAACATTTTGAAACATCTCGAAATATTCAAAAAAGAACACATTCTTAATTGTTTCTTTGAAATTGACCTTGGTATTGTATGGCAGGCATATGTTGTTAACAGTCTCATGGAGTGCGGTTTTAAGCCCCGTATAATAATTCCCTATGGAGGAAGGTCAGACCTTATCATATTTCAGTATACGCCATGAAACCGCTTTCCCTTGACAGGCTCGTTCCCTCCTATATAAAATCATTTGAAGCCTACATTCCCAGTAAGCCCGATGAAGAACTAAAAAAGCTCTATCACACCCCGTTCTTATATAGACTCAATAACAATGAAAACTCTCTTGGAGCACCACCTGCTGCACAGGAGGTTATAAAAAAATTTACACCATCTCGAGCAGCAATATACCCCAGTGGCGATTCTTATTATCTGAGGCAGAAACTTGCAAATAGATTTCACATGGATCCTGACCAATTCCTTATAGGAAATGGTGCAAACGAGGTGATAACCTTCGTGGTTAAGGCATTCTGCCAGAAAGGCGATAATATAATCACTGCTGATAAGACCTTCGCAGTATATGAATGGGTTGCAACATTTTCAGGCTTTGAGGCACGACTTGTTCCCCTTCGTGACTATGCCTTTGATGATGAAGGAATACTTGAGCGTATAGATAAAAGGACAAAGATAATATTTATCTGTAATCCCAATAACCCTACAGGGACATACTGGGATAAGGAGAGGCTAAAGAGGTTCCTCGATAGAATAGACAACAGGAATATTGTGGTGGTGGATGAGGCATATTTTGAATTTGTAGAAAAGGAAGACTATCCTGACTGCATCTCTCTCATCCCTGAATATCCCAATCTTGTTGTATTCAGAACATTCTCTAAAATGTACGGACTTGCAGGATTGAGAATCGGTTATCTTGCAGGCAATCTTGACGTGGTGAACACCATACGAAAGACCTGCGTTGTCTATTCAGTAAATGCCATTGCACAGGAGGCAGCCCATGCTGCACTCGATGATATGGAACACATAGCAAAAACACGAAAGTATGTGAAGGATGGGAAGGATTTTTTAAGAAAGGAGCTGATACGCATGGGGCTTCCCTATATAATCGGAGAAGGAAATTACATCATGATAAGACTCCCCATAAACGATACACTCGCATATAGAAAGCTTATGAATCAAGGAATAATGGTGCGCACCATGACAGGATTCCGTTTCCCAAACCATATTCGTGTTACCATATCAGGGCTTCCGATTATGGAGGCCTTTATTAATGGTCTCAAGAAGATACTATAAATGGAAAGGACTGACATATTTTTTTCAAAACGTTTCTTTTTTTTAAACACAATATACTTCCTCATCTTCAGCAACCTTGCCATCTTCTTTAACTATTACAACTACCTGAAAACCCTTGATATTGACCCGCAATGGTTCGGCTTCCTTATAGGTCTCGATGCCCTTATCGCACTTATATTAAGACCTCTGATAAGCCCCTTTTTTACTGCACAAAATGCACCTATCACAATACTCTGGAGTGCTGGACTCGTTTTTTTCTCCCTTCTTGGGTATGCTTTTGTTAATACACTCATCCCTATGATCCTCGTGAGATGTATCCATGGCATCAGTGTTGTCATCATATCCAGCGCCCTCACTGCCTATACAGTCCTTTTTATACCTCATGGTCGCAGTGCCCAGGCATTTGGCATCATATCTGTCAGTTTTCTTTTGCCCTATACTGTAATTCCCTACGCAGTGGAATGGATTCTTTCGTTTTTTAAAAGCTACGAGGCAACATTCATATTTGCTGCCCTTCTCATGATTCCTGTATTCCCGTTACTTTTTTTTATCAATCAAAGGTCGTTCCATGATACGAGCATAAACACAGAATATAAAGGCAGGGTTTCTTTCAAAGACATGCTTGCTAACCTGAAAAATAGGAGGATTTTGGCTCTCATTTCAGTCTCCATAGTCACTTTCATCGCATTTTCTATCCTTTACTATTTCTTAAAAAGTTTTGCCATCCACTTGGGTGCAAAGGATATTGGATATTTCTTTACCATCTATGCTATTACCATGATCTGTGTGAGGCTTGCTGCAGGGCATCTACTTGATAAAACCAATAAATATATCCTGTTCTCCATGGCCACTATCTTTACAGGGCTCTGTTATTTATTGATAGGAATGGCTAATTCAATGAAAATGCTTTACCTTTGTGCCTTTTTTTTCGGTATCGGCATTGGCGTTATGTTTCCTCTGATAAACAGTATTACCTTTGATATTTCTGATCCTGCTATAAGGGGTATAAACCTCAATCTTATTATAGAGACAAGGGATCTTGGTTTCTTTATAGGACCGATTGTGGCTACGTCCATTCTCAATATGTATAATTTCACTGTACTATTTTCATTCACTGGCATCGCTTCCATACTTTCGGTAAGCTTAATACCGTTGATTGCAAAACGAAAATAGATAATAATGAGGGGCTGATATGGCAACAACAGATAAGGAAATAACAATTGATAAGTACAGACGTGAATACGGCAAGGGAATTGCTAAATGTTTCAGTGAGGTATATGGTGACGGATATCCAATAAAGAGCGTCTATGATCCAGATATGCTCCAGGAAGAATTTATTAAGGGAAATTTCTATCCTGTAGTTGCTTTAAATGATAGAAATGAGGTTATCGGGGTAATGGCTATCTATCGCTCATCTCCAGTATATCATAAAATCTACGAGGCAGGTGCGGGAATTGTTCTACCAGAATACAGAGGGAAGAATATAGCCACCATGCTCTTTCAGTATCTGTCTGAAAGGCTTTCTGGGGAGTTTGAACTGGAAGAGATATTCGGTGAATCTGTCTGTAATCATACAAAGATTCAAAAGATGGTGGTTCATAATGGATATTTAGAAACAGGCATAGAGATAGATTTGATGCCTTTTGAAGCTTATACCAGAGAAGCAAGTAGTTCAGGTAGAGTTTCGACAACCATACATTTTCTATGCTTGAAGGATAAACCCCAGGATATATTTGTCCCTGAAGTTTACACAAAAGAATTAGAATTTCTCTACTTGGATTCAAAAAGAAAACGAACCTTAATACCTTCTAAGGCAGACATACCATCTGATTCAATAACAACTGGCAACCACAGCTTCTTTGAGTTTGCAAGGGTGAACCGTCTTACAATTACCACAATTGGCGAAGATATAGGTTCTTTTATAGAAAATGTTGAAAAAAGGCTTATTGTAAAGGGCATGTATGTCTCCCAGGTTTTTTTAAGGCTTGATTGTTCATGGATTGGCAGGGCAATAGATGTCCTTCGCACAAAAGGCTATTTTCTTGGTGGAACCCTTCCGAGGTGGTTTGATGCAGATGGTATCTTCATGCAGAAGATATATGGAAAACCTAACTGGGACGGAATAAACCTATACAGTAGCCGTGCAAAAAAGATTCTTACTTTCATAAGGGCTGACTGGGAAAGAACACAACATTGAAACAATGGAAATAAAGCAGAAACAACTCACAATAGGAGAGCCAGTACCAAGGGTAGATGCTCATACCAAGGTAACGGGTAAGGAACGGTATGCAACAGATTACTATGGTGAAAAATTTCTCTGGGCCGGTGTTAAAAGGGCAGGCATACCCCATGCTATATTGAAAGATATCTATATTGAAAAGGCAAAGAATATTTCCGGTGTATTTACAGTACTCACGTATAGAGATATTCCTGGAGTAAATAGAATAGGCATAGTTCGCAAGGACCAGCCTGTGCTTGCAGATAAAAAGATTTGTTATGCCGGAGATCCCGTTGCACTGGTTCTGGCTGAAAATAAGGAAGCTTTAATGCAGGCAATTAAAAATATCACCTTTGATTACGAGCCATTACCAGGTGTATTTGATATGGAAGAGGCCCTTTCGCCTGATGCACCTATAATTCACGAAGAGTTTGCAGATGGAAATGTGATAAGAAAAGTATCAATTGAAACAGGAGCCGGTGCCGATGCATTGCATGGGTGTGATATAGTGATCGAAGGCACATTCGATGTGCCATTTCAGGAGCATGCCTATCTTGAGACAGAGGCAGGGTGGGTTTACCAGGAAGAAGATGGAACAATAACAATTGTTGCATCAACACAGACCCCATTCCGTGATCTGCACGAAGTATCTTTTGTTCTTGGAATGGATATGGAAAAAATAAGGGTTATTGCACCCTATCTCGGTGGTGCCTTTGGCGGAAAAGATGGTATCACGGTTCAGTGCCTTCTCGGGCTTGCAATACTCCATTCTCACGGCAGACCTGTAAAGATGTGGTGGAGCAGGGAAGAAAGCTTTCTTGCCAGTGTAAAACGTCTTTCTGCAAAGATGTATTACACAATTGGGGCAGATTCAGATGGAAGGCTTAAGGCCCTGGTATGCAGACTCTTTTATAACGGAGGCGCCTATGCCTCCCTTGGAGGGGAGATTATGACACTCGGGGCAGAACATGCAGGTTCTGCATACCGCATACCCAATGTAAGCATTAACGGCTGTGTGTATATACAAACAATCCTGTAGGCGGACCTTTCCGCGGTTTTGGTGTCCCCCAGGTTACCTATGCTATGGAACAAATGATGGATATGCTTGCATTGAAACTCAATATGAACCCCCTTGAATTACGTCTAAAAAATGCTGTTACAAGGGGTGACAAAAACTGTATTGGTGTAACCCTCACGCATTCTGTAGGAATTTCAGAATGCATAAAAAAAATAAAAAAACACCCTCTATGGAGGAACAGAAATAGATGGAAGAAAAATGCTGGACCCTACAAGATAAGGGGTACTGGTGTAGCATGTATGGCCCATGCCATGGGCTATCCTCCCACGATACCCGATCAGGCAACAGCTAAGATAGAAATTACAGATAAAGGAAAGATAAGGGTCTATGCAGGGGTTGTTGACATGGGACAGGGGAATGCAAGTACATATATGCACATTGCAGGTCATATCCTTGCACAGAATGAATCGGAAATGGAAATGGTTTTACCTGATACAGCTCGTACTTTACCGAGCGGCTCCTCTTCTGCAAGCAGAACGACCTATACATATGGAAATGCATTAATAGGTGTCACATATAAATTGAAAAAAGCCCTTTTGGAAAAGGCATCGCTACTTATCGAAGGTTCCACTGTAGATGATTATCTTCTTGAACCGGGTCATGTTAAACATATACCATCAGGCACCATAATCCCTTTTATGGAGATAGCACGGCTTTTTAATGATTCGGATCGAGTTTTTACAGAGTATTTCAGGATGCCTACGGTCCAGGACAAACTCGACATAATATACATGGGGCCTCACCTTATATATTCTTATGGGTGCCACCTTGTATATACTGAAATTGACATAATTACAGGCAGGATTGAAGTAAAGGCATACATTGCAGCAACAGACGCAGGAAGGGTCATAAATCCACAGCTATACGAACAGCAGATACAGGGGGCAATTGCCCAGGGAATAGGTTATGCATTAACCGAATCATTTATAATTGAAAAAGGCAAGGTGCTTACGGAAAACCTTGCCACATACACCATCCCTACTGCAAAGGATGTCCCTGAAATCATATCCATATGTGTTGAAACAGAAGAAGAGTCAGGACCCTTTGGTCTGAAAGGAGTGGGAGAGGTTGCTACAAGCGGGCCCTTACCTGCCATAGCAAATGCTATTGCCGATGCATGCAAAAAAAGAATTTTTAGTGCGCCCTTTACAGCAGAAAAGATTTTGTTACTTCTTTACACAAACAAAACAGAAGGGGAAGCGAAGTGAAGATCAGCTTTATCTTAAACAATAAATTTGTAGAGATTGATGCAGAACCAGAAAGAAGAGTAATTGATATTCTCCGTGAAGATATGCGCTTGACAGGGACGAAGGAGGGTTGCGGTGCCGGTGACTGCGGCGCATGCACCATTTACGTTGACGGAAAAACCAGGCTCGCCTGCCTTATGTGTGCCATTCAGCTCCAAGACAAAAACATCACAACCATTGAAGGCCTTCAAAAGGATGGGACCATGCACCCCATACAAGAGGCTTTTGTAGCATATGGTGCTGTTCAATGTGGATTCTGCACCCCTGGCATGGTTATAACAGCCCATGCACTTCTGACAAAAAACCACACACCATCAAGGAGAAAAATCAGAGAGGCAATAAGCGGTAACCTTTGCCGTTGCACAGGATATCAAAAGATTGTTGAGGCCATAGAGGTCGCAGCAAAAAGAACTGAAAGAACTGATAGAAGAAAAAAGCATCCTGTTTCTGGAATAAGATTGCAGAGGAAATCTGATATTAATTCTTATCTCCCCGAAACACTGGATGAACTATGGCACATAATACAAAAACGACCGTATACAATGCTCTACGCTGGTGGAACTGACATGCTTGTTAAATTAAGGGGTTCCCATGCATTAAAGGGTTTTCACCTTCTCTGTCTGGAAAGAATTGAAGAGCTTCATAACGTATATGAAAGTAAAGGCAACGTATTTATCGGTGCATGCTCTACCCACAGCCAATTGATTCTGAATCCGATAATTCAGCAAAAATTCCCTGTGCTTACAAAGGCATTAAAGTCCATTGGTTCACCTTCTATAAGAAATATGGGCACAATTGGAGGCAATATCTGCACAGCCTCTCCAGCAGGCGATAGCCTGCCACCCTTATATGTACTTAATGCACAGATGGAGATAAGGTCAAAAGAATATATAAGATACATGCCTATCAAAGATTTTATATTAGGACCGGGAAAAACAGCATTAAAGGATGGAGAGATTTTATACGGTGTGTGGCTCCACGACAGCAATATCTACAATATCCAACATTTCGAAAAGGTTGGACAACGTCAATCTCTTACCATATCCATTGCAAGCCTTGCAGCCCTGTTAAGGTATTCGGAAAATGGTATTGTGGAGAAAGCAAGGTTTGCGTGGGGTAGCGTTGGACCTACAGTGGTAGAGTCTATTGAGGCAGAAACTGCCATTACAGGCAAACCTTTATCTAAAGATACGTTCAAGACTCTGATACCGATAGTCGAGGCTGCAATCTCTCCCATTGATGACATTCGTGCAAGTAAAATATACAGAAGGATTTTAGCTGGTAACCTTCTATTTCGTCTGATTAAATTTAAAAAACAGGGTTAATACGATTTTTCAGGGCCTAGAATAGCTTCTATCAAAAACAAATCATCTTAGAATTATTAGCAAAAATATAACTGTCATTCTTAAAACTTATCCATCCAGTTACCAATTATGAAAGAAAAAGTTGATGCTATGATCCAAGTCTTTTGCCAATTGGTTTTGAGAAATTTCAAGATTGTTTTCTCTAAGAGAAGTACAGTTTCACACCACATTGGGCAGGATATATCCAAAGTGGCGAGTGTTAATAATGGCCATGAGGGTTTGAGCCACACCTGGATTACTTATATATTGGTGAATAAGACCTTAAAAACCTTTAAGAAATTATGTGAAGTGTTAAGAATTAATAAAAAAACGGAGGGAGTAGGATTCGAACCCACGGGGCGCGTAAACGCCCAACGGTTTTCAAGACCGCCGCTTTCGGCCGCTCAGCCATCCCTCCGTATAGAAAGAGTGAATACCACTCGTTCTTTGTCAGTTATCACTTCTTAATCACCATCTTATCAAAGAACTACCCCAGGTAAGCCCTCCACCAAAGGCAGTAAGTAAAACAAGACTACTCTTTTTAATTGTGCCGTCTCTTACAGCCTCGTCAAGGGCTATTGGCACAGTAGCCGATGATATATTACCATATTTTTCTATGGTCATGTATACCTTTTCTTCTGAAACTTTTAATTTTTTCGCCATACCTTGGATGATTCTTAAATTTGCCTGATGAGGTATTATTACATCAACGTCTTCTATCCTGTAATTATTTGCATTAACAGCCTCCTCACATGCCTCTGCAAATCTATTTACCGCTACTTTAAAAGATTTGTTTGCCTCAATCATTTTAAGATAATGCAATCCTTTGTCTACACTTTCATAAGAAATGGGTGTTGTCTTTGAACCCCCTCCTGGCATAAGTAATGTATCACCGTTTGCTCCATCTGTGTGTATGTGTGTGGATAGGATCTCAGCACCCTGAGATGTCTCAGTTATTATTGCTGCACCTGCACCATCACCCCACAATATACAGCTTTCCCTTTCTTTCCAGTTTACAACTCTGCTCATAATCTCACCGGCAACAACAAGGGCAACCTTATTTGTGCCTGACTTTATCATTCTATCGGCCACATGGAGGGCAAAGATAAAACCACTGCAGGCAGCCGTTATATCAAAGGAAACGGCTTTATGGCATCCTAATTTTGCCTCCAGCCAGTTTGCCCCTGCAGGACAATGTGTGTCAGGGGTTATTGTGGCAAGTATAATAAGGTCAATATTATCAGGTTTTATTCCTGCTGCCTCCATTGCCTTCTCAGATGCAACTTTACATAAATCTGAAGTAGCCTGATTTTCTTCTGCTATCCTTCTTTCCTTAATACCTGTCCTTGTATATATCCATTCGTCAGATGTATCGAGAAATTTTTCAATATCAAAATTTGTCATTATTCTTTCAGGTAGATAAGAACCTGTTCCTACAATACCTGTTTTTTTCATTTAATCTTAATCCCTCCTATTTTTAAGTGATTTAATAGAACAAAAAAGGTATAAGATTGTCAAGGAAAACGTTGGGAGTGCGCCATGCCTAAAGACCATATAGATACAAGGGGGTTTGTAATTATTTTAATCCTTACCATATTGTGGGGATTAAATTATTCTGCCATCAAGTTTTCAAATACAGGGCTCTCACCTGTTTTCACAACATTTATAAGGTCGCTTGTTGCATCTTTTTTCGGTATAATGTATTGTCTTTTAATAAAACAACCTGTGCTGCACAGAGGTATTATTTTGTTTCATGGATTTGTTACCGGGATGCTTTTTGGTCTTGAATTTGTCTTTTTCTATCTTGCCGTATTATATACAGGTGCTGCCCGAACTGCAGTGCTTGTATATCTTTCCCCTTTTGTCGTTGCCATTGGGGCACATATGTTTTTAAAGGAAAAACTCAATTTAATCAAGATCTTAGGGCTCATATGTGCCTTTATAGGTGTTTATCTTGTGTTTTCAGGTAAACCTGCCTACTATTCAAGCTCCATGTTCATCGGCGATATATTTGCAATTGTTGCCTCTTTTCTCTGGGCTGCCACTACCTTGTATATAAAAAAATATCTTGCCCAGAAAGTCCATCCTATAAACACATTCATATATCAGCTTTTGTTTTCTGTGCCCATTCTTTTTATCTGTGCATGGGTTATTGAAAAGAAATGGATTTTAAACCTTACAGTTGAAGTTGCATTATCTTTAATTTTTCAAAGTATTGTGGTGGCCTTTTTTAGTTATTTGGCCTGGTTTAGATTAATCCATGAATATCCCGTTGTAAAACTTTCAGCCTTTACATTCCTCACACCTGTATTCGGTGTGATATTTGGGGTTCTATTGTCAAAGGAAGAGATAACATTAGGACTAATAGGCGGGCTCATCCTCGTGAGTGTCGGTATTTATTTCACTAATATGCAATCAGAAAAATATCCTAATCTAAAAAGATTTAGGGGTAAAGGGTGAACAAAAATAGAATTATTACAATATTGGGGTTTTTTATAAGTATTTTGTTGCTATATTTTTCTTTAAAAGACATTCAGTTTAAAGATATTTATGTAATACTTAAAAATGCAGACTACAGGCTTATTTTCATCCCCACATGTTTTATTCTTCTTGCAGCTTTTTTTTCTTCCTTTAAATGGTCAAAAATAGCAGGTAGTCGTGTCCATGTGAAAAATACCTTTGTTGCATTAATCATAGGCCTTTTTATAAACAATGTCCTTCCTGCAAGAATCGGGGAGGTAGTAAGGGGATATGTCTTATCAAAAAAAGAGGGGCTTTCCTTTTCACTGGCATTATCCACAGTCCTAATAGATAGGTTTTTTGACCTCATTGGACTTCTTCTTATAACATTTGTCTTTTTCCCCAAACAGAACTTGCCACACCAGATTTCAAATGCCATATATTTGCTCATTTTATTACTCACTGTTTGCATAAGTGTATTTATTTTGTTCAGCAACAAAAAGGCAACAAAAATCATTGTAGATAAACTATATAATACCCGTAAACCAGTCTTTGAAAAAATAGGGAAAAGGGCTTATGAAATTCATGAGAACCTTGCCAGGATTAAATCCCCTTTGACTGTTTTATATTACATTTTCATTGCCTTTATACAGTGGCTTTGCATGAGCGCAGCATTATATTTTGTCACACTCACAATAGGGTTATCTTTAAATTTTTTTTATGTCCCCTTTGTATGTGCGCTTTTAAATATGGGTATAGCGGTCCCGTCTTCACCGGGTTATATAGGTGTATATCAGTTTGTCCTTGTTTATCTTCTTACAGTTTTTGATATCCCTAAATCACAGGGGTTTACTACATCCATTTTCTTTCATGCCTCATGGTATATCCCATACAACATAATGGGTTTTTTCTTTTTATTGAAAGAACACATAAAGATAAAAGAACTGAAAAAAATCAAAGACAACTCATAAAAAAATTTTACTTTCTTCAATTATTTGATAATATTTGATTTCAGGATTGAAATAAAAACATGAAGTGCAAGATAGATAACACTGTCAAGCTCTACGACCTAGTCAAGATGGACGATACATTAGAGGTCTTTAATGAAACAAAAAAAATCATATCCATGATATACGAAAATTTTGAATACGCCTTGTTTGAAAAAGTATACAATGATGTAATAAGACTGTTTAGAGGTGAGTATCCAGGGTATCGTGGGTGTAATACAGATTATCATGACCTCAATCATACCTTAAACACTTTACTTGCTACAATAAGATTGATCCACGGTTATTCAATTAAAAAAGAAAGATTTCATGAACATATTGTTTTGATTGGCCTTTTTGCAGCCCTTTTCCACGATACAGGATATATCCAAAAGGCCGGGGATAAGAAAGGAACAGGGGCAAGGTATACATTAAAACATGTGGATAGAAGCATAAAATTTGCAAAAAATTATCTTTATCAAAACAAAGCCCCAATTGATGACATATACGCTTGTGCATGCATGATAAAATGCACAGAACTTACAAAAAATATTGATAAGATAAAATTCAATTCCCACGATGCAATGGTTATAGGCAAGATATTGGGAACCGCAGATTCCATCGGTCAAATGGCAGATAGGCTCTATCTTGAAAAGCTCCTATTTCTTTTTAAAGAATTTAATGAAGGAAATATCTACAAATTTATAAACGAATTTGACCTTATAAAAAAAACAGTTTCCTTTTACAATTTTATCCTGGATAGATGGAAAAAGCAATTAGGTGGTATGAACCGCTTCATGGTATATCATTTTAAGGTTAGATGGGGAATAAACGAAGATCTCTATCAAAAGGCAATAGATAACAACATCAATTATTTAAAAAAAATTGTAAATGATGTTTCGGAAAATTATCTGTCCTATTTAAAAAGAGGCAACATATCAAAAAAAAGTATCCAAATATAGAAAATAAAAACCTATCTTCTAACGAGAGATAGATATAGGGGGATCGAAGCAAGGGTAACTATGGCCATAAACATATAAAGCCCCTTATATCCCATAAAAGATATGAGTGATCCAAATAGATAGGGCCCTATTCCAAAACCTATATCAAGGAAAATATAATATGTAGCAGTGGCAAGACCCAATCTGTTTGGCGGCGCATTCTTAATTGAGATGGCCTGGCCACATGAAAGAAAATTTCCATACCCAAGCCCTATTATTGCTGCAGATAGCAAAAAGGTTGCACCCCTTTCTGTTAAGCTCAAAACTACCAATCCAATGGAGAATAATAACAGGCATGGGTATATGACAAAATTCGGCCCCTTTGCATCGAGCAAACGACCTGAAATCGGCCTCGAAAATACAACTACAATGGAATAAACAATAAAGAAAAAACTTGCAATTTTTTCAAGGTTAAGTTCCTTACTGTATAAAGAAATGAAGGTAAGTATTGAAGAATAATTAAAACCCAGGATCATAATTAAAATAGAGATAGGAATTGCAGTGCCTTCAATAAAGTTTGAAACCTTGAATTTCCTTTCAGGGCCAGAACTTGTTCGGACATTTTTTGTTTCTCCAGAGACAGGCTGTCTTATGAAAATCGATATGGCAAAACTCATTATTGCAATGAAAGACGTGATGATAAAAATTACCTTAAAATTTACATAACGGATTAAAAAGATTCCCAAAAATGGGCCCAAGGCAGTGGCCAGTATCTGGCTCATACTGTAATAACCAATGCCCTCCCCTCTTCTACTTATGGGTATAACCTGTGCCACAATGGTCCCTGTGGCAGTGCTTGCAATCCCGTAAGCAAATCCGTGTAAAAATCTTATTAAAATTAATAGCTGTATGTTTATGGCCGAAATGTATAAGGCAGATACAATTGCATAAGAGAGGGTCCCGATAATCAGAATCTTTTTACTCCCTATTCCTTCAATTATATTCCCCGTCCCTAACCTCCCGAATAATATACCAATAATAAAAATTCCTGAAGCAAGACCGGCTATACTCGTTGAGGCATTAAAGTTATTGATAGTATAAGAAGCGATTGTGGCCATCAACAGATAAAAGACAATGTAGATAAAAAAGTTTATAATCGTTACGATTAAAAAATCCCTTGACCATAGTTTTTGTTTATCATCCATAGTTAGAATTTTTTAAAAAAATATTTAAATAATGTCAAAGAGAATATATCTAAATCTAAAATTTTTAAAAAAAATTTTGGAAAAATTGAATTTTTTGTTTTCCCTTGACATTTATTTTTAAATTATGGTATGTGATTTTAAACATAAGTTTTATATATAAAACTATAATACTCTTTGGGGGTTTCCATGAATAATAAACAAAAAACAATAAATTTAAAGATTAACGGAGAATTTTATGAGTTTGAAATCGGGGAAAAGGACTGGCAGATAAGACCACATCATACCCTTTCACATACATTGAGAGAGATTTTAAATCTTACAGGCACTAAAATTTCTTGTGATGATGGGGCATGCGGGGCATGCACAGTAATTATGGATGGGAAGGCTGTTCTTTCCTGCCTTATTCTTACTGTTGAATGCGATGGCAAAGAGATTACTACCATAGAAGGGTTAAAAGATCCTAAAACAGGGGAGCTTGATTTATTACAGAAAAAATTTATTGAACATAATGCATTCCAATGCGGATTTTGCACCCCTGGCATGATTATGTCATCAAAGGCACTATTAGAAAAAACACAACATCCCACAGAAGAGGAGATAAAAGAGGCACTTTCTGGCAATTTCTGCAGGTGCATTAGTTACTACCAGGTAATAAAAGCAGTTAAGGCTGCGTTGAACGAAAGGAGATAGTTATGGCAGAAATGTTTAGTTATATAGGAAAACCTATTCCAAGGAAGGATTCAAAGGATATAGTAACTGGTGAAATAAAATATCTTGATGACCTTAAATTTCAAAATCTTCTATACGGAAAGGTTTTAAGAAGTCCCCATGCCCATGCAAAGATTAAAAAGGTCAACAAGGAAAAGGCTCTAAATTTAAAAGGCGTTAAGGCTATTCTAACATGGGAAGATATTCCTGATTTTAGAGGAGGAACCCCAAGAATAGTTAGGGTTCTTGATAACAAGGTAAGATATGTAGGTGATGCCGTTGCCCTTGTGGCTGCTACTTCTTCTGAGATTGCAGAAGAGGCCCTTAACCTTATAGAAGTGGAATATGAGGTTCTGCCTGCTGTATTCGACATAGATTCTGCCTTAAAGCCAGGCGCACCTGCCTTATATGACGAATATCCCGATAATATTTTACCTGGTGGCACCATCATTTATGGACCTAATTGCCTTAAAGGTGTAACAAGGGGTGATGTGGAAAAGGGATTTAGGGAGGCAGATGTTATCACAGAAGGAACATTTGGATACGAAAACATTCCCAATGCACTCCCACCAGAAACAGTAGGTGCAATAGCATTATGGGAAGAACCTAATAAGGTGACCCTTTGGGCTACTACTCAGGCACCATATATGGATAAAGTAACACTATTTCATGTGTTTAATAGACAGTTGGATATAAGGTCCATAGGGGTTCACTGCGGAGGTAGTTTTGGAACAAAAATCATGTGCTGGCAGGTTCAAAGTTATGCCATACTTTTAAGTATGGCTACAAAAAGGCCTGTAAAGGTAGTATTCACAAAAGAAGAACATATGGCAAATTTTACATTAAGGTTAAGCTCGAGGATAAACGCAAAGGTGGGTATGAAAAAAGACGGGACTTTAACTGCCATTTCTGGGACATGGTATGTGGATACAGGTTATTATTCCTTTACAACACAGGCGCAGGTGGCTATTGGGTCCGGTGAGCTTATGATTATGGCACAGTGCCCCAATTGGGATCTAAAAAATTATGTTGTAGTGACAAATAGAAATGCCTCTGGCTCCATAAGGGGTTTTGGAGGCCAGGAACTAAAATGTTCTTTTATACCGCTTTTATGTCTCGCCATGGAAAAAGCAGGGCTTGATCCTTTTGAGGTCTTGAAAAAAAATTTTGTAAAACCACAGGGAGGGTATTACTGGAGAGACGGAAACTGGTATAACTTCAGGGGTATTGATTTTTCAAAGGCAATGGAAGAAGGCGCAAAAAGATTTGGCTGGAAGGAAAAGTGGAAAGGATGGCTTAAACCAACTGCTATAAATGGAAATAAACATAGAGGCATAGGGGTTGGGGTTCACGGTAATGCAGATATAGGAGAAGATACGGCTGAGGCATATGTCCAGCTTAACTACAATAAAACGGCAACCCTTTTTATCTGTGCAGTAGAACACGGCACAGGACAGAAGACCAACCTTGCAAAAATGGTTGCAGAGGTCTTAAAGATACATCCGGACAATATAAGATTAACACCTGCAGATACCCTTGTTACACCCTTTGAATTTGGTCCTGTTGGTTCACGGGGGACTTATGCTATTGGGTCAGCAGCCATTAATGCTGCCGAGGATGCCAGACAAAAACTCTTAGAATTTGCAGCACCAAAATTAGGCGCCAAACCAGAGGAGCTGGATACAAAGGATGGGGTTATATTTGTAAAAAATGACCCAAAAAAAAGCATTTCCTGGAGAGCAATAGGTAATGATAGGACAATACTTGGCTTTGGGCGCTTTGAACCTGATTACACGATGTGCAACTGCATGATGACCTTTGTTGAGGTGGAGGTGGATGTTGAAACAGGAAAAATAGATATTATTCGCATAGTCAATACCACAGATGTTGGACAGGTCATAGACCCCTTAGGGCTCGAAGGACAATTGAATGCCTGTTTAGGCTCAGCAGGTATTGATAGCGCTATCTTTGAAGAAACAGTGCTCGATAAAAGGACAGGACACATATTAAATGCAAACCTCATTGACTATAAATGGAGGACAACAGCCGAACTTCCTGAAATAGAAAATGTTGTGCTTGAAACACCGTTCCCAAGCCACAGATTTCATGCCGTCGGCGTTGGTGAGATTGCGACCTCACCAGGGCCTTCGGCAATCCTTATGGCTGTTTCAAATGCAATTGGTCGCTGGATATACGAGTATCCCATAACACCGGATAAAATATTGAAAGCACTTGGTAAGATTTCGTCAAACAAATTTGATACACATTCAAACGAGGCTTTTAAAGCAATGGGGAGGTAAAAATGAAACCCTTTGAACATTATAATGCAAAAACCGTAAAAGAGGCTGTAAATCTCCTATCAAGATATAAAGGCAATGCAAAAGTAAATGCCGGAGGAACTGATTTAATAAGTGCAATGAAAAACAGATGCTTAAAAGAATATCCAAAGGCAATCGTCAATATAAAAACAATACCTAACTTGAATTATATTAAAACAAAAGGAAAAACCATAAGGATCGGTGCACTAACAAAACTATCGGATATAGCAGAATCACCTGAAATTAAAAAATATTGTCGATTACTTTCAGACGCAGCCAGGTCTGTGGCAAGCCCTAATGTGCGAAATATGGCTACAATTGCTGGAAATTTAGCCCAGGATGTTAGGTGCTGGTATTACAGGTACCCCCATCAAGTGGGAGGGACAATCAAGTGTCTTAGAAAAGGTGGAGAGTTGTGCAATGCCCTGCTTGGTGAAAATAGATACCACTCTATATTCGGTGCAGCACCCCTTGAAAATTATCCTTGCTCTGAAGGCTGTCCTGCCCATATAGACATAAATATATACATAAATGAAATAAAAAAAGGAAACATAGATGATGCAGCAAGGACTCTACTTAAAAGTAATCCCCTTCCAGCTATTACAGGTAGGGTATGCCCTGTATTCTGCGAGCCCAAATGCAACAGAGGTGCCTACGATGAACCCGTTGCTATTCAGTGCATTGAACGCACAATCGGCGATTTAATTCTTGAAAGATATGAAGAGTTCTATCAACAGCCTGTAGCAGAAACAGGCAAAAATGTTGCCGTTTTTGGATCAGGACCTGCTGGGCTTTCTGCGGCATTTTTTTTGAGACGTTATGGCCATAAGGTAACGATATTTGAAAAATTTTCTGAACCAGGTGGTATGCTTTTATACAGCATTCCGCCTTATCGTTTACCAAAGGATATAGTAAAAAGACAGATAAAAGCCCTTGAACACATGGGTATTTTATTCAAAACAGGTGTGGAGATAGAAAAAGATATTACCATCCAGGAACTTAAGAAAAAATTCGATGCTATTTTTATAGCAATAGGCACATGGGAATCCATTAAATTAGGTGTGCCAGGAGAAGATGCCCAAGGTGTATATTATGCACTGGATTATTTAAAAAGAATAAATAACGGAGAAGATGTGGGCATTGGAGAAAAAGTCGTTGTAATAGGTGGTGGAAGCGTGGCAATAGATGCGGCAAGAACTGCAATAAGAAAAGGGGCTAAAGATGTCCATATTGTATGCCTTGAATCGTGGGATTTTGATTCAAAGGATAGGATGCTGGCCTTAGATGATGAGATTATAGATGCAGAAGAAGAAGGCATAATAATCCATCCTAATCTCGGGATTAAAGAAATCCTTAAAGCAGAAGGCAGGGTCAAAGGAATACAAACTGTAAGATGTCTGTCTGTGAGGGAAGCTGACGGTACATTTAATCCTATTTTCGATGAATCAGGGCCTTCATTTGTAATAGAAGCTGAATCGATTTTGATTGCAATAGGTCAAAGGACAGAAAATTTCCTCTATTCCATTTTTAAAATAACAGATGACCCGTCTGTATTCATTGGTGGCGATATGGAGACAGGTCCATCCACTGTAATACAGGCAATAGCCAGCGGAAAAGAAAAAGCAGGTGCTATAAACAGATTTTTAAATACAACAGAATTTTACAAGGAAAATCAAAGAATACAGTATTTTGTAGCATCTAACTTTAATCAATTACCGAGGATTAAAATCCAAAAGGTCCCTCTCAAAGAAAGGGTTAGTGATATTAACATTGAAGAGATACTTAGCGTTGGATTTGACGATATTCAAACAGAATCAAAACGTTGTTTTAACTGCGGATGCCTTGCAACACAGCCTTCTGACATTGCCGTTGCCTTAATAGCCCTCGATGCTGTAATTGTAACCACAAAGAGAAGGATAAAGGCCAAAGACTTATTTAAAGCAACTGCAACACGCTTAACGAACCTTGAATATGATGAGCTGATAAAAGACATAATAATTCCAATACCTCCCATTGAATCCATTCAAAGATATGAAAAGTTTACATTAAGAAAACCCATTGATTTTGCCATTGCAAGTGTTGCCGGTATATTAAAAATAGAAAATGGTATATGTAAGGATGTCAAAATTGTCTTAGGTGGTGTTGCCCCTGAACCAATATGCATAGATGGTATTAAAAGAGACCTTGCTGGGAAAAAGATTGACCATGAGATAGCTGAAGAGATTAGCCAAAAGATTTTTAAAAGTGCATACCCCCTCTCCCAGAATGCCTATAAAGTGCAAATTGCAAAAACTTTATTAAAAAGGGCGATAATGAATAATCCTTAGGCCCTTTTTTTAACTTATGAGGTTTAAGCATGCTTTATAAGGCAAGTTCTTTTGAGGGTTTATCTCAAGGGCATTAAAATTACGGGATTATGAAGGCCATGTTTTGATATAAAAAGGCACAGTATATGGAGATATGGGAGCCTAAAGTAATATAGGCCCCCCATTATCAAAAAAGCAGATGGCATTACCTTTATTCGCCATAAGTTATACTTAATAATTATACGAAAGGCCGCAATAGAAATTCCTTTCCGGTGACGGATGGTAATTTGCCCTCGGCGGTTGTCCAAAAGGATAACTGGCCACACCATATTCGCTGTATTTCTTGTTTGTAAGATTTTTAATACCGAACAGGGCCTCAAAATTTCCCAGCGCATATTTAAAATCTATGTCTATTAATGTTACCCCTGGCAGCTGAGGCAAATCGTTTTTCTGGTCAGAGATTAGATATCTTTTTGATAAATAGGATAAAGTTACATTTGAAGTAAGGTTTTTCCATTTATAAGAGGATTTAAAAGTAATTTTATCTTTCGGAACAAGGGGGATTTTGTTGTTGTCGAATTCTCCTCCATCAAACCTTGCATCTACATATGAATACTGGATAGATATTCTCAAATCCTTAAGTGGGTCTAAAAAGATTGCTGCCTCTACACCTTGCCTTTTTGTTTTGTCGTAATTGCCATTGGAAAAGGTATAGGGATTATAATATATCTCATCGTCTGTCTTTGAATAAAAAAATGTAAAGCTACTGCCTATCCATTCTGTAATATTATATCTTACACCTCCATCCCATTCTTTTACAACCTGGGTCTTTAATGCATCATTGACAGGAGGTATAGCCCATACATTAAAAAGCTCATCCGTTACTGGCATCCTGAAGCCCTTTGCATAGGTTAAAAAGGCATTACCCCTTTTACCAATAAGGTAATTAACAGAGACCCTGAATGCCTCTTTTTTATCGTTTACAGTCCTATCAATAAAAGGCAATGCCCCAAGATTATCCACATAGTTTATATCCCAAAAAGACTTCTGGAACCTGTAACCGGCACTTATAATAATGTCTCTAATAGGTGAGAGCTCTTCGTTTATGTAAAAGGCATAATCGGTCCTTGTAATCTTTGTCACAGAGTCGGTTCCCCAAAGGCCAGGTGAAAAATCAGTAGCCCTTGTGGGGTTTTTATAGTAGTCAAAACCTGCAACGAGTGTGTTATTCATACTACCAATGGATTTTTTTAAGGTTATCTTTGGGAGCAGGCCATAGGTTTTAAGTGTTCTCATGGTATACCAGTTGGATGATACGTATTTAGCACTATTATGTCTTATCCTGTATGAGCCATTTAGGGAGAACACGAAATCATCAAAGGGTTTTAAATCAGCTCCTAAATTTATAAAATTGTCCTCTGTATCTGCTGAGTCATCGGGTGTTTTAGAATCCTTTCTGCTGTATTTACCTGTGGTTAATTCATCAAAAGAAAGTGCCCCTGGCAGACCGTATGTATCCTTGTGAAAGCCTGTTTGTAAGTTAAGGGTAAGTGTTTTTAAGGCATCAAAGGAAAAATTGCCGAACAGGTCCTTTGTCCTTATGCTATTGTTGTGCCTATATCCTTCTGTATCATAGGATGATGCAAGGCCGTAGTAACTAAATCTTTCCTGCCTGCCTAAAATACTCAATTTAGGTAAAAAAAGTCCATAACTTCCTGCTACAATTGAAGCCTTTGCCTTTGGTTTTCCTTCACCCTTTTTCATAATAATGTTTATGACACCGGCCACTGCATTATCTCCGAACAAAACTGTAGCAGGGCCTCTATATATCTCAACCCTTTCTATCATTTCAACGGGTATCTGGGTTAAATCTGCGCCGGACATATCAATACCATTTATCCTTCTGCCGTCGATTAAAAATAGAACATTGGAAGGTGCTGTCTCTCCAAAACCGCGTATATCAACTTGGGCAGTTTTGGGGTTGTTCAATAGATTTGCCGTAAACACACCAGGTTCACCCTTGAATATGTCTATAACAGTTGTAGCACCCATCTGTTCGATGTCTTCTTTTGTAATAATCGTAATATTTGCCTGAGTTTCTACAAGGGGGGTAGCGATTCTCGATGCTGTAACAACTATTTCATCGAGTTTGTAAGGCCCCTGCTGGGCAAATGTAGTGGGGGGGTTAAAGACGAGGAAAAAAAACAACAATATATTTAATATGATAGAATGCATATCTTCTCCTTTCTTAATTTTTAATTTCTTGTATAAAATTGTAAGGTTAATGATTTCCGGGATTCAGGCTGGATTATGTTTCATTTTGCACCTCCCTATACCTCGTAAGGATATGCGTGCAGTGTGTCCGACCCAAAGTTTCCTGGCTTAGGCATTGGGAATTGTGCGTCTTCCCACCATTTAAGGTAGTGACTGGCAAAAAGCCGTGCACAATCCATAAGCCATCACAGTTGCGGGACAGCGGAAGATTTACACTCCACTTCCATTGAAAGTCAGCTGCTCGACTATGATAGCTTATACATACGCCATAATTATTTTCAAGAAAATTTTAAAAAATGTATACAAAGTAGATTATTGCCACCAATGCAAATTCATTGACAAAACCTTATGGATAATCTTTAATTACTATTTTATTTTATATTACTTTTGTGTTATTTTATGAAAAAATATCAAATAAGGAGAGCTAAATGTTTATCACATACAATGTAAGTTCCTGGCCCACAAAACATGCACAACTAAAAATATGGATCATAGAAATGGCTGAACTGTGTCAGCCTGATAGAATCCACTGGTGTGACGGTTCAGAGGAAGAAAAGAAAATGCTGGAGCAGGAAGCATTCAAAACAGGGGAACTAATTGAACTGGATCAGGAGAAATGGCCTGGGTGCGTATATCACAGAACACACCCTAATGATGTGGCACGGACCGAACACCTCACATATATTTGCACATCCACGAAAAAGATGGCAGGACCAACGAACAACTGGATGCCACCTGATGAGGCATATAAAAAGGCAAGAGAAATTTTTTATGGTTCCATGAGGGGAAGAACCATGTATGTTGTTCCTTTCTCCATGGGCCCCATTGGTTCACCTTTCTCAAAAATAGGTGTCCAGCTAACGGATAACATTTATGTTGTATTAAACATGAGAATCATGACAAGAATGGGTTCTGCAGTATTAAAAAAACTTGGAACAAACGGTAAATTTACAAAATGCCTGCACGGTAAGGCAGACCTCGATGAGAAAAAGAGATTAATTCTCCATTTTCCAGAAGACAACACGATTTGGAGCGTAGGTTCAGGCTATGGCGGGAATGTCCTCCTTGGCAAAAAATGCTTAGCCTTGAGAATTGCAAGCTATCTTGCGAGACAGGAAGGATGGCTCGCAGAACATATGCTTATAATGGGTGTTGAAGACCCGAGCGGACGCATCACATATATTGCCGGTGCATTTCCCAGTGCATGCGGAAAGACAAACCTCGCCATGCTCATTCCACCGGAAAGCATGAAACATAAAGGCTATCGCATATGGACCGTTGGCGATGATATAGCCTGGATGCGTATAGACACAGATGGAAGACTCTGGGCAATTAACCCTGAAACAGGGTTTTTCGGTGTAGCTCCAGGAACAAACTATAATACAAACAGAAATGCAATGGAAACCATAAAGAAAAATACGATTTTTACCAATGTGCTTCTGACAAAAGATAAAAATATCTGGTGGGAAGGCATGGATGGGGAACCTCCTCAGGAAGGAATAAACTGGGAAGGAAAGCCATGGAGACCAGGTATGGTAGATAAAAAGGGGAATATAGTGCTCGGCGCACATCCAAACAGCAGATTTACTGCACCTATAATCCAATGCCCTTCTATTTCCAACAGGATAGAACATCATCACGGCGTTTTAATAGACGCTATTGTTTTTGGTGGCAGAAGACCTCATACAGTGCCTCTTGTATACGAATCATTTGACTGGAAGCACGGTGTATTTTTAGGTGCCACAATGGCATCGGAAAGGACTGCAGCACAATATGGAAAACAGGGTGAAATAAGGCGTGACCCAATGGCAATGCTTCCTTTCTGCGGATATAACATGGGTATGTACTTTCAACACTGGCTTGATATGGGAAAAAAGATGGAAAAACCGCCTAAGATTTTTCACGTTAACTGGTTTCGCACAGACAAAGATGGAAATTACCTGTGGCCTGGATTCGGCGAGAACTTAAGGGTTTTGGAATGGATAATAGGTAGATGTTTAAAAACAGCAGGGGCCAGAATAACACCTATAGGGTATGTTCCAAGACCTGAAGACCTTGATCTAACAGGATTATCATTATCAAGAGAAGCAATGGAAGAGCTTTTATATGTAGATAAAGAGGCATGGCTTGAAGAAGCAAAAGAGATTGAAAGGTTTTTCAAGACCTTTGGGTCAGACTTGCCTATGGAGTTAAAAAATGAACTTAAGGCCCTTCAGGAAAGATTAATGAAAGAGTAAGATTTTAAGGCTTACATTTTTTCAAAAAAAAGACCCAAATGGATTTGGGAATAAAAATAAGACGGTTAAGAGAAAAGCATGGGCTAAAACAGATAAACCTTGCCAATGCATTACAGGTTACAACCCAGGCGGTATCAAAATGGGAAAAAGGGGCAAGTTATCCTGACATTAAATCTTTGATAAAGATTGCAACCCTTTTTAATGTAAGCACAGATTTCCTTTTAGGTATCACAGATAGAGAAGAGCACATTTTTGATGCAACCGTCCTGTTAACAGGTATAATAGGTTTTGCAAAACGTTCTCTATTGATGAAACCTCAAGATCTCGTTCAATATTTAAATGCAATGTTTTTTACGCTCACCGAGATTACCCTAAAAAATGACGGTATTCCTGTTAAATATATGGGTGATGGCTTTCTTGCCTTTTTTTCCGGGCCTGAGCACACAAAAAGGGCTATAGACACAGCGTTAAGTAGCAAAGAAGCATTAAATCAAAGGGAATTAATGATTGTCTTAAATACAGGACCTATTTATTTAGGTCTAATAGGCCATCCAGGGTATGCATCAAAAGACATTATAGGTGATACAGTAAACAGGGCCTTCCTCATACGGACATGGGCAGAAGAAAGTGTAAAATCTGGTATATTTTTTACAGATGATGTAAAAGATAATCTAAATAAAAAATTAAATATTTCTTACAAAATAAGGGTTTACTTTGAGCTACTAAACAAAGAATTAGACATAAATAATCTAACATAGAAAAGAAAATCAGATAAATTTTTATTGACAATGTTTTTTATAAATTGTAGTTAGAAAATTGGATACAAAAAAAAGGAGGGGGTTATCATGAAAAAGAGTATTTTTTTGTTTTGTTTAGCTTGTTTTCTATCATTCACTTTTATTATCTCCCCGTGTAATGCACAGCAGAAAAAAGACTGGCCTGTAAAAGGTGTTACAATAGGTGCAGCACCTATCGGAGGGGTCTATTATGTATGGGCAGGAGGTCCTGCAAAGGTGCTTGGAGAAAAAATGGGTATCCCTGCTTCTGTTGAATCAACAGGTGGCCCTGTGCACAATGTCCAGCTCGTAAATAATAAAGAACTTCATTTTGGAATGGTAACTGCAGCACCTGCATATGAAGGCTGGACAGGAACAGGCTGGGCAAAAGGGAAAAAATATCAGAATATCCGTGCAATATTCCCAATGTATACAACATATTTTCAGATGTATGCCTTAAAGAAAAGCGGGATAAAAAGCATTAAAGATTTTAACGGAAAAATCGTGGGCACTGGTCCTGTGGGAGGAACACCGGCTACTTACTGGCCAATGATAATTGCAGAGGCCGGTGTTAAACCAAAAAAGATAGTAAATGCATCATCTTCTGACCTTGATAACCAACTAAAAGATGGCCTTATTGATGCAAACGGACAATCGGTAGGACTATCCTGGGGGCTTATTTCAGCAACAGAGACAACTCATGATATAGTAGTAATCGGGGTTGAAGATGACATTGCCACAAGGTTTATTAAAAAACACCCTGATTTTGCAAAAGGTATTATTCCGAAAGGCACATACAAAAGTGCCCCAAACGATATACCTACCTTAACTGTTTGGAATTTTATGGTTACTTACAAAGACATGCCTGCAGACTTTGTTTACGAATTTACAAAACAGATTTTTTTGAATAAACCTTTACTTGTAAGTGTCCATAAATCTGCTGTTGAGGTTGAGCCTAAAAATATTCTCTATTCCCCTATCCCGCTTCACCCTGGTGCAATAAAATATTATGAAGAGATTGGCATCAAGATACCAAAGGAACTAAAACAGTAAATTAATCTTAAAAAAAAAATTATTTTAATGAAGGGGGGAAGATGGAAGAGAAAACAGTTGATCTCAGTAAAATAAAAGATGCCGAACTTATAAGAACCCGGGAATTTGGAAAATTTGGCACTTGGGTACTCTACATTGTGGGGGCCATCTGCTCCCTCTTCCATCTTTATTGCTTACTCATAAGCCCTATTGACCCCTGGTATTTCAGGGGCATGCACATTGTTTTTCTTGCATTCATGTGTTTCCTTCTCTATCCAGGCTGGGAAGGTGCTAAAAAAAAGGTTCACCCAGTGGATTATGCCTTAATACTCATGGTTATAATACCTTTTGTATATATGGTTATAAACTTCGACGAATGGATTTACAGGGTTGGCGTTGTGCCTACAACGTGGGATACCATCATCTCCCTCATGTTTATCATTGCTATTTTAGAGATGACAAGGAGGACAACAGGCACTGCCTTAATGATAATTGCCATGTTGTTTATACTCTATGGATATTTCGGAAAGTATTTACCAGGGCTTTTTTATCATAAAGGCTACAGCTGGCCCAGGATATTTACTTATCTTTTCAGTCTTGATGGGATATTAGGATTGCCAATTTTCGTATCCGCTGCATACGTTTATATTTTTGTTGTATTTGGTGCCTTTTTAAGAAGTTCAGGGGTCGGTGCATATTTTATCCAGTTTGCCAACTCCATTGTCGGTTGGGCTCGAGGTGGCCCTGCAAAGGTTGCCATCATATCCAGCTCTCTTTTTGGAACTGTATCTGGTAGTTCTGCTGCCAATGTTGTTGGAACTGGAAGTTTTACAATCCCAATGATGAAGAACATGGGGTACAAAGCCCACTTTGCAGGTGCTGTTGAGGCAGTTGCCTCCACAGGCGGACAGATCATGCCTCCTGTCATGGGTGCCGGCGCTTTCCTCATGGCAGAGATACTGGGTGTTCCGTATGTTAAGGTGCTTGTGGCAGCAATCCTGCCTGCTGCTATGTATTATCTTGCCGTATATTTTATGGTTGATTTTGAGGCAGCAAAGACTGGTCTCGTGGGCCTCCCAAAGGAAAAACTGCCAAGTAAAAAAGAGACAATGAAAAAAATCTATATGTTTGCACCTCTTGGTGTTCTTGTTTATTATATTGCCATTGCCATGGCATCTATTATTAAAGCAGGAACCTATGCTGTGGCTGCATGCATTATAGTAAGCTGGACAAATAAAGACACAAGGATGGGTCTTAAAAAAATTATTGATTCCCTTGCAAACGGTGCACGGGGTGCAATTGAGATGGCAGGGACATGTGCGGCAGCAGGTATCGTTATAGGTATCATTTCCCAGACTGGCATAGGTTTAAAATTTGCAACTATTTTACTTGATTTTTCAAAGGGAATACTGCCAATCGCACTCTTTCTTTCTATGGTTGTTGCCATTGTCCTTGGTATGGGTATGCCAACAACAGCTGCATATGCCATTTGTGCTGCTGTTATAACAACAGGTCTAACAAAACTCAGTGCCTTACCCATTGCAGCACACCTCTTTGTCTTCTATTTTGCCTGCATCTCTGCTATAACACCGCCTGTTGCCCTTGCTGCATACGCAGGGGCAGCCATTGCAAAGGCTCATCCTAATAAGGTAGGTTTTACTGCCATGAAATTAGGTGTTGCGGCATTTATTGCGCCATATATGTTTATCTTTAATCCAGCCATGCTTTTAATCGGCTCTCCTATTGAGGTTATACAGGTTGTTGTCACATCTCTTCTTGGCACATTTGCCCTTGCCTGTGGTATGCAGGGATGGCTCATGGGCAGAGCAATACCAATTGTACTTAGAGTTCCCCTTATTGCAGGGGCTATACTACTTATAAAGCCTGGTATATATACAGATTTAGCAGGCATAGGCCTACTTATCCTGACATACATTGTTTCACGAATCTGAAAAAAGGCCTAATTTCTGCCTTTAGTTTTACCAGGTTATTATATTTTTCCTACCAGTCAGTTAAAAAATTAAAATCTATTTTAACATAGCCAGGAATGTGCCAGCTGCAACCGCTGTTCCTATTACACCGGCTACATTTGGTCCCATGGCATGCATAAGCAGAAAGTTTTTGGGATCTGCCTCCTGACCAACCTTCTGTGATACACGGGCAGCCATAGGCACTGCTGATACACCGGCTGAGCCAATCAATGGATTTATCTTCTCCTTCAAGAAAAGATTCATAATTTTTGCAAATAAAACACCGCCAAATGTTGAAAAAGCAAAGGCAACAAGACCTAAAAAGAATATAAATAAAGGTTTAGGACTTAAAAATACCTCTGCCTTCATAGTAGAGCCGACTGCAAGGCCAAGGACTATGGTAACGATATTTAAAAGGTCGTTCTGTGCGGTCTTTAAAAGCCTGTCCACTACCTTACACTCCCTAAATAGATTACCAATCATAAAAAGACCCATAAGGGGTGCTGCATCTGGGGTTAAAAGACATATGACTACCGTTGCCACCAGAGGAAAGATTATCTTTTCTGTCTTTGTTACAGGCCTTAACTGTTTCATCCTGATTTTTCTTTCTGCCTCTGAGGTTAAGAGCTTCATTATCGGTGGCTGTATTAATGGCACCATAGCCATATACGAGTATGCGGCAACAGCAACCATGCCCATCATATGGGGCGCAAGGGCAGATGCGAGATAAATCGTTGTTGGACCGTCTGCTCCACCTATTATACCAATGGATGCAGCCTCTTTTATAGTAAAACCAAAGAAGATTGAACCAAAAAATGCCACATACACGCCTAACTGTGCTGCAGCACCGAGTAGTAGCGTCTTTGGGTTTGCAATCATAGGTCCAAAATCAGTAAGGGCACCTATGCCGAGGAAAATAAGACAGGGTATAATCTCTGTTTCAAGACCATACTTAAAAAATAGATTTATAAGTTGACCCGGACCTGTAAGGGGCGCTATGGGCATATTAACAAGAAATATACTAAACCCAATGGGAACCAAAAGGAGGGGTTCAAAATCCTTTTTTATGGCAAGATACATAAAAAGACATCCTATGAGCCACATAATGACATATCTGTAGTCAAGATGGGGGATACCTGTTTTCAAATAGATTTCGTATAAAACATTTAACAAATGCATATCACTTACCCCCCTTCTTTGTCATTGACTTGACAACAAAGCTCATTAACTTCACGCTCAAAGAGAGGATAATTAATGTTAGAAACACAATTAAAAGCCCTGTTCCGGCAACACCTAATGCTTCTCTAACCATTTTTAAACCTCCTGGTTTTAAAGTTATAATTCGATGAGAAAATTAAAGTGACTCTGACCGTTTTTTTAATGTTTTTTTTCGGTAAAGTCTTTTTATGCCCCATTTTATTAAAAGTTTTAAGTCTAAAAATTCACCTATTTTTAATTTAAATTGACCTTGATGTCAAGAAAAAAAGAATGCTTCAATTAAAAATTAAAATTAAAAAAACAGTCAGTGATTTTATGTGTTGTTGTCCTGAAAAAAAATCACCGACTGTTTTTCTAATGTCTAACAAAATTATCCTTTTGCAGCATTTTTACCGGCAATACGTCCAAATACGACACAATCGGTCGTTGCATTGGTGCCAAGTCTATTTGAACCGTGGACACCCCCTGCCACTTCACCTGCTGCGTAAAGGCCAGGTATGATTTCACCAAAAAAGTTTGTAAACTTCTGGGTTACTCTATAGTTGTCGAGCATGCCTGTTGTGATACCAAGCATCATAATACGGTTTTTTAATTCCACATTCCCAACTTTAATTGGTTCAAAAAGCTTTTTTAAACCCATAATTTGTTCTCCTTATAATTTTTTTTCAATAAAATTTTAAATCATCTTTTTAGTAAGCCTTTATATTATCTTTCAATGTTTTTTCTTATATTACACAAAAGTGATTTTAGTTCTGGATAACCCATTATCGGTTCTCTGCAGTTCGTATCAGTAAGCAGGTTTGCATTTGCATCTTTTTCCCATCCATGTGGAACAAACACAACGCCTTCTGCAACAGCATCATCCACATGGGCCTTCATGCGAACGCTACCCCTATTGGTCTCCACTATTACCTCATCACCTTCCTTTATGTCGTATTTCTTTGCTGTCTGTGGACCTATTTCAAGATATGGTTCAGGGCTTTTTTTATTAAGCATTTGTATGTGTCTGAACTGGCTATGGGTATAATAATAATTTCTGTTCCCTGTGGATAGAATCAATGGGTATTTCTCGAGTAATTCCAGTGAGCTTATAGGGCTTCTCTGGGGTTCAAGATATGTAGGTAGAGGGTCAAAGCCGACCATCTTCAATGCCTCGCTATATATTTCAATCTTTCGGGATGGGGTTGAAAATCTTCCATCCTTCATACCGTATTGTTTTTCCTGGTAAAATGAGCCTTCAGGCTTTTCATTAAGAAGCTCTTCGAATGTTAGACCAGTTGGCCCTAATTCGAATGCCACAAGTTCTTCTTCTGATTTCCAATAAAATTTGTCTCCAATCCCGAGTCTTTTAGCAAGCTCTGTAAAAAACTTCCATTCAGACCAGCTTTCATACAAAGGTTCTATTGCCTTTTTTCTCAACATCAAATAAGGTAAGCAGTGGCAAACATTGTATGTATAAGCAAGACCCCATTTCTCAAGGTGTGAGCAAGCAGGGAGCAGATAATGGGCTAAACTGCCAGTTTCTGTCATGAAAAGATCATGAACTACGAGCAGCTCAAGCCTTTTAAAGGCCTCTTTAAAGGCATTTGAGTCCGGCATGGATACAATTGGATTGCCTCCAATGACAAAAAAAGCCTTAATTTTTTCAGGGATATTTTCAGGCAGACAGGTTACAACACCATACGGGCTTTTTCTACCCCACACTTCATAGAATAAAGGATATCTGTCTGCACCAAGGGGTTCTCCTTCCACTTCAATACCCACATTTCCCAGTGGCAGCCTCGGGCTTATAACCCAGCCACCTGGTATGTTGATATTACCTGTGATTGTCTGTAGCACTGAAAATGCTCTGCTATTCTGGGTTCCATTTGCAGTTTGATCCTGAGTGCATGTGCCCTGATATATACTTGCGCCTTTTGTATTGGCAAACATCCTTGCAAGCTTACGTATATCTTCTGCAGGAACCCATGTTATCTTCTCTGCCCATTCAGGTGTATACTGCTGTATATGTGGCACAAGTCTGTCGAATCCTATGGTGTATTTTTCTATAAATTCACTATCATACAGATTTTCATTTATTATTACATTTATCATGGCAAGTGCCATTGCGCCATCTGTTCCGGGTCTAATCCTTAGGTACATTTCTGCCCTGTCAGCAAGGGGAATTCTTTTTGGGTCTATAACCACAAGCTTTGAACCCTTTTTTAAGTTTTCCTCAATTGCAAGCCTTAAAGGAAAATCTGAGGCATCGGGATTATGTCCCCATAGGATATAAAGTTTTGAATCGAGTTCTTCTGTAGGATATTTGCCAAATGTTATCTGCCTCGTCCTTATCCTCATTCTGTAACATATGCTTTCCACTGAAAAGAAATTAGGGGAACCAAATGCTGCCTTGAATCGTTGTGTAAGGCCAACCATTTCAAGATTCTCTACACCTACAGATCCACTAAAGACGCCCAGCACAGTTGGGCCGTATAAGTTTTTTAGGGATAAAAGTTTTTCTGCAATCTCATCTAAGGCCTGCTCCCAGCTTATTCTCTCCCATCCACCCTTTCCTTTCTTCATGGGATATTTGAGCCTGTGTGGACTGTATATGTTTTCAAGCATGGCCTCACCTTTAGTGCAGAGCTTACCCTTATTAAGGGGATGGGATTCTAAACCCTCTACCTTTATAGCCTTGCCATCTTCTACAAAAACCCTTATCCCACAGCTATGATAACAAAGTGTGCAGTCAGTTAATACCTCTTTCACTGTATTGGTCATAATCGTATCCCTTTCTTTTTTAAAAGATATATTTTTAACTAATGTCTAAAATACTTTGTTTTAGGTGTTACCTCCAATAAAATCATCTTTTTTGACATATATCTACTCTTTCAAAATCAGCTTGTCTTGAAGATTCTTTATTGTAGTCCATTATACTATCTAAATTATCTAAACTCCAGCACAAGTTGTTCTCCCTGGGGCACGTGCGCCATTACTTCAAGGCGTTCATTGATCCATTCCCATAAGTCTCTGTAGGTAAATTAGGTTATATCTAAACATGTCGACAAGGTTTGAAAGCGACCAGTTAAATAGTAATCTAAACTTCAGGTATAAAAGAATGAAGATAGCAATCAATTATAGGTTTGTTTTTATGCCCTTCTGTTTTAGTGTGTTTTCTGCCTCTTTTATCAGGTTTTTATTTTTGGGATTCTTATACTGGATTAATGCACGGTGCATCTTGCGCTCTTTAAATGTCTTTGCTACATATATCTTTTCGCCTGTGAAAGGATCTATTTCTGTATAGTACATACAACCAGAGGTCGTCATGGGAAGGGGCATGAAATCCTGTATCTGTTCGGGATAAATGTTTTTCTTTTTCAAATATCGGGACATAGCATATGCATCCTCAAGGGTTGAACCAGGATGGGCAGTTATAAAATAATGGACAAGATACTGGTCTTTTTTTAATTTAGCATTCACCTCTTTAAATCTTTCTACGAATCTTTCATAACACTCAATGGGAGGTTTATTCATCAATTTTAAAACACGGTCTACACAATGTTCAGGGGCAACCTTCATCTGTCCGCTTATATGGTTTTTACAAATCGCCACCAGATATTCTTCGCCATCTTTGCCGGATATGAGGTCGTATCTTATACCGCTTTCTATAAATACATGTTTAACCTTAGAAATATTTAATATCTCTTTATATAGATCAATGCAATCACGAAGACCCAGTTTTAGATTATTGCACTTTTTAGGTATGAGACACTTTCTATTGATACACGCACCCTTTTTATCCCATAGAGGACATTTTGCCTTATATAGATTTGCCGTGGGTCCACCAACATCTGTTATTGTTCCTCTAAAATCCTTTCTTTCTGATATAAGCTTTGCCTCTTTTAAAATAGAGTGCTTGCTTCTTGACTGGACAATCCTTCCTTGATGCATATAAAGCCCGCAAAAACTACATTCACCACAGCAACCCCTGTGGGAGATAATGGAAAACCTAACAGTTTCAAATCCAGGTATGCCACCGGATGCATCATAAGATGGATGGGGATTCCGTGTATAAGGTAGCTCATATATTTCATCCATTTCCCTCTCACTTAAAGGTGGTTGTGGCGGATACTGGACAAGATAACGGTTACCGTGCTTCTGGATAATGGTCTTTCCCCTAAAAGGGTCTTGATTTGTATATATTAGCCTGAATGCCTCGTTGAATTTTTCCTTATCATTTTTTACTTCTTCATAAGACGGGATTTCTATAAAATCTGTGCCTTCTTTTATGGAATCTTCAACATCTTTTGCAATAGTTGCTGTTCCCAAAATGTGTTTAAGGCCTTTACCTTGTTTAATTCTATCTGCTATTTCAATGATTTGCCTTTCACCCATGCCGTATACAAGAATATCTGCACGGGCATCAAAGATAATAGACCGTCTTACTGTATTGTCCCACCAGTCATAATGGGCAAATCTACGAAGGCTCGCCTCAATACCCCCAATAACTATAATGACATCACCAAAAGCCTCTCTAATTCTGTTTGCATATACAATAACGGCCCTGTCTGGTCTCAGTCCTGCCTGTCCCCCTGGAGAATAATCGTCTTTTTTTCTTGGTTTCTTGTTTGCTGTATAATTGGCCACCATTGAATCCATATTCCCGGCAGTTATGCCAAAAAAGAGTTTTGGTTTGCCGAGTTTTTGAAAATCCTTAGTGTCCCTCCAGTCAGGCTGTGATATGATACCTACCCTATAGCCTCTTTTTTCTAAAACCCTCCCTATTACTGCCGTTCCGTAAGAAGAATGGTCTACATAGGCATCGCCTGTAATCAGGATTATATCCAGTTCTTCCCAGCCTCTTCTCTTTACTTCTTTTATTGACATGGGGAGAAAATTCATTTCCATAATACTTTTACAGGTTGGATGAAACTATTGAAAAAAAGTAGCTTTTTACCAAAGGCTACAATCTCATCTCAATGAGATAGGGTCCTTTATTTTCCAAGGCCTTTTTTAATTCAAAGGTAAGGCTTTCTGCATCTTCCACAGATACTGCATTTACGCCCAAGCCCCGTGCAAGACTTACCCAGTCTATAATTGGATTATCAATTCCAATGGATGCAATGGAATTTTTGCCAGGTATTTTATTCGCCCTTTCTAACTCAATCTTTAATATATTGTAAGACCTGTTTGAACATATAAGGGTTTTGATGTTTAAGGATTCATGTGCCTGGGTCCACAGTGCCTGAATAGTATACATTGCACTTCCGTCTGCCTCTATATTCATAACAACCCTATCTGGACATGCAATGGCTGCACCAATTGCACAAGGCATACCGTATCCTATTGATCCACCGGTAATAGTTAAAAGTGAATGGTGCGGTGCATAAGCACTCATTGGATAATATGAAAAGAAAGATGTTATTCCTTCGTCCACAATGATAGCACTTTCAGGTTGAAGTGCTGCTATTATATAAGATACTTTATCAGGCGTTAGCTTGCCTTTGGGCATATTTGATTTTAAATTTTTTGTTTTTTTCTGTTTTTTTATACTATTTTTTTTGGAAACCCCGAGTATTTGATCAAGACATTCAAGGGCATAACAAGGGTCCTGGTTTTCATTACATAGATACAATTTCTTTTGATTTCTCGTTAATAAATAACTATCTATGTCTTCATAGCCAAAGAACGTTACAGGTTCCTTTGTCCCTGCAATTACAAAAAGTTCATAATTTTCTAAGAGTCTTTTTGCCTCTTCTGGAAAATAGGATATCTTTTCCACATAAGGAAGTCCTCCTCCCCTTTCTATGTATCCTGGAAAAGTTTCTGTAAATATGGCACATCCAGTCTTTTTCTGGATTTTGGAGGCAATTTCAAGACCCTTTTTTCTGAGGGTTTTTCCACCTAAAAAAAGGGCCACCTTATCTGATTTCTTCATTTTTTCTGCAATGGATTCAATATGATGTATATCAACGGATTCATAGGTTATTTCACCTTTAATCTTTAAGTCACGATGATCTATTTCTGCTATCTGGTGATTATAAGGTATTATGAGGCTTGCAATCTGACTTTTCAGGGATGCCTTTACTGCATCTTTTACATCTTTTACAAGCCTTGCAGGCTCTTTGTTTGTCCTATACCAGTGGGATACTGTCTTAACCAGGGTCTCTATCTCCATGTTCAGTGGAGGGTCTGCGGGGATATGCCAGGTTGCATGCTCGCCTATAATATTTAAAACAGATGCCTTTGCCCTTTTTGCATTATGGAGATTGGCAATTCCATTTGCAAAACCAGGCCCCAGATGAAGTAGTGTCATAGCAGGTTTTTCGAGCATCCTTCCATAACCATCTGCTGCACCGGTGCATACACTTTCAAAAAGACAGAGAATTGCCCTCATTTCCGGGTAGTATTTATCCATGGCAAGGAGTAAGGGTATTTCAGTAGTTCCTGCATTGGCAAAACAGATTCTAATCCCTGCTTCAAATAAGATTTTTATGACTGCCTCTGCACCGTTTTTTGTTTTTTTACCCCTCATAATCAAAATCTCCTTTGAAAGTGTCTTCTTTATCATATACTTGAGGGCTGAATTCTATTACTCTTGCATATTCAATCCCATAAAAAATATGGGCGCATCTCGGTTTTATATTAATTATCTGGCCTTTTTCGAGGATTTGCTGGTCCTTTTCACCTGTGTCTATGTCATAAAATTTTGCCCTTATTTTTCCAGAAATTATATAAAAAGATTCTTCTTTTTTTTCGTGATAGTGACTTCCCCTGAAAAAACCTTCTTTTAATTCAAAATAGGCAAGATGCCGTATCTCTCGGTTATACGAAACCTGAACAAATTCCCCTTTTTCTTCATCCCACCTTTTAGCCCCTTCTATTTCATTTGTATAAGGCAGATATTCAATGCTTATCTTTTCCATGGGATGCAACTAATATAATTTTTTATTTCAATTCAATCAAGAAAAACATGGGTTTTTGGATTATAAAATGAAAAAAGACGCAGACTAAGACCGCCTGCGTCTTAAAATTTATTCTAAATTGAATTTATATGGCCTTTAACGGACATCCGCCTTCTGTCTATAAACCTTATAGTCTGTATTTAATATTGCCCTTGCCTCATCATCGAGCACATCCGTTATAAAAGGCACCTTTGTCTCCCTCTCTGTTTCACGATTTGCCGAGAATATATCGTTTCTTGATATCTCAGTGAGTTTAAATTTACGGGCGCCTGCCATAAGCTGCTGTAGTCCTGCTGCAAGCTTATCAGCCAGAGTCCACATGGCTATTGCGCCAAAGGGGATATTTTTCATCTCCTCTTCCCCAACCTTCTTCTGGACATCGAAGTAGCCTGCAAATATCTCTTCAGGGGTGGTGCCGAGCTCTTTTACTGCAGGGGCAAGTTCATTCCAGTTGCCGTTTACTGCCTTTTTCCTCTCCGGTCTTAAGACACCTTCTATATTTGAACCAACAAATCCTGGTATCATAACTGCCCTACCCATACATACAAGTTTTGTAAAAGGTGCACCAAGGGCTAATGCCTTAAATATGTGGTCTTCCCTTGCAAGACCACCGGCAAAGGCTATATCTACTACTTTTTTACCCCTTGCAGCAAGAATGGATGCATATTCATAGGTCTTTGAGTGAAGGAGTATGGATGGTACACCCCATGTCTCCATCATATTCCATGGGCTCATACCTGTGCCACCTCCAGAACCGTCAACTGTAAGAAGGTCTAAACCTGCATCAGATGCAAATTTAATGGCCATTGCAAGGGCCTCCATACCGTATGAACCTGTCTTTAAGGATATTCTTTTAAAACCAATTTTCCTTAAATATTCCACAGATTCCATAAATGATTCATAAACCTGTTCAGGTGTCGATAGATCTGTGTACCCCAATCTGCTGTATCTTGCAAATGCCTTGATGGCGCCCTTTTCAAAGGCCTTTTGAACCTCTGGTTTAGTCGGATCAGGATCTACAATATATCCCCTATCCTTTAAAAATAAGGCGTATCCGAGGCTATCTACCTGGATCTCTCCGCCTATGTCCTTTGCACCCTGGCCCCATTTTAGTTCTATTATAACCTTTTCACCGTATTTGTTGATAACATATTCGGCAACACCATTTCTTGTATCCTCCACATTCATCTGAACGATTATTGCACCGTAACCATCGAAATAACGGAGATATGTCTCAATTCTTCTGTCAAGCTCAGGTGCTTTAACAATCTTACCATCCTTTATAACTGCTTCCCTGTCTACACCTACTACGTTTTCACCAACAACAATGGGAATACCAATTAATGCCGCACCGATTGCAAAGGAATCCCAGTATTTTGCCGCAATAAAAGTTGAACCAAGGGCACCTGTCATTATTGGTATTTTGCATTTTGTTTTAATCTCATTTCCGAACTCTGTCTCGATACTTACATTTGGAAATATACAATCATCTGATGAACTTGAAAGTCCATTTGGCAATCCATATGCACCGTAATTATAACCCTGTATTCTTAATGAATTATAAGACACACCAATATGGCATGTATTGGCGCTACCTGCGGTTACTATTCCAAAGTCCCTTGGATATAGTATCTTTCTACCCTTTAAACTTGATAGCCATGTCTCGCATCTGCCTTTACAATCTGCACGGCATAGTGTACATAGTCCTGATTCAGCAGGATTGCCACGGTTTACAGTCCCTATTGCATCGTTTGATTTTGGCCATTCAATCATACAAACCTCCTTTTTATATGGTAAGTAGTTGCCATTATTTTGGCAATATATTACCAAAAAAAAATATATATTGGTTGAGCAATATTATCAGCTGAAATAATAAATGTCAAGTAAAAATTAGATATTTAAAAAATTAAAAAAATATTGCATTTTTTAAAACGAACCGTTATAATCTAAAAAAATGGCAATATTGCCATTAAATAATTAATTAATTGCCGATTTGAGGTCATTAAGAGGTCATTAATATGGATAAAAACAAAAAGAAGGAACTTTTAATACTTAATGTTTTAAGGGATTCTGACAGACCTTTAACGAGTGGAAAAATAGCAGAGAGGCTCGAATTAAATGGTTACGACATAAGTGAAAGGACAGTTCGATTATATCTAAAAAAGATGGAAGAGGAAGGTTATGTGTCAAGTAATGGCAAAAAGGGCAGTTCAATAACAGAAAAGGGTATCGGCGAATTAGACTCATCATGGGTAATAGAAAAAGTGGGTTTTCTATCTGCAAAGATTGACCAGATGAGCTATATGATGAGTTTTGATATAAACACTAGTTCCGGCACCGTTGTGATAAATGTGACCATCGTTGACCCCCACCAGTTTGCGAAAAATATAGAATACATTGAAAAGGTATATGCCGATGGATTTGCCATGGGAAACCTTTTGACCTTTCTGTCTCCTGGAGAGAATTTGGGACACATAAATATCCCGGAGGGGATGATCGGTATAGGGACTGTCTGCTCAATAACCATAAATGGGGTGCTTTTAAAGCATGGCATACCTACCACATCAAGGTTTGGGGGCCTGCTTGAAATAAAGGATAAAAAACCTGTTAGATTTGTTGAGATTATCATGTACGATGGGACAAGCATAGACCCTCTTGAGATCTTTATCAGAAGCGGTATGACAAACTATATGGGTGCCATAAAGACAGGTAATGGAAGAATAGGTGCAAGCTTCAGGGAGTTCCCTGCTGATAGCCGCGATAAGGTAATTCAACTTGCCGATAGGCTAAAAAGGATAGGGCTTGGCGGGCTTGTAGGCGTTGGTATGCCTGGTCAGAGCTTCCTTGATATACCAGTGAGCGAGGGCAGAGTAGGAGCAATTGTAATAGGAGGATTAAACCCTGTATCCATCCTTGAAGAAACAGGGGTCAGGGCCTATTCAAGGGCCCTTGCAGGCCTTATAGACTTTAGCAGGCTTTTCCCATATGAAGAGATGAGAGAAAGGATTAAGGCCTTTTTATGATTAAGTCTTTTCTTCAACTATTGCACGCCCATCATTTCAGCCTTTCATAATATCAAATTTCAACCACCTCTTTTAACCACGGGAATCGTTCCTTTAACAATTTTTCCACCCACAGACTGAGGGCGAAATCACCGCATCACATGAGCTTTCCGCCTATTAGTTTTACCTTAACCATCCCCTTTTTTATATCAATGTCTTCGAATTCTGCATAGCCTTCTGCAAGTTCTTCGAGCTTGGGTTTGAGTTCCCTAAGGGCATTCTTTACCTCTTCTTTAGGATCCATTTTTACTCCTCTTCGATTAATTATTAACATAATTATAATACCTGTATTAAAAAAAATAAATCGCCACAGGATAAAGATAAATTTCTTATAAAAAGGCAAAAAAATATGTTAATAATGTAACATATTAAAAAATTTTGAGGTTCTGTCTATGGATTTAAAGATAATCAACGAAATAGCAAAGATTGTGGGTGAAAAGAATTGTCTCACCTCCCTTGAAGAAAGAAGGTGTTATGCATATGATGCCAGAACAGATGGGGCAATACCTGATTTAGTGGTATTTCCATCTTCAGCAAAGGAAGTTTCCGAAATTTTGATTCTTGCCAATAAATATATATTTCCTGTAATACCAAGAGGCCAAGGCTCAGGATTAACCGGAGGTTCTATTCCTTTAAATGGTGGTGTTGTTTTGTCCTTTACTCGAATGAATAGAATCCTTGAGATAGATCCGGAGAATTTAATAGCCATTGTTGAACCCGGTGTTATTACCTTTGAACTACAACAAGAAGTGGCAAAATATGGCCTTTTTTATCCACCTGACCCTGCTTCTTATAAATATTCGAGTATCGGGGGAAATGTCGGTGAATGCGCAGGTGGCCCTAACTCTTTGAAATACGGTGTTACTAGGGACTATGTATTGGGGCTTGAGGTGGTAAAGCCAACAGGAGAAATATTAAATGTAGGCGTAAAAACCATGAAAGGTGTTGTTGGTTATGACTTAACAAGGTTGTTTGTAGGCAGCGAAGGGACACTCGGAGTGATAACTAAAATCATATTGAAACTTATTCCCTTGCCTGAAGCAAAGGCAACTATCCTTGCCCTTTTTAATGAAGTGGAAGAGGCGGCAGAGGCAGTTTCGGCAATCATTGCCGCAAAGATTGTTCCTTCCACCATTGAGTTTATGGATAAGGCATCCATTAAATGCAGTGAACAGGCAAACCCTATGGGACTTCCAGAAGGGATTGGAGGATTACTTCTTATTGAGGTTGACGGTGATAAGGAATCCATTAGGATCCAAGCTGAAAAAATAAAGAGGATAGTGCTTGAGAAAAAAGCGATAAAATGTGAATTAACAGAAGACCCAAAAGAGGCGGATAGATTATGGCAGGCAAGGCGCACCCTTTCTCAGGCAACGTATAATCTAAATCCAGTTAAAATTGCAGAAGATGTGGTTGTCCCACGCTCAAACATCCCCCGTCTTATAAGGGCCCTTGAGGAGATGGAAAAGAAATTCAATATACCTATTTTGAGTTTTGGCCATGCAGGGGATGGTAATTTCCATGTAAGCATTATGATCAAAGACAACCCAGAAGATAGGGCAAAGGCAGAAGAGGCAGTAAAGGCCATATTTGAAGAGACATTAAAGCTCGGAGGAACCCTTTCAGGTGAGCATGGTATAGGCACTGCAAAGGCACCTTACATTGGGATGGAATTGTCCCCTGAAGTAATAGCCACAATGAAAGGCATAAAAAAATTATTTGACCCAAAGAACATTTTAAATCCTGGAAAAATCTTTCCAGATTAAAAATAAACGGTAATATGGTTATGCCCTACCCTATTGGTTTGAACATTTTTTCCAATGATACATCTAATTTTTTTGTTAAAATTATCCTTAAGATATTATGAAAAATAGAAGATCAGACCATATGGATTTTTATGTATCCCATGAAACACAGAGTTACATATTAAGAAATGCCTATATCCCGGAACATATAATTGGGCTGATGAAGGCTATCTCAGGTGGTGATTTGGGGATGATAGGTGATTTTATATTTTATGTAAAAGACAATTGGCTTATATTTATAGGTTATCCAATCTGTGGCATAACAAATAAAAAAGACCTTTCTTTAACAACCGATTACATTGATAAGCTTATAAATGCATATGACCCTGATTATTTATGGGCGATTGCACCTGAGATACCAGGGGAACTAAAAAAAACAGCCGATGAGTTTCAAAGCGATTATTATTATACACTGGCTACTAGTGAATTTAACCCGGCCAGAAGACTTTTAAGAGAGGTTGAAAAGGCAAATAAAACCTTAATGGTAACTGCTAATAGAGAATTTACAACAAAACATAAAGCCTTAAGGGATGAATTTATAAAGTCAAGAAGCCTCCATCCTTTAGTAGAATCCCTTTATAAATCAATGGAAAAGCATCTTGAAAAATCAGATACTGCATTTGTTCTAAATGCTACAACCTCTGATGGTAAACTCTGTGCCTTTTATTGTTTAGATTCAGGTGCAGATAATTTTCTTGCATATATAATGGGTTGCCATTCAAAGGTATGCTATGTCCCCCATGCCTCAGACCTATTATTTGTAGAGATGGTTAGGATTGCAAAGGAAATGGGGAAATCTATAATAAATTTAGGCCTTGGTGTCAATGAAGGTTTGAAGAGATTTAAAATGAAGTGGGGCGGAAGACCAACTATACCTTACGAGTTTATTGAATTAAAAAGAAGGGTTTTATACCACAACTTGTTAAAAAAACTTGAATCTATACTATAAGATGTTCATGATTTGGAATCCATTCAAAAAAAGATTTAAAATGCTGTGGAAGATAGAAAAAGATAAGACAACGAGTTATCTTGCTGGATGTGCCCATTTTTTTCCAGTAAGCTATCGGTTATCCTTGAAGGAGATTATAAAGGAACTGGATGCAGTTGTTTTTGAAGGTCCTCTCGACGAGGGCAACATGGATGCAATAAGGGGCTACAGTATAGTGCCAGAGGGTAGCAAAAACATAAAAGAAATGATAGACAAAGACATAGTAAGGGCAATGGAGAATGAAATTAAAGCCTTTTATTATAAAAACACTGTTCAGGACTATATTAATATCTTAAAACCTGAAAGGTCTTCTATGTTACAAAGGGAGATTGAAGGCCTGTCACCGTGGATGGCATTTTTTAGAATATGGTGCATATTCCTTAAAAATCGTGGATGGCATTATTCTGTAGACATTGAGGCACATTCAATAGCAAAAAGACTCAAAAAGGATATTTACTATCTTGAGACCATAGAAGAACAAATATCTGCCCTTGAGGCAATACCAATAGAAAAAATTGTCCATTTCATATCACTTTTTTATAAATGGGAGGACTTTGCAAAAAATCATGCAAGGTATTATAAAACAGGTCAGATTGAAAAACTTTTGAATTCTACTTTAGACTTTCCCACAAGATATCCATCTATTATTGAAGAAAGAGACCCAATACTTTATAGCAGGATGAGACCTTTTATAGAGAAAGGCAAAACAATAGTCTTTGTGGGGATAACACATATAAAAGGCCTAAGCCTGTTTTTTCAGAGGGATGGATTTGTAGTCTCAAAATTATCATGATTACAAAAGCTACACACAGTAATTTTATATATGACAACGCCTATATACCAGAACACATTTATACCTATGTTCAGGGCATATCCGATGTAGATGTGTTTTTTTTTATGCCGTATGTGTGCTATTTTAAAGAAGGGCTACTTATATTTATAGGCTATCCCTTAAAAGATATATCTAATCTGTCAAGTCTAAAGGCAATCTTAGATAAGGCAATATCAAAGACAAGGTGTGATAAGGTAAGAATTATTTTACCCTCATGGCCCATAAACGGCTTATCTGATTATAAATTAATCTCCAGAGATGAATATTTTAGGTTAGACTTAACCTCATTCACTATTAAAAGTAAAATAAGGAATATGATAAACAGGGCGTCAAGGGATATCACTGTAGAGAGGACAAGAACAATAAGCAGTGAGCATAGTTATCTTATAGAAAGATTTTTAGATGAAAAGAAAATAGATGGCGATACTAAATGGATCATGGAACATATTGTTTCATATGTTGTAAAGTCAAATACTGCCTGGATATTAAATGGAAGGGATGCAAAAGGGAGGCTGATTGTTTTTGATGTAGTTGATGTCTTCTCAAGGGACTATATTTTCTATATGTTTAACATTAGATCAATAGATAAATATATACCAGGTGCATCTGACCTTCTGTTTTACGAATTGATTAAGATGGGTATTGAGAATAAAAAAAGATATATAAACCTTGGACTCGGGATTAATAAAGGGGTTAGTTTTTTTAAAGAAAAATGGGGTGGACAACCTTTTATCCCTTATTATCTATTAGAAAAAGAGATAAAAACAAAGATAAATGTTTTTTCCATAATTGATAAGTTTATATAGAACGCCTATTGTATTTATTTTTTATTTCTGCCCAAGTGGGCTTTTGACATTGAAAGATCTCAATTTCTTCAATCATCCCATGCTAATCTATTTATTTTTTTAAAAGCACTAAATTCGATCATAACTATATTTGCTTTTTCCCATCCATGATTTAAAAAGCACCCTTGATATGTTAGGCAATATTGGGATAATATCTAATTGATGAATCCTGTTACTATAATTAGCGATTATGGCCATTATTTTAGCCAGACAAAACAATTGATGCCCATGAACCTATCCCGGTTAGTTTCTAATATCATCCTCGTCTCACCTGAAAGGCTCAATACTACCTTGCCAAAGGTTAGATTATTGGAAGGCACATCTTTTCTTGAAGGCAGGGTATTGAATTATATCTGCGAAATTGTTGACACAGATTACATTCTATTTCTTACAAGGACAAATGAATTGGTAATCGACCAAAAAGCTTTAGAGGTCATGATAGATATGGCTGAAAAAGTGAGGGCAGGGATAGTCTACTGCGATTTCTACGAAGAAAACAAAAATGAAAAGAAACTACACCCCCTCAATGACTATCAACCAGGCAGTATCCGGGATGATTTTGATTTCGGTGCCATGATGCTTTTCTCCACAAAGGTAGTAAAAACTGCAATAAAAAAATATGGTGCTATACCACCTGTGAGATATGGAGGATTATATGATATTAGACTCAAGGTCTCTATTGACAATCCTATATATCACATAAAAGAACCGCTCTATTCTGTGATACAAGACAATAAGTCTTCAGAAGGAAAAAGTCATTTTGCATATGTGGATCCAAAAAATACCCATATTCAGAAAGAGATGGAGTCTGTTTTTACTGATTATTTAAGGAAAATAGGTGCCTTCATTCCATATGAACGTTTGAAAAGGGCAGATAAAATAAAAAACCCATTTCCTGTTGTGGCATCTGTTATCATACCTGTGAAAAACAGAAAAAACACGATTATTGATGCCATCAAAAGTGCACTATCACAAAAGACAGATTTCCCTTTCAACATCATTGTAGTGGATAACCACTCCCAAGACGGAACTACATTTGTCATCTCCAGCTTAGTAGACAAGCATCCTGATGTTAAACACATAATACCTATAAGGACAGACCTTGGCATAGGTGGATGCTGGAATGAGGCAGTCTATTCGCCATATTGCGGCAGATATGCAGTGCAACTCGATTCAGATGACCTATATAGCAGTCCTTACACTCTACAAAAAATCGTGGACATGCTAATGCAGGGTAGCTATGCCATGGTTATTGGATCTTATTGCATAGTCAATTACAACTTAGAGGAAATCCCTCCAGGTTTAATTGACCACCGGGAATGGACAGATGAGAACGGTCATAATAATGCCCTGCGCATAAATGGTCTTGGCGCACCCCGTGCATTTGACACAGATATTGTCCGTAAAATCGGTTTTTTGAATGTGAGCTATGGTGAGGACTATGCATTAGCACTTCGCATATGCAGGGAATATAAAATAGGAAGGATTTTTGAAAATCTATATCTCTGCAGACGATGGTATGGAAATACAGATGCCTCACTTTCAATAGAGGATGCCAACCGAAATGATGCATTCAAGGATAAGGTCCGGACAGATGAAATACTTGCAAGACAGGCTTTAAATAAAAGATTAGAGGGTTAAAGGTGCAAGCTCAAAGGATGAATCGTAAAAAAATCTATGCCTCATTTGACGGTAGTCAAAGCATAAAAAACATTTCAACCCTCTGTATTGAACTTTTAGAAGAGCAAAAAAAGACATGGCCTGAACTAAAGGATGCCCACGAATATCTAAAACATATCAAGGTAAGGGATATCCAATGCAATGGCTATTCAGTTAAGATTCAACACAATCTAAAAAGGGCAAAAAATAGCACTGCCAGTTGCGACATTGCCCAAATAAATAGCCGTCAATGTTTTCTCTGTATTGAAAATCTTCCAAAAGCACAAAGGGGTATCCTCTATAGAGACGAATATCTGATACTTTGTAATCCTGCACCTGTTTTCCCAAATCACCTTACTATAAGCAATCTAAAGCACATTCCTCAAGGGATTGCTAAAAATATTAATATCCTTATTCAGCTTTCACAAGACTTAGGGCCAGATTGGTTAATCCTTTACAATGGCCCCAAATGCGGTGCATCAGCCCCAGACCATTTGCATTTTCAAGCAATTCCAAGGGGTCATACCCCTGTGGAAAAGGATTTACAGGATAAAGATAAGTTTGTCCTGTCAGCACAGTCAGAGGGAGTCTCTATCTATAAGTCAAAAGACATTGGTAGAGAAATCATAATCTTTGAAGGCGTAGATAAGGATGCCATTGCCGGTGTATTTAAAAGTTTTCTTGAGGCACTTAGGTCAGTGGTAAAAACAGAAGATGAGCCTATGATTAACATATTATGTTTTGTCGAGGGCGGAAAATGGTATATCCTTGTATTTCCAAGGGCAAAACACCGACCCGAGGCATTCTTCAGAGATGATGATGAAAAAATTACTGTAAGTCCTGCGGTTATTGAGATGGCAGGTGTTATTATTACCCCTTTTGAAAGGGACTTTTTAAGGCTTGATGCATCTAAAGTTGAGGCTATCTACCGTGAGGTGTCCCTTGATGGAAATAAACTGAAATGCACTTTAAAATACCTCCCTGTGTAGATATGGGAAAGATGAAGGGTAAATAGCCCCCTTTGCAATGGTAATCAAGAAAGCAATTCTTTAGGTGACTTTGTGGCTGCCGGACAGATTCAGTCATCAGCCTATACTTATAAAGTAATAAAAGAGTATAAGGCTGATTTAACTGGCCTTGAGCTGGTCAAGTCTTTTCAAACAACATCCAACAGTTTTTAAGTGGTTTGCTACCCTCATCATACTGCATCCTTAACCTCTGGTAATGTTCCATAATCCGGTGTTCTGTAATCTAAGCCCTGGTGAGGCCTTCGTATATTATATCTTTCAAAAAACTCTTTAAGCTCTTTTTTTCATGATTTATTGATTCATATGCCTTTATTTGATGGTTTTCCAGAGACGTTCTATAAATATATTGTCCCTCCAGCGACCCCTTCCATCCATACTGATAATGATGGTAAAATCATCGGAAGTGAACTGGCTCCCCTGATCTGTATTGAATATATCCGGTGTTTTGTATTTAAGTATTGCCTCTTCAAGGGCTTCTATGCAAAACGATACATCAAGGGTATTTGATGATAATACTTTTTTGCTTGCCCACTCCATGATAGCCACAAGATAGCAGAATCCCTTTGCCATGGGAATGTATGTTATATCTTAGCACCACACGGTATTGGTTTGTGTTATGTCAAGATCCTAAGGATATATCTTATGCCCGGGATGGGGCTTAGGAAGACGGGGGTTTCTTGTAAATGGCTTTTATGCCCATCTTTCTCATAAGGGTACGAATATGGATTCTGCCTACCTTAC
>JAKORG010000016.1 GCA_029777945.1 Deltaproteobacteria bacterium | reverse complement strand
TCCTCCTCAGGATACCACCCCAGAGTCAATCGCGAGTTCGTTACATCGCTTACGTGGCAATCTTGTTTTTATCTCCTGAGGTAATTCAATAAGGAGATCGCCGCGGTCGGCCCCTGGCCTCCCTCGCGATGACAGAAAAAGAAAGGTAGTGTTTCCCCCTATTGTCGGGATCAGTTTTCCCCCATTGCCTCATTATTCCCGAACTGCAGCCGGGAATCCAATTTTTTCCCTATTTTTTTCTCCCACCTCTCGCGGGAGGGAGTGCCCGGGTTCCCTGCCAAATCAGCGATTTGGCAGGGTGGGAAAGGGAGGGGGATTTTTTCGGCAAAGAGATTTTTCGGAGTTTATAAGGGGGTGTTGCCTCCTTATACTGAGAAAGGCGCTTTTTCTTTCTCAGTAGGTTTTTATTCTTTTGTCTTTTCTGTTTCTAGGGGGTTATAAGGGGGAATCTTTTTCTCCCCCTTATTGTCTTATTTACTTTTTGCTCCAGATGCTTTTCAAATAATTGGCAGCCATTTTGGGTTGCCGGGTTCTGGTGAAGACGCCTTTGTGGTTAAGTATAGGCCTTATAATTACTTCCTGAGTTTTAAAATCAGCAAAAGCCCATACGTGAGCTCCTATCGTGTAATCTTTTGATTCTATGACTTCTATATAGTTTTTTATAAGCTCTTTTTGATATTCTTCTGAAAACATCACAGGAGGGTCGTAGTGAAAGCCCGCTATGGCGTCTGCCCCAAACTCTGTTACTAATACTGGTTTATTGTATTTGTGGAATACATAATCCAGATTTTCGCTAAATGCCTCCACTCCTTCGTTTATTCTTCCCTGATATACATACCACCCAAAGTATCTATTAATGCATATTATATCGAAATATTTTAAAGACACATCTTCTCTACCCGGTACATCCATTGCGCTCACTAAAGTTACTGGCCTGGTTTTGTCCAGTTCCTTTGCCGACTCATATAGCTTTTTGAAAAAATCTTCCGACCGGGGATGGTTTGATTCTGGCTCGTTAGCCACACTCCACATTATCACGCTGGGATGGTTTTTATCTCTTTCTATCATTCTTTTTATATTTCTGAGGCACAAATCTAAAGTCTTTTCGTTGTAGTGGTATCGAGTAATTCCCACATGAGGAGCCTCATCAATAACTAGTATTCCCATCTCATCTGCTAAATCCAGCCAATCTTCTGTGTAAGGGTAATGTGATGTGCGAAAAGAATTAGCTCCTATCCATTTTAGAAGATTGTAGTCTTTTATTATCAAAGGATAAAAAGTTCCCTGTCCTATCACCGGGAACTCTTCGTGTTTCCCGAAGCCCTTTAGTTTTATGGGTTTATTGTTTAAATACAAGTTTTTGTTATCCCAG
>JAKORG010000015.1 GCA_029777945.1 Deltaproteobacteria bacterium | reverse complement strand
TGAAATTGCGGTGTAACCTGAAGCCCCTCATCCTTGAAATACCCCCTTGTATACGCTATGTGCACAAGGACAGGTATCATGGTAGGTGAATAGGCAATGGTGAGCTTATCAATTTCTGGTTGATAGGCTTCATTGTTCGGTTTACATCCAGTGACTGATATGCAGAAAAATAAGATGATAACAAAAAAAATGGATTGAAGATTGTCCTTTTTCATCCATTCAATCCTTTGCTTCAAAGTACCTAATGACCCCATGATTTGACTATTCTTTTTTTTCAGTCCTTTATGATGATTATAGCCTCTGTGTGGAATTTTACAACACCAAAATCTATTTAATTTTATAGTCCTGTTACCCCTATTTCTTTGTTATCTCTATCATATTGATCCATGTCAGTGTCGTTACATTTGAAATACGTGAGGCATTTGCCAGATTCCATGCTGTATATTGTTATGGATAAAGAGACTTAGCTGATATACCATAAGCCAATGTTATTGCACAGATACTGAAGAACACAGACGGCTTGAAAACCTCTCGTAAGATCTTTTTCATAACCGCCTTACTGTGATGTAATTGTTATTGTTTAGATTTAATATGTGTTTTAGTCAAGATAAGAAAAAATTAGAGGGGTTAGCCCCAGATAGCTGATATTCTAAAATTCGCCCGTTACACTTTCTAAGGAGTATATCCAAGATGATAGAATCGCCTTGTGAAATAAAATATACCTTCTGCACTTATATTATTATTAAACATCCATACTCATTCTTGCATCTACTATTACAGCGCCATAGCCCTTTTCGTAAACTATTACGGGATTTAAATCAAGCTCGTGTATATATGGATTTTCTAAAATCATATTAGATAAACCCACCATAATATTTTTTATGGCATCAATGTCAGCCCCCTTTTTGCCTCTGAATCCTTTCAATATGATACTACCTTTTAATTCTTCTATCATCTGTTCTGCTATCTCATCACTTATAGGTAAAATCCTCATGGAGGTGTCTTTTATAATCTCTGTGTAAATACCACCAAAACCGACAATAATTACATGCCCGAAATTTCTATCGAATTTTATGCCTATTATTATTTCAAACCCTGATGGATAGAATCTTTGAATGAGATATTCAGTGGCATCTATATTTTTTGCAGCAATTTTGAGTTGATCTTCATCTTTTATATTAAGTATTACCCCTCCCGCATCTGTTTTGTGGATAATGTCATGAGATGCATTTTTCAATACAACAGGATAGCCAATGGATTCTGCAAGATAAGGCAGTTCATCTTTGTCTTTTGTGAATCTAAATTCACCTATAGGCAGATTGTATTTTTTAAGTAGATTAAATACATAAGAGAGGGAAACCTTTTTAATCTCCTCTTTATGGTGTTTTGAGATTTTATATATACGGGCATTATCTAAAGATTTAAAGGTGTTTCTCTGGCCAATTAATTTGTAAAATTTATAAGAATTCTTAAGGGCGAATACGGCACGGTCACAGTCAGAAAATATGGGCAATACACCTGCATTTTTTATATCAAGCCATTCTTTTCTATTGGTAATTACAGAAAGGGCAACGGGTTTGTTAAATGCATGGGATAATCTTCCGGCATTTTGAATGAACCTTTTAACCTTGATGCCGTCGCTTTCTGCACTGTATGTGATGATAAAGGCAATGCCATCTACATCATCTTCCTTAAGGGCCATTTCAAGGATTTCTGTGTATAGGTCAAGGTCGTATACATCTCCTATATCAAGGGGGTTTGTAGCCCTTATCACATTTAGTTTTTTCTTTTTTACCTCACTAAAGAATTTCTGTGAAAAATTTGCAAGGTGAAAACCGTATTTTTCCACAGCATCTGCTGCAAGGACACTATGCCCCCCTGAACGGGATATGACGCCCACCTTTTTCCCTTTCATAAGTTTTAGACTTAAGGCCTTTATGGTGTCTATGAAATCGTAAAATGAATCAACGACAATAACACCCACCTGGGACATAGCTGCAAAGGCAATTCTGTCATCTCCTGCAAGGGCAGATGTATGAAATTTTGCAATCTCTTTACTTTTGTCGCTTCTATTAGCCTTAAGAAGCACTATGGGTTTTTCTGATGATGCCACAATGTTCATAAAGGCCTTTCCATCAGAAAAATCTTCGAGATACAGACCTATAATCCCTGTATTTTCATCTTTTATCAGGTATTCGAGGCACTCGTTTTCGTTTATTAAAAGCTTGTTACCAATACTTATAACCTTTTGCAAACCGATATTTTCACATGAGCTCATCATGCATGTATCGTAGAAGACACCACCGCTTTGGGATATGATAGATACATTTCCTTTTTTCATATAATCAGGGGTTAACATAAAAAAGGGTAAAATAACCCCATTTTCAAGATTTATAACACCAAAACAATTTGGACCTATAACCTTTATTTTATAAGTCTTTGCAATTTCTTTTATCTTATCTTCCAGGTCTTTTCTTTCCTCTGAAAATTCAGAAAACCCACCTGATTCGATAATCACATGTTTTATTCCTTTTTTACCGCACTCTTCTAAGATAGATGGGACATGGATTGCAGGAACGAGTATTACTGCCAAATCAGGGGTCTTGTCTATTTCGTCAAGGCCTGTTAAGATCTTTTTTCCTTTTATGTATCCACCGGAAGAGCCTATGGCATAACATTCCCCTATAAACTTGAAGTTTAGAAGATTTTCTATGATGGTCTTTCCTAAATTTCCATGAGATTCTGATACACCGAACACAACAATGCTTTTTGGATTGAAAAAGGTATCCATAGCTATTTAAACTCCATCATTATTTAGGTTTAGAGTATACACAGAAGGGCAATAGAAAACAACATTTGGTTATAGATTTTATTGCGACCTTTGTGGTAAAAATTTTACAATGCATTCAAATAAAAGAGATGGGTGTTAAGGTTTTATGGTGAAAAGAATCTATATATTGAGACACGGTGAGACCCAATGGAATAAGGAAGATGTATTCAGGGGCAGAAGCGATATACCACTAAACGAAACGGGGTTAAAACAGGCAGAAATGGCGTCTTTTTATTTTAAAAATAAAGAGATTGACTTTATATTTTCAAGTCCCCTTTTAAGGGCCATGCAGACTGCTAAAGCAGTGAGCAAAACAACAGAAAAAGATGTTGAAATTGTGGAAGAGTTTATAGATATAAATTTTGGTATATGGGAGGGGCTTACTGTAAAAGAAGTTGAAAGAAATTATCCTCACGATTTTGCCATCTGGGTTAAAAACCCCCAAAAGCTAAACTTAAGGGGAGGGGAAACGCTTGAAACTGTAAGAAAATGAATTGCCAGTGGTTTTGAAAAGGTCCTTTCAGAAAAAGGCGAAAACCTGCTTATCGTAACCCACAGGGCAATATGTAAAATCATGGTTCTTTTTCTTCTTGATATGGGAAATGAGTTTTTCTGGGCCATGAAGTTTGACCCTGCATCTATTACCCTCATAGAAAAAATTAACGACCGATTTACTTTGACTTTTAGTAACGATACATGTCATCTCCAATCAACTAAAGGCCTTTATAAAGACTTTTAAAATCTTTCTTCAATCTTTGGTTTAATCTTTAGAGAAGTTAGTCGTATACATTAAAAAGGTCTTCAAAATTAAAGAATTTTTTAGTAACTATTCTATACAAAAATTGATTTTGTTATTGACAATTAGAGAGTGGTCTTGCATATTATCACAGACCGAATTTTATTTTAATCTTAAAAATTATAAGGTTATAAAGTATAAGCTCATAACAGGCTAAAAGCACATGAACCAAAGAGTTGCCCAAGGACAAATAAATATGCACGATAAAGAACAATCCTTTGAGATTACCGTAAACAATAAAAAGTGTCGTAAGTGTTCTTATTGCATACAGATTTGCCCAGCAAAGGCTATAAAGTTTTATAAGGACCAGGTAACGATAATCAGTGAACGTTGTATTATGTGCGGAAGTTGTATTACCGAATGCCCCCAGCATGCATTGAATTATAAAAGTGGTCTTCAACAGGTAATAGATTTTATCGAAAACAAAGAAAAAACAATTGCATGTATTGATCCAGCCTTTCCAGCCATCCTCGATTTCTGGACACCAAATCAATTCGTTACTGTCTTAAAAAAAATAGGTTTTACTGAGGTATGGGAAGGTGCTTTTGGTGCCGAGCTTATAAGTCAGGCATATAGAAAAATCCTCAACGAAGAAATGCAAAAACCTCTCATATCTTCCTTTTGCCCTGTGATTGTCTTCTATATACAGAAATACCTTCCCCAGCTGATTGAGAACCTTGTTCCCATCGTCTCCCCCATGATTGCCATTGGCAGGATTGCAAGGGCAATAAAAGGTAGCGATTGGAAGTTTATATATATCATACCCTGTCTTGCCCAGATAAAAGAAATGACAAGCCCTGAGGTAGCAGGTGCCGTTGACCGGGTGATTACATTTAAAGATTTGCGAAGACTTTTAAAGGAAGAGTTAGAAAAAAAAGAAAATTATCCTGAAACTCCTTTTGACGGGCCAAAACCCTTTCTTGGCAGGGTAATATCAGTTATTGGCGGCCTTTATAGAAGCACAGGTTCACAGTTTGATATATTAATGGATGATATAACAGTAACATACGGTCATAAAAGGACTATAGGCTCTTTAAACCAGCTTGCCACCGGTTATATTAATGCAAGGTTTTTTGATTTTTTATTCTGCCACGGCTGTGTGGACGGGCCTTTTATAGATAGGGATTTATCCGTTATTGCAAGGAGACAAAAGGTCGTCAGATATGCAAAACAGGAAATGGAAAAACAGGATGTGTTGAGTGTGATAACGGAACTCGACAAATTTGAATTCATTGATCTAAAAAGAGATTTTTTGAATATGGAGCAGAAGCTGCCTGTGCCAACAGAAGAACAGATAAGGGCCATCTTAAAGAAAATAGACAAGCTGCCACCGTCTAAGAACCTCGATTGCAGAGCCTGTGGTTATGCATCGTGTAGAGAAAAGGCCATTGCCGTTGCCCAGGGTATTGCCGATGAAGAATACTGTCTCCCCTATCTTTTGGAACAGAGCAAAAAGATTTATAAAGAGCTTGAAAAGTCACACAGGGAACTCCAAATGTCTCATCAGGCCCTTGAACAGGCGCAGGCTCAGTTAATCAGAACAGAGAAGCTTGCCTCCATTGGACAACTTGCAGCAGGCGTTGCCCACGAGATAAATAACCCCTTAGGAACAATAATGATATACGCCCATTTACTACTTAAGAATCTCGACAAGGATAACCCTATGAGAGAGGATGTGGAGCTGATTATAAGTGAGGCAAATCGGGCAAAAGAGATAGTCCAGGGGCTTTTGAGTTTTGCAAGGGAGACAAAATTAAAACCTGGGCCTGTAAATGTAAATGACTTATTAGAAGATGTGCTTGGTCTTGTGGTGAATCAATCCCTTTTTCACAATATAAGGATAGAAAAAAAGATTGATGAAGAACTACCTACGATTGTTGCTGATGAGACAAAACTAAAACAGGTGTTTCTTAACATCATCCTCAACGCTGCCCAGGCAATGGAAGGAAACGGAAGATTAATTATTACTACCACAAAAGATAAAAAATATATTAAAATAAGAATACAGGATACGGGGCCGGGTATTCCACCTGAGGTAATGGCCAATCTTTTTTCCCCTTTTTTCACAACAAAGGAAAAGGGGACAGGTTTAGGTCTTGCCATATCCTATGGCATAATTGAAAGGCATAAAGGTAAGATAGATGTGGAGACAGAACTCGGAAAGGGCACCGTATTTACTATATGTTTGCCATTAGATGCAAATGAAGAAGAGATAGGGATAAAATAAATGACCTTGAAAGGGGTCGTAAAAAAATATTACAGGAGAGGATGCTATGAGTAAAAAACCAAAAATTTTGCTTGTGGACAATGATGTGGATTTCATTGACCTCAATAAGGCCGTCCTTGAGAACAATGGCTTTGAGGTCTCTGTGGCCTATGCAGGTCGAGAGGTTATGGACAAGGTCAAATTTGATCAACCAGACCTTATAGTCCTTGACCTCATGATGGAGAAGCACGATACAGGTTTTGCTGTTGCAAGGGCTTTAAAGGCGGATCCTATTTACAAAAACATACCCATATTGATGCTTACAGCAGTGGGGAGTGTGACGGGCGTGGATTTTTCTCAAGAACTCGACGGATACTGGATGAAGACAGACGACTATGCAAGTAAACCTTTGAGTCCTGAAGAGCTTATAAAAAAGATAAAAGACCTTCTGGAGAGAAACAAAAAGGGTTGATTGTAATATTTTGAATAGAATAAACACTAAAAAGGAAAACATAATGGATGCTCAAGCCCGTATCCTTGTTGTAGATGATGAAAAAGGCATTAGAGAGGGATGCAAAAGAATACTTGCCGGTGAAGGTTATGCTGTTGATGTAGCGGAAAACGGAAATACAGGCCTTGAACTTGTCAAAACAAACCCTTATGACCTTTTAATAATCGACCTTATGATGCCGGGTATGGGCGGGATCGAGATGATGAGTCGGGTAAGGGACATAGACCCTGAGGTTATCATGATCGTGATAACAGGGTTTGCTACCATAGAAACCGCTGTGGATGCAATGAAACACGGTGCCTATGACTATATCCCAAAACCTTTTACACCGGAGAGCCTCGTTGCCGTAGTAAACCGCGGTTTAGAGACAAGACGACTACGTCTTCAGACAAAAAGGCTCATGGAGGAAAGAGACCAGAAACTCCTTGAGCTGGCCAGCGAGAAGTCAAAGATGCATGCGATTATTAATTCTATGGCAGATGGGGTGTTGGTTGTAAACAGGGAAAACCAGCTTGTTCTCTGGAATCCTGCGCTTATTAAAATGTTAAACATTAATGGACACATTGAATCAGGAAAGAACATAGAAGATATTATTACCCATGAAGGGCTTTTAAATGTTATTAAAAGGGCATATGCCCCTGATTCATCCCATTATACAAGTATCACAGAAGAAATAGAGCTGCCACTGCCTGAAGCAAAGACCATTATGGTAAGTGTGTCTGTAATAAGGGATGATGAATCTAACCAGGAATTGGGATTGGTAGCGACGTTAAGGGATATTACAAGGCTTAAAGAACTGGATAAGCTAAAGTCTCAGTTTGTGGCAATGGTGACCCATGAATTAAGGGCACCAGTTTCGGCTATAGAAGGCTATCTTACAGCATTTCTTACAGGTGCTTTTGGCAGTGACCCAAAGATGTACCGACAGATGATGGAAAGGGCAAGGCAGAGGGCAAGGTCACTTCTCGATTTGATAAACGATTTGCTTGAATACAGTAAGCTCGAGGCAAAATGTTCTATAAGACAAAAGGAACTCCTCGACATATCTGACATTATTATAAACACCGTTGAGCTTTTAAAAGGTCAAGGCGGGTCAAAGGATTTAACATTCATAGTGGATGTTCCAAGACCTTTACCACTTATCGAGGCAGATAGAAGAGAGATGGAACAGCTATTCACTAACCTCATCTCCAATGCCATTAAATATAATGTGAAAAACGGAAAGGTCATAGTTAGTGCAAGACCGAATAAGCATTTCTTAAATATTGCTGTGACAGATACAGGTATTGGTATAGATAGTGAGCATCTGCCCCATATCTTCGATGAGTTTTATAGGGTGTCGTGTCCTGAAACAAGATACACAACAGGAACAGGGCTTGGTTTATCCATTGTAAAAAAGATTGTTGAATCGCATTTTGGCCGTATAGATGTGGAAAGTGCCCCTCAAAAAGGGACTACATTTACGGTCAAATTGCCGATTAAACAGAAAAATAAAGACTAATTGAAAAGGAGATGTTATGGCTAAAGAACTTAAACAAAACGAGATAGTTGAAAAACAGCAATTAGCACCATCAATTACACTTTTTAAGCTTTATGTGCCCAATATCGCAGAAAAGGCAAAGCCAGGACAGTTTGTTGTTGTGAGGGCTGATGATTATGCAGAGAGGATACCATTGACGATAGCTGATTTTGACCGTGATGCAGGGACGATTACTATAATATTTCAGGTAGTGGGAGCATCTACGCAGAAATTAGAAAAGTTTCAAAAGGGTCAGACAATTCTTGATGTGGTGGGACCATTGGGAAAGCCGAGCCATATAGAAAAGTTTGGAACTGTAGTATGCGTGGGTGGTGGTGTTGGAGTGGCACCTGTATATCCTATTGCAAAGGCCCTTTATGAAAAGGGTAATGAGATGATAAACATAATAGGTGCAAGAAGCAAAGATATGTTGATCCTTGAGAATGAGATGAGGGCAATAAGCCATGAACTATACGTAACAACAGATGATGGCACATATGGCCACCACGGCTTTGTAACAGATGTCTTGAAAAAAATTATTGAAGAAAAGAAAAAGATAGACCTCGTTATAGGTATAGGCCCTGTAATTATGATGAAGGCTGTAAGTGATGTCACAAGACCTTATAATATTCACACTGTTGTAAGCTTGAATACCATCATGGTTGATGGGACAGGGATGTGTGGTTGCTGCAGGGCAACGGTTGGAGGGGAAACAAAGTTTGTATGTGTAGATGGTCCTGAATTTGATGGCCATAAAGTTGAGTTTAACGAACTCCTCTCGAGAAGCAAGATGTATAATAGGGAAGAAAGAAGGGCATTGTGGGATCACAAATGTAAGCTCGAAGAGCAGGTAAAGTCAGTCAAAAAACCAAAAAGAAGAGAGCCCATGCCTGAGCAGAATCCTATGGTAAGGATTCAGAATTTCAATGAGGTTGCCCTTGGGTATTCAAAGGAAAGTGCAATGCATGAGGCATCGAGATGTCTTAACTGCAAAAATTCACCATGTGTGGAGGGATGCCCTGTAAACGTCCAGATTCCAAAATTTATAAAGCTTATAAAAGAAGGCGATTTCATGGGTGCAATCCATACAATAAAAGAGACGAACAGTCTTCCTGCAGTGTGCGGCAGGGTATGTCCCCAGGAAGTCCAGTGTGAGGCAAAATGTGTTCTCGGTAAAAAGGGTGAGCCAGTTGCAATTGGAAGGCTTGAGAGGTTTGCAGCAGATTATGAGCTTGCCATGGGTGATGTGAGGATCCCACCCATTCCAGAAAAGACTGGTAAAAAGGTAGCTGTAGTCGGTGCTGGTCCTGCAGGTCTTACAGTGGCAGGTGAGCTTGCAAAAAAAGGTCACGATGTTACCATATTCGAGGCACTTCATAAGGCAGGCGGTGTTCTTGTGTATGGTATACCCGAATTTCGTCTACCAAAGGCCATTGTTCAGAGAGAGGTAGACTATGTGGAAAAACTTGGCGTTAAGATAAAGGTAGATACCATAATAGGTCAGACAACAACTGTGGACGAGCTTTTTGAGCAGGGTTATGATGCCATATTCATAGGCACTGGCGCAGGGCTTCCGTATTTTATGAATATCCCAGGAGAAAATCTAAACGGTGTATATTCTGCAAACGAATTTCTTACAAGGGCAAATCTCATGAAGGCATATCTATTCCCTGAATACG
>JAKORG010000014.1 GCA_029777945.1 Deltaproteobacteria bacterium | reverse complement strand
GATTGCAAAAGATGTGCAAAAACGTTCTCCTTTAATTCTTTAAGGGCATTGGCTGCAGACATACTGACAAATGCATTTTCTTCAGAAATCAACTTAAGTAGGGGCTCTACTGCCCTTTCGTCTCCTATCTTGCCTAAGGCACGGGCAGCAGCCATTCTGACAAACATATTTTTATCGTTTGTTAACTTTATTAAGGGCTCTACTGCCCTTTCGTCTCCTATCTTGCCTAAGGCACGGGCAGCTGAAATCTTCACAAAAGGGTCTTTATCTGAAAGCATCTCTATAATATAAGAAACTGTTTTTTTATCTCCTATTTCTCCTAATGCATATGTGGAGGCCTCTCTTACTGTCTCATTTTTATCTTTGAGCAAATTCACAAGGGTCTTTATTGCAATTACTCCTTTATTGGCTATGGCCTGTGCAGCAGCCATTCTGACATAAATATTTTTGTCCGACAGAAGGGGCAAAAGCCTTGGGATTGTTTCTTCATCCATTATTTTACCTAAGGCATATACTGCAGATTCCCTAACCACTTCACTTTCATCTTTAAGTGCGTTTAACAGTTTTTCAATGGAGGCATTTCCTATTTTTATTAATGCCTCTATTGCAGACAGCCGTATATGAACATCTCTATCGTTAAAAAGTCCTATTAGATAATCGATAGTCTTTGGATCTCCTATTTTGCCAATGGCCTCTATTGCCTTTTTTTTAAGTTGAGTTGAATTATCTTTTAGAAAGGTTATAAATTGATCTAATAACCTGCCATCTCCTATATCGCATAAGGTTAATGCAGCCAATATTCTCACAGAACCATCCTCATGGGATAACAAGGGCAAAAGATGGTCAATGGCAGGCTCACCTATTTTGGCAAGTTCAATTGCCGATTTTTCCTTTATTTCCTTTGGACCCCATATTAAAGAATTTATAAGACTTTCTATTGTATTCATCAAGTTATAAAAGCCTTACCATGTTAATCCTGCTTCTTTTAAAAAATTCTGTGCATCTTTATTGCCCATGCTTGCAGCCTTTTTTAAATCCCTTAAGGCCAGTTCCCCTTTTCCCATATCGGCATATAAGGTCCCCCTTGCATAGTATGCCCATGCATATTTTGAATCAGTATCTATTGCCCTATTAAAATCCTTGATGGCCTTTTCGTATTCGCCAAGATCTGCATATATAGATCCCCTTTTACAATAAGCCTCTGCATAATGGGGATTTATCTTTAATGCCATACCTAAATCTTTTAACCCCTGGCCTATATCTCCAATCTTACCATAGGCGCATCCCCTTTTACAATAAGCCTCTGCATAATGGGGATTTAGTTCAATTGCTTTATCAAAATCCTTTATTGCCTGTTTTATCTTATCTATATCTAAGTATAAAATCCCCCTTCTGTGATATGCCCATGCATATTTTGGATTAAGGTTTATTGCCTTTGTAAAATCTGCTATTGCCTTTTTAATGTCACCGCATTTACTAAAAACAATACCTCTATTATAATAAGCCTCTGCATACCTTGGATTTAGATTGATTACAATGCCAAAGTCTTTAATAGCCTTTTGAAAATCGCCTAAATCCGTATATGCTATGCCCCTGCTGTACAATGCCTTTATGCACTCAGGGTGTAATTCTATAGCCTTTGTAAAATCTTCTATAGCCTTTATAGAATCTCCAAGTCTTGCACTTGCAATACCCTTTTTAAAATATGTTTCAGCGTATGTTATAAGATTTTTATCTGAATGCTGTTCTGTGCCAATCTCCCTACCTTTTTTTTCAAAAATCTCCTTTATAATGCCAGGGTTTAAATTTTCTACTTTTTCATAGTCTTCCAGCTCTTTCTGTATGTTACCAATTTTTCCAAAGGCAAAACCTCTATTACAAAAAGCCTCAATATTGTAAGGGTCTGTCTCTATTACACGACTGAAATCCTCAATTGCCTTTTCATAGCTTTTTGTTTTAAGATGTAAAATACCCCGTTTAAAAAATATATCCATAGATTCCTTTTTTAAGCCTATAAGTTTTGTATAGACTTCAATTGCCCCGTAAATATCTCCTTTTTTCTCTAAAAACTGGGCTAAATTATAGTAGGCCCATGTATAATCGGGGTTTAAAAATATTGCTTTTTCCATATCAAAAATTGCATGTTTAATATTTTTGGCTTTTTCAAACAATATGCCTCTGTTATAATATGCCCAAAAATTATCAGGTTCTAATTCTATAGTCTTCGAAAGATCATCAATCGCCTTTTTTATATCTCCAAGCTTTGAATATACATTAGCCCTAATATAATATGCATGGGAAAGCCTATTGTTGTACCTCAAGGCTGAATTTAAATCTTTGAGTGCATTATTTAAATCATTGATTTTATAATAAGAGACACCTCTTTTATAGTATAGATCGCCTTTATTTTCCTCTGGTGTGAATTCTAATGACTTGCTAAAGTATGTAATGGCATCATCGTGTGCTTCTTTTAATTGGCATAATAGTCCTTTTTTAAAATATGCCTCTTTATGTTCTGGATTTAGCTTTAGGACGCAATCGTAATCATTTTCTGCATTTTCAATTTCATCGAGTTTTTCATATGCATAGGCCCTATTGAGAAATGCATCTAAAAAATCAGGATTTAACTTTATTACTTTATTAAAGTCTGAGACAGCCTTTCTGTAGTCACCCAAAATGTTGTGGAGTATCCCTCTTTGGAAATAGGCATCTAAATGTTTTGGAAATAGCTCTATGGCCTTTGTGAAATCTTTAATTGCCTCCTTGTAATCTTCCTTATCCCTATGAATTAAACCTTTTATATAATATACGTTATGGTCAATGGGATCTATCCTTGAAGCCTTCTCTATATCTTTTATCGCAAGGTTTATATTACCCAACCTATAATATATGGAAGCCCTTTTTTGATAAGCCTTGGCATAATGGGGACTGAGTTCTATTGCCTTATTGATATCTTTGAGTGCCCTTTGCATATCTCCCATAACTTCGAAGTTTATAGCCCTATGATAATATGCCTCTGGAAAATGGGGATTTAATTCGATTATATGCTCTAAATCTTCTATGGCACGTTTAAAATCACCCTTTTCAGTAAAAATAATCCCTCTTTTAAAATAGGCATCACTTCTTTTTGGATTCAAATCTATTACCTTTGAAAAATCATTTATTGATTCCTCATTTTTACCAAGCCTTTCTTTGATTAATCCCCTTAAAAAATACGCATCTTCATATAAAGGATTAAGCTTAATGGCATTTTCCAAATCTAATAAGGCACTTTTTAAATCCCCAATTTCATTGAAAGCACAGGCACGCTTAAAATATGCCTCTGCATGTTGATTATTAAGGGAGATTGAATTTGACAAATTTTGAATTGCCTTTTCAAACTCCTTTAGTTCTAAAAAAACGATTCCTTTATTATAATAAAGCTCATGGGTCTTTAACCCAAAAGACTCTAATTTTTTTAAGTCTTCAAGGGCATTTCCGAATTCGCCCAGTTTAATATACGATATTGCCCTGTTAGAGTATGCATCATGGTAATCAGGTTTTATTTCTATTGCCCTACTAAAATCCTCTAAGGCCCCTTTATAATCTTCAGCAAAAAGTTTTATTTTTCCCCTTTCACAAAATGCCTCTGCATTATTTTTCGATAATTCGATAGATTTTTCTAAATGTTTTAATGCGTAATCGTAATTTCCTGAATTAAAATATATAATCCCCATTCTAAAATAGGCATCGGAGAAATCAGGTTTAAGTCTTATTACAGTCTCTAAATCTCTTATTTCCTTTTCTTTATCCCCAAGCTCTCTATATATTAAAGACCTTTTAAAATAATAATCTGGTTGGCCTTGCTCTATTTCTATGCATTTATTTAAATCTAAAAGTGCCTTATCGTATTCACCTATTTCAAAATATAAGATTGCCCTGTTGTAATACGCAGTTACAAAATTCGGATATAATGATATCGTCTTGTTGTAGAAGGCTAATTGATCTTGCCTTTTATCATGCTTTTTAGAGATAAAATCTTTCTCTATGCTTTCAAAAGGATAAGTAAAACCAAATCTTTCCTCTTCTTGTTCTTCTATACCTTCTTTTTTCTCATCTAAAAAAGTTGAAAATTTATCTGGATGTAGTGTTTTTGCCTTTTCAATATCCTTTTGTTCCTGTTCATAATCACCGAGAAGTCCGAAGATAATACCTCTATGATAATAGGCATTGGCAAGATTGGGATTCAATTCTATTGCCTTATTATAATCATCTACTGCCTTTGCGTAATTACCGAGGATATCATATACCAAACCTCTAAGATAATACCCCTCAGGGTTTTCTGGTTTTAGTTTTATTGCTATTTTTATGTCTTTTATTGCCTTTTCGTATCTACCGAGATGTATCTGGATATTTGCCCTATGGAGATAGTTTTTAAAGTCTTTTGGATTTAAATCTATCAGTTCAGTATATTTTTCAATGGCTTCATCGTATTTCCCCGATTCCTCAAGCAGTTGGGCTTCAAATAGTAATTTTAAACTGGAATCCTTAGTAATACCCGCCTTTTCAATGTTTCCGTTTTTTATTTCAGCCACTAAAACCCCTCTTTTTACTTTCAACAATTTTCCTGAAATTATATTGTTTGTCAAGATTTTATTTAGAATCGAACAGATATTATCTGGCTAATAATTATCCTGTTATTCAATCTATGATGAAAAATTTTTCTTATTTTCTCTGTGCAACTTAAAGGAAACGAAAAATGACGTGCCTCCAGATTTTAAACAATCTTCTCTTGTTTTACAAAAATTACATAAGGAAATATCACCGGGACATACATCATAATCAGTAGGCAAATGTATGCACCTTTTACTTTTAAAGGATATTTCAAAACCTAATCTCTGGGCATAGACCTTCATACGGAACAATTCAAGTCCTTTTCCACCTGCACCGAAGTCATAAGGCTTTTTTGTGCTATACATTTCTGTTTCTTCAGTATGAAACAGACCACCGAAAATGTATTGTTGATTTTTTTCGGTAATACCAATGCCGAAATCCTCAACTTTTAAAATAATCCTCTCGCCTTCCTGATAGATGGCTATTTTTATGAGACCTTTGTCTGGGGTATTTTCTATTGCATTTTTTATTATCCCTTCCACCACATCTTTTAAGACATAAGGGTCTATCTTGATATAGAGGTCGTTTTCTCCTTCAAGTTGATACTCTAAGTCTCTGTGCATTGCATTTTCTTTAATCTTTTTCAGCAAATTCTGAACGAATAAAAACAAATCTATTACCTGGGCAGTTTGCATTTCCAGACCCTTTGATACATTCAAAATCGTATCAGTATCCCTTGAAATTTTAAACAACCTTTCAATATTTCTCTCAAGGGCACTAATTATTCCCTTAAATTCTTCTGATAAAGATAGATTATTCAGTTTTCTTTTAAGTATCTTTACATTCTCGTGAATTACGGATAAAGGGGTTTTTATCTCATGGGATATGTGATGAATTGCCTTTGTTTTTGCCATATTTAAACCTTCAAGCTCTTTATGAGATTTTATCAAGGCATCATGGGCAAGTTTTCGTTCTGTTACGTCCCTTAAAAACACGAGATAAACAGGTTCTCCTCTATAGGTTATATTTGCTGCAGATACTTCTACATATATAATCTTACCGTTTTTAGTAATACCCTTAAACTCGTATCTTCCTGGTATGTATTCTCCTTTTCTTCTCCTACGATTCATGTCCTTCACCATCTCTACATCATCGGGATGGACAGTAACAAAGATTGGTTTTCCAATGATTTCTTCGTAGCTATCATATTCAAACATTTCTATAAATTTTTTATTGACGTATTGAAGCCTATCACCTTGAATTATTGCTATACCGTCATTTGAATGTTCTATGACAACCCTGTATCTTTCTTCACTTTCCTTTAAGGCCTGTTCGGCAAGTTTTCTCTGTGTTATATCAAGCATTGTGCCTTCATAGTATAAAATCTTGCCGTTTGTGTCTTTGACTGCCTTGGCATTAATGGAAATCCAATGACGACTTCTATCCTTGCGGTACATCTCCACTTCAAAATGTTCTACATAACCTTGCTCATTAAGCAATTTAACCATGCGTTTTCTATCTTCAGGCCTTACGTATAGTTGATCTTCAATATCCGTTATAGAGTTAATAAGGTCTTCAGGGGAATCATATCCGTGGATCCTTGCAAGGGATGGATTTGCACTTAAAAAATGACCTTCAGGGCTGGTCTGAAAAATACCTTCTATGGCATTTTCAAAAATATTTCTGTATTTTTCCTCTGCCTTTTTGTAATTAATCTCACATGTTTCAAGTTCATTAAGTCGCCTTCTGAGCTCATCCAGTTCTTTTAATAAATTTTCATTACCCATTATAAGAATACCCTTTTAAACATAGTTTCAAAATTTATCAACCTTTTGTAAAAATAACCCCTTTTTTTATTTTACAATTATCCATTTTCCATTAATAAAAAAAAATTTTCAAGTAAAACATAAAAATCTTTCAAAAACTTGACGGTTAAATTAGATTAATGTTAATTTCAATTGAAAGGAGTTGACAATGAAACTAAATCACATAGGTATAATTGTAAAAAATATTGAGGAATACAAAAGACTTTTTAGCACTATAGGGCTTGATAAAATAACCGTCCCTGCTTGTGATACAATTCAGAAGGTCAAGGGAATATTTGTTGATCTTGGGTTTGATAATCAAGCACATATAGAGCTCCTTGAACCAACAGATGAGACATCACCGGTAATGAATTTTCTTAAAAAAAGGGGCGGTGGGTTATACCATATATGTTTTGAAGTGGAAGACATAGAAAAAAAATCAGAAGAATTAGTAAAAAAGGGGTTAAAAATGGTGTGCCCTCCTGTTGATTGTTTCGCCTACGATGAAAACTTTAATAGAACATGTTCTTTACCCACAAGGATAGCATTTTTTATGTTGTCAGATAGGCTTTTGATAGAATTATTGGAAAAAGGCAAATAGTATATGCAACTGCCTCATTTTAAATATCATGCACCAAGGTCAATCAATACCTTAAACGCATTGATTGAGAAAATGAAAGGACAAGCCATTATTATGGCAGGTGGTACAGAACTTATACCAAGAATGAAAATGAGGCTCATTCAACCTGAAAACCTTATATCCATCTTAAAGATAAAAGAACTGGAACATATTAAAATTAAAAAGGACAAAAAAATAGAAATCGGAGCTACAGTAAGAATTGATAATTTGGTAAATTTTTTTAAAGAAAACAGGCCTTTCAATGCCATATTCCAGGCAGCAAATATGGTAGGGTCCCAGCAGATAAGAAATATGGCAACTATTGGTGGAAACATACTTCAGAATACACGGTGCAAATATTATAACCGCACATTACAATGGCAAAACATTATGCCACCGTGCCATAAAAGAGGGGGGAATATCTGTTATGCAGTAAAAAACAGCAAAAGGTGTTTTGCCGTATACCAAGGTGATATGGCCGCACCACTTATTGTGTTGAACGGAAAAGGCGAATTTCTTTTCGATAAAAATTTTATACAAAAACCCTTAGAAGACATATTCACTGGAAACGGGGCCATGCCGTTTAATGTTGGAAAAGGCGTGTTGATTAAATTCATCCTGCCACAACCTGAAGATGGTCTTATCTCAACCTATAAAAAATATAGAATTAGAGATGGTATGGATTTTCCCATTGCAGGTGTTGCAGTGGCTATAAAAATAAAAAACAAAAAAATAGATGACATAAAAATTTGTCTTATAGGGGTATCCTCAGCACCTGTTGTGATAAAAGATATAAAAGATTTTATATCAGAGAAAAAATTAACTGATAAATTAATCCATGAGATATCAGAAATTGTCTATAATCAAGCACATCCAGTGGAAAATACAGACGGTGATATAAACAAGAGAAGGTATATGATAAAACAGATGACTTTTGAAGCAATAAAGGAATTAATTGACGGTTATGATAAATAAAGGTGTAAAAAAAAGATTAATCACATTAAACATAAACGATAGAGACTACCATGTTATTATAGATGATAGAGACACACTACTTTATATTTTAAGGGATAAACTCATGCTTACAGGCACAAAAGACGCTTGTGGTGTAGGTGAGTGCGGTGCATGCACAGTTTTGGTTGACGGAAAGGCAGTGCTTTCATGTCTTATGCTCGCAATAGATGGGCAGGGCAAAAAAATTACAACAGTAGAGGGTCTTGCTAAAGACGGTAAACTCACAGATTTACAAAAGGCATTTATCCAATACGGTGCCATCCAGTGCGGTTACTGCACATCTGGTATGCTTATGTCAGTGGTTGGTCTTTTTAATACAAACCCAAACCCTACAAAGAACGATATAAAAAAGGCAATAGAAGGAAATATCTGCAGATGCACAGGCTACAATAAAATAATAGATGCCATAGAAGCAGTAAAGGATAAAAGGCTTAAAGATAAAAATGATAGGTAGGCGTATTCCAAGAATAGATGGACCTATCAAGGCAACAGGTGAGGCAAAATATACAACAGACATATATTTACCTGATATGCTTGTTGCCAAGATGCTAAGAAGTCCATTGCCCCATGCAAAAATATTAAACATAGATATCTCAAAGGCAAAAAAGATTCCAGGGGTGAAGGCAATTATAACAGGAAGGGATGCATGGGATATAAGACATGGATTTATTGAAACGCCCCGTTATCCTGCAGACCAGTATTGTCTTGCCAATGACAGAGTCAGATACATTGGGGAAGAAATTGCATGTGTTGCAGCAGTAGATGAGGACACTGCCTATGAGGCAATAGATGCTATCAAAGTCACTTATGAAGAGCTACCTGCTGTATTTGACATTTTCGAGGCCATAAAACCTGATGCACCTGACATACATGAATTTAGATTGCCTGATTTGATAGAACCTTTTAAAAATGTGGGCGGAAGGTGTGCAAACTCCTTTGGTGATATGGAGGCTGCATTTAAAAAGGCCTATCTAATAAGGGAAGATAGGTTTGAGACACAACTTAGAACCCACTGTTACCTTGAACCCCAGGCAACTGTGGCATATTATGATGTAAATGGAAAATTAAATGTATGGACATCAAGCATGGGTGTGTTTAGAAAGAGGATGCACCTTTCTAAGATACTCCATATGCCTTTAAGCAAAATTCGAATACACAAGAGCTGGGTTGGAGGGGCATTTGGTGGAAAGATCGATTTGTTTTCCCATGAATTCTGCACATCCCTTTTGTCCATAAAAACAGGGAAACCGGTAAAATATGTTGCAGAAAGGGATGAAATATTCTCTTACTTCAGACACGGTCAGCCTATGGTAATAGATTTGAAAACATTAGTTGCAAAAGACGGCACTATATTAGGTCAGATAGTGAGATGCTATAACAACTGTGGGGCATACAGGGGAAGTGGCGTTGTGTGTATATTTCTATGCTGGGGTTTTATAATCTTACCTTACAGGATTCCTACCCTTGACTATATAGGTTATTCCATATATACAAATAATCCTGTAAGGGCACCACAGAAAGGACATGGCGCACCTCAGGTTCGTTTTGCAGTGGAATCGCAGTTGGATATAATTGCAGAGGAGCTCGGCATAGACCCTATTGAAATAAGATTAAAAAATGCAAGGCAAAAAGGTGATATACTTCCAAACGGGGATACGATAAAAAATGCAGGTCTTATCGAATGCATAGAGGAAATTGAAAAAAAGACTGATTTCAGAAAAAAATATAGCAAAAATCTCAAAGAGGTAAAACAATATAAAAACAATACAAGGTTCAGGCGTGGAATAGGAATTGGGGTAAGCAGCTACTTTACAGGCACCCTCATATATCCCCATAATTCTGCTGCTATTATCAAATTCAACGATGACGGGACAGTTCAATGCTATACTGGTGCCCTTGATATAGGCCAAGGTGCAGAAACCATTCTCGCCCAAATTATTGCAGAAGAATTATCCATTGATATAAAAGATATTGAAATTATAGCAGGTGATACAGATAATACACCAGTGGATATTGGTTCATGGATAAGTGGACTGACATATGTGACAGGAAATGCTGTAAAAAAGGCATCAGAAGATGCAAGAAAACAACTCCTTTCTTCTGCAGCAATATATTTAAATGTCCATATGGATAGCCTTGATATGAGAGACAGAATAATCTTTGTAAAGGATAATCCTGAAAGATCAATAACATTTTCTAAGGTATTAGAAAACCATATAAGGGATCACAAAGGTGACCCAATAATTGGGAAAGGATTTTTCAGGGGATTAAAAGATGCTGAGCATGGCCCGAGTTTAAAAAATGCAAAAGGCGCATGGAGTGACAGCTATGCCTTTGATGCGCAGGTTGCAGAAGTGGAAGTGGACATGCATACGGGAAAGATTAAGGTCATAAAAGCAACAACAGCTCACGATTGTGGGTTTCCCATAAACCCCCTCCTTGTAGAAGGTCAAATCGATGGTCAGGTATCAATGGCAGCAGGACAGGCACTATCAGAAGAAATCATTATGGAAAAAGGCATAACCCTAAACCCATCATTTCTCGAATATAAACTACCCATTGCAACGGAGATGGTTGAAAACGATTACATTGATATTATTACAGAAGAATACAAAAAAGGTCACCATTTCCATACAAAAGAGGTAGGCGAAGGCTATGTATCAGGAATTCTTGCTGCAATAGCCAATGCCGTATATAATGCCACAGGTGTCAGAGCAAAAAGACTACCCATAAGAATTATAAATAATTTATCATAGAAATATATTTAAATTATTTTGGTATGAGCAGAGCAGGAAGACTGCACTGCATTAAAACATTTTTATAAAATAGTATCTACTTAGAACTGGCAAATATGGCAGCACCCAATGCAGCAGTTATCTGAGGTTCATATGGTATATAAGCCTTTGATCTAAGCTCATTATCAATAGCCTTAACAAGCCCAATATCTTTCCCACCTCCACCAGTTACGGCGTAGTCAGGGTTCATACCTACCCGTGTTACAAGGGTCATAATCTTTGAAGCCATTGCCTTATGTATACCTGCTACTATATCTTCTGGCCTAGCACCTTCTGATATCCTCGATATAGCCTCTGATTCTGCAAAAACAGCGCATGCTGTAGTAAATTCAACTGGTTTTTTTGATTCAAGGGACAATCTACCCAATTCTTCTATATTAACATGGAGTATCCTCGCAGTAACCTGTAAAAATTTCCCACTTCCACCTGCGCACTTCTCGTTCATAATAAAATTTATGATCCTTCCATCGTTATCTATTGTGATTGCCCTCGTAAACTGGGCACCTATGTCAATAACGGTTCTTACATTTGAAAATAATACGCTTATACCCTTTGCATGACATGAAATATCAGATATAACATCATTGGCAAAATCAGCCATTGTGGCACCATATCCTGTTGCTACTGTGCATTTTATATCCTTTACTGAAAGGTTTAATTTTTTTAAGGCAAGGTTAGTTGCTTCCTTCGCAGCCTTCTTATAATCTCCTCCAGATGGTACTATTGCATAAGACTTAAGCTCATTATCCTCACAGATTGCAGCCTTTGTCCATCCTGAACCTACGTCAATTCCAAGAAAAAACGCCATATCTCACCTTTTATGAAAAAATTTTTGCTTCCTGCAAACCGCAAGAACTTCTTACAGGCATTTGACCTTCCCTTTCGTATTTTTCAAATATCTCTTTTGCCAAAACCGAAGCACCAAGGGCACCGGTTATTAAAGGTTCAGGTGGAACGATGATAGAGCATCCTAATTTTTTTTCCAATGCCTTAACAAGCCCTATATTTTTTGCACCTCCACCGGTTACGGCAACATCCTGCTCAATTGTGAGCTTTTTAACCATAGCGCTTACACGGGTTGCCACAGATTCATGGATGCCTGCAATAAGGTTTGGAATTGTCTCTCCACTGGCAAGTTTATTTATAATTTCATGTTCTGCAAATACGGTGCATGTGCTACTGATGGGGGCTGCTTTTTCGGCAGTAAGGGATATTATACCCATATCTTCTAATGGAACTCCTATGGAATCTGCCATAATCTCAATAAACCGTCCTGTCCCTGCAGCACACTTATCGTTCATGACAAAACTCACTACCTTACCGTCTTTAATCTTAATACCCTTACTGTCCTGACCACCTATATCCACAATGGTCTTTACAGTTGGGAGGAGGCTATGTAACCCTTTTGCATGACAGGTAATCTCTGTGATTTGCCTGTCTGCAAAGGGCACATTGATTCTCCCATACCCCGTGGCAATGATATAGGACAGATTTTCAAATCTGATTTGAGCCAGATTCAGAGCCTCCTCCATTACTTTGTTTGCCAATTTCCGGTGTTCAGGGCCTGTGGGACCTATAATGGTGGCCTCTATTCTGTCACTGAATATAACCACCTTTGTCATTGTGGAGCCTATATCTACACCGGCAAAATATCTCTTCATGATTTTTATCCCATTCTGCTCTTATATGCGTCTACTGCCTCTATAAATGCATCTATTCTATTATGGGTGTCTGCTTCATTATAGGAACTGATATCTACTATATCTCCTTCTAAGATTAAAATGGGGATTTCTTTATAAACCTTTTTCAAGGTCTCTGCTTGATGGATAATACCTGCATGCCAGCTCCTGCAAGAAAAAGCAGAATGGAATACAACGCCATCACACTTATACTCCTCTATGTATTCTATTATCCTTTCCACCTTTGGTAACGAACCAGGACGCTTTCTTGCCTTATCATACCAGTGTGTCCAGTATCTTACCCATCTCCAGGCAATATGTTCTAAGGGATCACTTGTCTTTGGCAATTCTAACCTCTCAATCTTTTCGCAGCCGCGGTAAGTTACCTCAACGGGAAATGTTGCCCCCTTACTGTTAAAATATTGAAAATCGCCAAGGGCAAACCAAGAAGGCAAACCAGCTGCCCAGATAAGCCTATATTTTTCAGGTTCTACAACACCTTCTTTATTCTTTACTTTTTCCTGTAACTCATCATAGAGCTGCTTATAGAAATCATAGGCCTCCTGTGTCCCTAAATTAAATGTAAGGGGCACCATTGTATTCATTGCATCTCCTGTATCCATTGGTGTGGGAATTGCCTTACGGAGTTCGTATGTGTCTATAAATAGATCCCAAGTTTTATCAGATAACTCCACTATTTCGGCAAGCCTGTCCCAATCCATTTTCTTTCCTGTATGTTTTTCACAAAATTTTACACATTCCCTTAACTCTTCTGTACAGTATTTTACATAAAATTTTTCCTGTTCATGATGATTGAGTTTTGGATCAAAAGGGGGATAATACATGGCACCAACAAAGATGGGAACATCCCTTAGGTAATGCTGGGTTGCCTGCGGCCATTTAAACCTTGGATCACAGAGAAGCTGTGCAGAACCTAAAATCATGTCAGGTCTTCCCATGCCTCCCCAGGGTGCATCAGGTACAATATCTACACCCAACTCTGACCTTATCATATCAAAGCCTATTGTGCATGTTGCGTATGTGCACAAGGACCTTGAAAAGTTATCCGATTCTGCCTTTTGGAGATACTTCTCTGCGTCTCTCTTTGCTGCACATACTCCAGCAAAACTTTCACCCCATGCAGGAACAATGTCCATTGCCCTCATTATTTCATCCTGACCATCTGCGATATATGCATAGGCTACCTTTTTACCTTCTTCCTTTGCCTTTATAGTTGCAGCGAGATTACCCCGCACGAATTTCGGTATACTTGCTGCAGCCTTTGTTGCTAATGCCCTTCCCTTTTTTTCTTCTGCCATAAATCCTCCCTTTTGTTATGCAATCATTTCAAGAAAAGCTTCTATTCTTGTTTTCATTCGTGCAAGGCTCGAAATGGAATACTCGTCTTCAAGATATAGAACATCAACGGCTACTGCTTCTATATAACTTTTTATTGCCGGAACCTCAAAACCGTATGGGTCACAATATTTGTAAATAAACAGTATTGCTCCCTCTACGTTAAATTCTTCTATGTATTTTCTCATGTGCCCGAATCTTGCATTTAAATTTTCTTCATATGTTCCACCTGTATCCACAAAGGTTGTGGGTATTTTAAGCTTTCTCAGATAACGCTCTGCAAGGGCAAGGATAGGTTCTTTGTCTTCATCTACATCCTGCCAGTACATCTTACTACCTATTGAAATATCATCCATAACAAGATAGGCACCGGCTTTTTCAATAGTATCCGTTATAATAACACTATCAATTTGGTCGCCAATTAACATTATCCTCTTTCTTTGCCCATCTGTTAGAGGTTTTCTTCCCTTAACATCCTCAATAATTTCTTTAATTAGTTCAATGGATTCATAAACAGGAAGACCCATCGCTGCCACAAGGACCTTCATCATCTCACTGCCAGTTATAAGGGGTGGATTACTTTTTCTCAAATCGTAAAGACTTCTCATAAGTCTTCTATTTTCATTGTGTAAAGATATTGCCTTTTTCAATGAATCTACAGTAATTTTATTTCCTGTGAAATCTTCAATGGTTGAAATAAAAAGCCTTAAAATTTCCTTCATAAACTCAATTGAAGGCTCATCTGTCACATGAGGAACATTGAGAAAATGAAAATACGATAGATTTAAATAGTCCCTCCAGATATCGCTTGTCCTGTCAAGGCTATCACATTGATGAGGCAATACCATACCGTCAATGAAATGGAACTTACCTTTAATGGCAGAATCAAATACATTACGCACAAAAGGACACACAATAGTCTCCATGTACGCATCGCCTTTTGTAATTGCCTCCTCCACATTACCTTTTAATCTGAAAGGAACAACGCCAGAGGCAGTTAAGATCTCAACGGGACTAAGGGCAGATATATACCCAATTACCCTATTGCCCTGAGCCCTTAGCTCTTTAGCCCTTGTCCCATAATCTGTGTAGTACTTTTCGGCTTTAGCCAATCCTTTTAAATTTTGAATTCCAGCCATGCCCTCTCCTTTTTCTCCCTGTAATGAATCTACAGGTTTATTTTTACCTGATTTAAATCAGGTTGTTACAAAAAATTTTTACGTGATATTATAAAAGATTTTAAATGATTTTTAAAGAATAAATATCTATAATTTCCCCTAAATCTTGGACAACCCCTTAAGTTTGGTTTCTTTTTGAAATGGTAGGGGTAAAAACATCACAGTGCCTTAGGCTACAAAACACCTTAAGGAGGTATATCTCAAGATAGATATGCCAGCCAATGTGGAGGAGACTAAACTTAAAAAGGGCTAACTTTTGTCTTGACGATTGGAAAATTCAATTTTTCCTGTTGTTGATATATGTGTAGATTTATTCAAAAAAGAGGATTTAAATTTTCAAGTTAGGTAAAAAATTATCGTAAAATTTAAATTGCAATTAAAATTTGGGCGATTACTCGTTTTATTCCAACTTTTATAATTTTTATAAAAAATTCAAACACCTTGTATTTTAAAACATTGTGCCCTTCGATGGGATATTTTTATTTTCCCATAATGCCCATTTTTATATTTACAAATGCATCTTCATCTAAAAATTCTTCAAAACTAATTTCTTTTATAACCATGCTACTGCCACATTCGGGACAGAAGATATCTTTTGTTTCACAGGATAAAAAGACATAACCACAAGTATCACATATATATTCATCGGGTATTCTCAATTTTATCCTCCTTTTTATCTTTACAGTGTTTTGATTCATTAAATCTAAAATTTATAATACACATATTTCTGAATCGACAATAATCATCTGGATGGGGACAGGGATTGTTTTCTATGTCTACGATTTCGTTATATTTTTCACATCTCAGAGTTTTTATCATTAGAATATATTAGTTTTTACAATTATAAGAAAAATTATGGATTAAAGTCAATATCCATATTATTTTTGAAAACTTTCTTATTTTCCGACCGTAATTTTAAACTGCAGGTAATTTCTGTCATATCACATTCACTGTTACAGGGTTCTATATGTATTGTAACATCTATGCCCGATATTTCTTTTTTTAATTGATCCTCAAGCTTTTCGGCAATTTCGTGTGCCTTATTTATATCGCTTTCCCTGCATACTAAAAGATGAAAATCTATGTAATGTTTGTTTCCTGAAGTCCTTGTCCTCAGTTTATGAAAACCTGCATAAGGAAAGGGCAATTTCTCAATCATCTTTTTAATTTTTTCTTCTATTTCCTCTGGAATGCTTTTATCCATGAGGCCTGAGATGCTTTCTAAAAAAATTTTTAAAGTAGAAAAGACGATGATAATACCGATTATTAAAGCAAAGGCAAAATCAAAATATTAATAACCCGTTAAATAGGTTAAAATTATGGCCAATATAGCCCCTGAGTTTGTATATACATCGCTTGCATAGTGGGCTGCATCGGCACTCAAGGCCATTGAACCTGTTTTTTTACTTGCCCTTTTCAAAACATAGGTAACGAAAAAACTAAAAATTAAAGAAAAAATCATAATCGGTAAGTCAAGCATTGTATACCTGACAGGAATGTTTTTTACAAACCTGTATATAGCATTATAAAGGATTACTACACCAGCACTGGTTATTATAAAAGATTCTACTAATGCCGAAAAATTCTCTATCTTTCCATGACCATATTGGTGTGTTTTATCAGGTGGCATTGACGCCTTTTTAATGGCAAAAAAATTCATTCCAGAGATGAACGTATCGAGCAGACTATCAAGACCAGATGACATAACAGCCATTGAACCGGATGCCATTCCAACGGCAAACTTGGTTAAAGAAAGGAACCCTGCCATTGCCGTTACTAAAACTATTACCTTATATTTAGTGTCCATTGTAAAAATAACAAGAATTTAAAAATAAATTTAAGTTTATTGGACCACGACTTTTATTAAAGAATTATCTTTCCCTTTGGTTCTTCTACAAATTTCCCAATAATCCAGTATTTGAGTCCTGCAGAAATTGCATTATTTTCAAACAAGGGGAGATCTTCTGGATGGACGGCAAATAACAACCCACCCGATGTCTGTGGATCGAATATTAAATCATAGATAAAGCCTGATTTTTCTCCAACTATATAAGCACTATAAAAATCACGGTTCCTGTATAGGCCACCGGGAAGTATTCCCATGTTTGCCAACTCTGGAGCCTCTTTAAAATAAGGTAAATTGTCCCTAAATAGCTGAATCCCTATATTCTCCTTTATCATCTCTTTTAAATGACCTGCTAAACCAAAACCTGTAACATCTGTGGCAGCATGAACCCTAACGGTCTTCATTACCTCCCCTGCCTTTTTGTTTAAAGTAGCCATTACTTCTATCAAATTTTCTATAGTATCCTTATCAAGCATATCAGCCTTAATGCCTGTATTTAAAATGCCGGTGCCAAGGGGTTTTGTGAGGATTAAAAAATCACCAGGATATGCCCCCTCGTTTCTAATTATTTTATCTGGATGGACAAAACCTGTTACGCATAGGCCGTATTTTATTTCTTCATCTTCCACACTATGCCCTCCAAGCAGAGAGACACCTGCCTCACTTATTTTATCCATACCACCTCTTAATATTTCTTTTAAGACATGGGCACCGAATGTTTTTACTGAAAAACAGACGATGTTTAATGCAATTTTTGGGGTTGCCCCCATGGCATATATATCGCTTAATGCATTTGTAGCGGCAATTTGACCGAATGCGTATGGATCGTTTACAATAGGTGTGAAGAAATCAACAGTCTGGACGATTGCCATCTCTTCGTTTATCTTATATACACCTGCATCCTCAAATCCCTCTATACCCACAATGACATTTTCATCAGTGGGTATATTGATTCCGCAGAGTATATTTGAAAGGTCACCCGGACCTATTTTAGACGCTCACCCTGCGCCTTTTACATATTTTGTGAGTTTAATATCTTCCATTATTATTTGCCTTTTAACCTCTTGTTATTGCCTTTATCTATCCTTCTTATCTTTATCTTTATCTCTTTTTCTTTCTTTTCCTTTGTTTCAATAGGAATATCTATCTTTTCAATACCAGCATAGTAGCAACATCCATTACTCCTGAAATTGTTATCAAAGACCCTTGTTTTACCATCTTCGAAATCCACACGAACATAGCAAAAACCTCCTGGAAGCTCTGATCTTCTTTCCTCAACAACAACGCCAATGCCCCATCTCTTGTAATGCTTATGAAAAACATAATCGCCTACTTTTAAATACAATAAATAATCTCCTCTCATGCATAACCTATATCATTATAGGCTGATAGTATTCAAGCATAAATTGATTTTATCCTTATTTCTCTTCAGAATATCTGAATATTTCAAATACAGATATAAATAAGGCCAGTACAAGTGGTCCCATTATAAATCCAATAAAACCAAAGAGTTTAATTCCACCGAGTATACTGAAAAAAATAAGAATTGTTGGAAGCCTTGTCTTTCCTTTTACGATTAGAGGCCTTAAAATATTGTCAACCATGCTTATAACGAATATGCCAATGAAAATTAAAATAAAACCTTTTAGGAAAAAACCATTAAAAAACAAATAAAGCGCTCCCGGTCCCCATATAATAAATGTGCCCAATATAGGTATAAAGGATGAAAAAAACATACATAAACCCCAAAACACAGACGACGGTATGCCAAGAATCGAAAAGGCAATACCGCCTATTAACCCTTGGACAAGTGCAACTGTTACCCCACCGTATATAGTGGAGATGATAATTTCTTTCACCTGTTTTATGAGTTTCTCCTTTTGATTTTTTGAAAAGGGCATATAATCCTGTATTTTTTTAAGAAACATGGGACCGTCCAAAAGAAGAAAAAAAACAGTCAAAAAAATAAAAACAATGTCCACGATTGTAGATACGATATTTCCAATGCTGTTTGTTATTCTACCGAGCAGTTCTTTACCCAGTGTTGTTAGGTTTGTCACAATCATCTTTTTTAATTCTCCATAGGACATATTGAAAACATTAAGTATCTTTTTTGTCAAATTGCTGATTATTGGATACTGTAAGATACTATCCAAAACATTAAGCTCATGGGATTTAATATACTCTACGAGACCATTTATCTCCTGTATTATTAAATAGGTAAGGTAAGTGAAAGGGCCGAAAATAACAAAAATTATTACCAAAAGTGTCATTACTGAAGAAATGGTGGTATTTTTAACATATTTAAAAAAAAAGTTGTAAAAAGGATAAAAAACAAGGGATATGACTATACCCCATGATATGGCATATAAAAATGGTTTTAAAATAAGATACGTTATATAGCCAAAAACAAAGACAAGAAAAATAAGTGTTAAAGTATAAAATCTGTTTTTTTCTATTTTAATCTACCTCAAATTTGTTAAAAACTTATCAAAGATACATTTCAATTCAATTGATGCATGTGCTGAATACAAAGACCCCGGAGATTACCCAGGGTCTTTAATATTTTTTATGTCTCTTTTTCCTTTTCAAAAGCCTCTTTACCTGCCTCCACTGCTGACTTAATAATGGATTTTTCCTTTGCTAAAAACTCCTTCCCCTTCTCCATCGCAGTGGATGCCTTTTCTTTTACTTTCTCTATATATGTTTCAGCCTTTTCCTTTGCTTCTTCTGCAAATTCCTTTATCTGCTTTCTTGTTTCAACACCTGATTTTGGTGCAACGAGAAGGGCAATACCGGCTCCAATAAGACCGCCTATAAAGAAAGAAAGGACTACACTACCTGCCCCAAACCTTTTTTCCTCATTAAACATATAAAACCTCCTTATATAGATTTTTTATTACTCCATTTATTAATATAATGCTTATAAAGAACATTGCAAGCAGCCTCTATCCCTGCCTTAATACCAGATATCTGTTTAGCGCTAATAGAACTTATTCTTTCAATAGAAGCACTTATGTTTTTGATATTATAACCTAAACTTCTCATAGATTCTGTAAATTCTTTAACATCATTTGTTATTTCAGTTAATGTATCGGCAAAGTTTCTAAAGCTTGATAAGGTTTTAGGTAATTCATTAAAGGTAGGGTTTAACGAACTTTCTATTGAATCCATTCTTTTTTCGAGATCCGTAATTGATGATATAACCTTATCTTCCAAATTTTTGATTGATTCCTTTATTGCCTTTAAAAAATAAATTAATGCAATTACTAACAACACAAAGCATGCAGTTATAATGCCTAAAAAAATAGTATTCATAATACCCCCATAACTAAAAGTGTTTTATAAAAAGCTTCGACTAAGAACTATCCTTCGTTTATCCGCTCTACATAATTATAATTATAGTAGCTATAAAAGAAATGTAAAGGGAAAAAAGTTATCTCCATATGGTTATTGACATTAAACATAAACATAACGCATAATTAACATCCATGAAAAAATATTTCATACACAGAGAGACAGTCTCGAAAACTTCCATAACAGAATATGATAAGGAATTAAACGAAGAGCAATTGAATGTAGTCATGCATGAAAACGGTCCCATCCTTGTCATAGCAGGTGCTGGAAGCGGTAAGACAAGGGTGGTTACATACAGGGTTGCAAGATTACTTGAAAAAGGCATATCGCCTAAAAATATAATGCTTCTTACATTTACTAACAAGGCTGCCAGAGAAATGCTAAGAAGGGTGGAACAACTTTTGAAAATCGATACAAGATTCATATGGGGAGGCACATTCCATCATATAGGGAATATGATTTTAAGACAGCATGCAAACCTTTTAGGTTTTAATAAAAACTTTACGATCCTCGATAATGAAGATGCAAAAGATTTGATAGATGTGGTTATTAAAGAGGCTAAAATCGACAAGAAAGAAAAGTTTTTTCCAAAGGCCTCACTTATAAAAGATATATTTAGCTATGCTATTAACACAATGGAATCCATAGAAAACGTTTTATTTGAGAGATTCCCCTTTTTTTTGAGCTTGAAAAAGGAATTATCTACAATCCATAAGCTTTATACAGAGAAGAAGAAAAATATAAATGCCATGGATTTTGATGACCTTCTCTATTACTGGCATAAGCTATTGGAAGAAAACAAAGATTTGAGGGAATATTATTCAGGTGTCTTTTCCCATATTCTTGTCGACGAATATCAGGACACGAACAGGATACAGGGAGAGATAGTGGATTTTATGGGTATGCTGAATAGAAATATAATGGTTGTGGGAGATGATGCCCAGAGTATCTACTCGTTCAGGGGTGCAAATTTTAAAAACATTATGGAATTTCCAAAAAAATACCCTGATGCAAAGATATATAAGCTTGAAACGAATTACAGGAGCACGCCAGAAATCTTGAACCTCGCCAATACATCCATATCTCACAACAAAATGCAATTTACAAAAAACTTGAAAAGTATAAAAAACCACGGACATAAGCCTGTATTAACACATTTAAGGGATGTTATGCAGCAGGCCGAATTTGTTGCCCAAAGAATTCTTGAGTTGAGAGATGAGGGTATTCCCTTAGAAGATATTGCCGTTTTGTACAGGGCACATTACCAATCAATGGAAATCCAGATGGAACTCACTAAAAGGGATATTCCCTTTGAAATAAGAAGTGGCCTTAGATTCTTTGAGCAGGCACACATAAAGGATGTGGTATCTTTTTTGAGGGTTATGGTAAACAACAAAGATGAGCTGTCATGGAAAAGGCTTCTTAACCTTTTTCCTAAAATAGGGAAACGCACTGCAGAATACATATTCGATTTTATAAAAACACAGGATAACCCTCTGGATCTTTTTGTTACAAAAAAAATCGGTGAAGCACTAAAGAAAATCCCCAAAGATAATATCATGTTATGGTCAAGGTTATTTAGAGAGCTTACAACGCTTTACGAAAAGGAGGCCATAGGAGATATGATATCCTGTGTCCTTAAATACGGATACACAGAATATCTAAAATACAACTATCCAAATTTTGAATCAAGACTCGAAGACATAGGACAACTGATTAATTTTTCAACAAAATATCAATCCCTTGAAACCTTTTTAAATGAACTGTCCCTTATGAGCGGGATTAGTGGAGAAGATATTATAACTGCCGACAGAAACGATGAAAGGGTGATTTTAAGCACCATCCACCAGGCAAAAGGACTTGAATGGAGGGTCGTATTTCTTGTCTGGTGTGCTGAAGGCAGGTTTCCCAATCCAAAGTCTGTTGAGGAAGGAAACATAGAGGAAGAAAGAAGGCTTTTTTATGTGGCTACAACCCGTGCAATGGATGAGCTCTACCTATGTTACCCCCTCATTGCCTATGATAAACAAGCAGGTCATATAATACTAAAGCCTTCTCGTTTTATAACAGAGCTGAAAAGAAATACTTACGAGGAATGGCAGGTTTCTAATTAATTTAATTTATAAATACTTTTTTATACTTACCCATTTCTTCAAGGGCTTTACCTGCACCAAGAACAACGGAAAGTAAAGGTTCATCCACTACCTTAACCTTAATATCCGTCTTCGATTCAATCCTTTTATCAAGGTCTTTCAGCAGTGCTCCCCCTCCTGTTAATACCATTCCCGAATCGTTTAAATCTGAAACAAATTCTGGTGGTAGTTTTTCGAGCATTCGTTTTACCGCATCTACTATTGCAGAAACCGGTTCTTCTATTGCCTCTAAAATCTCTTCTGTTGTAATTTTAATGTTTCTCGGGATGCCTGTGACCAAATCCTTTCCCACTATATTGAAAACTCTCTTCTCACCCTCTGAGTGTCGAGACGATGACGCCAATATCTTTAATTTCTCTGCTGCTATAGTGCCTATGGATATCTGATATTTTTTCTGGAGATATCTAACAATGGATTCGTCCATTTCGTCTCCTGCAACCCTCAAAGACTCGCTGAATGCCGTCGCAGAAAGACTTATTACAGCCACTTCAGTGGTACCACCTCCTATATCTACAACCATGTTACCCTTAGGAAGTTCAATGGGCATATCAGAACCTATAGCCGCTGCCATAGGCTCCTCAATGAGGTATACATCCTTAATCCCGACCTGGATACAGGCATCTATAACCGCCTTTTTTTCTACCTGTGTAATTCCCGATGGAACCCCTACTACCATCTTTGGCCTTGATATCTTTCTGTCCTTCCTTACATAATTTAAAAAATATTTTATCATGGCCTTTGCCACATCGAAATCTGCTATTACACCGTCTTTTAAAGGTCTCATTGCCTCTATGTTTGGAGGGGTTCTACCTATATATTCCTTTGCCTCTTTACCTACTGCTATTACCCTTCCAGTATTTTTTTCAATGGCAACAACAGACGGCTCATTTAATACTATCCCTTCTCCTTTCATATAGATGAGGGTATTAACAGTACCTAAGTCCATTGCAAACTGTGTGGAAAATAAACCTAATAATTTTTTTAAAAAATTCATGACCCCTCCTTACCTTCTTTCATAGGTATTCTTCATATCTTTGTATTATCTGCCTTAGTTAAAAGCTCCCATACATCCCTTGCGTCTTCAGGATAAAAGGAAACACCAGAATCTATAATATGTTCTACATCAAATCTTTTTTCATCAACAAGATTTTTAGAAACAATTTTATTTAAAACCAGTAAAGCATTTTTTGTGCCTGACCTTTCACCTATATCTACCAAGGCATAAAAATGCCCTCCGCTTTTACGGGCTATAATTGCATTATTGCCTAAACATTGCCTAATGGCATTATAAACCTTCTTTAGAAACATGTCTGTAAATGTAACACCTGAATTTCTGTTTATTACATCTATAGCATTCAGCCTTATAGATACAACGCAGATTCTTTTTTCTTTATTTATTTCTTCTTCAAGTATTCTGAGAAATTTTGAAAAATAAAGTGCACCTGTTACGGGCTCAAAATTTTTTGTTCTTTCATAAGCCTTTTTTGTAAGTAAAGATGAATAATAAAGGGAAAACAACATGGATGTATCCCTTAAAGTTGGGATTTTCCTGTCTTTCAATTTATTCTCCGATAACGAGACAATGCCAAAAACACCAAAGGTTATATCATCCATAATAAGGGGAAAACCGAAAAGCTGCCTTGCCTTTATGTTTTCTTCATGGAAAAATAAGGGCTTTTCTTTAAGAAGACCGCTATCATAAGGTAATAACAGTTCTCTTCCACCATCTAATACCATGGATGCAATACAGTTTTGACACCTTTTATTTAAAAAACTCTGTTCCTCAGCTCCATAAATCTCGTAAATTATCATGTAATTATTATGTTCTATGCCTATAAAACCCATATCACCAAAAGAAATGTGTGCGCATTCCCTTAAAATTTCCTTCACAGAAGCCCGGGTATTTAAGAGATTATTAAAAAGCGTAAATATCCTCTTACCTGCATTTAATTCCTCTATCTTCTCTTCTGTCTCTAAATATCTTTTCTCCTTCTCCATCTCTTCTATTATTGCAGAGGCAAAGCCACCTAAAATCCTCTTTTCCTTTTCTGTAAATACCCACTTTTTTTTACTATCAATAACTATAACTCCTTCTGTTCCCAGGGGATAACCCATAAATGACTTAATCTCTTCTTTTTTTGTATAATAACCTAATGCAGTTTCATCCTTATCAAAATTGGGAATAATAAGGGGCTGGCCGTGCTTTAATACCCAGCCAGGGAGAGTCCCTTCTACGGATAAAAGCCTTCCCTTATCAAAACCTTTTGAAAAAGTTACACAGGAAATACATTTTAGATATTCCTTTTCTTTTAAATATAATGCTACTGTGAATGCCTCATATATATTGAAAATAAGCTGGGAAAATCTATCAATAGAGGTCATCTATTATTCAAACACCTCATATGTGGGTCTATATTCCTCAAAGATTATATTTCTTTCTATGCCATATTTCTCCATAATTCTGCAAAAATTACATTTATCGCTTACCGTTGGGTAACCACAATTTATGCAGTACTTCATCTCTCTGCGGTTTTTTTCTATATTCATCTGACGGATGAATTTTAAATATCCTTTAAGAAATTGCAGTTTTGTCCCAGGGGAATTATCTTCCAGCCTGTTAAGCAACTCTTTATAAAAAAGCGATTTTGCACCAATAGAAAAAGGGCATTCGTCGTAAATATAATCTATCCCACATAAAACTGCATATGCTGCCATCTCCCTTTCAGAGCACAAAAATAACGGTTTTATTTTTTTAGACAAGTGACCTTCCTCTTCGTTTAGCATCATCCCCTTTTTCCAAAGATATTCTTCTTTCCAATAAAGAAGATTTCCCATCAATGCTGATGCCTCATCATCAAGATTATGACCGGTAACGATTACATTGTAGCCCTTATCAAGACACACCCTGTTCATTATATATCTCTTTATCATCCCGCAGGCAGAACATGTTGTTCTTTTAATCTTTTTTGAAATCGCCTCTATGCCTTTCCCCATTGCATCGTTTAAGTGAAACGTATAAAAAGGTCTTTTTAACATGTCCGACATCTTTTTCACCTTTTCAAGAGAAAGGTCAGAGTATCCTCCTATACCCAGATCAATATACATTCCATCTGCATTGAATCCGAGTTTATTAAGAATATACCAGAGCGATAGACTGTCTTTACCGCCTGAAACAGCTATGAGTAGTTTGTCCTTATCATTAATTAATTTATATTTTTTTATGGTTTTAAAAACCCTATTTTCGAGAAAGGATATAAAGTCCTTTTCACAAAGAGCGCTGTTGTATGCCCTTAAACTTATAACCGCCTTGCCTCCGCATACCTTACACTTCAACCGCCTGATACCACCTTTATGATTTTTGCTTTATCATCCTGATTGAATCTATAATCTTCGGTTACAAGCCTATTGTTTACAATAACAAGATGGGTTTCCCTGTTTATTGCCAGCTCTTCAAGGAGTTTAGAAACAGTTGATACCTTTTTTATTTCAATGCTCTTTCCATTGAATTCGACTTTCATAGAGATTTAATATCATAATAACTGAAGAAATGTCAAAGATATGACCAGATTCAGAAGCGCCTTTTACTTTTTATTGCATCTGCATATAAAAAAACGGCCTTAACATAACTGTTACAACGATTATAATACCATATAGCCTTTTTCTTTTTTTCAATATCTCCACTTTCCCATCCGTGATTCTTAAGGTAATTTGCTATACTTGCCATGGCATCATTAAAGTCAAAGAGGTCGATTGTTCCATTACCATCTCCATCTACAGCATGTTCTAAAAAGGCAGTAGGGACAAACTGACATAAACTAAAGGCACCAGCCCAGGACCCTTTAATAGCAAATAAGTCCTTTTTATGGGCCTTACATAGTATTATAAAATTTACAAGTTCATCCTCAGCCCACTTACAGCGCCTGTTTTCTATTAATGTTAGGGTTAACAACGAATTAAATACACTGTACCTACCTGTATATGAACCAAAATTTGTCTCAAGACGATATATGGCAACAAGAATCTCTTTATCCACACCAAAAAGCAATTGAATTCTGTTTAGTATTTCTGATTTTTCTTTCAGCAATATTTTACCTTTTTTTATAGACCTTTTACTTAAAAGACCAAACTTTGCATCCATATAGTTTATACCCTTACCCTTTTTTTCAAGTATTTCTGGGTATAAACTTATCCTTTCATCTGAAAAAATTTCCATTATCTCTTTGTTATCTAATCCCCTATTTTTTAACTTTGTGAATAGCGATGGTCTGACATTTACAATATCAATCTCAATAGCATAATCTATAAACGGGACAAAAATAAAAAGAAAAACGAGATAGGCTACATTGTTACATCTAAAAAAATTCATCTAATGCCTTTTTGATCGATTCGCTCCAGTTGTCAGTAAAGAGTTCGTGATCTATTAAAGGCCTATCTTTTAAAAAAGGAATCCTTTCTTCAAATGTTTGCCGCCTATTGATGTAAATAACACCTATAGGTATCCTGTCACCCCATTCCAGTGATTTTTTAAAAGCCGATAATCTATCTTCAGGATTATATTCACCTTCTATGGGATAAACCCGCTGTCTGTACCAATCATAGGTATTTACCTTGTTAAATGTAACACATGGCTGCAGTATATCAAGTAAGGCAAAGCCTTTATGGTTAATCGCCTCTTTCATAATACCCTTTAGATGGTTAATATCGCCTGCAAAACCCCTTGCCACAAAACTGCAATCAAGGGCAACAGCCAAAGTTACTGGGTTTAGCTGGCCTGATAGGACTCCAAAGGGCTGATTTTTAGTAAACATACCCTCCATGCTTGTTGGTGATACCTGACCTTTTGTAAGACCATATATTTGATTGTTATGAACAAAGAGTTTTACGCCTATATTTCTTCTTATGGCGTGTATCAGGTGATTTCCACCCTCTCCATAACAATCACCGTCACCAGCTACAGCAATTACCAACATCTTATTATTTGCAAGCCTTATACCAGTTGCAACAGGTAGAGTTCTTCCATGGAGGCCATTAAAAGTATTACAACGGAGATAATGGGGAAATTTCCCTGCCTGACCTATACCAGATACGATTGTAAATTCATGGGGGGCTATGTAAAGTTCAATAAGGGCCTCCTTAAATGCCCTCAAGATGCTATAATTTCCACAACCTGGACACCATGCCGGCATCTTTCCTTGATAATCAGCCAATGATATCATTTATACTCCTTGCCAATAAATCTGAATAAAATGGTCTGCCATCATATCTATTAATAATCGAATCAAATTCAAAACCTGTTTCAGTTTTTATTAATCTTGCAAACTGTCCTCGCGCATTGTTTTCAACGCCTATAGTTTTTTTGGCTTTTTTTAGAATATTCATGTAGTCCTCTGAATCAGGTAGTGGATATAGCTCGCTAAAGTGCATCATGGCGATCTTTTTATTCCTGGAGAGGATATCAATCGAATCTTTTATAACACCATATGTTGAACCCCAGCCTACAATTACTATATCCGCATCACTATCTCCGTAAAAATATGGTAATCCCATTTCCCTTTTTATTAAAGGCCATTTTTTATGCAGCCGTTTGTTGACCATCTTGACCCTTATATCAGGATCTTCTGTTATATGTCCCTCTTCATCGTGTTCATCGCTATCTGTTATTATTAAACGTTTTGATGTCCCTTGTATACCAAAAAAGGAGATCCCATTTTCAGTAAAAAGATGCCTTTTATAGTCTTTTATTGATTCGAGTTTTTCGCCTCTTATCCTATATTGGGTATGCTTGTATTTTGTTAAATCAATTTCATCGATTGTCCACTGTGAGTCAGATAGATACTGGTCTGTTAAAATAAAAGCAGGTATCTGATACTTCTGGGAAATATCAAATGCCTTATTTGTAAGATAGAATGCCTGGTCTGGAGATCCTGGAGCAAAGATTACCCTTGGAAATTCACCGTGACCGGCATGGATTGCAAAGAGAAGGTCTGCCTGCTCTGTTTTTGTGGGAAGGCCTGTTGCAGGCCCAGGCCTCTGGGCAAGGGCAATAACGATCGGGGTTTCTGTCATTGCTGCAAGGGATAACCCCTCAACCATTAAAGCAAAACCACCTCCTGATGTCCCTGTCATGGATCTCATTCCTGCAAAGGATGCACCTATCGCCATATTGATTGCTGCTATTTCATCCTCTGCCTGTTCAACAATGATCTCAAATTCTTCTGCCTTGCTCGCCAAAAAAAGCATAATCCCTGTAGAGGGTGTCATGGGATACGCTGAATAGAATTTACAACCAGAGGTAATTGCCCCTATACCTATCGATTCATTAACCCCCATTAACATCTTAGGTTTTCCGCTGGGCGTTATGGTAAAGGCACATTGTAGACATTCTTTCTTTGCAAATTCATACCCTGCAACAAAAGAATCTTTGTTTAGCTTAACAACCTCACCTCCCTTTTTACCTAAGTTCTCCTGAAGGATGTTTAAAAATACTTCCTGAGGAAAATTGAGCATACCGAGGACCGCACCAATGGCTACGGTATTTGCCATAATCTTATTTTTGCCGAATCTTTCTGCCATTTCCAATAACGGTATGTTCAAAAACCTGTTGTCATCGATGGATTCTTTTGTCAATTTTGAATCATATATGGCCGCACCATAAAGGGTAAGCTCTTTTTTATGTGCCTTTATGCTTTCATTGTCGAGACAGACAAGAATATCTATTACACTTTTAGAGGCAGTAACAGGACTATCAGAGAAGCGTATCTGATAAAAATTATGACCACCCCTTATTCGGGATTCGTATTCTTGATGTGTAAATACGTAATAGCCGAAACGAGAAAAAACCTTTGCAAGGCTATCGCCTATGGTCTGTATGCCTTGTCCTGCCTCACCGCCTATCTTTATTGTGTAGTCCAAGGCCCCTCCATTTTTGTAAATATACTGAATACTAAAACTAATATGTTTATCATTGATTAAGTATAGACAGAAAATGTTTTTTTATGGACGGTGTTGTTTTTGAGAAGTCGAACTTATTTATAAAATCTTCATAAGAGATATTTCTTGCCTCCCTGAATAATGCATATACGCTTGCATATACCTCATTGTTTTTATCTTCTATCCATGCCGTTGCATGAACATCTTTGCCTTCAATCCTTAAAAACTGCCCTTTTGCTGTATAAGGAGCCCCACACAGGACAGGTTTAAAAAACTCTGTCTCTGTCTTTCTTGTCATACATATCTTTTTTGTTTCCATAAATATGGCATACCAGATAATAACATCAAGGATTCCAAAGATTATACCGCCGTGCAGCACATCTGTATAACCCTCAAATCTGTTATCAATATTTATTTCACAGCATACAAGTCCTTTCTCGTAGAACATTTGAAGCTGTAGACCGTCCTTTCTGTTAAATCCACAAAAAAAAGAATCCTTATAAACAGGTAGTATTCCTTTCATAACGATATCCTCCTATTGAGCTTTCTCAATAAGGTCAATGTCTATCTCCATTCTGGCAGCAAATTGCACTGCATCAAGAAGTATAGTAGCCCTTTCTTTGCCGTCTATTTCTCTTTCGAATATGCCTGTAAGTCCTTTAAAAGGGCCGTCTTTAATGACAATTTTATTACCTTTTGCTAAAGGCTTTTTTTGAATGGTAACAATACCGTTTTCGAGTTTTGATTTTATAAATTCTATTAATTCTTCGTGGATAGGGACTATCCGCTCCCCAAAATGTACAATTGTCTTAACACCCCTTGTATATTTCACTATGCGGAATTCTTCTATGGGGTCAAATTTGGCAAAAATATATCCTGGAAACATGGGTTCTATGACGTAAATAAATCTGTCACTTTTATATTTTTTTAGCTTTAATTTTGGTGCAAGGGATTCTATTCCACCGGATAAAAGGTTAAAGGCTGCCCTATCCTCATTTTTAGGTTTTGTATTAATGACAAACCATTTTTTCATTTTGGAGATTCTAACATTTAATGATGAAATTTATCAAGCCTGTTTATTATTTAAAAATTCTTGACAGCTTTTGCTTTATTTTATTAATATTCCAAAAATGAAAATAGATGTCTTAGGGTGTTATGGAAATGCCATAGGTGAATTTAAATCAACCTGTTTTTTAATAGATGGCACTACACTACTTGATGCAGGCACAGTAACCAGTGTCTTAAAAGACCATCAATTAAAAGAAATAAAGCACGTAATTGTAACCCATACCCATCTCGACCACATAAAAGACCTCGTCTTTCTTGTGGATGAACTTGTAATGATGGGAAAATTTACTATCGAACTTGTAAGTGTCAAAGAGATACTTGATATAATATCCAATAATCTTTTTAACAATAGACTCTGGCCTGATTTCACCGTAATCCCATCCTATGACAATGCAGTTATAAAACTCAAAGAAATTATTTTGAACGAATATACAACAATAGGAAATCTTTCTGTAAAACCAATACTCATGACACATACCGTATACTGTGTAGGGTATATCATAAAAAACAACGGTAAGGGATTCATGTTCACATCTGATACAGGCCCTACAAAGGCCTTTTGGGAAACGGCAAAGACAGAAAAGGGGATCGAATTTATAATAGCTGATGTGTCCTTTCCAAATCGTATGGAAGAACTTGCCAGAGTTTCTGGACACATGACCTTAAACATGCTCATTGAACATATTGACAGATATGAACTCAATAACGTGCCTTTTTTAATAACCCATATTAAACCCATCTTTCTTGAGGAGATCATCCATGAACTTTCCCAGATGGGAAGGCCAAACATAAGACCCCTTATACAGGGCGAGACGATCCATATCTGAATTAAAATTGTTTTAGAGTGAAGAACCGTTAAAAATGAATAATAATAAAAGGCATAGCAGGTTTTTTTTGAACAATAGAATCTTTACAATGTTACTGCTCGGGTTTTCTTCGGGCCTTCCCCTTCCCCTTACATCTGGAACATTACAGGCATGGCTTACTGTTGCCGGGATTGATTTAAAAACAATCGGCTTATTTTCCCTTGTTTCCATCCCATATACTGTAAAATTTTTATGGTCGCCCGTCATGGACCGTTTTGTCCCTCCCTGGCTCGGCAGACGAAGGGGATGGATACTGCCCATTCAGATTGTACTTATGGTATTCATTTTTATTATGGGTTCTATCTCACCTGAAAATGCGCCTTTTCTACTGGCAGTTTTGGCCTTTTCTGTAGCATTTATATCGGCATCCCAGGATATTGTCATAGATGCATACAGAACAGATGTGTTAACTGAAAAAGAAAGGGGCATAGGTGCTGCTACATTTATTACAGGATATAGAATTGCAATGCTCATAGCCGGTGCAGTGGCACTAATATTATCGGAAAGTTTGGGATGGCAGATAACATACTGGCTCATGGCAATACTTATGGCAATAGGTGTATTGGGAATAATTCTGGGAAAAGAACCTGATTCCCAGATAACACCACCTAAAACCATTGAAGAGGCAGTATGGGGTCCTCTAAAGGATATCTTTAATAGAAAAAATGCCCTCTTAATACTATTTTTTATAATCCTTTACAAGCTCGGCGATGCATATGCCGGGGCGCTAACCACAGCATTTCTTATCAGGGGGGTAAATTTTTCTCCCACTGAGGTAGGGACCATAAATAAAGGTATGGGTCTTGTAGCCACAATTGTAGGCGCCATGTTCGGTGGTACCCTTATGATAAAAATGGGTCTTTACAGGTCGTTAATGTTTTTTGGTATATTACAAATGATATCAAATCTTTCATTTATGCTCCTTGCTTTAACAGGAAAAAGTTACCTCATAATGATATTCTCTATTGCATTTGAAAACATAACAGGAGGAATGGGTTCAGCTGCCTTTCTTGCTTTTGTTATGGCTATATGCAACAAACAATACAGTGCAACCCAGTATGCCCTTCTGTCTTCCCTTGCCGCATTAGGAAGGGTCTTTATCTCACCTACTTCAGGTTATATCGTCGCTAAAACAGGATGGCCGGTATTTTTTTTATTTACCACCATCACAGCTTTGCCTGGTCTTATACTCTTGTGGAATTTAAAAAATATTATATATGATATTCAGAACAATCAAAAAAGTTAATGGGAAGGATCAATATCATCGAGTTTTCTTTGAAATGTGTGCTTAACAGGTTTTATAATAAATTCTTCTGCTACGATATCAGAACTTTCTGAAGTAAGCGCAAAAGGTAATGATGCTATTGTGCTTGCAACCCCTATAATACATGAAGCTACCCCGAGTGGACGCAAGACAAATAAATCGAAAATAATGTTTTCACCTCTTTTATTACTAACCCTTTCATGTGTTTCTTCAGAATATACAGTCTGCGAATAAGAGTTAAAAGGATTAAAAACAATGAAAACAAAGAAAAATAACACAATAAAAAAAATGCATCTTTTCATGTTAAACCTCTTTTTTTATTTTTACTTCATTTGATTGTATTAAAGAGCATCGTCCTTGTCAATCTATTTTTAATTGCTTATCTTTTCTACTATTTACCTTTATGACATTAGGCCGCATATGTTCAAGCTTAACCTTTGTAATACGCCTCTCATCCACACCAACTACAATAAATTTATACTTGCCATACCTTACAATTTCTCCGCCCTTTGCAATACCCTGTAACTTTGCCATCATAAACCCACCGAGTGTTTCATAATCCGGCGATTCTGGTAGATTCAGATGCAATGTATTGTTCAAGTCTCTTATTGAAAAGGCACCATCTATGACAATTGAACCATCCATTTGTCTTTCAATCCTGTCATCCACATCAGTTTCATCCATAATTTCACCAAAAATCTCTTCCATTATATCCTCAAGGGTAACAATACCTACTGTAGTTCCGTATTCATCCACTACAACAGCCATATGAACATGTCTTTTTTGCATCTCTTTTAAAAGAACGCTTATCTCCATTGTTTCAGGGACAAAATAGGGCTTTCTAATAAGTTTTTCCAGGTTAAAAGGCTCTTTTGAGGCGATGAATTTTGTTATGTCTTTATGGTATAAAATTCCTATGATATTGTCGAGGTGATCCCTGTATACAGGGTAACGGGAGAATTCGTTTTCCACCACATAATTTATTATGTCTTCGTTTTTTTGGTCTATATCTATCCCGTATATCTTAGGTTTTGGCACCATTATATCCTTAACGGACCTATCTGCAAATTCGAATACGCTGTGAATCAATTCTTCTTCTGTTTTGTCAAAAACGCCCTTTCTCCTGCCCTCTTCTATTAAAATTTTTATCTCCTTTTCTCCAATATGCTCTTCAACCTCCTTAAGATTTAAACCTTTTATGATAAAATTTGTGGATGCAGTCAATACATTTACGAAAAAAAACAGTAACCTTCCTGTTAAATCAAAGATAGGCGCAATATGAAGGGCAACCTTTTCTTTATAATTCATACCAATATATTTAGGAACAAGCTCTCCTATTACGAGAAAGAGATAGGTAAGTATAACCACAACTATAAAAACAGCAATAGATTCTGAAAACCTGTTTAACACAGGGACAAGATTTATAAATGGCATTAAATGTTTAATTGCAATGACACCTCCTATAGCAGATGCAAGGGTTCCAAAAAGTGTGATGCCTATTTGAACTGAAGATAAAAACTTCTCTGGGTTCTCCTTCATGTTAAAAAGTGTCTTTGCCTTGGAATCGTTTCTCCCTTCAAGGAGTTCCTTAACCTTACTTTTTCTTGAAGAGATGATGGAGATCTCCCCTGCTGAGAATACCCCGTTCAACAGGATAAGCACTATTATAAATAATATCTCAACGGCCAGGTTATCCATTACTGTAAAAATTTTCTTTTACCTGATGCATAAAGGCTTCAAGCCTTGTTAATACATTAGTTAAACCCTGCCCATCATAGGCAATATTAATTACAGGGATATTGTATTTGTTCTGAATAAGTTTCATAATTGCCGAAGATATAGTCCCTGGCATACAGGTAAAGGGCATAGCATTTACAATACCAGAAACACCTTTTTCAATAAAATCAACAGATTTGCCTACTGTCAGTATGGCCTCTCCTTCAAAGCTCACATGGATATAAGGCCTTGCCTTTCTGATTATATCTTTTATCTTTGGTTCTTTGCCGTATTTTATATGATGCTCAAAAATGCCCTCTATTTTATGCTCTTCCTTCTTCTGATAATATTCTGTAAGGACGATGTTAAACAGATTGGAAAGCCTTTTATTCTTCATGCTCTTTAGTTTTGACATGTAATTCACATAAGAAATCCATTCGGCAATTGGTGCAAGCCAGGCAACTCCACCAAACTCCTCTATTTTTCTTACAAGGTCATTGTTGCTAAATCTATTCGACCTTATATATATCTCACCCACAATGCCTACAATTGGCTTTTTCTCTCCTGTTTTTTTAATGTTTAAGAATTCTTTTAGAATACCCTGTAAAATATCTTCTAAATCCTCTCCGCCTTTCTCAACACTATTTTTTATAAGTTCAATGGCCTTTTTGTAAATTTTATCCGTATCTCCCCTATTTACCTCAAAAGGTCTTGTCTCGTGAAGTAATTTAATAACCATATCTGTAGCAACAATCGCCCTCCATCCAAGGCGGGAAAATTTACCTCCCACAATATGGAGTTCTTTATAAAAACGATCATCTTGATTTGGTGCATAAATGGGAACATTATTAAAACCCAATTCATCAAGGACAAGTCTATGAAACCTGTTGTATTGACCAAAACGACATGGACCTGAACCAGAAGGCATAAAAAATGCACTTTTTTCAGGGTCAAAGTCATCTCTCTGTGTAGTCTTGATCATGTCACCTGTTGTTAATATACAGGGATAGCACTCCTTTCCTGATGTAAATTTTCTTCCCAGTATTACAGTATTTTCATCAGATTCTTCCATTACCTCAGCATCTACCCCACAGGCCTTAAACGCGCCTGAAAGGGCAATAGAATGGTCACACATATAAGGTATGTATAATTTTCTGTTATTCCCGTCCTTTGTGAACAAAACAGGTTTAATTATCTCTATTTTTTTCTCTATTTTTGCATTTTTAATGCTATCGAGAAAAGCCTCGAGCCTTGTGATTATCCCAGCATCTGCACTGTGTTCGTCTATTTCGAGTTGTAAAAACGGTTTTCCTTTAATAGTTTTTTTGAAAAAATGGGTAATAAAAGAATCAGGGCCACAACCGAAATTAGTAATATAAACACCATAAAAATTATCGTGTTTCTTTACAATTGTGGCTGACCTTAAAATCCTCTGACCATATCCCCAATACATGTCAGTTAAGTTTTCATCCTCTTCAATACCCTCCATAAGCGGTAACATATCAAGGGGAATGGGTTTTACACCAAGGTCTATAAGTTTCTTGTGAATATTTAAGTTTGCACCGGGGTCACAACTGTTGTAAGGTCTTCCTATAATTGCCATTATTTTCTCATCATCGGCAACATCAGATAAAAATCTTCTTCCTTCATCAAGACATTTCTCATAAAACCTTTTTTGTGCCTCTTTTGCAATATTAAATGCCTTTTTTATCTCTTTTGTTGATTTTTTTATTGTCTTGCCAAATTTTTTAAGATTTGCAAATGTGGTTTCATCGCCCATTCCAAAATATACTACTGGTGAAAGCAACTCAACATCATACGAATTAAAATCTATGGATGCCTTAACTGTATAAGGTATGGATTGTGCATAGGGACATGCAAAGGTATTGGAAATGTGCTTTGCAGGGCTTTTTAAGTTTATTATACTGGGTATAAAAATCTTTTTAATACCTTTTTTAATTAAATTCAATATATGACCATGGGCAAGCTTTATGGGAAAACAAGATTCTACTATTATATTTTCAACGCCATCTCTAATTATCTTTTTGTTTGTGGGATCAGAAAAGACAACCTTAAAGCCAAGTTCTGTTAAAAATGCCTTCCAGAAAGGAATATATTCATGCATATAAAGTATTCTTGGTATGCCTATTACCTCTCCCTCTGTTTCTTTATCATAAACATTAAATAACAGTTCTTCCCTTACCTTAAAAAGGTCTTTTATATCCTTTTTCTCTACACGTCTCACAACATCGTATTTTTCACACCTGCTGCCATAATATAGAGGTGCTTCGTTCTCAACAGTTACTTTTCTTATCTCGCAGAGGTTTTCACAACCCTTACACTCAAAAGTTTCAATATCATAACGCCTTTTACTTAAATCAAAACCCTTGAAACTACTCTTTTCCCAGTTTCTTTCCTTCATTGCAAGTATTGCAACACCGATTGCCCCTGTTACATCATGATGAGGCGGAACCTTGATGGGTCTACCAAGCGTTTTTTCAAATGCCGCAACAACGCCTTTATTAAAAGCAGTTCCACCTTGAAAGAAAATTTTCTTGCCAATCCTTCTGTCTCCTACCACTTTGTTAAGATAATTGGCAACTATAGAATATGATAATCCACTTACAAGGTCATCTGTTTTTGCACCCCTTTGCTGATGATGCACAAGGTCAGATTCTATAAATACGGTGCATCTCTCGCCCATCTTTATAGGTCTTTCCGAAGATAGGGCTAATTTACCGAATTCCTCTTTTATGGATATGCCAAGCCTCTCTGCCTGCTCTTCAAGAAAAGATCCAGTGCCTGCTGCACAGGCCTTGTTCATCTCAAAGTCAACAACAACGCCGTTATCTATACTTATATACTTTGAATCCTGACCTCCTATCTCGAATATGGTATCCACCTCAGGGTCAATATTTATTGCCGCCTCTGCCTGGGCAGTAATTTCATTCCTTACTATATCTGCACCTATAAAATCTGCTGTGAGATATCTTCCCGAACCAGTTGTGCCAGCACCTAATATGTTTATCTTATCCCCAATCTCCTCACCAATTTCTGCAAGACCTCTTTTTACTGCCTCAAGTGGTCTACCTTCTGTCATTAAATATCTCTTGGCAAGGACATTTTTGTCTTTGTCTATTAGGACAAGGTTTGTACTTATTGAACCTACATCCACTCCGAGATATGCATCGGTTTTCTTATCTATGGATTTTATATAATAATTCACATTTATGTTTTCTTTTGAAAGTTCAAGTTTTTCCAGCGTTTCTACGTTTTCGTTGTGGATAAGATAATCATTTATCCTCTCAAATCCAAGAAACTCTGTTTTTAAAGAAGGCTCGTCTAAAACCGTATAAACAGCACCTATTGCACCCATAGAGGTAAAAAGCTCGGGGATTATAAATTCTTCATCCTTTAATGAAAAAACATCCTTTATAGCCCTTTTCATACCTGCATTTGCTGCAACGCCTCCTACAAATGCTACAGGTTTTATTATGTTTTTTCCCTTTGCCACATTGCTTTTAAAATTTCTTGCAAGGGCATAGCATAAACCAGAGACTATTTCATAGTCAGGAGTTGCTATCTGCTGGAGGTGAATCATGTCTGATTTGGCAAATACGGTACATCTTCCTGCTATCCTCGGGGGGTTTTTTGATTTTAACGCAATGTTACTGAATTCTTCTATGGTAAATCTCAGTCTCGATGCCTGCTGATCGAGAAATGAGCCTGTGCCTGCAGCACATAGGGCATTCATGGAAAAATCTTTTATCTTAAGCCTTTTGCCTGCTGATTCCTCTTCGAATATTATAAGTTTTGAGTCTTCACCACCTATGTCTATCACGGTTTTTACATGGGGATATAAATGATTAAAGGCCCTTGTTAGAGCAACGATTTCGTTTACAAAGGTTGCGCCTACCATCTGAGAAAAAAGTTTTGCCCCTGTTCCTGTTGTGGCAATAAAATCTATGTCAAATTTAACAGTTAAATCTTGAAGTATATTTTTTGCAAGTTCAATGGGCCTTCCTCTGTGTCTTATATATTCATTATGGACTATCCTTTCCTTATCGTCCATTAAAATAACGTTTATGCTCACAGAACCAATATCTAATCCCAATCTATCCAAGTCCGACACCTCCTTTTAATTATCATTAATTAAATTTTGATTAAATAAATTATGTATGTTAATTTATAACACAAACTGGCTTTTATCAACATAATAACATAAGGGAAGCATTATGAAAAGGGTTCATATATTTGTAAAAGGCATTGTCCAGGGGGTGTTTTTCAGGCATTTTACTTCCCAGCAGGCAAAACAACTGGGCATCAAAGGATGGGTGAGAAATTTACCTGATGGAAGGGTTGAAATGGTGTGTGAGGGAGGCGAAGATAGCATAGAAAAAATCATTGCCTGGAGCAGAAGAGGCCCTCAAGGTGCAGTTGTGGAAGATATAGAAGTGAGATATGAAGAATATAAAAACGAATTTACAGACTTCAAAATCGTCAGATAGAAGTTATTATCCTATTTTTCTCAATCTAAAAAAAAGATTATGCCTTATTATAGGTGGGGGTCAAGTTGCAGAAAGAAAGGCAGTAATCCTTATAAAATGCGGTGCTAATGTTAGGGTCATAGCCCCTTCCATTACAAAGAGGCTTATAACCCTTGAAGAAAAAGGAAAGTTAGAGATAATAAAAAGGGACTATAAAAAAGGTGACTTAGAAGGTGCATTTATAGTATTTGCTGCCACTGACAAAAAAGAAGTTAACCGCCAAATAAAAAAAGATGCCGAAGAAATGGGGATTATAGCTAATGTCGTAGATGACCCTGATTTCTGCGATTTTATAGTTCCTTCTATGGTAAAGAAAGGCCCTGTAACAATAGCGATCTCCACATCAGGAACACTTCCAATGTTTGCAAGGGTCTTTAAAGAAAAGATAAAGCAAGTTTTAACAGAAGACCATATCAAGTATGTAAAAAAAATCGGCAGATTAAGAAAAATAATACTAAAAGAGGTTTTGGACCCAAAACAAAGGAAAATAATTATGAGGCAGATAAAGAATAGCCCCATGAATGAAATCATAGGTTTGAGTGTTTCAGAACTGAAAAAAAGGTATTTGAGATAACATGAATAGATTTTTTTTGTATATAGCATTAATAGCTTATTTAGCATCTACTTTATCGTTTCTTTTTTATGTAATAAGAAACAAGAACCTTATTGAAAAAACAGCCCATTACCTACTGATTCTTGGTTTTATTTGTCATATAACGGCAATCGTTGTAAGATTTTTCGAAGCTGGTTACACCCCTATTACAAATCTTCATGAATCTTTATCTTTTTTTGCTTTATGTTTAGCCGGTTTTTTTATCTATCTTAAAGGCATTTATAAAACAGGTATTTTAGGGGCCATCGTGCTGCCTGCTATATCTGTGTTAGTTGTTTGGTCAAATATTCTTCCTTCAGAGATAAAACCCCTTCCCCCTGCACTTAATAGCTACTGGTTGCCCATTCATACGTTTTTCTGTTTTGCAGGAAATGCTGTTTTTTTAATGAGTTTTTTTATCTCTGTTTTTTATCTCATTATGGAAAGGTCTATAAAACAAAAAAAGATAATGTCCATAATAAACCGTATGCCATCCCTTGAAACCCTCGACAGGATCAATTATATTTGCATTTCTTATGGATTTCCATTTTTAACAATAGGCATTATTTCAGGGTCTATATGGGCAAAGGTAGCATGGGGCGCTTACTGGAGCTGGGATCCAAAGGAGACATGGTCCCTTATAACATGGATTGTATATGCCATATTATTACACAACCGGCTTGCCATTGGCTGGAGGGGTAAAAAAACTGCATATATGATGATATTGGGATTTTTTTCTATCTTATTTACTTTTATAGGTGTGAATTTTTTTATAGGAGGGTTGCACTCGTATCTGTGAAAAACATAGTAGGCTTTATTATATGTTTTAAAGGTGTTATTAAAGTTTAAAAATGCATATACTGGTTTTCGGATTAAATCACAATACCGCCCCCATTGATGTAAGGGAGAGGTTTTTTGTTTCAGAGGATAAGCTTGAGGCCCTTTTGAAAACTTTAAAAGAAAAAAATCTAAATGAATCTGTTATATTATCCACCTGCAATAGAACTGAAGTTTACCTTGCAATAAAACATCCTCATGAAGGGATAAGCATATTAAAAGAGATACTTTCAGAGACATTAAATGCAGAAATAGAATGGCTCGATAAATATACATACACATTCATTGATGAAGATGCATATGGGCATCTGTTTTCTGTAGCATCAGGTCTTGATTCTATGGTAATAGGAGAGCCCCAGATACTGGGACAGGTAAAAGATGCATACAGGGCAGCAACGTTTTTGGGCACAACAGGGTTCTATTTAAACAGACTATTCCACAGGGCATTCCACGTGGCAAAGAGGGTAAGGACAGAAACAAAAATAGGTTATAATCCTGTATCCATAAGCTCTATGGCCGTTGAACTGTCAAGGCATATATTTGGAGACCTATCAAACAAAAAGATACTCGTAATAGGCGCTGGTGAAATGTGTGAAATAGCGCTAAAACATTTTAAAAAGGAGGGTCTAAAAGAGATATATATAACCAATAGAACCTTCGAGAAGGCAAAGGCCCTCTCGGAAATCGTCTCCGGCAAACCATGTAGATTTGAAGAATTATCTGAATTCCTTACAAGGGTAGATATGGTTCTTTCATCTACCGGCGCAGATAATTACATTATTAAAAAGGAAGATATGATCCCGGTCATGAAAAAGAGAAAGAATAGGCCTATCTTTTTTATAGACATTGCCATGCCGAGAGACATCGAGCCTGGAATAAATGATTTTGAAAATATCTATCTTTATAATATAGACGATTTAAAAGAGCTTTCTGCAAAATATCTTAAAAATAGATTAAAAGAATCTGAATATGCAAAAACGATTATAAACGATGAAATAGTAAAATTTTCTCAATGGCTTAGACAACTGGAAACGCACCCACTTATAACTCACGTAGTGGATCGGGCTGAACTAATAAGGTCTGAAGAGTTTAACAAGATGATAAAAAAGATAAAACACCTCGACGACGATACGATTAAAAATATAGAGGTTCTCACAAAAAATATAGTGAACAAAATTATCCATCCCCATTTATTGCTAATAAAAAAAGAAAGAAGGCCGGAAATTCTCGAATTAGTAAAAAAACTCTTTAATTATGAAAACGATGCAGAAGAAAAAATGGACAATAGGCACGAGGGGTAGTAGCCTTGCCCTAAAACAAACAGGTATTGTAATAGAGAGTCTAAAGCATGTTTATCCCCATTATGATTTTGAAATAAAAATTATTAAAACAAAAGGTGATACAATCTGGGATAAACCCCTTCATAAAATCGGGGGCAAGGGGCTTTTTGTAAAGGAAATTGAGGAGGCACTTTTAAAAAAAGAAATCCACATGGCTGTGCATAGTGCAAAAGACCTCCCTGTAGAACTGGAAAAAGGATTAATATTAGGGGCAGTGCTCAAAAGAGAAGATCCAAGAGATGTTTTTATATCAGATGTTTATGAAAGCTTACAAAGTATAAAAAATAGAGCAAAAATAGGAACGAGCAGTTTGAGAAGAAAGGCGCAATTACTTAATATCAATAAAAATTTAGATATAATAGAACTCAGGGGTAATGTGGATACAAGGATAAAAAGATTAAAAGAAAAAAAGGTGGATGCAGTTATTCTCGCTTATGCCGGAGTAAAAAGAATGGGTTTTCAAAATGAGATAAAAGAGGTTTTGCCTATCCATATCATGGTCCCTCCTGCAGGGCAAGGTGCAATAGGTATAGAGGTAAGGGGCGACGAAGAAATAAAAGAACTTTTAAGACCAATAGACCATAAGATTACCCGTAGAGAGATAGAAATAGAAAGGACTCTTCAGCAAAAGATAGGTGGTGGATGCCATATGCCCCTTGGCATCAATGCCTCAATTAAAAACGATATACTTAACCTACACATAATGCTCGGGAAAGAAAACGGTGATATTGTCTTTAAGGAAAGCTTCACCTCACCCTTAGATGCTTCAGAGGATTTGATTGAAAAAATAATAAAGAGAATACCTATATTTTAATTAAGATAGATAAATTTAATGAAATGCAGACTCTAATTAACACTTTGTTCATGAAATTTTTAAGTCCAAACAAAACAAAAGGCCTTTGCAGTAATCTGCGAAGGCCTTTAAAAGCATCTTTAATTACCTTTACACTGCCTCTTTCAGTGCTTTACCAGGAGTGAATTTGGGCACATTCTTTGCTGGAATCTTAATCTCTTTACCTGTTCTTGGATTTCTACCCTTTCTAGCCTTTCTCTTTGAAACAGAAAATGTTCCGAATCCAACAAGGGTTACTTTTTCACCTTTTTTCAATGCGCCTTTTACCCCTTCCACGAACGCATCCAAAGCATTTGCTGCGGCTGCCTTTTTGATTCCTGCGGCTTCAGCCATCTGATTTACCAATTCTGCCTTTGTCATAAAACCCCTCCTTTTTAAAATTTAGTTATAATGCAGTTTAAAACTGCATCCATAAATAGTTTATACTCTTTATTCAAAAAAATATTCAACATTTTTTTCAATTTTTTATTTCAAAAAGTTCACCGTCTATCATATTAAGCCTCCTTTTACCCATCGAGCCCAGTTCAGGATCATGCGTTACAAGGATAAGGGTTGCTGAAAATTCATTGTATATATTAAGGATATAATTCAAAACGTCTTTACCGGTCTTTCTGTCGAGGTTGCCTGTTAGCTCATCGGCAAGAATGATTTCCGGTTCATTTATAAGTGCCCTCGCAATAGCTACCCTTTGCTGCTCACCTCCAGACAACTCCCCTGGTTTGTGATTTCTCCTGTCCTTTAGACCCATCATCTCCAAAAAAATCTCTGCCTTTTTAAGTGCCTTATCCATTTTAACCCTTTTTATGAAAAGGGGCATGGCAATATTTTCTATAACGGTAAAATCTTGAAGAAGATGATAAAACTGAAATACAAAGCCTATCTTTTCACTTCTGAAATTACTTGCCTGTTCCTCATTGTATTTACTTATATTTTCTCCCCTGTAAAAGATTTCCCCGCTTGTAGGCTTATCAAGTGTCCCTAATATATGAAGGAAAGTGCTTTTTCCAGCACCTGAAGGTCCCATTATGGTAACAAAGTCTCCTTGTAAAATATCAAGGCTTATCCCCTTGATGACATTTATCTCATTACTATCCTTTTTGAAAATTTTTGTGATATTGGATACCTTTAGAATAATATCGTTCATTGCCTATTCATACCTTAAAGTCTCAACTGGATCTATCTTAGCCCCCTTAAAAGAGGGGTAAATGGTAGAAAGCACACAAATCACCGTTGTTATAGATGCAACGAGTATAACATCAAAGAGACTTATTTTTACAGGGAGTGTGGTTATGTAATATATATCTTCAGGTAGTTTAATTATTTTATACCTTCTTATAATCTCACAGATTAAATATCCGCTTAAGGATCCAATTAGTGCACCAATTATACCAATCGTTATACCTTCCACCATAAATATCTTCATTATGCTCCTTTTTTTAGCACCCATTGCCTTTAATATTGCAATATCCTTTTTCTTCTCCATGACGGTCATTACAAGAGAACTTATAATATTAAAATTGGCTACAAATATTATAAGGGCAAGGATAATAAACATAGCTATCTTTTCAAGCTTTAGGGCAGAAAAAAGGTTCCTGTTCATCTCTATCCATGTCCTTGCAAAAAATCCAAATCCCAGATTCTTTATGATCTCCCTTCTGATTTCGTTAACCCTGTAAACATCTTTAACCTTTACTTCAATGCCAGTTGCCTTAATCCCCAGCATTTCCTCCACATCTTTTAAAGACATAACTATAAGGGTATTGTCTATCTCGTACATCCCTGTCTCAAACACACCCCCTACCCTTGCCCTGAAGGTTTCAGGAATAGCGCCCATTGGCGAAACGCCTGCAAAAGGCACCATAAGAGACATATAATCACCATTGAATAAACCGAGATGCTTTGCCAGTTCCTTCCCTATGAGTATATTTCCTTTTTCATTTAAAGATTCAATGCTACCTTCTTTTATAAGTTTTTTCATAAACACCATGTCTTCAGGATTAATACCCTTGACTATTACACCAGACAATTGTCTGCCGCTTTGAATCATTGCCTGAAATGTGGCAAAGGGAAACGCATTTGTTACTTCCTTTGATTGCTTGATAATATCCACAATATGCTTTGGTTCTTTTATCTCTTCGTTTAAATTGAGAACGAGGATATGTGGATTAATACCTAATATCCTTTCCCTTATTTCGTTCTGAAAACCTGTCATCACTGCTATAACAACTATGAGTGCCATCACACCTATGGCAATCCCTATTATGGATATCCATGTGGTAAAGGAAATAAACGCTTCTTTTCTCTTTGAGCGAAGATACCTAAGACCAATTAGGGTTTCATAATCCATAATTTTAAGGCCTTAAAAGGGGGAAAAGTATCACTTCCCTTATAGAGGGACTATTAGTTAGTAGCATAGTGAGTCTGTCAATGCCAATACCCTCTCCTGCTGTGGGTGGAAGGCCATATTCAAGGGCAACTATATAATCTTCATCCATTGAAGCACCTTCCTCTTTTTCCTTTAATTGCTCCAAAAACCTTGACTTCTGATCTTCAGGATCGTTTAGTTCGTTAAACCCGTTCGCCACTTCCATACCTGAAATATACAGTTCAAACCTTTCCGTTAATTCCGGATTTGTCTTACTTTTCTTTGCAAGGGGAGAGACCTCAACTGGATAATCTGTTATAAATGTAGGTTGAATAAGATGGCTTTCGCATATGTCTTCAAAGATCTTTGTAATGAGTTTCCCTTTCTTTTCCTTCTCTGGCGATTCCATTCCTAATTCCTTTGCAAACTCCAATAGTTTATCAGATTTTAATAGACTTTCTATATCAACCCCTCCGAATTCTTTTAAGGCATCCATCATGGTAAGCCTCTTCCATGGCCTTGAAAAATCTATTTCTTTTTCATTATAAGAAACCTTATAGGAATTAAAAAGTTTAAATACAAGTGATGAAATCATTTCTTCTGTAAATTCCATTAGATCTTCATACGTAGCATATGCCCAATAGAACTCAAGCATAGTAAATTCCGGATTATGTTTCACTGATATACCTTCATTTCTGAAATTTCTGTTTATCTCGAATACCCTCTCAAGCCCTCCTACAATCAATCTCTTCAAATAGAGTTCAGGGGCAATCCTCAAATACAGGTCAATCCCCAGTGCATTATGGTGCGTAACAAAGGGTTTTGCCACAGCACCACCGGGTATTATATGCATCATCGGGGTCTCCACCTCTAAAAACGACCTTTCTTTTAAATACTCCCTTATAAAATCAATTATTTTCGCCCTTTTAATAAATATATCCTTTACACGGGGAGTTACGATTAAATCGAGATATCTTTTTCTGTATCTCTCTTCCACATCTTTCAAGCCATGCCATTTTTCAGGAAGTGGCCTCAAAGACTTTGTAAGAAGTTTTATCTCTTCTGCAAGGACTGTCAATTCCCCTGTCTTTGTTTTAAACACCCTGCCCTTTACACCAATAATATCGCCTATGTCGAATTTTTTGAATATCGTATAATCCGGTGTTTTTAATGTATCCTTTCTTGAGTATATTTGGACCTTCCCTGCCCTATCCTGTATATGGATAAATGCGCTTTTCCCAAAATCACGAAAAGACATTATCCTGCCCGCTATGGATACCTGCTCATTCATTGCCTCAAGTTCTTTTTCAGAAAAGCTGCCAAAACGCTTTAAAATCTCTTCCGTTGTTATATATGCCCATCTCTCCTGGGGATAAGTATCGATTCCCATCTCCCTCAATATCTTTTCCTTTTCTTTTCTCACCGCTATTAGCTCATTTATAGGTTCCATATAAAAAATCTCCTTTTCCTTTAATAAATTCGTCTTTTCAATTCTATACACGCACTATAACATCGTAATCAAGGGTTTTTATAATTTTACAGGGTTTAATCTCCCCTGGCTCACATTCTCCCTTTATAAATGCAATGCCGTCAATATCTGGTGCCTGCATGATAAGCCTGCCTATTGCCATATCTTTAGTTTTTTCTTCAATTATTACGAGGCAGTCCTTTCCTATCATTTTCTTTAAATTTTCTTTTGATATAGACTTCTGTAACTCCATTAAGATACTAAACCTTTTGGTTTTTGTCTGTTTTTTTATATGACCTTTTAATTTATATGCAGGTGTCCCCTCTTCTTTTGAATATATAAATGCACCGAGATTGTCAAACTTCCATTTTTTTATAAATTCACAGAGTGCATTAAAATCATCCTCTGTTTCTTTGGGAAAACCTACAATTACCGTTGTCCTTATTGTGCATTCAGGTATCTTTTCTTTTATGGTTTCAAGGAGTGATTCAAGATAAGCCTTTGTATAACCTCTATTCATTGCCGAAAGAATTCTATCTTCAGAATGCTGGATGGGCATATCGAGGTATTTTATTATTCTTTCATCCCCTTTAATCAGATTCATTAGCTTAACATCTATGTGTTTAGGGTGTATATACATAAGCCGAATATAATAATCACCTGGAATCATAAGCAATTCTTTTAAGAGAGTTGTAAGGTCTGCACCTGTGCCCAATCCATACGAACCTATATCCTGACCTATTATGTTTATCTCTCTATAGCCTTTTTCAATCAACCACAAAAACTCTCTTTTTATATCCTCAATGGGTTTACATATCACAGGTCCTCTGATATCAGGGACCATACAATAACTGCACTTATTGTTGCAGCCTTCTAAAATCTTTAGATAGGCAGTGGGTGTCCTGGTAAGTATCTTTCTCGGAAATGTATCTGAAAATATCCCTTTTTTATAAAAAAACCCTTTTTTTTCAATAATCTTCTCTATCTCATTATAATAGTTTCTTCCTACAAAAAGATCTACCTCAGGCAACAAATCGGGGAGCTTATCCTTATATCTTTCTACCATGCAACCTGTAACGATTATCTTATTATTATCCTTTGCCTCAGAGAGAATAGTTGCTATTGATTCCCTAACTGCATCTGATATAAATGCACAGGTATTGATAATAACAGCGTCACATTCATCGGTATTCACATGACCCACTGATTCCAATTTATGTATTAAATATTCAGACTCTACGAGGTTTTTTGGACAACCGAGGCTTATTACCTTGAATTTCATAAGGATAGAAAATCTACAACAAATAACTCACAAAAGCAATAAACCTCCAATCTATTTTATTATAAATCTGTGTTTGCATCTTTTACATTCTACCTCATCACCCTTTTTCTTGCCTTCAAATTTTTGTGCATACCCACATTTAGGACATTTTTTATATATGTGAAGGACAGTGGCAATAGTGGCAATTATATGAAACATTTGTTAATGATACACATTATATTAAGGATTGTAAATAAAATTTATAATTACAATGGCAACTGCCTGAATTGAAAAATCAATTTCAAGGACATCTTAGATTCCCTGATTATGATTTGTAAGACAAAAAATACATAAGATATTTATTATTCACTTTCATTAATAATCCTTATAGGTGGCTGATTGCCCTCTTTATCTGTGCCCATAAAAAGCGTCATATGGGGAAAGGGGATTTCAATGCCCAGTTCGTCGAATCTTTTCTTTATACGCCTGTTAAACTCCCTGCCTATACGCCATTGTTTTAGAGGCATCGTGGTTGTTCTTGCCTTTATAATAACCGATGAGCTTGCAAACTGGTCAACACCTAAGACCTCAATAGGGGCAATTATGTCATCTTTAAAATCAGGGTCGTTCCTTAGGCCCTCATCTATTTCCTTTATCACCTCCATCACCTTATCTACATCCTCTTTATAAGCCACACCTATATCCAAAACATATCGTGAATATTCCTTTGTCATATTCGTTACGACCTTGATTTCTCCGTTGGGAACAAAATGCACATTACCTGCCAAATCCCTAAGCACAGTTGTCTTCAATCCTATTTTTTCCACAAGGCCGCTTTTCCCCCCGATTTCAACCACATCCCCTACCCTTATCTGGTCCTCAAGGATGATAAAAAACCCACTTAAAATGTCTTTTACAAGGCTCTGGGCACCGAAACCTAATGCCACACCCAGAATACCTGCTGCTGCAAGTACAGGCCCTATATTTATACCCAGTTCTTTTAAAATCATCATCGATGCCACGGCCAAAATAACTGCTGTTAAGGCATATCTTATAATGGTTACCAGTGTTTGAGTTCTTTTTTGAAACTCCGCATCCTCCTTTTTTTGTAAAAGAAATGTTATAAACCTCTCCGTTACCTTTTTCTTTAACTTTAAAAAAAACCATGTAAACAAAACAATAAAAAGTATACGAAGCCCATTGGATAAAAGCCATTCTGCACCTTTTTTAAAAAAGATGTTAAAATCTATAAAATTCATATCATCACCTCATAAAATTCTAATAAAGGGGGCATTTCCCTTCACAATTTTGCGATTTTATGCCTTTACAGTTTAAGGCAATGCCAATTTTATGACATAGAAAAAAATCATATTTTAAAGGGTCTTCGGGGCATAGATTTTTTAATGCTTCTGTAATTTCTAAAGCCACTTTAAAGGAGGGGGCTTTTGCCTTTGTCCAGCCCATACACCTTCCTATTTTAAATAGATTCGTATCGAGGGGCACTATTAATGCCTTTTTATCTATAAAATCCCACAATCCCTTGTCTATATCATCTTTTCTTACCATCCATCTTAGAAAAAGGTTCCACCTTTTCATAGGATTAGAAGGTGATGGTACTGGAAAAAAGAATGTAAGGTCTTTACTGTTATTGAAAAGGTATCTTCTAATATCATTAAAGGTAGCGACAATTTCTTTTGAATAAAATGTTTTTACCATGCCACCTATGCTGCCAAAGTCTTCTATAATCCCCTTTAATATTTTAAGGAGCGCTATAATATCTGCTTCTTTCTGAAATCTATAATATAAGCCTGAAAGAGATGAGAAATCACCTGATTTTAAAAAAATATACGGGCCTTTACCGATCCTTTCGAATAATACCTTTAAAAATCTTTTAAATACATCTATCCTACCATATGCAAACTGAGATGCGAGAAAACCGGCAATCTCTATATCTTTGTTGTCTGTATAATTATCTAAAAAAAACACAG
>JAKORG010000002.1 GCA_029777945.1 Deltaproteobacteria bacterium | reverse complement strand
CCTCAGAAGGCACCTTACCGGCCAAGTCCGTGTCACCACCAGCATGCTAAACCAAAAAGGCCAAGTCATACATATTCGACACACCTCAGAGCCAGAACCCATTCACTTAGAGATCTACAATGCCCTAAAAATCCATCCCAAGCCACTAAAGCGGCTTATCACCATAAAATAGAAATTTGTAGTGGGAAATTAAAAATGCAAACCCAATAATATCAATATGTTACACAAAAAATTGACAAACTTGGGTTAAGAACCTTTAAAATCCCTTCACCTAAAACCCTATCAATCTTAAAAGACATAAATCCTTAATCCAAAAAACCTTGTAGTGGCAAAATGAACTTTTTTAAAAAAAGAATTATGTAATATCAATGGGTTACGGAATATAACTGTCAAAGTCGGGACAAAGGTAAGGCGTATATAGATTCTACACTTGGAGGGAGGTTCTGGATAGTTAATTAAAACATTTATTTATTTAAAACCAAAAAGAGGTTTATCTCTCATGGAATATAAAAATGGTTTATTATTTTTAATCTTGAATATCATTGTGCATAGACCCTCATCAAGATTTCTTGATCCTGTATTTATATCAGTGTAGGTTCTTGTGAATTTAATGGATACAAAGACCATGTCTTTAAAATCAGGAATAATTGAATTAATCGTATAACTTATTGATATATCAGTAATTAAGCTAAAATCCTTTCTTATTGCGCCATCTAATATAGCTTTATCCCCTGTATAATCGTCATCAACATTTGACATAAACTTTTCAAGGGATTTGTAAACATATGCATCTATCAAATCATCTATTGTTTTTTTAATAAGTTTGTCTGAAACGTTTGAGCTGGCAAACAGAGAATTTGTTAGGATAAATATAAATGCAAAGATTAAAATTATTAAATTAATTTTTTTATTCATGCTTCCTCCAGGTATGAATCAATTGTTAATACTGAATGTTACACCCTAAGGTGATACTATTTTCTCTAAAGTTTCTTGACTGTGTAGAAAATCTATAGTTGTTTATAAAGGCCCTTAAAAAAAGCATGCCGTCCTGTAGTTTAAGCCTGTTGAATAAAGATGGTTTGTAATAAATATTTAGGTTTGCAAAAGTCCTTTCAGTGTTATCTGTGCCAGACTGTGTTTTTTCAAGCCTGTTTTGCCCAATCTTTACATCTGATGTTAATTTAAGCTTTGGCATCTCCAAGCCCATTCCGAATGAATACTCTTAAATTTTATCTGTCTCTAAAATGAGGTCATCCCTCATGGTCATACCATCGAGATAAACAAGGGGTTTTAAAACATAGTCACCTACATTGTGTCTGCTGTTAAGCAATAGATTGTAAGTATATTCCTTTGAATTGCGTTGATTATGTTCAGTGCTGTAAATTGTATAACCAAAGTTTGCATCACTATCCACAGGTCCGAAAGAATCTTTATAGTTTAAAGCCAGGATGTGGTCTGCTGTACTTGTGCTACTGCCTGATCCACTACCGTATTTTCTATCAAATTTATACGTGATATCTGCAGTAGCCGTACTCCTGGAGAGGAAATTTTTTATAGTGATTCCTAATTCCGGTGTATAGCTATCGGTTCTATATGTCTTTTGTCCATCAAGATTATCCCTGAACCATAGAAAGCCTAAGTTTAAAATAAGTCTCTTTGTCATGTTATAACGCCACTTGCCTTTTATCTTTTCCCTGTCTGGGGTCGCAGAGCCTAAAAGTGCATCAAACTCTGTAGATACCTTTTCATATTCAATAGATGCCCTACTCGGACCACCTTCTCCTATTGCCTCTATTTTGGTTGCTGTTCCATGTTTTCTGTCTTCATTAATACCTGCAGTTGATGAAGGTGAGACGCTTGTCCGTGATTTAGACATCTCGCCTCTTATGGTTAGTCCTGGAATTGGCCTATATTCTGCATCTATTGTATAATTATTGCTTGTATAGATAGGATCAGTTTCTGTTATTCTTGTTCCAGGTCTATCCTTTGCCTGTGTAAAACTTATACCTGTGGATAAATCAGGGGTTATGTTGTGTTTTATCCTGGCACCAATGGCATTTCTCTCTATTGCCTTAGTTTCAATTCCACCCCATATGGTATCCCATCTGGGCAAGACAAAACCATAAACAAATGTAACTTCAGGCAATCTTTTTTGCTCATTGAAATATCTATATGAAACACCCTTTACAGCAGTACTTAAAGAATACTGGGAAAAGGATTCAAAGGCATCACCGGCAGTAATTGTATGTATCTTGTTTGTCATCCTTCCATATATTGTTGTGGGGGAGATCGTTTTTATATCATTCCTTCTGTCATCTGTTGCCTTGAAACCAAAATTGAAGTTATATTCAAGCTCTTTGTCTTTGCCTAATATATTCAATCCAAATATATTTAGATACCTCATCCCCCTCGTAAGGGATGAGGAATCATCACCTGCCGGTCCAGATACATCGTTATATGTGTAAGAGAATTTATTGTTAAAATGAACCTCTGTTTGTTTGCCTATGGAAGAGAGTGGATACAAAGCAAAAAGATAAAGAAAAAAATAAATAAATAGGCATTTCTTTATTAAATTCACCTTTCCCTCCTGAATATTAAAATTTATTTGTTCCATCTGGTTGATATTTATATTTAATCCTTACTGTCCTTATATGTTGTAAAAAACATGCCTGTCCTCCTCCTGTATCACTGACAATTTCAATTACAGTATACTTATTGTTTGAAAGTTTAAATGCATAGGAATGCATTGTTTGGATAATAACATCTGGCTGCCCTTGATAACCTGTTGTAGGAACCTCTTTTATTGTGTCTATGCTTTTTACACCAAGGTCTTGAACAAAGGTGTTAGGCTTTAACATCAATCCATAACATGATAATATAATATCAGGGTTATCATTAGGGTTTTGTGTTATAGTCTCAGTGGCAAAGATGAAACCCTCATGCACTTGAGGTGTAACCCTCAAAGTAATAGACTTTGCTGTAATAACACTTGATTCTCCTGTCTCAGCATATTTTTCTGCCTCTTTAGCCGGGACCTTACTTGCTTCACCTTTATTATCAACTATAATAACCTCTGTTCCTGCAGACTGCTGGACTGAACCCTGTGCAATGTTTGTTGGATCTGATACTCCAAATATGAGCGGCCATTTCATACTATAGATTCTGAGACCCTTATCGCCTGATTTAAAAGTCATTTGCGTTGCACCATTATCTTGTAATGTCTTACCTGTTTTTACAGAGGTTAATTGACGGTTATAGTTAAAGGTTACAAATATCTTACCCGTTGAATCAGAAGTCACATTAGTTAGTATGAAACGTAATATTATATTATCAAAGGCACTAAAATCCTTTCTTATTGCCCTGTCAAGTAATGTCCTATCACTTGTGAAATCATCGGCGACCAAATCCATAAACTTAGCCGGTTGCTCACTTTGGTATGCACTAATCAATTTATCCATACTATCTTTTACTATCTGATAGATATTTTGTGATGTAACAATCACTTCCTTATACGTTTTATTGACATCGTTTGTCTTTCCCCTTGTATCCGTTATCTCCACATAGATTTGATATGTTCTATTAATATCTGGCCTGAATGCATATTCAAAAACACCGTTTTCTGATAGTTTCATTTCTACCCATGTCTGTTTTCCGTCTATACTAACACGGGCAGAACCTATTTTGTTTTTTCCTGCAGTAGCTTTACCTTGTATCACCACCATACCATTTGGTAGGGTATCTCTAAACAGCTGAATCTTTTGACCTAACTCAGAAAAACTTACCTTATTTAAATAGATGTATTGAAGTTCTACTTCGTCTTCTGATGCACCAAATATCCACCATTTTGCATGACCACAAGGAACAAATACAAGACATGTTATTAATATTATTATTGTAACGCAAAAAGACTTCATTTCTCCCCCTATTAAGGTTTTATTACTCATTTGTATTAAAGATATATTCATCAATAAATATATTTTTGTCAATGTATATTTAAAAAAATTGCTTACAGTTTTAGCTTGCCTTTAAGTGTTTTATTTTACTTAAGACAGGATTGGTCTTCCCCAAATTTTGTTAACTTGCAAAAAAAGAAGCTGAAAATGCTGGCCGACATTAATGCTTGAAATCATTTTACTTCTTCCAATCCCCAGTTGACATGGGTAGAAAGGGGGAAAGATTCGGCATGCTGAATCTCAATGCGCACTATACCGTCGAGGCGGTAAGGAATGCCTAAACGCAATATGCCTGTAGGCGTAGACCAATCACTTGTGCCGATAAAATTGCCGTTTCGGAGCTCCGCTGCAATATTAGGTCCGAAAACGCCTTTTTCTCTTGTTACAGCAGAGCCAAAGGTCCGGCTCAGCATTGCTTGAATGCGTCCATACAACTCGCGCAATGTTTCGTGTTCACCGACCTGTTGTAAATCAATAATTAGAGTAGCCTTTTCAAGGCGGTTCACCTTTTTTGTTAAAACCAGCCGTTGGCGTTGTGTAATTTCAGGGAACCACACTGTTTCAAAAATGATATTATTGCCTTCTTCAATGCCGCCTTTTATGCCTTTTTCTGTAAGCCCTGACAAGACCTGCTGAAGCGGTAAGTTAGGCGCTAAATCGGCAAGCGTTTGAATCTTTATCGGAGCTTCCATTGGTGTGGGTTTTATCTCTTCAACAGTGTACTAGCCCCCGTTTAGACCGGACACCCTCCTAACCAAAATAAGTTGTCCCGCTGAGGCGGGATAGCCATAGAGTTATTACTATAATTAAGAGATAAGAGGAGGAAAAAACTATGAGTCCGGTAGAGGTCATTACATCGGTTCAAAAAAGACGACGTTGGTCAGCACATAAGAAGAAAGCCATGGTAGAAGAAGCGGAACAGCCAGGGAACAGCATCTCAACGGTAGCAAGAAAGTATGATGTCCATCCCAATCAACTCTTAAGATGGAGGCGTCTTATCCATGAAGGTGCCCTTGTAGCTACCCAAAGTGAAGAACCTCTTGTTCCCCTTTCTTAAGGTGAAGAATCTCAAGAAGCAGGTTCGGGAATTACAGCGTTTATTAGGGAAGAAGACCATGGAGGTAGAGATATTACGGGATGCCTTAGAGATTGCCCGTGAAAAAAAACTGATATCGCGCATACCCTTATCAGAAAAGGAGTCTACCCCATGAAGCTTATAACCGATACATTACAGGTAACCAGGTCAAACCAATACACAAGGAGTAGAGAAAAGAGGAAGAGATATAAACCCCATCCTGATGATGGGAAATATCTTTCCCTTATTCGCCAGATTACTGACAAGAGGCCTACTTATGGATATCGACGTGTGAGGGCCCTTCTCAATCGTTTTCTCAAAGCTAATGGGCAACCATCTGTGAACCATAAGAGGGTATACCGTATCATGAGGGTTAATCACCTTCTTTTGCCCAAGTATACGGGAAAGCCAGTACGGACTCATGAAGGAACCATTACAACTCTCAGAAGTAACATGCGCTGGTGTTCCGATGTCTTTGAGATTCTCTGCCATAATGGAGAAAAGGTAAGGGTTATCTTTGCTATGGATACCTGTGACAGGGAGATTATAAGCTACATTGCCACAACCGGTGGAATCACATCTGAATTAGTTAAAGACCTCATGGCAGAATCCATTGAATACCGTTTTGGTAAAGTAGATAGACTCCCTCACAGGATCCAGTGGTTAAGTGACAATGCTCCTGGCTATACAGCGAAAGACACAATAGCATTTGCCCGTATGATGGGATTTGAGGCCCCATACTATAGTCCTGAATCTAATGGTATGGCAGAAGCTTTTGTAAAGACCTTTAAGAGAGACTATGTGTATATGCATGATCTTTCTTCTGTAAAAACTGTTATGGAATTATTGCCTTTGTGGTTTGAAGATTATAATATTAATCATCCCCACAAGGGGCTTAAGATGATGTCACCGAGGGAGTATAGAAATATGCAAAATAAGTTAGAAGGGTGTCCGGTT
>JAKORG010000102.1 GCA_029777945.1 Deltaproteobacteria bacterium | reverse complement strand
TTACAGACATAAAAAAACAGGAACTTCCTGTTCCTGTTTTATATCTTTCTCATTTCCATAACTAACACTCTTTTTGTTTCCCCGGTCACTTTATATCTATCATCAATCCTCATGCCGCCAACCCAGACTATATTCCCCTTTGACTCTACGATTGGAACTTGATCTCTTTTTAGCCGGGGAACTTTTTCGTCGATAAAAAAATCTTTGAGTTTTTTAAATCCCTTACCTCCCAAAGGTTTAAACCTATCTCCTGGAAACCTGTTTCTTATAATCAAACTGCTATCAACTTTATCGAAATCTAAACGGGCTATGTTAGCATCGGCAGTTATTTTAATTTCTTCTTTTGGCTTGATGTAAGCCTTTACGTTGATACCTATCTCTTTAATTGATATTTCTCCCGGGACTTTCAATACATAATGGTATTCGGGGCCTTCGTCAAAGCTTGCTTTTGAAAGAATAGTAATATCATATTCTTTTATTCCCTGAAGGTTTTTTGGCAAGTCAATCCTGCTGCCAGTCGGTGCTTTTTCGATAAAATCCACAAGTAATTCGGCATGTCTTATTTCAAAGTCCTTTACATCGCCAGACAGTTTTTCAACGGCTGCCCTTACCAGCCGATATTTTATAGCCTCATGTTGCTTTAAAAACTCCCCTATATCTATAATTACTTTTTCAGAATGGTATCTTACTGTATTTGCTTTTGCTCTTTCAGTCTCCTGTTTTAAGAACGCCAAATCACGCTTGGTAATTTCCGACAGTCGCCTGAGGGATTGACCAAAATGGGGACAGTACTTTTTGCGTATGATTGGTATCAGTTCCAAACGGAGGCTGTTTCTAAAATAATCAGTGGTTAGATTTGTAGCATCTATTCTAAAGGGAATGCCTTCTTGCTCTATATACTTTTCAATTTCGGCCCTTGGTATCTCAATAAGTGGCCTGATGAAACTTTCCCGAACCGGATCAATTCCCACAAGGCCGTCTAAACCCGTCCCCCTTAAAATATTCATAAGTATTGTCTCTTCATGGTCATTTTGGTTATGGCCTGTTGCAATCTTATGGGCGTTAATTTGCTTTTTAACCTGCAGGAAAAAATCGTATCTTACACGTCGAGCCGCATCTTCAGGAGAAAGGCCGAAGTTTTTAGCATAAGCAGGCACATCGACTTTATCACTAAAAAACGGAATGTTCCAATTGTGACACAAAGTCTCTACAAAGCGGGCATCTTCCTCTGACTCTTTTCCCCGAAACATGTGGTCAAGATGTGCCACATACAGCAAAATCCCCAGCTGTCCGCAAAATTTATTAAAAAGGTGTAGGAGACAAACAGAGTCAGGACCTCCGGAAACACCGACGATAACCTTGTCACCTTCTTTTACCATATTGTATTTTTTTATGGTTTTTAAAAATTGTTTTTCGATATTCATTGTGTTAGTTTCTTCCTATTCTTCCCACATTTCTTTTCGTATTTAATAAACTACAGCCATTATATCTTGCACATTTTCAAGCCAAGTCGCTCTACCTCTCCTTCAAAGACCTTTTGATATTCAGGTAAAGCGACCTTTGCTGCATTAGTAAAAAAATATCGCCATCTTCAGAATTTTGATAGGAGTCATAATCTGACCTTTGCCTGTGATCTTCAAATAACATCTTTTATCCCTATTTTCTTACTTATATTATATTTTTTACAAAGCAAAATATCAAATTTCTCCATGAATATTAAAAACCTCATAAAACTTACCTCTTCTCCCATATGCTGCCTACAAGGACGGTCATATCGTCTCTTACGTTTGTTTGCCCTTTTGCCTTTTTTAGTATCCTTTCGGCCATTTCCTGGGGGTTTGTGGTTTTTATTTCCAGTAGCATCTTCCTGAGCTCTTCCTCGCCATTTTGTTTATCAGAAAAGGCATCTACAACTCCATCGGTTACCATAATGACCATGTCACCGGGCCCAAGAGTTTTTTCTGCAACTTTTGGCGTGATCTCATCCATGATACCTACAGGCAGACTTCCACCTCGTATTATATCTATCTTGCTGCGATGTTTTATGAAGCTAGCCGGTGCACCAGCCTTGATAAATCTTATTTTCCCAGCAGCGGTATCTATGAGGGCAGCATCTATTGTGGAAAAGCTCTCATCTGCATTTGTGGCAATCATTGCTGCATTAGTCACCTTTACAGCGGTTTCCTGACTGAAGCCCGCTTCCAAGAGCCGTTCAAGGAGGGCCAGTGTCTTTTCGCTGTGTTTGGCAGCAGCCTTCCCAACTCCCATGCCGTCACATAGGGCCAGCAAGAACCTC
>JAKORG010000101.1 GCA_029777945.1 Deltaproteobacteria bacterium | reverse complement strand
GAACAAAAAAATTGCCTTCGAGAGGCTTATTAAGACTCCCGAATTCCAGAGATGGCACAAGATCCAGTGTGCCAGGGTCCTGGGGTTGGCAGTAGATGCCGAAAAATGGGTCGAAGAACAGATGCACCCTAAAAACATACGAATAGAGATCAGAAAGGATGGCCGGTGGGTGGAGGTGAGTCCGGAGGATCTTCAGTGTGAAGACCTAACCGGCTGACGGGGGTGATATAAATAGACATAAAAGACTTTATCTGCGAGGCGATAGAGAAAAAGAAAGCACAGGCTGTTGCAATGTATGACGATAAAATCAACCGGATCAGAAAAGAGGACAACCCCGCCAATGTCTATTCTATACTAATCGAAACCTTCCACGGCACGATGGAGCTGGGGGAGGTTGGAATAAGGTTCTTAAAAGAAAATCTTACGAATGATTTTTTTAAAGAAGCAGAAGTAAAAGATGAGCCCGATCATATAATTTTCTCGAACGAGGAATTTGACATACTGTTCTCCAAAACTTTGGATAAAACCATTGAGATAAGGGGCAAGAAAATCAAAAGGCCTTTTGCTTTATATAAGCCGTTGAGCGAAAGAATAATTAAGCTTGGAGATGCAATAGAGGCATTTTTAAAAGAAAGAACGCTTCAGAATTTCAAAAGAATGGCGGATTGTAACGATATGGGATACGGCAAGAATCCCATTGGCCAATTGTTTAAGTATGTTGACACATACAAAAAATGCAACGAGGAGCTTTTAAAAAAGATCAGAAAAAGACAAAAAGAAGATGAGGAGAGAAAGAAAAGGGCGGAAGAGGAAAGAAAAATTTACGAAGAAGAAATCAGGAAAGCAGAAGAGTTTGCAGAGTCGCTGACGGATTTGAATATGTTTAAAGAGGCGGGGTGGATCATAAAAAAGAGGTTCGGTTTTATCTCGGAGAAGACAAAGTAACTATACAGCAGCAATATGAGAGTGAGGAGGTTTTATGGGGAATAAGGGATAGTAAAAAAGAAATATTGGAGGAGAAAAAAGAAAATAAAAAATAGATTTGAAAATATCTTTCTTCTTACTCTAGTATAAGAAGTAGGAAGGGAGTGTGGTATATATGAGGCCGACACAATGGTTACGAAAACATACTTTTAAAAGAATTAACAGAAAGGCGGCGATCATAAAATATAGAAACATTCCCGACAAAGACAAATACCTGACCGAGAGGGGGCGGTTGAATAAAGTAAGCGTATCGGATTTAATTCCCGCTCGAAAAGAAAAGTATAACAGAGCCAAGACAAAAAGAGAACTCATGATGGAAATAATGAGTTTTTACAGTGAAGCCGTTTAAAAGAGAGCTTAAAAGAGAGCAGCGAATAACCGCTGCTCTTTTAGTTTGGAGGAATTATGTTTTCTTTTTTATTGTTTTTT
>JAKORG010000013.1 GCA_029777945.1 Deltaproteobacteria bacterium | reverse complement strand
CCTTTAAAGCTATTGCCTGACCGCGACTTTCCAAATCTGCCTTGAGCTTTTCAAAAAGCTCCACCCTTGCCCCGCGAAAGCCGTATATGGATTGTTTTTTATCGCCTACGACAAAGAGATTTGTCCCTTCACCTAGGAGGCGCAAAATCCTGTCCTGGGCAAAGTTTAAATCCTGATATTCATCAATCATTATGTATTTAAACTTCTTTTGATAGGCCTTAAGGACTTCTGGCTTGCTATTCAACATGCTAAAGGTCTTTTGCAAAATATCCTCATAGTCCAAAAAACCTTGTTCCTCTTTTTTCAGTTGATATGCATTAAAAGCCTTACAGATTAGTTCTGCTATAGTCTTTTCTCCATCATTTTCTGCCATTTTTTCAATGACGGTAGGGTTAATGCCTTGATTTTGCATGGTTTTCATGGTGCCAAAAAGTTCCCTTAGCAGTTTATTAAAACCTAGTTCGGAAGTTAGTTGGTAAACACGTTTCTTTTCAAGATTATCAAGGACACTTTCTTCTATGCTGTCCCTTAGCCAGGCATCTGCCCGGTACTCTTCCAGAATTTTTGCATCGGAATTTATGCCGGCTTCCACCGGGTTTTCCATAAGGAGTCTGAGGCAAAAACTGTGAATTGTACCTATGTACGCAATGCCTAATTTTTTCAGCTTTATAGAAAATAAACTATCCTCTTTTTGATTTAGCATTTCTTTGCGAAGCCGTTCCCTTATCTCCAAGGCTGCTTTATTTGTATAGGTGATGGCCACTATTTCATCGATATCTGCAAGGCCATTTTTTAAAATATAAATAATGCGGTCCACTAAAACCCTCGTCTTGCCTGCCCCTGCACCGGCAGTAACGGCCAGATTCTCATCAACCGTTTCAATGGCTTTTTGCTGCTCCGGTGTGTACCTCATTCCTCTACCACCTCCCAGGGGCAGATTGAGGTAAAGTCGCAAAAGCTGCCGAAAGCATCGGTCTTGGGGCATTTTTTTGGTTCTAAGGGAAATGCAGCTCT
>JAKORG010000100.1 GCA_029777945.1 Deltaproteobacteria bacterium | reverse complement strand
GTTCCTATCCTGGAAAGTTTAAGCCCTTGCGGGGTTATCTGAAATGCAGGTTGTTGTGGGTATGTGATAGAGTCGTATCTTCCTTCCCCCTTGAATCTCGGATACCCAGCTTTGCCGTTTTTCTCTTTAATCCTTCGAAAGAATCCTTGAAATGCTCTATCTACTCTAAAAAGAACATCTTGAAGGACTTGCGAATGTATCTCCTTTAGGGATTCAACAATTTGTTTATCGGATTTAAGGATTTCCTGCTGTTTGATCCGGGAAAGTCCTTTGCCAGTCTGCTCGTAAAGGATTTCTTCTATCCAAAAGACAGGAGTTGTAGAGGATACGGCACATATCCAAAGTCCATTCAAGTTTTTGGACTTGCTTCTTTGTAGGGTAAAGACCATATTTATAGGTTTTGGCTTTCAATATAGCGTTTCAAGTCCTCAAGTGTTACCTGTCCAGTCGATGCAAGAAAAACAGTCAATGGAAAAATCGCCTTTCATCCCCTCCCTCACGGAAGGTGACTTCTCGGCGAGGTAGTTAAAAGATAATAATTTTATAGCAATTTATTTTAACCGGGGTAAGAAGGGACATAAATTTCAAATTTAGTTCCTCTCTGAGGTTCGCTTTCAACAAAAATAAATCCCCTCAATTTCTAAACAACATTATAGACTGTTGTAAGGCCAATACCTGAGCCTTTCTCTCCTTTTGTTGTAAAAAAAGCTCAAATATTCTTTCCTTTGTTTCACTGTCCATACCTATACCTGTATCTGTTATGGTTAGATATACATATTGTCTTGCAAAATCTCCTCTATCTGAAACTAAATTCTTAAACTTATCAGGTATAAACTTTAATCCTGCCTTTATTGTTATCTGTCCACCTTCTGGCATTGCATCCTGAGCATTCAGTACAATGTTTGTAATTATTTTTTCTATATCTGTTTTATCCACAAAAAGAGGTGTTATATGAAATTAGACAGATATTTAATGCCAGATTTACAGAATAGACACAATTTTATTGACAACTGCCTAACCTTTATCAACAGCAAGATTAATTATCTTTCTGATTGTTGAGATGTGTATTTTAACTGCCAAGAACAAGGCATGGATGAAGAGAATTTTTTTTATTTTTTATTAGGTTTGTTTACGGGGTGGACGGGACTCGAACCCGCGGCCTCTTGCGTGACAGGCAAGCGTTCTAACCGAGCTGAACTACCACCCCACCTCAAATGGGCGGAACAGGTATCGAACCTGTGACCTCAGCCTTGTAAGGGCTGCGCTCTCCCATCTGAGCTATCCGCCCATACTACTTAAACTACTACAATATTTAAGGATT
>JAKORG010000099.1 GCA_029777945.1 Deltaproteobacteria bacterium | reverse complement strand
TGGGATGGATCGTATGCCATCTCCATATATGTTTTTGTATCAGGCATGACAAACCAAACAATATTCTTGTCCATACGGATAATTGAATAGCCAGGCTGGCCCTGTGTTTCTGAACGCATCTTCTTATCCTTCATGTACATCTTGCCTGTAATGGTCTGGCCGGCACTTTTTGTTATCATATCAGCAGAGAATTCAATGGCCCACAGGTTTATGCATACAGCCAAAACCATGGACAATACTATTCCTGTTACCATTGCAATATGTTTCATGATTCCTCCAGATTTATTATTTTTTTCTATGTGCTTGAGGTCAATAACCTTTATCGTATCTCCCTGTTGAGTAAGCCATGCTCAATAGTGGAAAGCTTGCTCAATCGCCTATTATAAAACCTTTTCATTTCACTTCAACCGGTTGCTGTGCTTAGATATTCCCTTAAACCATTCTACTAATGATAGGGCCTTATACAATAATATATCCTTAGATATGTCTTCTCACCCAGGATAAATCAGTCTCATTGATATTGCCATCTATTATAGTTAATATGTAATGCTGTTGTTTCTTAATTTTGCTTCAATTCGTAAGCCCTTTTATAATAACAACCGATCAATAACGAATATAATACCTTTTTGCACAATTATACGGTAAAAATTTTCACTATACTTTTTGTAAAGGGTTAACTGATTGTAAAATAACTATTTCATGTTTTTCAAGAAAAAATATATCTGCCTAAAATATAGAGCATGTGTCCCTTGTCTTTTAGCCAGGTTTGTGTACTACTCCTCATTTTTGTGGATACTTTTTAATGTTTTAATTTGTAGAAATGCAATATTTCTTTCCCTTTCAATGTAGTATTTTAACTCAAATTCTTCAGGAGATAGGTATCCAAACTACTGTGAACATAAAACCTGTTATAATCATTCGTTGTCCAACTCCTTATACATTCTCTGGCTTCTTCAAGGCTCCCAAACTTCATTTAGGAGGTACATCCTTTTTTCATCCCTTTAATGAATTTACACAAAAGATTTTACACTACCACCATTTTAGTGTATTAATTTATAAGTTTGGGGTCCATTAAATTCATCATGGATCACATATGCCTCTTGAATGAGTGTTTAAGTGTCTGGGGTTGACGCTATTTCGCTCAAAATGTAAATTACTTAACAGACAACAATTTTCCACTTAGCGTTCTCGAAATCTTCGGCTGACCTGTTTGGTCTATTGTGACTTCCTCGTTTATGCTCAATTTTTCTTCATGCTTCAGATTTTTCTTGTAGATTTTGCTCGTAATGGTCACATCGTAGCTGACCCGATATTTCCCCTCTGCCTATTTATTAATCTGCATGTTTTGTATATTAAATCTGACTTCGTCAAACATGGTGAATATCTTCTGCAAGCTCCGCTGGAGATCCGAGGAGGTTCCTCCATCGGCAGACGTCCATTGACTGCTGAGACAACGCATTACCCCCGAGACGTTTTTGGATTCGTATGACTGCTTAAACTGGTTGTATAGATCCTTCACCTTCGATGTCAGGTCTTCAACCTTCTGGGTGGTGCCTGGTCCATGCAGGGATGCCATGGGTCCTATACCTGGTTGTTGCGGCACAGAACCAGCAGCTCCTGGCTTGGGCTGCTGTGCGTGAGGCATCTGTGAAGGCATGGATGAAGCGAAAGCGGCTTTTGTCTGCTGGATAGGAGAAGTCTGCTGCGGTGTTCCGGGACTGGCAACAGGTGCCTGAACCTTTGCCTGTGCTCCAGACTGCGGGGAAACAACCTGAGGAGATGAAGATTGGGGAGTTGCCATCCCTGTAAGTGCCGTCTTTCCAGCTGGTGGAAGCGAAGCGATCTGCATTGTGCCCTGCGGAGGCATTGCCTGGGAAGCAGGTTGAGTCGCCGATACACCTGGCTTTACCATGGAAGGGCTTGGAGGTGGCGTCTGGGGCTTTGTGGAAGCCTGAGCCATCGTAGGCCCCTGTCCTGTCGGCGGAGCCATTGGAGGCGTTCCGGGCTGGCCTGAAGCCGGAGCCTGTCCACCAGGCCCTTGCGGCTGGGCTATAGGCTGGCTTCCTGGCTTAGCCGCCATTGGGCCTATGTCATTTGGGACTTTAGGCTGTGCTATAGCTCCCTGTGCGACTTGCGGTGTCCTCTGGCCTAAACCTGTCGGAGGGGTTGCTGCACCTGGTCCTGACTGTGTGGTCATGGGGCCCTTGCCAATGGGGGGTGCACCAGTGCCTGTTCCTGCCTGCTGTACAGGCTGGCCTGGTAGTCCTGCCTGACCCAGTCCAGGTTTGGTCATACACTTACCATCCGCAAATACCCCTCCTTTGGCTGAACATTCATTCTGAAGCTTCATCTCTGCCTCGAACTTGGCACGGTCGATGGCAAACTGTTTAGCCTCCTCGGCTACCTGCGCGTTATAGCGTGTCAGGTGCTCCTCGATCGCCTTTACCAGATCGGCTGATGCCGTCTTAATAGCAACGCTTTTGTGGCCAGCCGCCAATTTTTTAGCCGTATCGAGTGTCACCGAAACCGATTGGTCATTGGAGTTCTTCTTCATCTCTATATCCATAGCAAAGGCCGTGCCGTTTCGGAGCGCCGTGCTGAGCTTATCATCAAAGGTACGATTTTTGATTCCTTCTTTGTATGTATTGCTTCCGTAAGAGCTTGTGGGGATCGCCTTCACGTCGGACGCCATCTTCGCAATCCTCGAGGCATAAATAATGTTGCCGTTCACTATGGCATAATCAGGGGTATCTATGTAGTAGTTCCTTATCTCCGCGGCCTTCTTCTCCAGCATGGTCTTGAGCTCCGTATCCCCGTTAGGATCCCACTTGGCGATGCCGGTCTGTTCGATATCCTTCAGAAGCGCGTCCGCGGCGGCGTTAGCCTTTGCCCTGTCAAAGAGGTCGGTGGATGAGGTGGAAGGCGCCAGGAATATGCGCCTGTTGGAGCCAGTGCTACCCTCTGAGGCCATCGCCACTGAGACCATAACCGCATTCACCGAACCACCGAATTTATATAAAGGCGTGGAATACATCTGGACCGCATATCTCCAGTATTCCACCTTCTTGCGAAGGCTGTCGAGATACGCCAGGTCTTCCTGAATGCTGGCAAGCTGCTTGTCGTTCTCATTAGCAACCTTGTTCTTCATCACAGCCTCGACCTCCAGGGTAAGCTTCTCCACATCCTTCATGCCGGCAATTCTCTTCTCCAGATCCGTCAATACCTGGGCCTTAAGGTCAGATTGGAGGTTGAGTGCGTATATCCTCTCCCTCGCCTCTGATACCTCCTGTGTATATAAGTCTTTTTCGGCAAGATGCTTTTTTAGTCGCTCAAGATATTCCATCGCGAATTTAAAGGTCTGGTTCATTGAATAGATGCTGCTACTCTCGTTGGATATTTTCCTCTTTATGTTTTCGACATATTGAACTACCGCCTCCCCATTCTCTCCCCACGCTGGAAACTTCATCTTCGGTAGCCCCATATACCCGCTGTCTATCTTCATGTTCTTAAGGCCGTTCAAAAGCTGTTTTGTGCCTTCTGTATTATAATAATTAGCGGGAACGTTTACTGGAGGCGGAGAAACAGGGTACGCAGGATAAGAAACCGGGACCCTGCGGTTGGTTGCCTCAAGCTTGTCCCACGCCTCCTTCTTCAATTTCTCCATATCGGCGAACCGCGCGCGCTCCTCATTCGCCAATCTGCCGATGGCCCGAACTAAAGTTGTATATTGTGTTTCTACATTATCAATATAGAGCGTGCGCTTCGCTTCGTATTTATTTCTTTCGGCAAAAAGGTTGTTGTACTGTTTTCCTAGGTCGGCATATCTGTCATCGCACTCTTGATTTCTGAATATGCCGCATTGCTTTGCTAGAGCATCTTCTATGGTGTTCAACCGTTTGCGCATATCCAAGAATTGTGGGTGTTCATTGCCATTGGGGTTTTCTTTGTTGAACTGCTCCAGAAACTTCTTTCTTCTTGCAGCAGCGTCCTCGGTCATGATCTTTGCCTCGGACTCCATGGCCTGAAGGGTCTTCGCCTGGTGCAGCCTCATCGCAGCCTCATCGATGGTTATGAAGTTCGGGGAGGTAGCGGTAAATGAAAGGGAGGTGCTGTATTGGGGGGTAGACACCTGTGCAGTGAACTCTTCCTGAATGGTCTTCGGTATTTCCTTTAATGCCTTTGACACATCGCTCCATGACTGCTTGAGTGCAGCCTTTGTTGCCTGTTTCTTCCTGCCGATATCGCCTCTATCAGGGAGGATCCTCACGTAAACCCTCACAAAATACCCGATCCTGTCCCGAATATTGTATAGATTGTCCCACTTTTTATCCTTTTTCGCGGAGGCGATCATCTGCGGTACCTGCTTCGCGTAGGCATCTATCTCAGGGAGCTTTTTTATCGCCTCCTCAACACTTACCGTGTAATTCACGAACTCTGGGGTAATCTTCTTTGATGCCTTCTCAATCTCGAAAAGGGCCTTTCGCATAATCACTTCGCTCTCCGCTGCCCTTGCATAATCGTTCAGCCGCTTCAAAAGCCCCGCGATCCAAGTCTCTATCTCCTGCCTGTTCTTGAACACCTCTGCCTGAGCAGCCATGTCAGAGCCTCTCCCTCCTTCTACAGCGGTGACCATAAGCCAGTCCCAGATGGACGGCTCGGGAAATTCACGCCCCAGTTCCTGGGTCACGTAGGCCTTGAGTCTTTCACGCCAGCTTGTATCCTGCACCACCTTGCGGAATACATATTCTACTGACTGTTTGGTGACTGGTATGGGGTCGCTTTTATCGCCGAGCTGTCTGCCGGTCTTCGGCTTCAGCACCGGGTCACTCTCGATAGCCCCGTAGAGCGATTCTATGTCGCGGGCAATCCGCGTAGATTCTACTTGCGCATAGGACTCCTTGGTAATGGAATATGCCGTAAGGGCAAGCTGAAAAACCCCTGTTGAAAGCCCTATGGCTTTAAGGTAGGCCTGACCCGTTGCCTCCCAACCTGCGATTTCGGCTAAAATCGCCAGGACCGTTTCCTCGCCTGCGCCGTACATATCGCCGGATGCTGCCTTTCTCGTTGCACTGCCGACAGTAGCAGCAAAGCCGGCGATCTTGTTAATCTTGTCAATGTAAGGCTCAAGACGCTGGCCTTCCTTTAAGTTGTCAAAGGCAATTCCGTAAGAGGTGCTATACAGAGATGCGGCAGAACCATACATGGATTCATATACATCATCCTCGTCGGCCCTACTTGCCACAGGCACTCCCAGCAGACAGATAATGGAAAAGAACGTCCATAACTTTATGCTAAACCCCTTTATGAACCGGAATTTGTTCTTTTTAATGAATTGTTTTTTCATATTCATCACGCCCCTTTGCAGAAAGGTTATAATCTATTAAGAATAATCTCTTTTTTTAATAAAGTAAATTATTAAGTTCCATAAACGAAAAAAATCAGATATAATTTTGCCTTTTATTGCAGTCTATGATATCTTTCTTATTGGCATGGTGCATGTAAATATTTTGGCATATTTATCATTCAATACCCTTTTATCAAAAAAATATCACGCAAAGTAATGTCAATCTCCATATGTAAATTCTTTTAATGGTTTTCTTCCTTCTTATTACCTCCTAAATTTGAGTATGTGACCATTAGAGAATATACATTTTTTGTTTTAAACTGGAAAAATTTGCATAGAAGTTTTACGTTGCCTAAAAATTATTAAACTTGACAATATTTGAATTTTTTAATATCTTAATAGCCTTACGGGCCGTTAACTCAGATCGGTAGAGTATCTGCCTTTTAAGCAGAGAGTCGCAAGTTCAAGTCTTGCACGGCCCACTTTAAGATTAAATTTTTAATTAATTACGTCCCCATCGTCTAGCCTGGCCTAGGACATCGGCCTTTCAAGCCGGCAACGGGGGTTCAAAGCCCCCTGGGGACGCTTTTTATTAATTGAATCTGAATTAGGAGTTTTTCGAACTCCTGAAAAACTTATTCATTTTTCCTAACCTCTTAATCTCTTTTCCTTGTCTAATCCCTTCTTTTCTGTTATTTTTTTGCATTATATGAACTGGTTTCTCATAAGCTTCTTTTCTATTTACAGCCTATTGCATCTATATATGTTTGTAAAGGTCTTAAGGGCATTGTATTTGCCTTTCCTTGCACATGTTGCACTGGCTCTGTTTATGGTATTTATGATTTTAGCCCCTATTTTTATCCGCATATCAGAGAAGGCGAATTATGAAACCATAGCGCTTATTTTGGCATATATTGGATATACATGGATGGCATTTATATTTTTGTTTTTTATCATATGTCTTTTTTTTGACATAATTGCCCTATTTATAAATCTCACAGGCATTTTATTGCAAAAGGATATTTTCAACAAATCTTTATTGAATAGGGTTTATTTTTTTCTTGCCTTGATTTTAAGCACCTGCGTTGTTGCATACGGATACTATGAGGCTGCCAATATTAAGGCAGAAAAAATCATTATAAAATCTAAAAAAATTCCCAAAGATATAGGAAGAATAAGGCTTGCCCAGATATCAGATGTCCATGCAGGCACAATCGTAGATGCCAAAAGGATAAAAAAAATAACGGACATAATAAAAAGTTATCAACCGGATATCCTTGTATCTACCGGTGACTTGGTGGATAAAAGGATTAACAATACAGATAATAATTTTTTTTATTTCAAAGAAATAAAGCCGAGATTTGGAAAATTTGCCGTTCTGGGTAATCATGAGTTTTATGCAGGCATAAAAGACGCTATTAGATTCACTGAAGAGCAGGGGTTTAAGATACTAAGAGGCAAAGCAGTAGATATTCAAGGCATAATCACCATTGCAGGTGTAGATGATCCAGCAGGTATTCCTTTTAATTATGTAGAGGTTTCAGAAAAGGGCCTCTTAAAAGACCTGCCAGAGGATAGGCTTATAATACTACTTAAACACCAACCTTTAATTGATGAATCTGCAAAGCCATATTTTGATATTCAGCTCTCAGGTCACACCCATAATGGGCAGATATATCCTTTCAGATATCTAACAAAGATGATTTATCCATATCCTTCAGGTCTTACAGTCCTTTCTGAGGATAAATACCTATATGTAAGTAGTGGCACTGGCACATGGGGACCGCCTGTGAGGTTTTTAGCACCTCCTGAAGTGACTATTTTCGATTTTATAGCAGAATAGTGTTAGAGCCAGAATTAATGTATATTAAAGTAAGATAAAGTTATAATATATTTAATAATGCCAGAAATTTTTATTGGATGTAGCGGCTTTAGTTATTATGGATGGAAAAAAAGATTCTACCCTGAAGGTTTAGTGCAAAAAGAATGGCTAAGCTATTATTCCAATATCTTTTCTACCGTAGAATTAAATGTAACATTTTACAGGCTACCCACCACCACTACATTTAAAAGATGGGCTAACCAAACACCATCGAATTTTTCTTTTGCATTAAAGGGCAGTAGGCTTATTACACATTTAAAAAGACTGGCTGACCCAGAAGAGTCTCTTAAAGCCTTTTTTGAGAGGGCATCAATATTAGAGGATAAATTGAAAGTTGTGCTTTGGCAATTCCCTCCAGGGTTTAAGATTGATACTCAGAGATTTATAAATTTCCTAAAACTATTGTCACCTTACAAAAAAAGATGTGCCTTTGAATTCAGGGATAAATCCTGGATAAACGATGAAATTGTAGAGATTTTACGACACTTTAATGCTGCCTTTTGTATGGCTGATTGGCCTTATTTTATAGATGACCTTCCTTTGACATCAGACTTCGCATACATAAGAAGGCATGGACATGAAGGAAATTATGCAACATGTTACACATATAAGGAAATATCAAAAGATGCTGAAAGGATAAAAAGGTATCTTCAAAATGGAAAGGATGTATTTATTTATTTTAATAATGATGCCTATGCCTATGCCCCACAAAATGCACTGCAATTAATTGGCCTTCTTAGAAATAGCACATAGAGCTGTTATTCCCCCATATTTTCAACGATTATTATAAGTATAAGGTGGAAAAAAATGAGAACCTAAATTGCCTTATCAATGCTACAAGCTGCATCTAAATATAAGAAGCCTTCGAGCATTACTGAGAAATAATTCGTTGTTTTTCAAGAAAAATTGAAAAAAGCCTAGATTACCTATAAAAGTCTTGACAGGGTTTAGCTAAAAAAGGAAAATTAAAAAAGCCAGTTATGGATAAAAATGAATTCAAATCCATAGATGACCGTTTGATATTATCAACACCACATGTCTATAAAATGATTATAGATAATCTTCCCATAGGCTTTATTCTTCTTGATAAAAACGGTAATATCCACGATTTTAACGATGTTGCAGAGGAATTAACTGGATACAAAAAAGAAGATGTTATGGGTAAATCACATTTTCAGATAATCCACAATTCAGAAGATAAGGAATCGTGTCCCATATTCAAAGCCCTTTTTCAAAAACACGAGTCATCTGTTGCAATAGAAACAGAACTGAAACAAAAAAACGGTAATAAAATAGATGTGGTAGTTGTGGCTTTTCCAATTTTCAACATATCAGGTGAGTTTGTGGGCGGGGCTGAGCTATTCAGGGACATAACAGAAATGAAGAGGCTTGAAAAGGAAAGAAAAAATCTTTTATCCATGTTTGCACATGATATGAAAAATCCCATAGTGGCTTTAGAGGGTTTTTTAATGCGACTTCTCGCAGAAAAGGCTGGACCCCTGACAGAAAAACAGAGAGATTATATAGGCATTATAAATAATGCCATAAAAAAACTTAAAAAGCTTATTTTAGATTTTCTTGATTTTTCAAAGTTTGATAGAAAAGAATACAAACCGATCCTTGCCCCATATAATATTAAAGAGGCAATAAAAAAACAGATTGAAATGATAAAAATAGAGGCAGAAAAAAAGGATATAGAAATTTCTTTTGAATATGAAAAAGAAAAGGATTTTATAGTCCATGCTGATACTGAGATGATGGACAGGGTTTTGTCAAATCTTATTGATAATGCAATAAAATATAATAAAAAAGAGGGAAGGGTTATAGTAAGGGTTTTATCAGATAAAGACAAAATAACCGTTGAGGTACTGGATACAGGCATAGGAATTCATGAAAAAGACCTACCTTATATATTTGATGCATTTCATAGGGTAAACAGAGACGGCGAGGGCTCAGGTCTCGGGCTTTCTATTGCGAGGGCTGTTATAGAGGCACATAATGGGGTTATATCAGTTATGAGTCATCCAGGAAAAGGAAGCACATTTTGGTTTTCAATTCCCAGATAAAAGCCCTTTTTTAATGTGATAAATATTTAAGAACTCCATCACAGAATATTATATCCTGTTAAGGCTCAAGTGTTAGTGCATAAACTATGGAAATTTTCTGTTGATTTTTCCACAAAAAGTTTTTTATCCTTTCTTTGTTATACGTTTTTACGTCTTATTTTTCTAAGGAGGCTTCAAATGGATCAATATTTTTTGAATCTTATGGCAGACCTCAGGGAACAGGAAGTATTAGACCTGACAAAGGAGAAAATCGCAAGTGGCGTAGATCACCTTGAGATATTGGACAGTGCAAGGGCTGCCATGGAGATAGTGGGAAAGCGTTTTGAAGTGGGAGAATATTTTCTTCCCGACTTAATCATGGCAGGTGAGATATTAAGGGGGGTATCAGAGCTTGTAAAGCCTTACATAAAACAAAAGGAAGAGACAAAGAAAAAAGGTAGGGTGATTATAGCGACTGTAGAAGGTGATATCCATGATATAGGTAAGGATATTGTGGTCTTCATGCTCGATGTTAACGGATATGAGGTCTATGACTTAGGGGTCGATGTGCCAGCAAAAAGGATTGTAGAAAAGATAAAGGATGTTTCACCCCAAGTGGTTGGCTTGAGTGGTTTTCTTACCCTTGCCTTCGACGCCATGAAAAAAACTGTAGAGGAAATAGAAAGGGCAGGGTTAAGGGATGTCATAAAAATAATGATAGGCGGTGGCCAGATTGATGAGAGGGTAAGGGAATATGTAAAGGCCGATGCCTACGGTAAAGATGCCATTGCAGCGGTTAACCTCTGTAAAAAATGGATATAAGCGGAGAGTGGAGATGAAAACAGTTTTATATGGCCCTCGCGGAAAGGAACTGATAATTGGAGACGATGTTCCAACGGTTATAATAGGTGAGAGGATAAACCCTTTTGGGAAAAATGGCATTAAGGAGGCCCTTGAAAAAAGGGATATAGACCCTATATTGAGGGTTGCTGAAGAACAGATATCAGACGGAGCAGATGCTCTAAATATAAGCGTTGGGGCATTTGGGATAGACGAGACATCTGTTCTTCCATTCGTTGTGGAAAATATAACAAAAAGGTTTGATGTGCCCCTGTGTCTTGAAAGCAGGAATCCTTTGGCCATTAAAAGGGCTCTCGATATAGGGTGCGGAAAGCCCTTAATAAATTCCGTATCAGGGGAAACGCATGTGATGGAAGGACTACTCCCCATAATTAAAGCATACAAAACAGCGGTTGTCCTTATTGCATCTGATGGGAAGGGAATACCAAAGGATTCGGATAGCAGGTTAAAGATAATAAAGGACATTCTGGAACAGACGGACAGAGAGAATATTCCAAGAGAGGATATTATAGTGGATGCTATTGTAGACTCTGTGGCGTTGAATGCTAAAGCTGCATTAAATACCTTTGAGACCATGAAGATGGTGAAAAGGGAGTGGAATCTTAACCTGATTTTAGGTGCCAGTAACATATCTTATGGTCTCCCTCAAAGAAGTTTCATAAATATTGTTTTTCTCTCAACGGCCATAAATTACGGTCTTACATGTGCTATAACAAATCCAAGAATCTTGAAACCTTATATAATGGCTTCTGATCTTATTGCAGGTAAGGACGTCCTTGCAAGAAGGTATATTAGTTTTTGCAAAGCACTGAAATCCAGATAAATAATGGCTAAGAAAAAACATGTTGTAGAGAAGGCACTATCTTTTAGTGGTCCTCTGCCCTATGTGCCAAAGGGTGAGCTTTTTATTGAGCGATCTTTTTTAAACGAGACGTTTCCGTGTTCATGTAGCTATCTTGATAAATTAAGAGATGCCCTTTCTATACTCGAGTTAGATATGGTTGGAATTCCCTTTTCTGACAAAGAGATTATTAAAAAAAGAAATTTAAAAAAACTGGAGGATGTTTTTCTCGTATGCAATTTTGAAGGCCCTTTTTCCTTTTGGATGGGTCGCCTTGGTTTTATTGAGGTCCTTAAGGCATTAAGAAAGGACAGGCGAATAATTTTTGAACTTACAGAAAAATTTTTAAGAGGTTTCAGGAAAAGATTACCCATTTACAAGGATTTAGGATTTAGCGGCATTGCCATCGTTGACGATATTGCAGGCAACGACGGGGTATTTTTTTCAAAGAATGATTTTGAAATTTTGCTTAAGCCTGTTTATTCAGAATTAGTTGAGGACGTAAAGGCCCATGGTCTGTTTATCTTTTTTCACAGCGACGGCAATCTCGAAGGATACATAGATGAGTTTGTAAATATGGGCTTTGACTGTCTTCACACATTAGATGCTGGTGCTGGTATGGATGTGTATAAAATTATGGCAAGCATAAAAAAAAGGGTCTGTTTTATGGGGCATATAGATCTTTTAAAATGGGATGAAGAAACAGTGGAAAGGGAAATAAAAAGGGCGAAAGAGATATTTTTAGATGGCGGAATGATTATAGGTTCTATTTCTGGGCTTTTTGGATCTCTTTTAAAAGAAAAAATCTTGGTCCTTTACCCGGGATTAAAAGAAAGGATAAAAGGTAGAACAATTTGATGTATCTTTTTTGCCTTTTAATAGCTCAATAAAGGTAGATAAGGGAAAAACCTTACTTGATGCTGCAAGAAAGGCAGACATCCCCATAGCATCCGTATGCGGAGGAAAAGGCAAATGCGGAAAATGTAAAGTTAAAATACTATCTAAGGTAGACTTCTTAGGTGTAACCAAAAGGGAAAAAGGCCTAGTCACAGAAAAGGAACTTACAGAAGGGATGAGACTTGCATGTCAGACTAAAATATATGGGGACATGATAATTGAGGTACCTGAAGAAAGTATTGTAAGGGGTTTTGTCAAGGATAAAGCAGGAACTAAAAGGCAGATATTCCCTCAGCCCGTTGTCTGTCTTTATCCTATTGAGATTTCTATCCCAAGTTTTTCAGATAATGAAAGTGATGTTGAAAGGATTAAGAGAGAATTAAAAAAAATGCATAATGTGTCAGTGTCAAGGATAGACCCTTTTTGTTTTAAGGCCGGCCCTTTAATATTGAGAAAAGAAAAATGGAAGGTTAATGTCGTTGTATCATGGGATGAGGAAATACTTCATATAAAACCTAAGAACGACAAAGAACTATATGGTGTTGCAATGGATATTGGCATAACAACAATAGGTGCATATCTTTTGAATTTAAAAGACGCATGCCACCTCGCATCAGGTTCAACATTGAACCCCCAGATAAAGTTTGGAGAGGATATTATGTCAAGGATAGGGTATATCAGGGAAAACGGGATTAAAGGGCTCATGGATATGAATAAGACCCTTATTAAAGGCTTGAACGCCCTTATAGATGACATGTGTCGTAAGGCCAGTATATCTAAAAAAGATATCTTCGAGGTAACAGTTGTGGGAAATACAGTCATGCATCATATATTTTTGAATATCAATCCCTCAAGTCTCGGGTTATCTCCCTTTACACCTTTTCTGTCATCATCAATCACCCTTAAGGCAAGGGACTTAGGTATCAAGATTAATCCCGCAGGCAATGTGTATGTCCTTCCTGTAAAAGGGGGATTTGTTGGTGCAGACAATATAGGTGTAGTTCTTGCCTTAAAGCCATATCTTTCCGATGAAGATTGCCTCATAATAGACATTGGAACCAATGGAGAGATAGTGGCAGGGAATAAAGATAGGCTTGTCTGTGCCTCATGTGCAACAGGTCCTGCCCTTGAAGGTGCCCACGTGAAGCATGGCATGAGGGCAGACATAGGGGCTATTGAGAAGGTCACTATAGACCCCAAAACTAAGGAAGTAGAATATAAGGTAATGGGAGATAAAAAACCAAAGGGTATATGCGGCTCAGGCGTAATAGATGTGGTTTCTGAGCTTTTTAAGGCAAGAATCATAGACAGCTCTGGACGTTTTAAAAAGGATATAAACAGTAAAAGATTGAGAAACACTTATGGCATGATGGAATTTGTTATAGAGTGGGCAGAACATACGGCTACAGGAAGGGATATAACAATAACCCAGGAAGATATAAGAAATGTTCAGTTTGCCAAGGCCTCAATATATGCAGGTGCAAAGATACTGCTGCGACATCTCAATATAGATAGGCCCTCAAAGATCATGCTTGCCGGTGCCTTTGGCAATTATATTGATGTAAAAAATGCTTATGTCCTCGGCATGTTTCCTTATGCTACTGTATCTCAAATTACTGCAGTTGGAAATGCAGCAGGAGAAGGGGCAATCTTTGCTTTATTGAACAGAAAGGAAAGGGAAGAAGCTGAAAAAATAGCAAGAAAAATTGAATATGTAGAGCTTACCCTTTATAAGGGGTTTCAGGAAGAATTTCTCGATGCCCTATACATCCCCCACAGGAAAGACCCTTTCCCCGATATAGATGACCTTTTGAAAGATTATCAGTAGATTCCTGAATCTCTCGCACATTCAATTATGGCACGAATTGAATCGGGGCTTGCCTCATTAAGGGCAGAGCCAGGTGCTAAGATAAAGCCCCCGTCCTTTCCTGCAATATCTATCAAATTTTTGCAATAGCCCTTAACCTCTTCCGATGTTTTTGTCAACAAGAGGCCGGCAGGGATATTTCCTGCAATACAGGCAATGTCCTTTAAAACCTTTTTTGCCTCTCCCATATCTGTTCTATCAAAATGGCACAGGCATGTGCCCTTAGGTAGCTCTTTTAAATACTTGAGTCTTGTATTATATGAACCTTCTGCAAAAAGATAAGGTATACAACCTTCTTCTACGAGGCCGTAAACAAGGGCAAGAAGGGAAGGCCAGTAAAACTTTTTGAACTGTTCGTCGGACATGAAGCCATCTGCACCTTTGTGAAGGGGGATAAAGACAACAGGAACACCGCTTCCATTGGCACCCCTTACCCCTTGCTTTATTGCAATCGGGGTAAGTCTTTCTACTGCCTTAATAACAAGCTCTGGTCTTCGGTATAAATCTATCATTATTTCCCTTGTTCCCCTTAATGTATCACCGATAATATCAAAGGGTGCTTTTGTGGCACCGCCTACTGCAGCAGGAAAGCCCATACTATTTGCCTTTGTTCTGAATTCGGCAAATTTTCTTATCCATACCATTGCCTCGCTACCCGCTTCTAACAACTTTTTTAAGGCCCCTTGAACAGGAGGTATGCCAAAGGGGACCATATAGGGGGTCACATTGACGATTTCCCATATATCTGTAAAGGGTGCGATATCCTTTAATGGTTCAAGGGCACCGAATATACGGGGAAATAAAATTCTTAACCAGAAATTCGACGGGTCATCTATAAGGGCATTATATTCATCTTCCATCATATATTTTGCCTCAACGTATTGATAACCCACCTCTTTTGAAACACCATGACCGGGCCATTTGTATTGTTTATAATCGAGAATTTCCAGAACCTTACCGGAGCCTAAAAAAAGAGGTGATAGTATATAATCAGGTTCATAATCTAAAAGAAATTTTATATGTATCTCAATAGTCTTATCGTAATCATGCATTGCCTCATAAGGAGATATTCCATAAAGATTAGGCACGAGGAAACTTCCAGATATATACACAGGGACCCTGTCAGGCAATTTTTCTAATTGAACTGCATCGATGAATCTACTAACAGATTTTTTGTATGTAATTTCAGCCTCTTTATCATTGAATACAATACCTTCTGGATTTAACCATCTTTCAAATCTTGCCTCCATTTTTTCTTTTGCCGACATTTTTTCTCCTTCCTTCATTTTTTTAAATATAAGGAATAATATTCATGGCAGTTTATTTTTTTACATTTTTTATAGCTGCATTTGCTGCAATGAGTATGGGGTCCCAAACAGTTGCAAAAGGTGGGGCATACCCTAAATCCAACCTTGCCACATCATAGATGGTCATTCTGGCAGAAAGGCATGCTGCAAGGGTATCAATCCTGTGGGCAGCACCTTCTTCTCCTACTATCTGGGCGCCTAAAAGTCTCCCAGAGCCTTTTTCTGTGATATAAGTAACTATGATGGGTTTGCCTGCAGGATATGCATTACTCCTTGATCTGCCTTTGATGGTTGTAACAAAAAAGTCTATGCCTTCTTTTTCTGCCTCAAGGGGTGATAAACCTGTTCGCGAGACCTCAAGGTCAAAAATCTTTGTAATGGCCGTGCCTGCCACGCCCTCAAATTTATTGTTATTTCCTGCTGCATTTTCACCTGCAATGCGGCCTTGCTTGTTTGCCGTTGTCCCCAATGGTATATACACCTTTTTGTCTGTTACAATGTGTATTGCCTCTGCACAATCTCCTGCTGCGTAAACGTGGGGAATATTTGTCCTTAAGAACTCGTCCACCTTAATTGCGCCATTGACCCCAAGTTCTATACCTGCCTGTTTTGCAAGATCTGTATTAGGTCTTGCGCCTATGGCAATTAAAACGAGGTCAGCTTCCATTTCTCCCCTATCTGTTAAAACCTTTTTTACTGAGTTTTTAACACCTGAAAATCCCTCAACAGATGTATTTTTTAAAAGTTTTACGCCTTCTGACCTTAATCTTTCTTCTACCACATTTGTAATGCTTGTATCCATGTTCCCCAGAACCCTATCAGTTTTTTCAATCACAGTCACATCAAGACCCCTTTTTCTAAAGGATTCGCACATCTCCATACCAATGTATCCACCACCGACAATGACTGCTTTCATCTGTCTTCTGTTCTCACCGTATCTATTCACATAAAGGCACTCAGGGGAACCGATACAGACCTCGAACAGCCCCCATTCGTCAATGTATTTTTTTATTTCTATCCCATCCATTAAAGTCCTTATTGTAAAAATATTATTTAAATCAATTCCAGGTAAATTGGGTCTAACAGGAAGACCTCCTGTGGCTATTACAAGCTTATCGTAGCTGTATCTCGTTTCCGTATTTTTTTCGATGTCTAAAACCACCACTTCTTTTTTCTGGGTATCTATTGCCTTTACCTCGTGTCTTGTATAGACGTGAATATTACGTTCTTCTGTTGCCATTTTTGGCGTTAGGCTTATTAAGTCGTTAAAGTCTTTTACATCGTTTGATATGTAATACGGAAGACTACAAGCACCGTATGATATAAAGTAATCCTTTTCGAAAACAAAGGCTTCTGCATCGGGCTTTAATCTCTTAAAACTACTTGCAGCACTCATCCCGGCAGCAACACCTCCGATTACTATTAAACGTTGTCTTTCCATCCCTTGACCCCCTTTTAAATATTAAACATAAATAATCTCAATTTTGCTCAAATAATCTTTTAGCTCTTCAACCTTACCTTTTATTACATCATTATTTTTTTCTTTCGCTGCAGCCTCTATGACACCTCCAATCTCTGTTATAGCATCAAATCCATAACCTCCGCCTGAACCTTTCATGCTATGGCCCAAGATCCTGATTGTTTCATAATCACTTTTTTCAAGGGCTATAATTATGTTTTCTATATCGAGATATCTATTGTTTATATAACCGGGTATGAGTTCTTTTAAATCAGCATCGATTTTAACATGTATCTTTTTATCTTTTACATCCATTAAATCCTCCTTTAATCTACAATTTTGCGTATTTCTCTATCAGCTCTATAAGGGTAGCTTTTTTAATAGGTTTTGTAATATGGGCGTCACAACCTGCTTCAAGACTTTTTTGTATCTCTTCCTTTAATGCATAGGCAGTTAAAGCAAGGATTGGGGTTTTTTCAAGATTTTTCTGTCTTTCTATTTGCCTTATCTCCATAGTAGCGGCATACCCATCTTTTACAGGCATCTGAATGTCCATCAAGATGAGGTTGTAAGACCTTTCCTTGAAGAGATTAACCGTTTCCTCCCCGTTTTTTGCAAAAAATAAATTAAAGGAAAGGTCTTTCAAAAATGCCTGTAGTAGGGTCCTGTTATCCTCTGAATCTTCAGCAATCAGTATATTAAGGGGTTTTGTGGGTTTATAAGATTTTGTTGTCTTAATTACTTCCTCTGTATCCATGTCAGGCACTCTTTTTGTCCTACTTATCGTTTCTGATATGATAGACTTTAGTTCTTCCCTTTTGATGGGTTTTGTAATAAATGCTTCAATATTTAATTCCCTTGACCTTAATGAATGCTGCCTTGCATAATCTGATGTAAGCATTATAATCGATGTGTCTGATATGGAAGGGTCTTCTCTTATCCTCTCTGCTACATCAAAACCATCCATTAAAGGCATTTGATAATCAAGAAGGATTAAATCAAAGGGGGTACATGACTCTTTTGCCTTTTTTAATTCAAAAATGCCTTTCTCTCCTGATTCTGCCTCTTTTACATCAACACCCCAGTTGTTTAAAGTCTCTGTTAGTATAATCCTGTTTGTAGCATTATCGTCTATTATGAGTATTTTCTTTCCCTTTAAGTCCACTTTTTCTTCAAAAATCTTTTTTGGATATTTTTCTTGTATACCAAATGGCAGGGTAAAGAAGAAACTACTGCCTTTCCCCACCTTGCTTTCAACCCACAGATCGCCTCCCATTAACGTTACGAGGTTCTTTGTGATGGCAAGACCGAGCCCGGTCCCACTGTATTTTCTTGTCGAGGAATTATCTATCTGGGTAAATTTATCAAAAATAGACTTTATCTTATCTTCAGGTATTCCAATACCCGTATCCTTAATAGAAAAAAGTATATCTACATATTCGCTTTCATCTTTTATCCTCTTCTTATCCGATATTTCCTGTGATATGGATGTTTCTGTTTTCGATTTGTCCGTAAATAGGGACACTTCTACTACAACCTCGCCATTATCAGTAAACTTTATGGCATTTCCAATGAGATTTGTTAAAATCTGTCTTAACCTAAAAGGATCACCTTTAAGGTGGGCAGGTATGTCATTATGTATATGACATATAAAATCAAGACCCTTTTCATGAGCTTTTAGAGACATAATCTCACAGGTTTTTTCTACAGTTTCTATCAAATTAAAATCGATATGTTCTATTTCAACATGCCCTGCCTCTATTTTTGATAAATCGAGTATATCATTAATTATGTTCAGCAAATTATCCCCTGCATTTTTGAAAATCTTTACGTATCTTAACTGATCGGGGGTGAGATTTGTTTCAAGAAGCAAATCAGAGACACCAATTATTGCGTTCATAGGCGTCCTTATCTCATGACTCATGCTTGCAAGGAAATTACTCTTTGCCATGTTTGCGGCCTCTGCCATTTCTTTTGCCTTTTGTAGTTCTTCCTCGACCTTTTTTATCTTGGTAATGTCTTCCTGAATACTTATGAAGTTTATGATATTGCCTTGCCCATCCTTTACAGGCGAAATAGAGGAGGATGCCCAGTAAAGCTCACCATTCTTTTTTTTATTTAGAAAAGTGCCCTTCCAATCTTTACCGGATTTGATTGTATCCCATAATAACCTGTATTCTTCTTGGGTCTTATTGCCTGATTTTAAAATGTTCGGCTTTTTACCTATCACCTCTTCCCTCGTATAACCCGTTATTTCTGTAAATTTAGGGTTTACGTATTCTATAACACCATCAACATCTGTTATTATAACAATGGCAGAGCTAAACTCAACGGCCCTTGAGAGTCTTAATAGTTCTTCTTCCCTGATATATAGTTTTTTCAGCATCTCGTTAAAAGAGTTTTCAAGTATGGCAATTTCGCCCTTTGCATTTATATTTAGCAAATGCCTTTCTCCAGACCTTGAACCGATTTTTTCTATCTGACTCGTTAATATTGTCAAGGGGTTCAAGAACCCTTTCATCAGTAGGATAATAATCGATGCTGAAAAGACTATGCCAATAATCGTAAAAACGGCAAAATACTTTTGTGTCTTTTTTATGGGATAATGGGCTTCCCTGGTGGGAAAATTTGCCCCAAGTATCCAATTTTTGTTTTTTAGCCTTTTAAAGCTCGTGATTGCATGAACACCCCTTGAAGTAACTGTTTCGCCTGTGCCTTCAAAACCACCTAAAGCCCGGTCCAAGAGTTTATTTGCCCCTTCAGGAATATCTTGTTTCATTATCCTTGTCTTATCAGGATGGACTATAATTCGCCTATCTGTATCGAATAGATAGACATAACCTGTCTTACCTATTTTTACATTTATTAACTCCCCGAGAAAATTATCCTTTAAAACCCTGATACAGCCACCTATAACTGCCTTGAGTTCTTTTTTTTCGTTAAATATTGGATTTGTAAACATTATCAAGGGTTCATCAGGCGATTTTGAATCTATAAAAGGATTGGAAACATACTGCCTTTTTGTCTCAGCAGTTACCTTTAAATAATCTGCATCGGAAAAACTCCTTTTGTTCCTTTCTTTGTTTTCAGGATATTCTGCTATAAGTTCTCCATTTTCAGAAAAAAGAACAATGCCTTTATCAAAAAAATAGCTTAAAAAAGGTTTGTTTTTGATTTTTTCCATAAAATAGGATTGCAGTTTTTTAGGGTCGTTAACGATATGCTCCGGCACATTACCGATTGCCATCTTTATTAACTTTTTTGCTTCCTCTAATTTTTCGTCCGTATCGTTTGCAAGGTTAGAGACAAATTCAAACTGCTGATTTGCAATAATTTTTTTATATTCCTTTTCGAAATAGTTAAAAAGTAATAATGCCCCACCTGAAAACATGAAAAAAAATAGAAAAGAAATGGTCAATGCCATCTTTGTTGTAAGGCTTAGATTTTTTAACCCCATATCCTTTTTTCAATCTCAAACAGTAATATTAAAAAGCCGCGATAATTTATACCGATAATATATAATAGATAATATTACTTTTAAAAGATAAATAAATCTCGTTGTTTTATTAATTCACTTTTTTACTTTTAATGTGGAAGACTTCAATGGCTGCCTTGCCTTCAACAGGGCATTTATTTTCACAAATACCACAGCCTATGCAAAGCTCATCTATAATGTATGGCCTTTTCAATTTTATTAACCTACCTTTGTAATCTTTTTCCATGACCTCTTCAAGCCTTATGGCTTTTTCCTCTACAGGGTAGTGTTCCTCGCAAACAATACAATTTATTCTCTTTGCATAGGGCAGGCAGTGATTTTTGTCAATAACAGCGACACCTATGACACTCTTCTTTTTCTGAGAAAGGGATAAATTCGGTATGGCATGGGTAGGGCACACCTGTCCGCATAGATTGCAGTTGTATTCACAATAACCCAATCTGGGGATAACAACAGGCGTAAAAAGACCATAAACCCCCCATTGAAAACCTGAAGGATACAGGGCATTTTTGAGACATACCTTAATACACTCTCCACACCTTACGCACTTTTTAAGAAAATCCTCTTCTGATTGGACACCAGGTGGTCTTAGCAGTTTTTTCCCATCTGGGTTTGTAAAAATAAATAGTTTTGATAAGGCAAAACCTGAAATGATGCCTGTAAGAAAGACCCTTCTTTCAAAAATAGGAAGTGGTTCATCTATTTTTCTTTTAAAATCTTTTAAAGAAAACCTAACCCTCTTTGATTTGCATAATAGCTGGCAATTCATGCAAAGAATGCAGTCCTGTTTTTGAAGTATCTCTCTGTCAAATCCGGTAGGACATAGTTCTTTACATGCGCCGCAATCACTGCAAACACTTATGGGTATCCTTTTAAATACGGAGAGCCTTCCCAGTAGACCGAGAAATGTCCCAAGGGGGCATATGTTCTTGCACCAGTTTCGCTTTTCATATCTTTCGAGGAATATTATTAAAAATAGAAATGCCATGGACAAAAAGGCAAGGGGATAAAATGTTTCTCTGAAAGGAAGGATATAATCCTTTAAAAATTTGTAAAAAAACTCGAGATAATCCCTTTTATCTCCTATTGCAGTATACAGTCCAGCCCAACCTCCCTTAACTATCCAGCCGAAAACTGGGTAGATAAAAAATGTAAGGGCCCTTAAAAAAATGGCTATGGGATCAAAAATACCTACAATATTCATGTTTAACAGTGCAGATGAAAGTAATATGAGAAGTATATAGTATTTGAGATTTGACTTTAAAAAAGCAATGGGCTTTGTCTTTTTTATTTTTTTTGTTACGATGTCTATGGTTGTACCTAATGGACATATCCATCCGCAAAAAAATCTTCCCAGTGCTGCAGAAAAAATGATCATCAATAAAGCAGGTATTAGAATTAAATTAAACGACTTAGCAGAAAGGATATAACTTATTGCTACAAGGGGGTTTGCCCTAAAAAAACTGTTTACAGCAAGGGAGATCTCGTCTTTACCTCTGTATTCTGTCATGAGAAAAAGAACAAAGAATATTATAAGGAATATTATCTGGGATATGCGTGAGAGGTTGACTTTCAATTTTTAATAATTTTTTTTATTTTTTTTTAAAAATAAGCCTTTGTCTCAGGATATGGTGAAAAGATACAGATCGAGCTACTTAAATTCTACCCCAGAGTTACTGTATTGCAAAATCTTATGCGCGCCTGCCGCGACTCGAACGCGGAACCTACGGATTAGAAGTCCGTTGCTCTATCCTATTGAGCTACAGGCGCATTTAATAATTTTATTTAATATATAAAGTAACAAATTTTTTTACAAATATTTAGTGAAAAAATCGTGAAAATTGATGACATCTCTGCACCACATTTATGTTAAGTGTTTCTATCGCTTTCTTTTCTTTTTCTGACTTTGCCATTAGTCTTGTAACACAATCGTGTCCACCCCATGAAAAAACTACCCACCAAAGGGGTAAATCTTTCCTTCTGTAAAGTCCCATAAGTGAATAAAGAATAACTTAGATGGAAACAACTTTCAAGATAATTTTCCTGAAAGAACTTTGGACTTGCCCCTGTCAAACCGGACACCTCTCTAACTTATTTTCCATCAACCCGTATTGTCTTGGGTATCTCATCTTAAGCCCCTTATAGGGATGATTTATGTTATAATCTTTAAACCACAAAGGAAATAATTAAATGTAGTTTATAATCTTTCTATCACAGGTATTTTTGTTAAACCATCATTGGGTTTTATAGGCCTTACTATGTGTTAAGCAAAATAAAATTATTAACCCTCATGATACGGTATACCCTCTTATGATTCACCGATAGCTTTTCATTAGCTTTGAGAGAATGGCTAAGAAGGGCAGTTATGTGGTGGTTTGGCTTGGTTACATTTAATCTAAATGGGTTCAGCTTTACGGCACCTTCATGGATAAGACATCTCCATCTTAAAGAGTTGATTGGAATGAATCTTATAGTTTTGTGCCACAAAAGAGGTGCTATTTCCCGGCTACTTAAGCTTCTTCTACCAAGGGTTTTTTCTGCTTGCGTGTAAAGTTACTGTCTTCTCTGAACCGATGTAACGATTTCTACCAGACTCATAGTTCTTTTTTCTCTTACCTGTTAATTACAGAAATAACTCTATGGGCTATTATTTTGGTTAGGGGGTGTCCGTTAAAACAGGTGCTATTACAGCATCACAGTAAAGGGGATTTGGGAAACAGGCTGTCTGGGGCTGACACCGCACCGAATCATAAGCTTGTGATGACTCAAAGGAAAAGTTTTGTGCACGATTTTATAGCTACATGGACGAAAGTCATGAACCTTGACCGTTTCGACCTTTTATGATGTTGACTTAAAAGTTATTACAGGTTCCTCGCGGGGATGTGAAAAACACATCTTATCGTTATTATTTCTTATTCACGTCCTTTTTCATAATCGTGTCCAACCAGTCGAGTATCCTTGCGTTTGATATGAGGATAGCGCCCATCTGGCAGTGTTCTTCAGCAGCTTCGTCTTTTGTAAACAGCAGGAAATCTTTCTGTGTTTTAAGGGCTTCGTAAAGCATCCGTGCCTGTCCTGGCATATCCTTGTCTTCTTCGGAATCGACGATAAGTACAGGACAGGATATTTTAGCAGCTATATCCTTCATGGTGTATACCCTTGTCATCTTCATCCATTCACTCGGGGAGGGGGCATTAAACGTGAACATGGCGTTGCCCATAACCCACCTCAGAGAAGGGTCGGTTTTCATCCTTTCTAAAAGTATCCTATCGATTTCTGCTGCACCCTCTTTGGTGTCAAGATATTTTTCATCCTCCGGTTTCAGACGGGATGTCATATGAAAGTCATAAACGCCGCCGTTGGCAATCAGGGCACTGATCCTTTTTTCGAATGCCGCTGCCCTTGGGGCGAGGTAGCCTCCGAAACTAATACCCATGAGTGCTATCCTTTTTGCATCCACTTCCTTAAGGGTAATGGCAAAATCTATAACAGGCGATACAACGGTTTCCCAGTTGTGTCGGAAGGGTATACCCTGTGTTCTTATTACGCCTCCCTGCCCAGGCCCCTCAAATATAAGCACATTATAACCCCGCATAACAGCGAAATGTGCCGTTGAGAAATATAGTTCCTCTGCTGTGCCATCGAAGCCCGAGTGGACAATCAACAAAGGTCTTTTTGCCCCTGACCCGTCTACAAGACAGAGATATCCCGGCAATGTGGTTCCTTCGAAGGGGATTGTGATGGGGATAATCGGATGGTCGGCGAGCTGTGCAGCTTTTAGAAAGCACTCCCGACTTTTCTTCCAAGTCGATATTATACGGGGGTCTTTTGGGTTGATATGCAGGAAGAACTCGGCTGTTCTATAATAATTCGAGGCCTTGAAGAATTCCTGCCGTGCGCTGATTCTTTTATTTCGGGCAAGGAAATCATCCCCTGCCTTCTCGCAACGTTTGGCAGTCTTGAACCATTCTTGATACCAGCTCTCGTCATCCCCTTCCTTGATGGCATATGCGGTCTTAAGCACATCACCGACATCTGCGCCTCCGCTCACCGCATAGCTAAGAGCCCTTAAGGTCTGGAACGAGTACTGTGTATCCTTGAAGACAAGCTCTATCGAATATGCCACATCCCACGCAAATGTGCACATCGCAAAGAGACACATGCCGGTCAGGATTAACCTAAAAGCTGTTTTCATGGTGAATCCTCCTCCCCTTGATGTTATCAGAATCGGTATTCATATTTTTTGCTTCCATACAATATACCATATCATATTTTATCCTGCTACAACCCAAGGGTGAAAAATATAAATTATTGTGTGTTATCAATAGGTTAAACAAAGGCAACATCTGTATCACCCCTTTACAGCCTGTTGCCCAACCCCCCACCATAAACCATATTCATCATGAAAAGACCACACAATAGTGTGTATAACTGTATATAATTATGGATTTCTTTCAGTCATACTTTCTTTTCGTAACTACAAGTACATACACGATATGATGGGTCACCATTATAGATCACCTCAGTATAACCTGTTTTTGTTTAATATTTTACCTTGAGGACAGAATAAGAACAGAATAAGAAAGGATAATCCCTTAAGGAGAATAAAAGAAACAGTGGAGTTCGATTTCTACTACATGGTCTATCCGGCGTAATATAAGAAAAGAAGAACTGGATAAAATGATATCAACAACTAAAAGCTCCCAAGCACAAAGGGATATTAAAATCCGTCAATATCCTATGCAAGGAGTATCCGATAAAGTAAATAAGAAGATTAAAATAGGGCACATTGAGCCCTATAATGGTTTACTTAAATCAGTGTGTGCAGTTTGCATATGTTTAAACCAAAAATAAATTTAAAAGATATTTATGCATCACAGTAAATGGGGTTTGGGAAACAGGCTATTAACATTTGACAAATCTATCAGCTTATCCTATGCTTTATGGTAATTTTATGAAAAGTGTCTAAAATGGCCAGACCACCTTGCATTGAATATGAACATGTCTTATATCATATCACCACCATAAGAAATGAACGAATGCGATTATTCTTACAAAAGTCAGACTTTGAAAAATTCAAACAATACATGAAGGATGCCTGCCAAAAATACGGCTTTATCTTGCATGCATATGTGTTTATGATGTAAATTCCTCTCAACCTCCAGCACCAATTCCAGTTTTAATTGATTTATAGTTGATGTTCAATACAGAAAAGAGGTATCAGGATTTATTAGATTCCAAATACAGTTTACACAAAGAAGCTTTTAGAAGAAGCAGTAAGGATGATGGTAAACCATAACCTATTGGGTAATGGCAGAAAAAAAGAACAGACTTTCCAGTGTAGTAAGCTCTAAGAAACCCTTAAATGAAACAGAAATGGAAATATTAATTTACTCAGGTAAAGATGGAAAGAGTCGCTGCCAGGTGTGCGTTTATGAAAAGTAAGCGCTTTTTGCGGCTATTATGCATGACTTAATCGTAAGCCTTCAAAATATGCCATGAAAGAAGCATTGTTCGGAATATATTGGGGTTTCACCGTTTTTTTCATGGTTAGAAAGGCTTCGTAATTCGCAAGCATAACAAACTCCTAAAACCGAAATTATAATAAAAATCAAAGGTTCAATCTAAATGAATCTTGAATCTTGACACCACCCATCAATATTTATATAATCCCTCCATTATATAGAAGAAAATTAAAAAATAATGTTAGCCTGCCTTCAGCAAAATTTATTCCATGAGAACAAAAAAGCACGATAAACTATCTTTGCTCACTAACAACATGGATGATTCCGTTCAATCTGAAATTCAAGAATATCTAACTATCAGCCAACAACGGCGATGGATTTTTCCACGGGCAATGTTAGTGGGTTTTTTTGCTGGTATTGTGGCACTCCTTTTCCGTGCCGCATTAACTGGTGCGGATATTATTAGAGATGGATTGATTTCTTGGGCGCATAGTTTTCCGATTTTGGGATGGATTTTCCCGATGGTATTTACCATGCTCGGAGCAGGGGTTTCTGTAGCCATCACGCGGCGTTATGCGCCCGAAGCAAGCGGAAGCGGTATTCCCCATTTAGAAGCCGTGCTTCATCGTTTCCGAAAACTTGAATGGAAACGTATTTTACCGGTAAAGTTTTTTGGTGGAATTATTGCCATTGGAAGCGGTATGGTTTTAGGTCGTGAAGGACCTACCGTTCAAATGGGTGGCACGGTTGGAGACGCGGTGTCGCGCTGGCTAAAAGTATCAGAAAGAGAACGTTTCACTTTAATTTCAGCGGGCGCAGGTGCAGGGTTAGCTGCAGCTTTTAATGCTCCATTGTCGGGGCTTGTCTTTGTTCTTGAAGAAGTGCGCCGCGACTTTCAACCGATTGTTTTTGGCGCGGCCTTTGTCGCCGCAGTCATTGCAGATATTGTTGCAAGAATTGGTTCGGGGCAATTTCCAGTCTTTTTAATTCCAAGTTACTCTGTTCCACCATTGGCTTCCTTGCCTATATTCGCATTGTTAGGTGTTGTGGCTGGCTTTTTGGGAGTGTTGTTTAACCGAAGTCTATTAAATGCACTGAATATCTACGCAAAAATACCCGCTCGATTTATGTTACCCGTTGCAGTGCTCATCGGTGGAGCTGTGGGGTTGGTAGGGTGGTTTTCTCCGTTTCTTATAGGAAGTGGTCACTTATTGGCAGAAACAACACTTAAGGGCGATTTATTGCTTTCTGCTATCCCATTATTTTTTGCAGTCCGCTTTCTGTTAACTATTTCCAGTTATAGCACCGGTGCGCCTGGTGGCATTTTTGCGCCACTGCTTGTAATTGGCGCGTTAATTGGCCTGGGTATTGGGCAAATTGCCCATATCTTACTTCCTGCAATTGTTCCTATCCCTGCGGTTTTTGCGGTTGTTGGAATGGCAGCTTACTTTACAGCCATTGTCCGCGCGCCGCTGACAGGGATTATGCTTATCGTTGAAATGACGGGTAATTACAATCAAATGCTCCCCTTGTTGGTTGGTTGTTTTTGCGCCTATGCTGTCGCTGAGTTGCTAAAAGATTTACCAATTTATGAAGCCCTTTTGGAGCGGGATTTAAAACGCGGTGGAAAAGCCCATTTGCTTCAAGAGCCTGTGGTGGTGGAGTTTATTATCAAACCTGGTGCACCATTTGTGGGTCGTAAAGTGCGTTCCCTTGGACTTCCATCAGGATGTATTCTTGTGCGATGTTCAGATGGAAAACGCGAATGGATACCGAAAGCGGACACACGACTTGAAGCGCACATGCGAATCACAGCAATGGTCTCACCAGAAGCACCTAATGGTTTGGAAATGTTACGGCAAGGATGTCTCAGTCATGAAATCCTTGCAAACAAAAAGCGGGCTAACAAAGCGTGCACCTGAGGTGTGGCATTCTGCGGCATTTTCGAGCATTTTCCTCTCTTCGAGTTTTTCTGCTCCCAAAAAAGGCAAAAAGGACATAATAGATACATGACATACAGGAGAATCTACCCTTTCAGACACCATATGCGTGAGGATAGTCCATAAAATCATTATTGAATAGAGGTGAAAAATATTTTCAACCTTGACTCGGATTGAATACCTTTCTAAAGAAACAGTTATTTCCTTGAGCTAAGTAGATACATTCATCTCAACCCAATCAGACAGGGGTTGTTTGAAAAGTGATACTGTCAAATGTAAAGGCTGATGCCGCACCGTAACTTATCATCACACGCGAGTTTATCACCTTCCCTGTGCATGAGATTGTTATGCCAGGGTTTAATCTTTTTTATCCTTCCCACCACCTTTCCACATCTTTAAGATTTATCTTTTCGGGCTCACCTATTAAGCCGTCTTTTGTAACCCTTATTCTATAGCCAGAGAACACTTCCACCATTCGTTCATCTTTTATGCCCTTTACCTCAACAGACCCATCAATAACGTAAAGCCAGAGAATATCCTCTTTTCTTTCCATGTAAAATTCAGTGCCTCTTACAGCACACACAGCCTCTACGGTTCGTATATTCACTCTCCTACTCCTAATTGACTCCTTTATTTTTTCAATTGTCATATGAATCTTGCCTTTTATTAACTCCCATATCTGCTCTATCTCAGAATCATCCCTCATCTTAAAGATCGACCATGGACCTACTGTAGTGGTTCCTCTTCCACCAAGCATCTCTATCTTTGCAGTTCCATCATAGGTCCATACCATGTCTCCAGGCTCAAGTAGCCCATTTTCACAACTCACTTTATCCCCATTTGCCTTGAATATATCTACCCTGCCCGAACAGTAAGAAGTAACACCTTTTATGTTTTTATTATTTATCTCATTTTGCAATGAGGTATAAACATGATCAAGCATGATCTTGTGCGTCTTCCATCTGTTAAGACTCTCTTCATTTTTCTTAAGACTCTCCTTTGCCTTCTGTAAGGCTTCTAAAGCTACCTTTTCTGCTTCTTTATTGCCCTTTTGCCTTGAAAGATCTATTAAGGTCTGAGACTGTGAAATGGTGCTTTTATTTTTGTTTATTTCTATTTCGAGCTGTCTTATTTTTTCTATTGCCTGTTCTCGTTTAAAATAGATGCCCAAAAGGAAGCCATTTATGTCTTGAGCATAGGTAGCCTTAATCCCTGAAAGTATTAAAACAAAAAATAAGATGTATTTTAGTATTTTCATCGCTTCCCCTCCTTCTCCATCTGAACCTCCCACCTGTAAATCTCGTCTCTTGCTGCCCTGGCATCAGGGGCATTAGGATAAAGTTCAAGATAGATTTTCATATTATCTATTGCCTGGGCATAATGTTTCATACCGGCGTAGTTTAAGGCAAGGGCCTTGTAGAGGTCTGGAAGGAAAGGAGAAATTTTTAACGCCTTTTTGTACTCATTGACAGCTTCAATAAACTTACCCTCTTTTGTGTACTCCTCTGCTTTTATGGCAAATTTCCTGACCTCTTCAGGAATCTCAAGAAGATATGGCCTTTCTTTCAAAAGTTTCGCTACATGAGATCTAATCTCCTTAGCATCTCTATCATCGGCAAACCTGATAAGCTCGCTATATTCTTTCAAGGCCTCTTTATACTGACCTTTAGCCTCGAGGGTTTTTACCTGACTTCTTTTCCCTTCAATGTATGGTTTCATGGTTTGCAGGACCATTCTTCTAAAGTCCTGGCTAAAAACACTCTGGGAAGCAAGATAATCCTCTGGTATATCTCTGTAAATTTCAGAGGACATCGCAAAGCTTCCCTTTTTAGCGTAGGCAAGGGCAAGAAGAAGTTTATCAAAGTATTCTTTTGAAGAAGCCAAAATCTTTAATGACTCATCAGGATTGCCTTTTTGAATATAAGCCAGCCCAATAGCCCTTTTGGCATATTCATCATTAGGATTAAGAGCATAAGCCATTTCTGCATCTTTCAAAGACTTTTCAATATTTCCCACAATCGCATAAACCAGACTGCGCAAACCATGTGGAGAAGCCGCTTCTTTTTGTATTATTTTTTCCCTTGTAATAGTCTTTTCGAATTCCTCTCCCTTTTTCTCTGTGGTTAATGTAACCCGGGTTCCTTCACTTCCCCGTAGATTTTGGAAAACCTTGTTAATCTCCCAGCCCTTAGTCGATTGGCCGTTTATTTTGACTATCTTATCTCCAACCTCAATTCCTGCCCTTTTGGCAGGACCAAACTCATGAAGTTCCTTCACAACTGGGTAGTTTTCTTCAATAGATATTGAGGCCCCAATTCCTGTTATAGTTAAGTAATCTACAGCTTTGTTAAGGCTCGTAATCGCATCGTTGTATCTGCCCACTTTGGTATAAGCCGAGGCAAGACGTGTATAACTGTACCATGATAGAATTGCTGTTACAGCTTTTTCCCACAGTTTAATGTTTTCAGTGAAGTTTTGTTGAATCAAAAGAACTTCGGATAATTTCTCATAATACGACAAATTTTTGGGAAAAAGCTCTATTGCTTTTCTTAAATTACTGATGGCCTCATTATATTGTTCAATTTCCTTATAGGTTTTGCCCAAGATTGCATACGCCTGGGATAAGTCTCTGTTTATTACCTCCCGGTCAGCATAACGGAGATCAAAAGGTATGGGGAGAGTCTTTGGGTTTCTTAATAATTCAATTGTTCTTTGGGCAGCAGATATAGCTAGATTATAATCTTTGCATAATAAGGCTAAATGTGCTAAAGAGATGGCTTTAAGAGGATTATTGGGCTCTTGTTGCATTAAGACTGCAGCATCATTTTTCTCTTTTTCTGGAAACATGAACACTTCATAGATTTTTGGCCTTAAATTTTCTAAGCCCTTGACTATAGCCATAAATAAGCCATCTTCCTTTGGTTTTAAACCTGTCTCATCTGCACAATAACTCCCTTTGGAACTAACGTATGTCACATCAATCGCATCAATGTATATACGTGCTGATATACTTACCTCATAACATGTAAGGAATTTTATGGTACCCTCCTTGCGCTTATGGGTAATTTCCAGGTTATAAGCATCCAGATAGAGATAAATGTTCCTTTTTTCTTCTCCTGCAAACATCGGTTTAAGATAAAATCTCGCGGCCTCTTCTAACCTCGGACCAGCCTGAAATTCATAACGGTCCCCCCTATCGTCAGTATCTCGAAGTATCAAGCTATTATTTACTTCAATGGCTGCAGTAAAAGGTAACCGTTCTGGGACAGAGTAGGAGGAGGGTATTTGATGAGCAAGCTTATAAATTTTTTCGTAGCTTTCTCTCGTTTCTGATATGGTCATAGCACAGCTTGTTTGAAAAATGAAGACAAAAAAGAAACAGACAATTTTAAACATCTTCATTTCTTCTCTCCCTATTGATATTTAGCTTTGATATAATTGATCTCTTTTTCTAGGTTTTCTTTTTCCTGGTTAAGTTTCTGTTCTAATGCTATAGCCTCCTGATGTTCCTTCTCTGCTTCTGCTTTTAACGCTAAGGCCTGTGCTAATAAATTATCTATTTCGGCCTTTTTTTCAGGCTCATCCATCGTTAGCGCTTTTGCTTTATGCTCTTCTATCTGTCTTTCCAGGTCTTCAATCTTTTTCCTTGATTCTTCCTTTTTCTTGACCACCTCGTCAAGCTTTACCATCACACCACTTAAATTTTCTATCTTGGGCATGACTTTATCATAAAGCCTTGCCATCTGGCTATATTTTCTATTGAGTTCAAGTGCGTTTTTGGTATTTATGGAAGAGGTAAGATCCTTTGGGGGTTTGCACTCTATCGCAGTGGGCATTCCCTGGAGAACATTGTCCATCTGATTTGCGTAATAGCGGGCTCCTTCCAGATCTCCACCTATCATAGCACCTTCTGCGAGCTTAGAAAAATAGGCCGCACAAAGGAGCTGTTCTGTTACATTAAAATTTTTTGTCTCATAACCTTTCATGGATATGGGAGCTAAAGACATTTGAGGAGTGCTCCAGGAAAAAGGTGCAAGCCCTCCACTATTACCGGTTATACTACTTCTGGCTAGGATTTTTTGCCCCTCTTTTCTTTTTCTAGCTTCTTCTGCAGCTCTTGTTTTTTCTACCTCCTGCTGAATATTCAACCACTCCTCAAGGGCTCTTTGCTTCGCCTCCTGTTCCTGTCTTAATTTTTCCTGCTTCTGCCTTTCTGTTTCTTGCTGCTTTGAGGTATCAGGAGGAGTAAAAAGATCTCCAAAATTAAATAGAGAGTTAAAAAATGGCTGAAGTATGCTCTGCATCATCATAAGCTGCATCTGTTGTTCTGGTTTTAATCCTGCGGGGGGAGTTTGGGGCCGACCTGATGTAGAGGGCGATTTACAATATACTTTGTAATCCTCAGACTGTACCACTTGCCGTCGTAACTACAATGGACCTTTGGACTTGGCTCGGGTATTCTCTGAGCAAGTGCAGCATTGCTTAAAAATACAAAAGCAAAAAAGACAGCAAGCGTAATCTTTTTCATACCTCTCCTCCTGGCATACTGCCTATGGGCATAACATTATTTTTTAATTTTCTTCTATATGTGAAGGAATTATATAATATAAATATTGATGGGCAGTGTCAATGTTCGTTTACCTTAACCATTTGATTTTTATTATCATTTCGGTTTTAGGAGTTTATTGTTCTTGCGCATTACGAAGCCTTTCAGACCATGAAAGAAACAGTGAAACCCCAATAAATTGGGTCTCAGATTGTTACAATTTGTTAGCTCTACAATGGTTTACTTAAATCAGTATGTGCAGTTTGCATTGGGAAATAGGGTGTATGGGGCTAACACTGATTTACTATTTTACTCTGATTCCAGGATTAATTCTTGGGGTTATCCGGAGGACACAAAGCTATAAGGAAGATAACAATGCCTATAGAGATAAGAATGGGTTGCCAGTATGCGCAGAACGTAAAAAATAACATTACTCCTATAATAAAATACAAAGGCAGACTAAGTAAGAAACCCATAATATATAATGATAACATCAAATATGCAGAATAACAAGAATCGAAATCGTCGTGCCACAGGAGATGCTTTTTGGGTTTGATTGAACGGTTCAACATACCCTACCTGTTCTGTCTTTGGAATCACATTATGACACCTTCATTATTAGTACACTAATTTACAAGGTTGGGGTGTGTTATATTCATCATATACGCCAAGCATTACTAAACATTTAGAAAGAACCCAACATTGTTTGATGTCGGCTTGAGGTTTATATGGCGGGATTAAAAGATATCTTGATAATTGTGCCAGAACTTTCGTTGAGGGTCTTGAATCTTATCTGCATAGAACTTACCACGCACAGGATCATTACGATAACCTTCAAAAAGGCAGCTAAGGTCTATGTAGATATCATCATGGTTTTGAGCATGGATGGCAAGATAGGTTTCTCTTGTCATATTCTCAAGCCCCAGCTCTTCAATCTCTTCAGGTGTGGCATAGTCGAAGACTGTTTCAATATGTTCGGAAGTATCCATAATTTTTGAATATATACCAATTTTTCTCTTTTGTCAACGATATGTTGGCCGCAGTATAGACATAACCATTACCGTTGATGACACCGGCGTGCAGAACCTTCTTAAACCCTGCAACCGCATGCAGCCCATCATGAGAGGGATCTCTTTCAGTTCCCTTATCTCAAGGAAATGAGCTGCGGCGGGAAATGATGTTCAGATAGGTCGTTATTGATTTTTTCTCGATTTAAGAGCGGAATAGAGATGGTCGTGGAAAACAGAAGCGATGCAAAAATGTCGATGCATGTGCAATGTGCAGGAAAGTATGTGCGAATAGGATTACGGCGAAGTGATGGTCATTATTTACCAAAAACCTTTTTATACATCCAATGGCACGCAATTATGGCAAGGCCGCCTATGACTGGATGTCCCCCAAAGCACATAAGCAAGGCAAATATAAAGGTGAATGGAAATAATCCTCCGCATATTATAGCAAGTATCATAAACTTCTCCTATCGACGATTATAACATTGCAACCAAAAATGTCAAGATGAAGATAACCGCTTTTCAGTTCCCTTTTCTTAGGGATTTGGACTGCAACATAATAGCGTTATAGAGTTATGGTGTTTATAGCGTTATATTTTCAATTAACCTGTCTTAGGGTATTGGACTGCAGCAAACGCAATGAACGCACTAACGCAAAATACTTTCAGTTCCCTTTTCTTAGGGATTTGGACTGCAGCCCTGAGGAGGGATTATATTACGCCCGCAGGATTAACCCTTTCAGTTCCCTTTTCTTAGGGATTTGGACTGCAGCTGTTATTAATTGAAGTATTCAAAACGGGCACATGGACTTTCAGTTCCCTTTTCTTAGGGATTTGGACTGCAGCTGTATCATAGATCAGGATTATCAGTGATGAGAGGTGCACTTTCAGTTCCCTTTTCTTAGGGATTTGGACTGCAGCTGTATCATAGATCAGGATTATCAGTGATGAGAGGTGCACTTTCAGTTCCCTTTTCTTAGGGATTTGGACTGCAGCCTGATTAGATAGCTATCATTTCTATTGCAGATATATTTATAGTTCTTTCAGTTCCCTTTTCTTAGGGATTTGGACTGCAGCCTGATTAGATAGCTATCATTTCTATTGCAGATATATTTATAGTTCTTTCAGTTCCCTTTTCTTAGGGATTTGGACTGCAGCGTCCATATTCTTTATAATTCTATAACCAAAAGGGTCTTTCAGTTCCCTTTTCTTAGGGATTTGGACTGCAGCCTCTTCTAATTCACCGGTATCGTCATAATCTTCTTTCTTTCAGTTCCCTTTTCTTAGGGATTTGGACTGCAGCTCTAAGCACTATGTAGTTTACAACCAAATCATTACCCTTTCAGTTCCCTTTTCTTAGGGATTTGGACTGCAGCTCATGAAAAAAACAGTATCTTTTGCTGGAAATGCGCTTTCAGTTCCCTTTTCTTAGGGATTTGGACTGCAGCCGAAAACGGCATGTATGACAGGTGGATTACCTTTACTTTCAGTTCCCTTTTCTTAGGGATTTGGACTGCAGCGTAAGGGGGGTTCAACACTACGAGGCCGCCTCCCGCCTTTCAGTTCCCTTTTCTTAGGGATTTGGACTGCAGCCGAAAACGGCATGTATGACAGGTGGATTACCTTTACTTTCAGTTC
>JAKORG010000098.1 GCA_029777945.1 Deltaproteobacteria bacterium | reverse complement strand
GGAACCAATGAATGCCAGGTTGCTGAACTTTCTGACGGCTCCTTATATCTAAGCATGAGGAACTATGATGGCTCTTTTAAAAGAGCATACTCTATAAGTGAGGATGGAGGGCTAACCTGGGGAGGAGTGAACATCGATGACTATCTGGTTGACCCTGTGTGTGAGGCCAGTATTTTGTCTGTTAGAGAAAAAGGTTTTATTTTATTTTCTAATCCGGCCAGCTTGAAAAGAGAAAACTTAACCTTAAAAATAAGTTATGATGATTGTAAAAGCTGGAACATTTATAAGGTTGTTTATGAGGGCCCCAGCGCATATTCTGATTTGGCTTTCTGGAACGATACCATTTTCTGTGTATATGAAAACGGAACATCTTCCCCTTATGAAAGAATAACACTTGCTATGATAAAGCTGTAACAAAAGGTGTGTGTGATTACATAAAATGTCTATAGAACGCTATGGTAGACTTTATTATAAAATATGGATAATTTCACAATATTGTGAGCGAAATCGTTCGCCAAAAATAATCCAGCTGGCTCCTGTCTCTGGCAGAAGTTTATAGTTGTCAGCCATAAAGGTCTACTATAGCGTTCTTCTTTTCTTCTCCACCAGGAAAGGAAGGAATTATAATAGGTTTTGGGGATGCTATAATGACCCCTAACAGGGATTTTTGGATTCCATGTTGGAAGGGCCAGGGGAGGCAATTTCCTGATCCTGGCAAATAAAACCAGTGAATGGATACCGTGCTAAGTTGCTTTTCATAGTGATTTTACAGAGAGGAGCTATCTACCTGTAAAGAAGCAGTACAGATGAAAATTGAATCCAAAATGGTATTTAGAGTTTTATAGGGGAGGTCTTGTTTGTGAATAAATATTTATTGCTTAATAGAAGCATTTTAGATGGGTACCGGTTAGATAATGTAAAACTATCTGTTAATCCCCTCCAGAAAGATGTTGAACACAATCCTCTTTTTAAAGAGGATTTTTTTAGCACTCCACCGCGAAAATGGGAGGTCCGTTATGACAATGGCTATCCCAATGTGATATATGACTCCCAATATAAGAAATTTCGCTGTTATTACACAGTATTCACATATGACAAAGATTCTTCACAAACT
>JAKORG010000097.1 GCA_029777945.1 Deltaproteobacteria bacterium | reverse complement strand
ATTACACCTACGTTGATGCCTCTATTTACAAGTTCATTGGAGGGGGAAAAATAAAACTGCCAAATCTGCCTTTTCTTTTTTATTTCCTCTTTAATCTTTGATAAGACATCTTCGTTGAGTTGAGCTGTATCCTGTTCAACGGGTTTTTTTTCTTTTTCCGTTTCAATCTTTTTATCCTCAATAAGGTTTTTTAACCTCTCGTTAAATGCCTTTATATCCGATGCTGGTCTCCCTTCCTTTCTTTCTGCCAGGATAAATTCAAGTTTTTTAACCCCCTCTATGATGTTATCTATGGCATCTCTGGATAGAGTGATTTTTTCATCCCTTATGGCTTTGAAATAATCTTCCATAGAGTGGGAAAGCATTTCTGCCTCTTCGAAACCAACCATGCCTGATAGACCTTTTATTGTATGAAAGCTCCTTAAGAGTTCATCTATAATCTTCTTTTCCGTTTTTTTAGAAGGGTCAAGGGACACAACATGCCTTTTAACTGCTGTAATATGTTCTTCACACTCGGCAAAATAGTCATCGAGATACTCAGAAATTATAAATAGGCCTTTGTCTTCAGTATTGTTACCCATTTTGTTCCTCCAGCACTTCCATGCGGTCTTCTTCTTTTAATATCTTTTCCACACTATGCAAAAGTTCTTCAGGTTTAAATGGTTTTGTAATATATGCCTTTGTGCCTAAATCTAATGCTGCCTTTCGAGACGTATCGTCTTTCTTTGTCGTTATAACTACAACAGGTATATTTTTGAATTTATCGTGCCTTCTTATAAAGTTTAAAACCTCTAATCCGTGGACATCGGGCATATTCAAATCAAGGGTCACAAGGTCTATCTCTTTTATTACAATCTGTTCAATTGCCTCCAGTCCGTTTGATGCCTCTACAAATTTTGCGCCCTTTATATGTTTAAGACACGCCATAATCATTTTCCTCATTGTTGCAGAATCATCAGCTATAAGAATATTTTTCATTTTTATCTGCTCCTTTTCTCTCTTTTCCCGTTCTTTATTATAGAAAAGATTATTTATAACTGTGATAAGTCTTGTAGCAAATTCAGATTTTGTTATAAAACCATCTGCACCTGATTTTTCTGCAAGGCCTTTGTATTCTGGATTATCATATAAGGTAAGTATTACAACATAAGGTGGGTTTTCTGTTTCTTTAATCTTTTTCGTCGCCTCAATGCCGCTTATATCAGGCAACGCAAGGTCCATCAAAACAAGGTCAGGTTTCAATTTAAGTGTCATTTCTATGGACTGCATTCCCGTTAATGCCTCACCGATTATCTCAATATGAGGTTCCATTGAAAGAAAACCCTTTTCCACCTCAAGAAAGTCAGAGCTGTCGTCTACTATGAGTGTTTTTATGATTTTTTTTAGGTTCTGCTCTCCCATATTTAGGCTACCTAATGTAAAATACAAAATCTATCTTATGACAAATATGGTTAATACATTAAATTTTAAGTCAATTATGGTTATGAAAAAAATAGGGGGAAAACGGGATTTTTTTTAAAAAAATACACTAAAAAATTTTTTAAAGTGTTAAGGTGAAAAAACTCAATCAACGAGCTTCGCCTTAATAGCATATCTTACAAGGCCTGCTACATTGTGAATATCGAGAATTTCCATAATCTGTGTTCTATGGGCATCCATTATATTGACACTTATGTTTAATTTCTTTGAAATTTCTTTAGTTGTATGGCCTTCTGCAATCAGCTGCAATATCTCTCTTTGCCTTGGAGTAAGGACCTCAAATACATTTTTATCTACCTTTTTTTCCTTTTCCATGGCCTCTATCCTTTTTATATAATCCATGACTACCTGTTTTGATATAGGCGGGCTTAGGTATATTTCATTTCTCATAACAGATTTGATTGCCATTTCTAATTCTTCTATACCCGAATCCTTTAAAAGATAACCAGATACGCCCACACGAAGTGACTGAAAAATATACTCTTCGTTGGCATGCATGGAAAGCATTATAACCTTAATATGGGGATGTTCTTTCTTTATCCTTGATGCCACTTCAATTCCGTTTAGTCCTGGTATGGCAATATCCAGTAGCACCACATGGGGTTTACTTTTGAATATTACATCCAGTGCCTCTCTCCCATCGCCGGTCTCTGCCAATACCTTAATACCTTCTATCGATTCCACAAGGGCCTTTATCCCTTGCCTTACAATGGTATGGTCTTCAACAATAACGATACTGATGTTTTTTATATCCTTTGCCATTTTTTACGACCTGTTTATGGGAAACGATACCCTGATAAAAGTGCCTTTATCATATTCAGAAGAAATCTCTATCCTCCCATGTGTTAGTTCTACCCTTTCCTTCATGGCTATAAGACCAAAACTTTTGCCTCTTTTTGCATCTTCCATTGTCTTTGCCACATTGAAGCCACAACCATTATCAAAAATGGAAAGTTGAATGTGTTCCTTGTCTTTTTCGAGTTTTATCTCTATCTTATCTGCCTTTGCATGGCGGATGGCATTGTTTATTGCCTCCTGAATCACTCGGAAACATGCTATTTCTGTTTCTAACTCGAACCTTGAATCCATGTCAGCCATGGAGAGTTCAATGTTTATCCCTGTTGTGGCAGAAATTCTGTCTACATACCATCTTACAGTAGGGGCAAGGCCTAAATCGTCAATTAAGGATGGTCTTAAATTCAAAGACATATTTCTTACCTGATTTAGAACCCTATCCAGCATTGTGATTAAGTCGTTAAGTCGTTTTGAAAACTGTTCAGGATCATTTATACGCTGTAGTGATTGGAGACTTATCTTTAAGGCCGTTAAGGCCTGACCTATCTCATCGTGCAGTTCCCTTGCAATATAGCGACGTTCTGCCTCAAGTTTATTCAAAAGGCTCTTTGAAAGGCTTCTTGCCTCATCGTATGTTGCCTTTGGTTCTTCTTCTGTCTTTTTCATCTTCATTGACATTTTAAAATACACCCAATAATCTTTCTATTCCAGTTTTATTCCTTTGTCTCTAAAAATCCTTAAGCATACCTTAACAACAGATGCGTCGTACAGTATACCTGAATGTTTCTCTATCTCCGTTAGGGCAGCCTCTATTCCCAGGGAAGGCCTGTAAGGGCGGTGCGATGCCATAGCCTCTACAACATCGGCAACGCCTAAAATTTTTGCCTCCAGTAAAATCTCATTATCTTTTATTCCTTGAGGGTAACCTGACCCATCGACCCTTTCATGGTGCTGGAGCACTATTTTTGCTATAGGCTGGCCAAAATCTATATCCTTTAGCATTTCATAGCCTATCCTCGGATGCCCCTTGATGAGTTGTAATTCATAGCTATTTAATCTTCCAGGTTTACTTAAAATTTCAGCGGGTATGGCAATCTTACCTATGTCATGGAGGATGCCGGCAATATTTATAGCCTCTATGGCATCTTTGTTTAAACCCATCTCTTCGGCGATTAATAGGGCAATCCTTGTTACTCTTCTTTGATGTCCTGCTGTATACGGATCTCTTATCTCAGTAGTAAAAGATAATGTATTTACAAGATCGTTCAATATCTTCTTTGTCTTTTTGTACTCTTCCTTCAGTTTATCTTCTATGGCCTTTTTTTCTGAGATATCAACAAATGTGATGACTACTGACTTTATTTTTTCGTTAAGTATGACGGGGGATGCAACATAGGATACGGGTATATAAATCCCGTCTTTCTTTTTGAAAAACTCTTCGTCGCTTTTTATTACTTCTTTACTTTCAAGGACATTTAAAGCCTTGCTGGCATCTGATATTATGTTTTTTATGTGGATACCAAAGAGTTCTAAACCGCTCCAGTTAAGGATTTTCTCTGTTGCAGGATTTGTTGATGTAATAATGCCTGCCCTGTTGAAGACAATAATGCCTTCGCCAAGATTACTCGTTAGGGCATTATTGAAATCGAGTTGTTCCTTGAGCCAGGCTAATGCCTCCTGTTCATCGTGTCTTGCCTTTTCCTCGAGTATGCGCATTTTTTTGCTCTTTTTTTCAATCTCTTCTTCATATGTAAGATGGGTTGTAATATCTTCGATGAGTATCAATACCCCCTCTAATTCTCCTTTATCATCAAGAACAGGCAGTATCTTTATAAATTGTTTTGCAGGTATGTCTTTGGGCATATACGACATATGAAAAACAGGGGATAAAACACGGGGTAGTGAATATTTATAAACATAATCTAAGGTATCGAAAAAGGTATGGGGAATGTTTATGAGGGCATCTTTAATATGGACACCTATAACATCTTTCAAGTCAAGTCCAGTCCTGTGGGTCATCCAGTTATTCCATAACTGGATTTTTCTTGTTTTATCAATAAATATTATGCCTAAACCTGAATTATCGAGAATAGCAGATGCTATTTCTTGGTTGATCTTAAGCATTCAATGACTCTATAAGTTTTAATATCCCCACCCTCGGTAAAAGCAATATCAGATAAGATAGCACTTCCATTTCGCTTATAGTAAGGCGGCTTAAAAGAACCAAGGCGTGCTCAGAATCATAACAGTAAAGCATTATGGAATTTAAAACATCCATACCTGATTTTTTAAGATACACATCTGGAATGCTTATGGCAAGCCTTGTTTTTAATTGATTACTCAGTATGGAGATGGCCCCGTTTAGGACAATATTGCCTACTTCAGCAAGGACCGTCTGCTCTGAAGGTGCAAGCCTTTCTAATTCTTTGTCTGTAGAAATCAGCTCCCTCACGAGAAATACGGCATCTTTATACGGCAATGCAAGAGTAGCCACGCCGTTTATGATACCTGTAAATCTTTGCTGGATTGCAACGCCTACTTCATTGAGATTGTTGGCAAAATAATCGGTGAGCTCTGTGGCCGCCATTATTTCAAAATGGGGGACTTTTAATATAATCTTTTTTTCAAGGAGGGAGCTCAATGCCTCTGCTGCCCTTCCCATGGCGATGTTTATAAGTTCTGTAAAGGCATCTCTGTTATCTGAGGAGAGAAATATCAAATCAGGCTCCTTCTGCAACCTTGATAAAACTATTTTTATTTCTTGCGGCTTTACAGGTTTGGAAATAAATGCAAAGGCACCTGCATCGAATGCCTCTTTTTTTGTTTCTTCCTGGATATCTGCTGTAACTGCAATTATAGGGGCGTCTCTATTTAGTTCTTTAATCTTTTTGATAAGCGTTATACCGTCCATATCAGGCATAAGCATGTCCACAGTTACTACATCTATGCCACCCTTTTTGAAAATCTCGAGTGCCTCAATACCGCCTTGTGCCTCCACTACATCATGCCCTTCATTGGTCAACATCTTTGCAAAGAGTTTCCTTGCATAAAAGGAATCATCTACCAAAAGTATCTTCATAAATATCACCCCCCTATACAAGATAGGTACAAAAACTTAATATCAACAATTCCTGTTTTTGTCAATCTTGAAGGTTTGATTAATTGATTTAAATTTTAGAAAACCAGGATAGAATGGGCTTTGAGGCATATTAATACGAATCCTATTTGCTTTTTCTTATTGCCTCTAAAATTATTTTTCCCTTCTCTGTTAGCCAGCATGCCCTGTATGTGTCACCAGCTACGGTCCCTCCCAGTCCTGTCTCTGCAAGACCTTTTCTACAGAGATCCTCGAGTATCTCTTTATCTGCCTTTTTTCTACAGACCTTATCGATAAAAGATGCACGCCTGTACCCACCACCGGTATACTGATATAAGTCGATCCTCTCTATAATCTCTTTTTCTTCATCGGTGAGGTTAGAGATTGTATATTCCACAGAAGATTTTTAAATCTATTTGATAGAAATTTCAAGAGTTTTTTGAATCATAACAAAATTGACGGAATAAATTCATTATGTTAATCTATAGGACCAGATTTTGGGGAGGTCAAATGAAAAGAAATGTAAAGAGTTTACTGAAATCAATGACAATAATTTTAGTACTGTTTTTTATGTGCTATATTACTTCTGAAACTTTAGCCCATGCGAGGGCCGGAGGTGGAAGGTCAATAGGAAGCAGGGGTTTTAGTTCAGGAAGAAGTTATCAAAGAACCACTCCCTATCAAACACATAAACCTTACCAAGGTCAGCAACAAACCCAGCCAGGATATGCCCAGCCACAGGTGCAGCAACCTTCATTTGGTAGAAGTCTTCTTTACGGTATAGGTGGTGGTATTTTAGGGGGTATGATAGGTAGCATGCTCTTTGGAAGGTCTGGTTATGCAGGGACAGGTTCGTATGGTGGATTTGGTTTTGGTGATTTAATCATCCTTCTTCTTTTAGTGGGCATAGTCTACTATGTAGTAAAGAGGATAAGGGCAAGGAAACAGGCATTAGAAGGTGCTGGTTATAGCAATTATTCATATACAGAGCCTGCTTATGATACTGCCTATTCTGGACATACGGAGCAGGAAAGCCCTGTTTTTTCAGGTTTAAAACACATTACCCAAACAGACCCCTTATTCGATGAGGCAAGGTTTAAAGAAGCAGCCCAGGACATATTTTTTAAGATACAAGGTGCATGGACGAGAAGGGATCTAAAAGGTGTAAGGGACCTATTGACACCCCAGATGTATAACATATTTCAAGATGAGATAAATAAACTCATTGCAAACAAACAGATAAACCGCCTTGAGAACATTGCTATAAGAGAAGTCGATATTGTAGATGCTGTGCAAGACCAGGGTGAGGAGTATATAACAGTCAAGTTCCATGCAAATCTTCTCGACTATACCGTTGATGAAAAAGACGGCAGGATTATTTCAGGAAGTGACACTGAACCTGTTAAGTTTTTGGAATATTGGACATTTTACAGAAAGACAGGGGATGCGCGGTGGATGCTCTCTGGCATTACCCAGGAAAACGATTATTAACACATGGATAAACCGCAGATAAGATACATGGATATTCATCCCTTTGAAAAACAGGGGGAACAATTTTTTATAATAACAGACCCAGAAGGTATAATGGAAGAATCCCTCGTAATTACAGGGGATGTGGCCTTTATCATATCCATGATGGATGGAAAGCACACCTTAAGGGACATCCAGGTAGAATATATGAGGGCATTTGGTCAGCTCATATACATGGAAGATTTAGAAAAGATAGTTGATAAGCTGGATAAAAACTTATTGTTATATAACGAAAAATACAAGACTTATCTCAAGACATTAAAAGAAGAATACGAAAAGACAAAGATAAGACCACCGTATCTTGCAGGAAAAAGTTACTCTGCCAATCGGATGGATTTGATTATGTATTTTAATAGCGTGTTTAAATCGGACGGTAGGCCTGATTTTGCCAATGATATTGTTGGCATCATGGCGCCCCACATAGATTATTCAAGGGGTATGGAGGTCTATAAAAATGTATATAGATATCTTAGACTGGTCAAAAAGCCCCTTGTTGTCATTTTAGGGGTATCCCATAGACCAACGGATAAGATCATAAGTATTTCCCTTAAGGATTTTGAAACCCCCCTTGATATCTGCAAGAATTCTCAAACACTAAAGGAAATAATAAAAGATACAATTTTGAATGAATACATAGATGAATGGCCCCATAGAAGCGAACATTCCATAGAACTACAGCTTCCCCTTTTACAGTTTGCCATGGAGGAAGAATTTGAGATACTGCCCATACTCACTGGCTCCATGCACGAATATATAGAGGGTGTTAAACCCATTCCTGATAAAGAGATAGATGATATTGTTGAGGCCATAAACGATGCATTAAAAGATTATGGAAGACCTTATATCATCCTATCCGGTGTTGACCTTGCCCATATAGGAAAACAATTCGGTGATAGGTATCCCCTTGATGCACTGAGCCTTAGCCAATCAAAGATAAAGGATCAAGAGATACTCAATGCCATTTCCCAGGTAGATGCCGAAAGATTTTTTAACATAGTGAAGGAAGAAAGGGATAAAAGAAGGATATGTGGGCTAACGGCAATCTATCTTCAGCTTAGACTTTTAAAAGGCAGCAGGTGCGATATAAAGGCATATCAACAATGGTATGACGGCGCATCCTCTGTGAGTTTTGCCGGGGCAGTTTTTTATACATAACAGACTGAGTGTATTTTTAACTGACTTTAAGACTCTTATAATGTTTTCCCTTTACATTTACTGGTCACAGAGAAAGATAAAATTAAAGAAAAAAAGTCAGAACACTATTTGTTTTCAGAACAAAAGAGCCTGATAAATGTCCCCAATACATCTTCTCTGAAACCGAGGTTATTTTTACCTTGAATTGTAATTTGCTCTCCGTTTTTCTCTATAATAATTTTAAATTTATTTCCCTGATTATCAGTTGATACTGTCTCAAATCCCTTTACATCAACCCGCAAAAGTTCCCAATTGGTAAAGCAGATGGTTGATGTCATCAAGCAGTATTCTTCATTTTTAAGGTATCTGTAAAGAATAAATGTTCTGTTTTTCAGCTCCAGGGATATGTCGCCACTTCTATCCTGGGGTATCCTAAACCATGAACAGCCGTTATAACGGGCAAAAAACTCTTCTATGCTATCTTTTTGAGGCTTCTCAGCGGATGAAGCTGGCAGCTGGTATTTGCCATCCTGAGAAAGAACATCAATGGGAAGAAAAATTAGAAAAGACAAACACACAATGGAAACAATAAAAAGTGAGTTTAAGTTTCTAATCTTAAACATTGTTTTTCCTTTCTTTTAATTGTCTTTTCATATAAGTATAGACTAAAAATAAACTTTTGCAATCCAAAATCGATGGCCATATATATATTTTTTACATTTATTCTGCATACCTTAATCTACGGAGTTTAATAATTACAAACACCTCTTTTCCCACAGAAAGTTCCATTTCATCAAATGCCTCTTTTGAAAGCTCTGTTAAAAATTCTATACCTTTGACATTTACCTTTAACCTCAAGAGTGATCGTAAAGGCATAATCTCTGTAATCGTCCCTTTGAATCTATTCAAGGCAGGCCCTGGTGGTTCGGTGTCTGAAATATAAATATCATGGGGGGATATGGCTATTTTACTGATTTTTGTGCCTTCGTAAGGAAGGATTATGGTTAGATCACCGGTTGCAACTTCAATTAATCCAGTGGATAGCACCTTGCATCTATCACAGCGGATAATGTTGGGCATACCTATGAATTCTGAAACCTTTTCTGAATTTGGGTGGAATAAAATCTCTTGAGGGGTTGAGACCTGATCAATCCTGCCTTTATTGAGGATGGCAATTCTGTCTGCAATTTCCTCTGCACCGAGGAGGTCATGCATGACAATTATGGATGTTATCTCAAATCTTTTCAAAAGGGCTTTTAATTCAATCCTGAAATACTTTGCCGTCTGGGCATCAAGGCTTGATGTGGGTTCGTCAAGGAGAAGCACCTTTTGAAAAGGTGCTATTGCCCTTGCTATTGCCACACGCTGTTTTTCACCACCGCTTAAATTATCAGGGTATTTATCCTTTAGTTTTCTTATATGGAGTGCATCGAGTAATTCGTCCACCCTTTTTGCTATCTTATCCTGTGGATACTTTTGGACTTTAAGTCCATAGGCAATATTAGACCACACGTTTAAGTGGGGGAAAAGTGCCAGATCCTGCAGGAGATAACCTACCCCTCGTTTATGTGCCGGTAAACTATTTATATTTCTACTGTCAAACAAAACATTTCCACTATATTTTGTTAGACCTGCAATTATGTTTAGAAGGGTGGTCTTTCCTGAGCCGTTAGGACCTGCAAGAACAAGGATCTCTTTATCGTAGACAGTTAAGTTTATATCCTGTAACACATATTTTTTTATATTTTTTAGCTCGATTAAAGGCATAGGATAAAAACCTCAGTAAGGGTGAGATTTTTTTGTAAGCATCCTTACTCCGTAAAGAATACCCAATCCAATAAAGATTAAAATGAGAACAAGAACCACTGTGCCTTCTATATCGGCATTTGCAAGCCTCATGTAGATGGCAATGGGTATAGTCTCTGTCTTCATAGCCATGGAGCCTGCAATGGTGATTGTGGCACCGAATTCACCCAAGGCCTTTGCCCAGGTAAGAACAGAGGCAGCTAAAATACCTTTTTTACAAAGGGGCAAGGTGATGGTAAAAAACGCCTTTACAGGTGTTGCTCCAAGTGTCCTGGCTATTTCTTCATATCTGGCAGGTATCTCATCCATTGCAGCCTTGATAAGCCTTATGGCAATCCCCAATGTGGTAATAAACTGGGCAAGTAATATACCGTAAACAGTAAACACAAACTGGACACTTTTTTCCTGTATAAAAATGCCAATAGGGTTATTGAAGAATATAAGGACTGTTGCACCTAATGCTACAGGTGAGATAATCATAGGCAGTTCAAGGATGGTGTCTATAAGACCCTGGCCTATAAAATGAAATCTGGAAAGGGCGTATGCAGAAGGGATGGCAATCATCAAAGAGGCAATAGTGGCAATTGTTGCTGTGGCAAGACTCAAACGAAGAGAGAATAAGGTCCTTTCAGATTTAATGGTCTCAAGAAAGAGTTGACCATTATAAAAATAAAAAAGAGACAGGATAAGCCCACCGTATAAGATAAACACTGTGAAACTCAATAAGATGGATATCCTCTTGAATGTCATGGCATGGTATTTTTCTTTTTATCTTTTTATCCATTCCAATGGAGGTTTATATTCGCCTCCCACAGGTTTTTTCTCACCTATCCATGATGAAGCCTCATCTGGTGTCATAAAGTAATGATATTTCCTGAATATGCCTTTACCCTCATCGGATAGTATAAAGTCAATAAATCTCTGGGCAAGGTCTTTATTTGCTGTAAATTTCGATATGGCAATAGGGATATAACCTATCCTTATAACCTCATTTCTTTTTAATGGTATTGTCTCTATCCTCTGGGGGTCCCAGTACTGAAAGACCCTCCAGCCTATAACCGCATCAACGGCCTTAAGGGATATGGCCGTTGCCGTCTTCTCGCAGCTTTCTGTGTAATTTACGAGATTTTTCTTTAATGCCATCTTCTCCTGTTGTGTTAGATTCTTCTCTATAATTTCAACGGCATAGAGACCCACGCATACACCTTCAGGATTGGCTATGGCTACCCTTAGACCTTGTCTTGTAAGGTCTTTGAGGGTCTTTATGCCTTTTGGATTTCCTTTCTGGACATTTATGGCAGGGACGAGGTATACCACATATCGCTCTGTCTCAGGATATACAAGCCCTTTTTTCTTGGCTATCTCCATATAGTCCGATGAACCTGGAAAGTATATGTCCCCTTTTTTTGCAAGGCTCATCTGGGATAAGACAAAACCTGAACCGCCGAATGTGAGATTCACCTTAATACCTGTTTTTTTCTCAAACAAATTTGCTGCCTCTTCTGCGGGCGGCTTGCTTGCAGCACCGGCAAATACGATAAGTTCATTGCTAAATGCAGGGACAAAGGATAAAGTTACAAATAGAATAGATACAATAAATCGCAACAAGGACATTTTAATTTCCTCCAAAAGTCGTTATATTATTAAAGTAATAACGATTTAATATACTGGTAAGCTACATCTTTGTCAAGGTTTTCTATACCTTTTTTCTTTTTTCTTCGTACATCATATTATCGGCAATGGACATAAGCTCATCAAGGGATATGGGGTCATTGGGGTCATAGTAGGCAATGCCTATGCTTAATGATAGTTCAAATTGTCTTCCCTGTTTTTTGTTGTATCTATAGAGCGTATTATCAAGGCGTGTTACAAGAATATCCCTTGTAGCTGTTGTTGCATCTAAGGCAAGAACGGCAAATTCATCGCCGCCTATGCGGGCGATGATATCAGATTCTCTAAAGACCTCTTTTAAAACTGTGGCAGTTTCTTTGAGCGCCATGTCACCTGATTTGTGACCTAATAAATCGTTTATCTGCTTCATTTTATCCATATCGATAAAAAATAGTAGCACACCTTTTTTTGTTCTGTCTGCTATTTTTATTTGCTGTTCTGCAAGGGTGATAAAGCCCCTTCTATTATAAAGGCCTGTGAGTTCATCGGTGATGGACATACTTTTTAAGTGCTCTTCAAGTCTTTTCTGTTCCGAGATATCTTCACAACTTATTAAGTGTTCACCAGTTGCGAGATGCACAACGATAAAATTTACAATCCTCTCTATACCTTCTTTTGTGGTAAGTATAAATGTCCTGGGTCTTTTTTCACCTATCTTTAAATCTTTTTTATCCTTTTCCCATGCAGCAATTACCTGTTTTCTGTATTCATCTTCGGGATATGCGTATCTAAAGAAGGTTTTTCCATCAGGGATGTCACCAAGGGTGTAACCGAAAAGCTCTGTAAATTTTGGATTTACATATTGGATTTTACCGTCCATGTTTACTAACATTAAACCAAAAGGTGCATGCTCTACAAGTGTTTCAAATCTTTTTCTTTCATATATGATTGTCTCTTCTGCTTTCTTATGGGGTGTGATATCCTGGGTTGTCCCCAGTATTGTTATAACATTTCCCTTTTTATCTGTTTTTGCACTACCCCTTGCATTCATCCATTTTATAGTATTATCGGGTAAGAGGATACGAAACTGCATCTCAAAGGAACTACCATTTTTTATGGATTTCTCTATTGTTTTAAAAAATGTCTCCCAGTCATCGGGATGGATAATATTTCTGTGTTCATCAAGGGAAGGCTCACCTTTTTTTGGTCAATACCAAAGATGTGGAATATCTCTTCAGACCATCTAAATTTAGCTGATTTAACATCAAAGACCCAGTGACCGATATGGGCTATGCGTTGAGCCTCTTTCAAGAGCAATTCCTCTTCTTTTAGTTCTTTTAATAGAAGGCTGTAAGGGTCTATGAGGCCTGTCTGTAAGATAGCCTTGTATATGAGATAAAATGAAATAATCTTTAAGATATGGCCAATAAAGTTTGAAATTCCGTATACGCTTATATAAAAAGTGAATGCCAGCTCAGAGCCTATTGTTACAAAAATAGAGGCCATGATAAGCCTGAATATGTTTTTTTCAAACCTGTTTCTAAACCTATATAACACAATAATAGCGCCTATGAGTATAGAGGAGATAATATATTCGCTTATAATTTTGAAATGGGTGAGCCCTTTGTCTTCGATAAAGCAATCGGGGAATATTTTCAGGTAAAAGATTATAAAAAACATAAACGATGTAATTACGGTATAGACAATAAAGGTTATATGAACATTTAGTCTTTTTTTGAAAAATAAAGGAGCAATAAGTAAGGATAATGACTCCATATATCTGGCAAAAATCCATAACTGAGTGGGAAGATTAGCATCAAAACCCAAAAACACATTCATACCCTTATATGCGAGGGTATGGAAAAAATCTATTGTGCCTACAAATAGATATGCAATACCTAAAAAGAGAAGATAGTTATTATTTATGATGTGTCTTGTATTCCATGCGACTATAAATATTCCACAGGCTATAACAATGGAGAATACCTCTGCAAGACTATGAAACAGGACATAACTATACAGGCTCGTTATGTATAAGATAAATATGATTGTAATATTTATGATAATAAAGAAAGTCCTATTTAGTTTTGTAAATATGAACTTCCTATCACTCAAATTAAACAGCATAAATTATTATTAATCTATCATCAAAGCCCTAAAACTTCTATAAAAACTATGTAACACGGTAGGGCATGCTTATATGCTGCGGAAGATGCGATTTTTAATTAAATGGTTGTTTTGAAATTTATTCAAATCAGCGTAAAACAGGGGTGAAGTGGAGATGGTTTCTCTCAACATCTGCCCTGACAACCCTTACCAATATTTTATCGCCAATACGATATGTCTTTTTTGTCCGCCTGCCTTTAAGCCTGAATTTTTCTTCTTCAAAAACATAGTAATCGTCCACCATCTCTGAAAGATGCACAAGGCCTTCCACAAATACGTCTATAAGTTCCACAAAAAAACCATACGATGTGATGTGCGATATAACACCTTCAAAAACTTCACCTATTTTATCCTTCATAAAGAGCACCCTTATCCTGTCTTCTACCTCTCTTTCTGCCTCCATGGCAATCCTTTCCCTTTCAGATAAATAAATTGCCATGGGCTCCAGTTCTTCTTCGGTGTATATGTTTCTGCCACTTATGAGGCCCTTTAAAATTCTATGGTTTATAAGGTCAGGGTATCTCCTGATAGGGGAAGTAAAGTGTGTATATGCCTTTGATGCAAGACCAAAGTGGCCTTTATTTAAAATAGAATATTTTGCCTGCTTCATAGAACGGAGAATTATGCGATTTACAAAGTATTCGTATGCTGTGCCCTTAACCTTTTTTAATATTGATTGAAGGAAATGTTGTTGGCTTGTGTGTCTTTTATAGCCCACATCTAAGGTATGTAGCATTTTTTCTATGTTTAGCATTTTTTCATTGTCAGGGGGTTCATGAATCCTATATACAAGGGGTTTATTATTCTCTGTAATAAATTCAGCCACTGCCTCATTGGCAGCAATCATAAATTCCTCTATTATGGTATGGGAAAAAAGTCTTGGAGATTTTATAATGCCTGTAAGCCCACCTTCGATATCGAGCACCACTTCTGGTTCAGGAAAATCAAAGTCAATGGTTCCTCTCTTCTGTCTTTTTGCCTTCAAAATTGTGGCAAGTTCAGCCATGTATTCGAGTTGCCTGAAGATTTTGTCTTTGTCTTTCTTTAAAAAAGTCGTTCTATTTTCGAGTAAATCTTCTACTTTTGTGTAGGTGAGTCTCATGGCGCTTTTTATTAAAGATGGATAAAAGGCACGATCTATAATATTTCCGTGTTTATCATAGTGTAATTCAATTGTTATGGTGTGTCTATCCTGATTTGGATTTAGGCTACAGATATTGTTTGATAGAATTTTAGGCAGCATGGGAATTACACTGCCGGGAAAATATACGCTTGTTCCCCTTTCATAGGCCTCGCTATCAGGGGGTGAATGGATAGGCACATAATGGGAAACATCGGCAATGGACACATAGAGGATAAATCCGTTTTTTGTCTTTTCAACACAAACTGCATCGTCGAAATCCTTTGCAAGCTCTCCATCTATTGTGACAAAGGGTTTTTCACGGAGATCTTTTCTTCCATCAATGGATATATTAAAAGAAAGGCCTTTGAGATAAAGCTCTGTTGTCTTTTTGAATTTCATAGGAAGGCTGTATTTATATACTGTAAATAGGGATATTGTCTTTACACTGGAGAGGGTTTCAAAGGTCTTTACAATCTTGCATATTGGGTCTTGTGCACCTTCTGGGAATTTGGTGATTTTTGCAGCAACAAGGGTATTGTCTTTAAGGGATACTATCTTTGAAGGGGCTTCAATGATGAAATGATGTGGCATCCTCTCATCATCGGGATAGAGGTACATTAAATTTTTATATCTCTTTATGAAACCTGTTACTGTTCGGGTTTTTCTTTCGAGAACTTCGAGGATTTTCCCTTCCCTTCCATGAATACCTTTTCTATCAAGTCTGACAACTACCCTATCTCCATGGATGGCATGCTTTATAAATCTTTGCGGGATATAGATACTCTCTTTTCCTTCCCTTTCAGGGATGACTATACCGTTTCCGTTTTTTGTGCACCACAGTGTGCCTGTTTCAAGGTTTAATTCCTTTCTGAGACCTATCATTTTGTTTTTCAGTTTAAATACCAGTCCCTTCTTTATCATGTCTTTAACGAGGGTTTTAAATCTTTTTTTCTCATTCTGTGATAGGCGAAGGTCTCTCTCTATGTCCTTTAACTTAATAGGTCTCTTTTCTTTTTCGAGAATTTTTATAAGATGTGTTTCGCTTAGGTTGTTAAGCTTCATGATTTATTTTCTAAGTTTTATAGAATACCTTTTTCAATAAACGAGTTGTGTATTGGGGAAATATAAAATTGCAAAAACAAAACGTTTACCCAAGTATGATTAACACCTTTCTACAGATAACCATTTGAAAAATCAGGCATTATCCCTTTACATGATAGGTTTTTCAAGCCTCAATCTTTTCTATCCTGCATGCGCATACCTTATACTCAGGTATCTTGCAGGCAGGGTCAATGGCATCGTTTGTCAATACATTTGCACAGGCCTCAAAGAAGTGAAATGGAATAAATACAGTATTGGGCTTAATTTTATCTGTGACCATTGCCTTTATTCTTATACTTCCTCGCCGTGTGGAAACAGAGATAACCTCGCCGTTTTCAATATTGTAGTTATGTGCATCGTTGGGGTTTATCTCTATAAAACCCTCATGGACATTTTCATCAAGGACTTTAGACTTTCTTGTCATCGTGCCTGTATGAAAATGATCAAGTATCCTTCCTGTTGTAAGAATCATAGGATATTCGAAATCTGTTTCCTCTGCTGGTGGTGTGTATTCAATGGGTGTAAAAAGACCGAGACCCCTTGAAAATTTATCCTTATGGAGAAACTGTGTTCCTGGATGGTCATAAGATGGGCATGGCCACTGGATTATAGAATTGTCTGCCTTTTCATATGTTATACCTGCATATGAAGGGGTTACCTTTCTTATCTCTTCAAATATATCCTCTGCCTTTTTATAGTCCCATGTGGCACCCATCCTTCTGGCAACCTCCTGGACAATCCACCAGTCTTCCTTTGCCTCACCTACAGGTGGAAGAACTTTGTGCATTAGCTGAACCCTTCTTTCTGTGTTTGTGACTGTGCCTTCTTTTTCAAGAAAAGACCTGGCAGGTAGCACAACATGGGCAAATTGTGCTGTCTCTGTAAGAAATATATCTTGAACCACAAAGAATTCAAGGGATTTTAGTGCCTCTATAACATGATGCTGATTGGGATCAGACATCACAGGGTTTTCTCCCATCGCGTATATGGCCTTGATGTTTCCTGCTATGGCATTGTTGAACATTTCAAGGATTGTAAAGCCAGGCTTCGTAGAGAGGTTTGTAACCCCCCAGGCAGCCTCAAACTTTGCCTTATTTTCTTCTGATGACACGGGTTGATAGGCAGTATAGACATTTGGGAGTGCACCCATATCACATGCGCCTTGAACGTTATTTTGTCCACGGAGCGGATTAACACCGCCACCTGGAACACCTACATTACCTAAAAGCATCTGGAGATTAGCAGTGGATTTTACACCATTTACTCCTGATACAAACTGGGTTATACCCATGGAATAATAAAGGGCCATGGGTTTAAGGGATGCCATAAGCTTAGCTGCTGCTACGATGTCCTGGGGATTATCTATGCCACAGATGTCAGCCACATATTCAGGTGTATACTTTTCAAGGACCTTTGCCATTTGTTCAAAACCTTCACACCTTGTATTTACATATTCTTTATCGTATATACCTTCTGTTATGAGGACATGCATAAAACCATTCAGGATGGCTATGTTTGTGCCTGGTTTTATCTGGAAATAATAGTCTGCATACCTTGAAAGTTCAATCCTTCTTGGATCTACAACTATTAATTTTTTTCCATTATTTATGACTTCGTTTTTTATCATGGAGCCTATTACAGGGTGGTTTTCTGTGGTGTTAGAGCCTATAATGAGAAAACCTGCAGATTGCGGTATCTCCCTTATAGAGTTTGTCATGGCCCCTGAACCGAAAACAGCCGCCAGACCGGCGACAGTTGAAGAGTGTCAGAGACGGGCACAGTGGTCTATGTTGTTCGTGCCTATTATGGAGCGGATAAATTTCTGCATTAAATAGTTTTCTTCATTAGTGCACTTTGCCGATGAAAGGCCTGCAATGGAATCGGGACCATATTTTTCTTTTATCTCTGTTAGTTTTTTTGCAACAAGGTCAAGGGCCTCATCCCATTCTGCCTCCTCGAATACACCGTTTTTCTTTATAAGGGGTTTTTTGAGTCTCTTTTCACTGTGGACGAAATCAAAACCAAACCTTCCTTTTACACATAGATGTCCGTTATTAGGACCGGTGTAGTTTCCTATGGCCTTCACAAGGATATTGTCCTTATTTTTATAAAAGTCTATTTTACAGCCAACACCGCAGTAGATACATATAGAGGTTTCTCTTTTCAATTCCCAGTTTGCACCTCTACCAATAACCGTTTGAAAAGTTAAGGCACCGGTGGGACATAGCTGGGCACATGTCCCGCACTTTACACAACTCGATTCGCCTATTCTTTTATCGTCATCTGCCACGAGATGGGTTTCACTACCCCTTTCTGCAAAGCTCCAAACATTTGAAACTTGTATCTCTCTGCACGCCTTTACACATCTTCCACATAAAATACATCTGTTTTCATTTCTCCTTAGGGCATTGCTTGATTCGTAATCTATTTTTTTTGGTATCCTTGTTGGCGAGGGTTTTACCTCCTGTATATTATAGCGCTGAATTAATGCCTGAAATTCACACTCGCCATTTGCCTCACAGTAGAGGCAATTATGGTCTCCGTCAGATAAAAGCAGTTCGAGGATGAATTTCCTTATCTTTATTATCTCTTCATCCTCTGTTACTACATTCATACCTTCTACTATAGGTTCAACACACGATGCCTTTAGCATTGTTCCATTTATCCTTACAAGGCAAATCCTGCATGCACCGGTTTTGCTTATCCTCGGATGATAGCAGAGGTAGGGAATATTTATTCCGTTTTTTAATGCCACTTCCAGAACAGTCTGACCTCTTTCGCCTTGAACCTTTTTATTGTCAATTGTAAATGTTATGGTGTCCATTAAGACCTCTCATTATTGAGATTTAGAAAATGCATTTAAATATGATGCTTCTATTGAAGTAAAAATATACCATTCTTACTATATTATTTTAATGGTAATGTCAAATTAAAATTTTAAATAGGTAGCTATTTGGAAAAATCCACGAGATGGGCTATAATAGATGAAAATAACTTTATTGATTTTAAAAAAAGCACCATGGAGATGGATAAATGTGGAAGGAGTGCTATTTATGAAAACGGGGATATTTTTTAATAGGGAATTTAAAAATAGAGATTGGCCTGTAATAGGTGATAAATTCAGAAACTTTCCAGAGGTATTGAATGATGTGTTAAAACTTCCCAATGTGGTTTATTTTGAATCAAAACCTGTAGATGAGGAGATTCTTTTAAATACCCATACCCACAGTTATCTTCAGGAAGTAAAAAGGAGCTGGTATTACAAAGGTGCAACCCTTGCCGTTGGTGGATGTGTGGAAGCAGCTATATTGATAGCCAAGGGTGAACTTAAAAACGCCCTTGTATTTTCAGTAGGTGCAGGCCATCACTCAGGGCCTTCTTCAGGGTGGGGAGGCACTTATCTATCCTGTTCAGGACCCACAGTAAATCATATAAGAAAGATTACAGGTCAAAAAAGATTTGCCATACTCGACACAGACTGTCATCACGGTGATGGAACCCGCGCAGTGTTTGAAAGCGATTATGATGTGCTCCATGTATGTTTTTGTAGCTATAACAATGTCACAGAAAACGGAACAAAAATAGATGTAGATGTTATGGGAAGGACAACGGATAATGAATACTTAAAAAAAGTTCGAACTGAATTTATATCAAGGGTAGGTGAATTCAAACCTTTTATGTTACTTCACAACCTCGGACACGATACAGCCCAGGGTGACTATGGAGATATAGGATTAACAAGAGATTTTTATTTAGACCTTGTAAAAGAAGTGAAGGCATGTGCAGAGAGCATATGTGAAGGTAGATACCTTATTATCACCCACGGTGGATACAGGGCTGACAATGCAGAGTATATATTTCCAAGGATAGTGGAAATCCTTGCATCATAACATTGCCTTAGCCATTAATTATCTTTAAAAAATGGGATAATAAAAATGAAGTTATGGAATTCTTGACCTATGATGAATTTAATAGACCCCAAAGTTATAAATTAATACACTAATAACGGGGATGTCTTAAATGGATGTGATTCCAAAGGCAGTATTCACAAAGGAATTTAAGGAAGAAGCAGTAAAGATGAATATATAAGATGAATTATCCATTTAAAAGGAAGTGGGCAATCAAATACATTGCCAACGAAACAAACGAGATAAACGGAATAGACGGAATAGACCGAATAGACGAGATAAACGAGATAAACCGAACATACGAGATAGACCAACGAGTGAGGCAGCATGAGTAAAGTTTCGTGTCTATTATTTGCATCAGGGGTCACTTTAACGGGGTCTGTATAGAACCATCCTCTTTTTTGTGCCCATCTCCTCTGCAAGCTCACTTATGGTCCCGTATTTCATACAACCTGCCATACAGTGTTTTACACAGGCAGGCTCTAAACCTTTTTTTGTCCTCGATGCACAAAGGGTGCATACCTCTGTGGGAAACGGTAGATACACGAGGTAGTGTTTCCCGCCAGGCAGGTTTTCTACGATTTCCATAACCTTAATACCTGATATGCCTTCAGGCCAATTGTATTCCTGCGCACATGCTACTACACAGGTATAACATCCGGTGCAGTATTCGTAGTCTATAAGAAGTCCTTTTATCCCTTTTTCTTCCATTTTATCCATCCTTTCTATGCCCTGTATATTTTACATAGTAGATGTTTTATAGGTGCTCCAAGGCCATCCTTACCATGGGCATTCATCGGAATCAATTGATTTATATTCGATTCCCATACTCCGTAAAGTTCATTTTCTTCACCCTTTTTTTCTGGAAACCACCATCCGTGGGCAGCCATTACCATCCATTGGGGGACAACAGGTGTGACCTTTGCCTTAAATCTTGCCCTTCCCATCCAGTTCTCAACGAATACCCATTCACCGTTCGTGATACCATATTCCTTTGCAGTTTCAGGGTGTATTTCAACTACGGGATCAGGGTCAAGGTGCCTCAACCAGGGTATCATTCGGTGTTCTGAATAAAAATATACAGGGGATCTCCTGCCAGTAGAAAGTATAAGAGGATAATCCTTGGCAAGGTCAGGTCTTGAAATGGGTGTGAATGGTGGCTCTTCATGAAATGGCATAGGTTCAAGTCCCCATTCTTCTCTTAAGATTGAGTAGAGCTCAAATCTTCCGCTTGGTGTCTGAAAACCAGGTCTTCTATCAGGTCTTAAGAGACCTTTTTCGTGTCTATGATAGGGATGACTTGGGTGGCCTTCTGGTGGAAATACCCATACCTTCTCTTTCAATTCTTTAAACTTAAGGCCAGAGGGTTTAATAATTTCATCGAAAAGCTCTTCAAGGGTATTCCATTTGAAGTCAGGATCAAACCTTTTTGCAAGCTCAAAATTTATCTCAGCATCGGATTTGCATTCGTTAACACTTAAGGCCTTATTTATACTCTGTAGAGGAACCCACCAAGACCTCACCCCATCCTTTTCAAGAAAGGTGGCTGCGGGAAGAACCACATCGGCATATTCCATGGTGGGCGTCATAAATAAATCAACCCCCACTACAAAATCAAGTCTTTTTAAGGCCTCTTCCCACTTTTTAGGATCCATACCTATTCCTGCTAAGGGATTACATGTCTGGATCCACATGCCTTTTATAGGATATGGTTTTTTTGTAAATATCTGTTCAAATGCCGTATCGGTCTGGCATCTCCATATAAACTTTCTAAATGGCCCATATTTATCTGCGCCTATCCTGGGCAGATCCTGCTCTTTTGACTTAAGCTTTATTACACCTTCTGCACCTGGCAAGGCATAGGCAACTGCGTCAAAGGCAAAGCGAGAAAAAACATTTCCTCCTGGTATATCGAGATTTCCAGTCAATGCCCACATAGAGGCAATGGCATGACACAGGGGGGTAATATTAGGTGTCATATCAATAGGCACACCCCAATGAATAGAAGCAGGCTTGCCCTTTCCGTAAAATCTGGCTGCCTCGATTATATCCTTTGCAGGAACTCCTGTTATGATACTAACCTTTTCTGGATCATATTCAAAGACCTTTTTACAGAAGGCATCCCAGACCGTATGGCATACTACCAACTTTCCATCTATAGTTTTTATTTTACAATTACCGGTAATCATGGGGCTTTTCACATAAGGTCTGTATTCAAGAATACTTGTATCCCATACAATAGGTCTTTTCTCCTTTTCATCCCATGCTACAAAGTTATCATTTTTACCCTCTGGTATAATATCGCTCTCCCTTAACAGTTTATTCGTATCTTTTCTGATTAGGTGTGCACCGTTAGTCCAATTGTTAAGGAAGTTTTTATCGTATAGTCCTTCTTTGATAATAACATAAAGAAATCCCATAGCTAAGGCAGAATCAGTTCCGGGCCTTATTCTTAACCAGTATTTTGCCCTTGAGGCAAACCAAGAGAGTCTGGGATCTATGGAGATTATTTTTGTCCCTCTTTTCATTAAATCCACTATCCAGTGACCAAAAAGATTATCAGGGCATGTAGCGTGAATATTGTAGCCCCATACTATCATACATTCGGGCACCTTGAATCTTGGTTCATCGTATCTTTTTTGTAACCACTGAGCAGCATCGAATACGCAATAGTCACCTTGGAATGTATCGAGGGCTGCAATACGGGGACTGTAACAGGCATTGCCGCTTAAGGCAAACATCACATTAGGGCTTCCATATGCATAGGCAAGCATGCATATCCATGGCCCTATATCCCTGCCTGTGCCCATTGCAAAAATCATACTTTCAGGACCATATTCATCTCTTATTGCCTTCATCTTTTTTTCTATATAGTCGAAGGCCTCATCCCATGATACCTCCTTCCATTTACCTTTTCCTCTTTCCCCCGTGTTTATCATGGGTCTTCTTAACCTTGATGGATGCTCTATGTACTGTTTCATTGCAAGGATGCGGGCGCAGAGCCTGCCTTGATTCCATGGGTGTTCTTTATCACCCTCTATCTTTATAAGGCGACCGTCCTCTATGTGCGCTATGACACCGCAACCTCCATGACAGCCAGGTCCTGCTGACCAGGTGGTGGTCTTTATCAGTTTCCTCTCTTTTCTTTTCATTTTACCCTTCCCTTCTTTTAAATATGGCTTCCACATCGGCCCCTAATTTTGAAGAAAATGCCATGGCATTTTCAAAAACCAAAGGCCCGTATTCGTCAATCTTTAATTCGCTGAATATGCCCATTATGAATATGGAACCTAAAACTTCACCCTTGGCATTGAAAGTCGGCGAGGCGATAGCATTTATACCAGGATTCAATTCACCTATATCCACTGCAAAACCTTTTTCCCTGCATTCTCTTAAGTCTTTTTCTAATCTATTCATGTTAAATTTAGAT
>JAKORG010000096.1 GCA_029777945.1 Deltaproteobacteria bacterium | reverse complement strand
TTTGAGATTAAGGGACTTATTGAAAAAAAAGGTCATAGTGCAGTGGGCAGCAAAGATTTAGACACAGGTATTGAAATCATAGATGATATAGAAGGGATAGTAGAAGAAGGGGATGTTATAATAGATTTTACAGAGCCAAAGGCAACCATGGGACATCTGAAAATCGCAAAAAAATACAAAAAGGCAATGGTTATAGGCACAACAGGTTTTAGCCATGATGAACTGAATCTAATAAAGGGAACAGATGATACAAGGATTGTATTTTCCCCTAACATGAGTATCGGTATGAACCTTATGTTCGACCTTGTTGAAAGGGCAGCAAAGACATTGAGAGATGGATACGATATTGAGATATTCGAGATGCACCATAAATGGAAAAAGGATGCACCAAGTGGAACTGCGATAAGGTTAAAAGAGATTATAGAACAGGTAGACAAAGAGAAAAACTGGATTGAAATATACGGAAGGGAAGGGGTAACTGGAGAAAGGCGAAAAGAAGAGATAGGAATTCTGGCATCAAGGGCTGGCGACATTGTAGGCGAACATACCGTTTATTTTGCAGGGATAGGTGAAAGAATAGAGATTACCCACAGGGCAAGCTCAAGAGAAAATTTTGCAAAGGGTGCCCTCATTGCGGCAAAATGGGTTGTTAAGCAAAAAAACGGTTTTTATACTATGAAGGATGTATTGGGCTTATAGCTTGTTAAAAATTTCTCTTGCATTTAAATAAAATAACTGTTAGATATTTCAAAAAGATTTTTATTAGGTGGAAGTATGGCTAAATACTCAAAGATACCTGAAGCGACTATAAGAAGGTTATCGAATTACCTGAAGTGTCTTGAAGAGCTGGAATCAAAGAACGAAAAGGTTGCATCCAGCACAACCCTCGCCAATCTATGTAATGTAAACCCTGCCCAGGTTAGAAAGGATTTTGCCTATTTCGGTGAATTCGGTATAAGGGGTATGGGCTACAACATAGGGGAACTCAAAAATCACATCAGGAAGATTTTGGGTATAGACAGGGAATGGAGGATTGCAGTTGTGGGTATAGGAAATCTCGGGAGCGCCCTCCTTGTATATAAAGATTTTTTAAAACAGAATTATAGGATAGTGGCTGCCTTTGATATAGACCCCATTAAGGTGATAGGAAATATATCAGAAAGGATGGGTAGGCCTGTTGAGATCCTCCATGTAAGTAGATTAAAAGAGGTGATAGAGGCGAGAAATATAGAAATTGGCATCATAACAGTGCCACCATCAGAGGCACAAAAGGTGGCGAACCAGCTTGTAGATGCCAATATTAAAGGCATTCTAAACCTATCACCGGCACCGGTGAGTGCGCCGGAACACGTAAAGGTAAGAAATCTCTTTTTCACATCTGCCCTTGACAATCTTGTTTATTATCTAACCAATTAGGTGATGTTATGTGGAAGATAATTAGCAATATAATTGAAATGTTCATATATTCAGCAGTATATATAATTATCGCCATGGTGGCATTGAAGATACTCGGTGCATCGTTGAGTGCTGATTTTGAGAAAAGAATTTCCGTTGAGGGTAATGCAGGTTTGTCTATCATATGTGGATGCTTTCTAATAGGAATTGCAATTATTATATCTTCAGTGTTTAGATGATGAAATTCATATTTGTAACAGGGACAGATACAGGGGTAGGCAAGACAACAATCTCTGCATGTTTATCTGCGTTTTTGTCTTTGAAGAGAAAGCTAAATGTCGGGGTTATGAAGCCCTTTGAGAGTGGCCTTTCAAAACGTAATAAAGATGAACTTCCATGGGATGCCATATGTCTTAAAGAGGCATCAGGCAGTTCAGATGACCTAAACTCCATAAGCCCATATACATTTGAAGCACCTTTGGCACCTGAAGTAGCCGCATCTTTAGAGAATGTAAAAATCGATTTAAATATGGTGGATAGAATATATAAAAAAATATTGAACGAACACGATATCGTTGTCATAGAAGGTGCCGGAGGAGTCCTTGTCCCTATTAAGAAAAATTTTTTTTACGGAGACCTTATAAAAAGATGGGGATGCCCGACCTTAATAGTTTCGAGATTAGGGCTTGGTACTATAAACCATACACTGCTTACAGTAGGATATCTAAAAACAAGGGGTATAAAGATAATAGGGGTTATACTTAACAACAACGACGGAACTGGTGACCTTGCAGCAAAAACAAATCCTACCATACTTTCAAATTACCTTGATTGTCCCATTCTGGGTACTTTTCCATACAAGAAAAACCTATTAAGGGACGCCATGAACAGACAATACCTTGCAAGGCTCTTTGCAACACACGTGGATACAGAAAAGATGCTCAATGCCCTCGATTTATAGCAACTAATATTACTGGGCAGTGGGTAAATTTATTACATCAGACAACTAATATTACTGGGCAGTGGGTAAATTTATTACATCAGATGGGCATGTGGAGGCACATAGACCACAGCCCATGCACAGGTCTGAGTTTATCTTTGCCACAGGATTTAAAGTATTACTTAAAAGGCCGAAGATGGCCACATCTTTTGGGACTTGAGTAATCTCAATGGCATTATGGGGACAGGCATTTTTGCATGAACCACAGCCGCTGCACCTTTCTTCGTTCACCTCAGGGATTACCCTTTCTTCTTCTTTATCGAGTAAAATTTCTGCCAGTGCACCTATGATTTCTCTTCCTTCCCATCTTTCTGCCCTTGGATGTCTTATGAATCCAATATGGAACCTTTCTCTGTTCCATTTTGTAGGTGACCACCTCAGTTGTGGTTCTGACCTGTAAAAGGAAAGAAACTCTTTTGTTTTATGCCCTGATATGAGATCCTCCATGAAGACCATCCTATCCACATTAAAGGATAGTTCTCTTTTCCCCCCTGTAATAACTACCTTGCCATCTTTTGTTTCCAGGTATTCCCCTTCCTCAAGGTTAATAAAAATAACTCCTTCTTCTTTTATGAGCTCGTATTCTATTTCACCATACGATGGTACTACAAGGTTTTTTGTTATTACATAAACCTTTTTGCCTAAACCTATGAGTTCTTTTGCAATTTTCACAAATCTGCTGGAGGCATATTCATAGAACATGGAAGAAAAGGTATCATCTGCTCCTATGTAGAAAAGGTATGAACTGGCATCTTTGTCTATAATGAATTCTGGCTCCCTTTCTTTGTAAAGATATCTTTCATGGTGTTTTAAGAAATCGTTAATCTTATCTTTTCCCATGGAAGCGAGTAGTCCTGCACCAAAACCGGTAAGGATTGAGTCCTTTATGTTCATGGGTTCTATTGCCCCTCCGCATATGTAGATTTTTCCATCTACTGCGGTAAGGGGTGCTGTTTCATATACAAATCCATGGTTATTAAGGGAAAAACCGAATAGTCGTGACAAGTTGATGAGGCTTTGATTTGGCCTCAACCCTATAGCGAGTACAGCATAATTAAACCTTTCTTCTTTGATTTCACCGTCTATGTAAAATCTTATTGTTACACCATTTTCGTCTTCCTCAAAATATCTCGTATTTGTTCTGATAAAGCGAACCCCCCTTTCCCTGAACATTCTTTCGAGAAAGAACTCCTGTCCGAATAATCTTAAATCATTATAAAAGACCGTTATCTCAGGGTTTGACCTCATAAGGGTCCATTTTATTTCCCTTATTGTATAAGAGCAACACACTGATGAACAGAGGGGATATTCTTTCGACCTTGATCCCACACAGAGGATAAAGGCGATTTTATTAAAATCTTCAGGCATTTTCTCCTTTTTCTGGTCGATTATAGAATCGTATTCAAGGCTCGTTAAGATCCTTTTTCCTTTTATTTCAACAGGGTCATAGGGCATAAGCCCTGTTGCTATGATTACCTTTTCTGCCTCTATTTCCCCTTCTTTTTCTATCCTTACCTTATAAATCCCATCATTATTTTTTTCTACGTGTTCTATATTTTTTCCTTTTATGATGGTGAGGTTTCTTCTATCATGGATTTCATCAAAAAAGGTTTTAAAACCTACACGGCAATTGGCTATTTTTGCCATAAGGCCGCCCAAATCTTCTGTAGATTCTACTATTGTAACCCTGTGGCCTTCTTTGAGAAGGACCTTTGCCGCAGAGATACCACTAATTCCACCACCGATTATAAGTACATTCATATATTTTTTCTTTCTCCCAGCATATATAGTATTATGTTTGTAATATATACGACCTTTCTGTTAGAAAAGGTGTTCAGTGCCATATGGCATAGGGGACAATAAACTACAAATATACCCTTTGACCTCGATGCAATGAGATTTACACATTTTTCTGTCATCTCTTTATTGGAAAAGAAGAGATTCCCTCCGCAGCATCTGTCTCTTATTTTTTCACCGTCTATTTCTCCACCGAAATTTGTTATTATCTCTTCAATTATATTTCTGTTTTTAATGGCCGTTTCCTTTGGTCTTAGAAGCACACAACCATAATAAGGCGTAAAGACCATTTTTTTTAGATCTTTTTTTATCTCCAGTTTGTTAATGTCTGCTACATTGAACATATCAAGGGGATTATAGATATTAAAATCGCCATCTCTATTAGATTCTTTCAGATTTCTATAACAGGCAGGACAGGGGGCTATAATGGTTTTAGATACTGCCTCTGCCTTTTTGAGATTTTCTCGGGATAGCCTTATAAGCTCTTCTTTGTTACCGTATTCTACGGCACCGCAACAGTTCCATTCAGGTATTTCCTTTATCGTGTAGCCAAGGGTTAAAAGTATTTTTCTTGTAGCCATATCAAGCCTTTTTGCAGAACCAGTTAGAGAACAACCCGGGTAATAACTGTATTCCATATCTCAAATCCTTTTTATTTTATGTGGTAAATGAAAGCTTATATACTCTGTCCATTTCATAAGATGTTTTAAGTATCCGTTTTTTATAAGAAAGCCTATGGCATTCATAAATATATATGGTTCATAAACCCTTCCCCAGATAGAAATGGAACCTTTAAAGGCCTTTTCAAAGGGAGAGGACAGTTCCAAAGTCTCTCTTATTGCCCTTACCACTTCAGGCACCCTTATCTGCCAGGGGCATGCATCAGTGCACCTGTAGCAGCTTACACAATTTTTTATAAGGGGATCATCGGTAATTGTGTTATCACCTAAAAGTATTTTCAGAAGAAGACCTTGTGGGTTTGCATGCATGGAGAAATCGTTTAATGTGCAGACAGAGGCACATATCTTACAGCCCAAACATGCGGAAAAATCTTTTTTCTTGTAACCAGTATATGCTATTATCTTTTCCATATCAATCTTCTGTATCTTTTAGCTCATCCTCTTTAAATGTTAGATATGGTATCGTTTCCTTTACATCTCTTCCTGACATATAGGAGAAGAGATTCTGCAGTCTCTCAGATATACCTTTAAAATATTTGGTAATGGGGATATCCTGGGGACATGCTTCTTCGCACGCCCCACAACCTACACATGTCTGAGAAACATGATACATCCTTATCATGTGGAAGATTTCTTTTCCGTATGGAAGGTTTTCTGTGCCTGTTCTTAACATCTTATTTATAAATGCGTCACCCTTTGGCAGATATTCGTCTCCATTGAACAGGCAATCCACACAGTAGCATACAGGGCACATATCTCTACAGTTCTTACAGAGGATACATTTTGAAAAATCTTTATGGAATGTATCCATATCAGTAACAAAAGGTTCTGTCTTCATGCTTTCTAAAATAACGAATTTACCTGTATATTCAACTAATTCTTCGTCTATTAAGTTTAAAAAATCGCTACCTTTATCTGTATATGGGAATATCCACATGCCACCGTCTTCTTGGACCCTTATACCTGCATCTCCAAAAACGCCTCTTTTTTCCCTGCAGAATTTACATGCCCATCTCAATCCGCCATCATCTTTCTCAGCTGCCTTTTGTATCTCTAAAAAATCATCGGGCAGGTCTGCTTTGGCCTTTTTTAGGGAGACAGTGCCTGGACAGTCTGTAGATATCATGGTTATTGTTTCAGGTTCTATCTGGTTTAATTTTACAAGTTCAATCATTGCCCTGATCTCACAAGGCCTAAGTAGCATCACCACCTTTATATCCTTGCTGAAGACCCTGTAAAAAAAGGTCGCACCGTTTATACCAAAATAAGGATTGAAAAGGGAAAGGTCTTCCACATGATCTGTATATATTTTGTGTGTAATGAAAATGCCGTTTTTTCCGTAACCGTATACAATCTGGTTTTGTTTTTCCACAAACCTGTTTAATGCAACCCTTAGCTTTTCCTTATCAATTTTTTTTCCCTGCATTTTTCTCTTCCCTTAATTCGTTATACATATTCGTTATCTTTTCTATAAATCTCCTTGCCTCTGCTGCGCTAATCCAGAAGAGTTTTACCTTTCCGTCCATGGAGAATGCCTTAAACATCTCTTTCAATGCAGCCATCTTTCTCCTGGTATAGTAATTTCCTTTGATGAAGTGACAATCGCCTGGATGGCAGCCCGAGACAAACACCCCATCTGCACCTTCAAAAATAGCCTTTATTACAAAGGCAGGATCAACCCTACTGGAACAGGGCACCTGTATTACCCTTACCTTTTCCGGATATTTCATTCTGAGACTGCCTGCCATTTCCGATGCCTTAAATGTGCAATAAGAACAGGCAAAGCCAACTATTTCAGGTTCTCTTTCTGTTTTATCAGACATATATCTATTCCTCCTATAGCTTTTATGCTATCTCAAGAAGTCCACTTATCTCGTCGGATATATAACTGTCGAAATATCCTTTCAATGATATGGCCGATGATGGACATGTGGCATTACATAGACCACATCCCATACAGGCAGCCTCTTCCACCTTTACAATCCTCAATTTTTCATCGAATTTTATAGCCTTGGCTATGCATGCCTCTTCACACTGTCGGCAACCACTGCACCTTTTGGGGTCTACATAGGATATAAAGGGATCAACAAATGTATAACCGAGGTTTAACATACCAAAAAGTTTCAGGGCAGAAGCCTTTCCGTGATTAATGGATTCTTCGGCATCTTTGGGTCCAGAGCATGAACCTGCTATAAATATCCCCTTTACCGCAGTATCAAACGGTCTTAGCTTTATGTGTGCCTCGAGAAAAAAACCATCCTTGTCAAGGGATATCTTTAATAATTGGCCCAATGCTTTATTTTCCACCGGGGATGACATGCCTATTGATAAAACGACAAGGTCGAACTCCTTCTCGTAAACTTCTCCTAAAAGCGTATCCTCTCCTCTGATTATTATACTCTTATCAGTGGGTATTATCTCTGCCACATTCCCCCTTGTAAAGAGCACACCCTTTTCCTGGACAGATTCAAAATATTCTTCCCCTCCTTTAGGATGGGCCCTTACATCCATATAGAATGATTCTATATAGGATTCGGGATATTTTTCTTTTAATGCCTCTGCTGTTTTTATGGCATTTATACAACAGATCCTCGAACAATAGGACTTCCCTATTGTTTCATCTCTGGAGCCAATACAATGGAGTATTGCTACCCGAGGTTTTTTAGAGATTTCAAGGGTTTCTAAACCTTTTTCAAGGTCAAGGGTAGTGACTATCCTTTTGTCTTTATTGTAATGCAATTCAGGCTTTATAGAAGGGTCAAAGGGAACAAAGCCTGTTGCCACAACTACTCCGCCAACAATGATTTTCTTTTCATCTTCGCCCTTTTTTAATGTTACCTGATAATTGCCGAAGAAACCTTCAAAATTCGTAATAGTTGTATTCGTATATATGTCTACATTGGCAAGCCTATTTAATTCGTCTACCATCTCTGCTACTATTTCTCTGCCACTTCTTTTAGACGGCCATACACTGTTTAAAAGTCTTACATGACCACCTAATTCTTCTTCTCTCTCCACGAGATATACCTTTATTCCCATCTTAGCCAGAAACAGTGCAGCATTCAATCCAGAGACACCGCCACCTATTACAAGGGCAGATTTATTCACTTCAACCATTTTTTCTTCAAGGGGAATATAGTGACTTGCAGAATAGAGCCCTGAAAGTATGAGTCTTTTTGCCTTCTCTGTATTTGCTTCAATGTCATCGCCGACCCATGAACAGTGCTCCCTTATGCTTACACGTCTTAAATAGAACGGGTTTATCCCTGATTTTTTAAGGAGGTCCTTGAAGAGATCCCCATGCAGAGATGGGGTGCATGAGGCTATTACAACCCTGTCCAGATGTTTATTTTCAATACTCTCTTTTATAATATCCTGCCCTGGTTCTGAACAGACAAAGGCGTAGTCAATGGCAACCTCCACTCCTGGTATCTTTTTAAAATATTCGCTCAAACGCCTTACATCCACTGTATGTTTTATGTTATGTCCGCAGTGACAGATAAATATACCCGCTTTCATAAATCCGCCTTTATATATTCCATACAGGCAGAGGCAGCCTCACCTGCTGATGCCACTGTATCGGGTATGTCTTTTGGGCCTGAGCCCATGCCACATACGAATATACCATCGGTGCTTGTTTTAGAAGGATTAACAGGGTCGACCTTTACAAAACCGTATTCATCCAGTGCCAATGACATGATTTCTGCCAGTTCTTTTATATGTGCCTTTGGTCTCACCCCTGTGGCAAGAATAACAAGATCTACCTCCACCTCGTTTAATTCGCCGCTTAACATATCCTCCACCCTTACAATAAGACCGTTTTTACCTTCTACTATCTCACCAGGAATGCCTCTAATGTATTTGACGCCTGCCTCTTGGGTGCTTTTATAGAATTCTTCATAACCTTTACCATAGGCCCTTACGTCTATATATGAGATATAGACTGTGGCATCCTTAATCCTGTCCTTTACTATACTTGCATGTTTGGCCGTATACATACAGCAGACCCTTGAACAATATCTTGCACCGGTCTGTCTATCCCGTGAGCCAACACACTGGATAAAATAAAATCTTTTAGGCACTTTGCCGTTAAAGAGTATTTCTCCACCGGTGGGCCCTGTAACAGAGCTTAAACGTTCGAATTCAATGCCTGTCATCACACCTTTTAATCTTTTGTATCCCAATTCTTTCTTTTCTGTTGGGTCGTAAAGATCAAAACCAGGCGCTATTACTATTCCGTCAAAATCCATCTCCACCACTTCATCTTTCATCTGATAGTCTACTGCACCTGCTTCACATCTCCTCTTGCATTCACCGCATTCAATACAACCTTCGATCATACTGGCAAGGCATCTTGATGCCTCTAATATGGCATTATCTCTGTCATAACCTATAACAACTTCGCTAAAATCTTTAATCCTCTGAGACACATCTTTTTCTTTTACATAAATACGGGAGGCAGTGCCGTATTTTTCTTTTAATTGAGATACCTCTTTTTCCGTAAGGGATTTTGGGGCCTTACATGTTTCGAATTCATAAGGCGGCTCTCCCTTAAGATACCTCGAAATGTTAATGGCAGCCTTTTTTCCTGCAGCAATGGCATCTATTACATATGCCGGTCCTGTGACTGCATCGCCTCCGGCAAAGACACCTTCTAATGACGTCATCCCTGTCTTTGTATCTATCTTAATAGTGCTGTCTTTTCCGAGATTAATGCTGTCTTTTAGAAAGTCTGTCTCCGGTCTCTGTCCAAGGGCCGTGATTACTGTATCTACATCAATGGTAAATTCAGAACCAGGTATCTCTACGGGCCTCCTCCTTCCAGATGAGTCTGGTTCACCGAGTTCCATCCTTATACATTCCATCTTTTTTAATGCGCCATTTTCTGAAATAAACCTTTTTGGTGTTGTGAGAAACTCTATGACAATCCCCTCTTTAATCAATGCCTCCACTTCCTCATGGGCTGCAGGCATTTCTGCCTGTGTTCTTCTGTATATGACCTTGACTTCTTTTGAGCCTAATCTAAGGGCTGTTCTTGCACAGTCAATGGCCGTGTTGCCACCACCTATAACTGCAACCACATTGCCGAGTTCTATCTTTTCTCCCATGTTGACCATTCTTAAAAATCTGATGCCGTCTATTACTCCTTTTAGGTCTTCACCATCAATATTTAGGTTTACCCCTTTTCTGGCACCTACCCCTATAAAGACTGCATCAAATGAGTTTTTTATGTCAAGGAAGGTGATATCCCTTCCCACCTCTTTATTGCATTTAATTTCAACGCCGAGCCTTTTTATGTAGTCGATTTCTTTACGGAGTTCATCTTTGGGAAGCCTATATTCAGGTATGGCATATCTTAACATCCCACCTGGTTCAGGTTGTGCCTCAAAGATGGTGACACTATGACCTTCCAGTGCAAGGTCATGGGCACATGCAAGGCCTGAAGGGCCTGCGCCTATTATGGCTACTTTTTTGTCCGTTTTCTGGACCTGAGGGATGGGTAGTTCATCGATATTGAAGGAATCAACGGCAAATCTTTTTAAGTCCCTTATGGCAAGAGGGGCATCGAGTTGTCCCCTGTTACATACACCTTCACAAGGTGCATAACATACCCTTCCACATACAGAGGGTAACGGGTTTGTGGACCTTATGAGTAGATAGGCATCCTTAAATCTGCCGTCCCTTATAAGTCTAAGATAACCAGCTACATTGGTATTTATGGGGCATGCATCAATGCAGGCAGCGTGGCAGGGTCTTTCTTCCCTTTTATCTATTGTGGCCTTATTGGGTATTGCCTGGGGGAAGGGGATATATATTGCCTTTCTTTCACCTATACCCATGTTAAATTCGCTTTTCATGACAACAGGGCAACCAGCAAAACACGTGCCACAGGCAGTGCACTTTTTCACATCCACAAACCTTGCCTTTTTAAATATGGTAACCTTAAAACCCTTGCCGTTCTTTTTTATACCTATGGGTTTTGCCAGAGAGATAAGTTCTATATTTTTATTTAAGGCCACCTCCACCATCTTAGGAGAAAGGGTGCATGTGGAACAATCAAGGGTGGGAAAGGTCTTATCGAGTTGTATCATCCTCCCGCCTATGGAAGATGTCTCTTCCAGCATGGTTACCTTTACACCACATCCTGCAAGTTCAAGGGCAGCGGTAATCCCTCCTATACCACCTCCCACGACAAGGACCCTTTTTTCTATTTCTCTCTGCTCCCCTTGCATGTTGTGTTTTCCCTTTATCCACCTTGGATTATGTCTTTTAATTTATCCCTTATCTTATTTGCGTCTCCTACAATCCCGTAGTGGGCATATTGAAAGATAGGTGCTTCAGGGTCTTTATTGACTGCTATGATGCATTCCGAGTCTTTCATACCTGCAATATGCTGGAATGCCCCTGAAATTCCCATGGCAAGATAAACCTTTGGTTTTACAGTCTTCCCCGATGTTCCAACCTGTCTTTCTTTAGGCAACCATTGCTTATCCACTACTGGTCTTGAACCGGATATGGTTGCCTTCAAGAGTTGGGCAAGCTCTTCAAATTTCGGTATCTCGTCTTTGTTGCCGACACCTCTACCGAGGGAGAGAAGAAACTCTGCCTTTGTGATATCAACCCCTGTCTTTTCTTCCTCAACATACTCTATAAAGCTTCTTTCCTCGATGCCCGAAAGACCTTCTACTGTTGTTTCTTCTGCCTGTTTCCCCTTATCTGTTGCAAAATCTTTAAAGCTACCGCTTCTAACTGTTAGAATTAAAGGGCTTTCTTTTGTTTTTTTGAACTGACCAAAGACCTTATCCGAATAGTAGCTTTTAAAGAAAATGTCCCCGTTTTTTTCATAACCGCTTATATCTGTTATGATTGGGAGACCCATCTTGCCTGCCAGATAACTTGCCATCTCTATACCTGATGAAGAATGGGTAAAGATCACCATTTCAGGTGAGGCTGAAGAATCCATAATTTTTGTGATTAACCCGGTTATTATCAAAGGATTTAAAAACATAGATTCTTCTGTTTTTACCTTTATTATTTTATCCACCATATTGCCGTTTATATTATAGTTGCCTTCTGGGATAAGAAGATATGCATCTTTTCCTGCAAGGTTTGCAATTCCTATGGCATCGAGGTTTCTTTCCTCGAAAACACCGCGCCTTACTTCAGAGATAATTAGTGCGTAACCCATCAGTACACCCCCTTATTTTTAAGGATTTCCAAAAGTTCTTTACATTGAGCATCCACTTCTCCGGTCAGCATTGTTGCCCCTCCCTTTTTCTCAGGATAAGACCACCTGATTAAATCTATAACAGCATCTCCACTTCCTGCATAATCATTGAATTTCATTATCTTTCTTTCTACCTTGGATGCCTTTCTTATGCCCATAATGGATACATATCTCGGCTCGTTTATGCCGCTCTGAATTGACAAGACACAGGGTGTCTTTATCTTTATTCTTTCTTGAAGCCCGCCTTCGAGTTCCCTTCTTAAAACAAAATATCCATTTTCAATGGCATCTATGCCTATTACCATAGATGCATAAGAAAGGCCCATTTTACCTGCCAAAAATCCACCTGTTGCGGCAAATTGGTCATCTTCTGATTGAACACCTGTAAAAATTGCATCAAATTGCATATTCTCTTTTTTAATGAAATTATATATTGCCAGTGCCCTAAGCGCCGGGTCGTGAATCGTCTCATTTGACTCTATTAAAATACCATCTTTTGAGCCCATTGCTATTGCCCTTCTTAAGACCTCATCAGATTCTCCACTTCCTATTGATATGGCAGTAACAGAACCTCCCTTATCTTCCACTATCTTTACTGCCTCTTCCACAGCATAGTTGTCCCAGTCGTTCATCTTGAAAGGGATCTTGGAAAGGTCAATATTTTTACCATCATCTATAATCCTTAATTCTTCTTCCTGGGTTGCTGCAACCCTTTTTACAAATACGAGAATATCCATATTATATCACCTCCATCAATATCTCGGATAATTCTTTTACTGCAAGCCCTTTTTCAACTGCCTTTTCTTCAAGGGTCATTACACAAAAAGGACAGGCAGTGGTTATAACCTCTGCGCCTTTTTCCTGCGCCTCTTCCACCCTGGTTTCACTGTTTCTTTTGTATTGGGCCTCTACCTCAAAAAACATCCTTCCACCACCACCTTCACAACAAAGGGATATCTCCCTTGACCTGGAAAATTCTTTGAGTTTTACATTGTTTATGTTGTTTAAAATCTCTCTTGGTTGTTCAAAGATTTTATTTTGCTTTCCTAAAAAACACGGGTCGTGATAGATTAACTCCTTTTCAAAGGTTTTTTCAGGCTTTAATAGACCTTCTTTAATGAGGTTTGACAAAACCTCTGTGTAATGCATAACCTTTATACCCATATCTCCGTATTCATTTTTTAAGGTATTCATGCAGTGTGGTGAAAGGGCTATTATCTCTTCTACACCGTATTCTTTAAAATTTGCCTTATTCTCTTCCATCAATTCTTCGAACAATCCGAGTTCGCCTATTCTTCTTATCTCGTTACCGCAGCAGCACTCCTCTTCACCAAGAATACCGAATTCATAACCTGCTTTATTCAATAGTTGGGCCACATTTACAGGTATTATCATACACCTGGGATCATAGGCGTGGACACAACACAAAAACAAGAGTCTTTTGTGCTTGGTTTCTGATATGTGGGGGACCTTAAAATCTAATTTTTCCACCCATTCACCCCTTTTAGACCTCGGCTTACCCCATGGATTTTTCTGGACAAAGGTATTTTCAAGGGCCTTTTGAATTGCCAAAGGGATATCCCCGTTTTCAACCAATGAAGACCTAATTTCTATAATCATCTCTGATGGTTTTACATCCCTGGGGCAGCGAATCGTGCAGGCATTACAGGCAGTGCAATACCATGGCATGGATTCATCTATGGCATAATTAAATTATCTTTTTCTAACGAGCATTCTTATATTAAAAGGTGTCCTTCCGGATTCAGGACAACCGCCTGTGCATTTTCCACACTGGATACAAACCAGCACACGACTTGCTGCCTCATCTTGCATACATAACCCCTTAATGAGTTTTTTCTTTTTAGACCTTTTAAAAACGGTCTAATTTCTATATGCAATGTTTATACCACAAACAACACTGTTCTACTTCTACAACTAATAAGAAATATTTATATTTTTTTGTTTTTTTTCACCCATAAATTGTTTCCTATGGAAACACATATCACTATATGATACAATGTGTTTACATTATAAACAATTTGATAAACCCGTTAGATATAATATTGTGTAAATGTTCATGGAGAAAAGTTTATGGCATTTAAATTGCTGATAGATTATTCATGAGAATCTTTATTTTGGCGGTAAGGGGGCGATTTAAATTTTTAGACATTTTCGATGGTAAAAATAAAAGGGGTATATAATGATAAGGGTCTTAATTGTAGACGATGAAATACAGTTGGCCCAGGCCTTTAAAAAACAACTATCAAAAGAGAATATGGACATAACCATTGCCACATCTGGAGAAGAGGCCTTAAAAAGGGTGGAGGAAAATGATTTTGATGTGGCAGTCCTTGACATAAAATTACCGGATATTGATGGCATTGAATTGTTCTCCAAGATAAAACAGTATGAGCCTACAATTGAAATTGTGATGTTGACAGGGTATGCCTCTGTGGATACGGCAATAAAATCTATGAAACTTGGGGCCTATGATTACCTTACAAAGCCGTGCAAAACTTCAGAGCTATCCACCATAATATTAAAGGCTTATGAGAAGAAGTCCTTGAAGGATAAAAATATACTCCTCAAAGAACATATCCAGAGGCTCAGCATCCAGGATCAATTCGTGGGCAACAGCAAACAGATGCAAAGGGTTAAGGATTTAATATCCCTTGTTGCACCGTCTGATACACCTGTGCTTATCCAGGGTGAAACAGGCACAGGAAAAGAACTTGCCGCAAGGGCAATCCACAGCCTAAGCCCAAGGGCATCAAATCCTTTTGTTGCCATAAATTCCAGCGCCCTTCAGGAATCCATGCTCGAAAGTGAGCTTTTTGGATATAAAAAGGGTGCCTTCACAGGTGCTCATACGAATAAGCCTGGCCTTCTTGAGATAGCCAATGAAGGCACATTTTTTGTGGATGAAATTGGGGATATGAGCCCTGCCATCCAGGCAAAACTTTTAAGGGTGCTTGAAAACGGAACCTTTTTAAAATTAGGTGACACAAAAGAGACAAAGGTAAATATTCGATTTATATTTGCTACGAATAAAGACCTGACTTATGAGATAAAAGAGGGGAAATTCAGAAAAGACCTTTTTTTTAGAATGAATGCTTTTGTTATACATCTTCCACCTCTTAGGGAAAAAAAAGAGGACATACCTCCTTTGGCAGAATATTTTCTTGCAAAGTTCGCAAGGCCAGGCAAAAAGAAAATTCTTTCCGAAAGGGTAATGGAATTATTAAAGGCGTACCACTGGCCTGGAAATGTAAGGGAGCTTGCAAATGTGATAGAAAGGGCATGTCTTATAAGTACTGACAGGATGGAGATATTACCGGAGGATCTTCCTGATGCGATCTTTTATTCAAATTATGGTCAGACAGTAGTAATGGATATAACAAATAAAAAAATGGATTCTACCCTTGCAAGATTAGAGACTGAACATATTAGAAGTGTATTAGATTCTGTAGGAGGGAATAAAAGCAAGGCTGCCCGAATATTAGGTATCAGCAGAAAAAAACTATACAGCAGACTTGAACAGATAGAAAAAGAATATAATAAAACGTGAAATAAAAACCAAACGATTAGATTTATATTTTTGAACACCCCTGTTGCAAAATAAGACAAGGGTGTTCATCATAGATTAGTTGGCTACTTTTTTACCTTTTTTGCCCCGGCTATTTTTTGCACAGTCATTGTACCTTTTATTGAGGTGGCTGAGACCTTATCCCCAACTTTTATTTCGCTTGCATTTTTGTATCCTTTAAATTTTGCATTGGAAATATCAAAGGTCAAAACGCCTTTTGAGCTTTTTATTGTAAGAAGTGTAGAATCAACACTTTCTACAGTTCCAACGATTCCAGGATAAGTTTTTGGTTTAGGTTTTTCAGCCTCTTTTGGCGCCTCGGGCTTTTTAGCTTCTGGTTTTTCTGCCTTTTCAGGTGCAGGGGCTTCAACCTTGGCCTTTTCAGGTGCTGCAGGTTTTGTTTGCGCTATGCCAAATGATGAAAGGGCAAAACATAAAAATAGGGCAAGAACAAAAATAATAAATCTCTTCATATGAGAACCTCCTTTATGTTTTTTATAAACTTTATTATATTATGTTCTACTATTTAGAGTTTTATGTCAAGTTAATTATAGAAATAGGTTTTTGTTTTTAAATAGCTCTGATTGAAGTTCGCATGGCGTCAGAAGGTTAAATTTTTTTGGTAGTAATTTAAACTTCTCAGTATTTTCTTTTTTTATCTTCCTGAATCTTTCTATGAATTTTTTATCCGTTGTCAACATGTATTCTATGCCATAAGAAATGCAGTTCATAATATGTTTAATGTAGCTGCTTTTTTCTGTGAAATATTTATTTATAACTGTATTTATTATAAAATCGAGATGCTCTGGATTTAATTTTGGGTTTTTACTGCTTTTTTTACTTAAATTTATAACCCTATTTAAAAGCCCGAATATCCTTTTTATTTCTTCTCCATATGAACCCTCTAAGTCTAATTCGATTCCCAATTTTTTAAATGTCCGTTCCAATACCATCCAGTTTAGTTGATAATCAATGCAACTCAAATCATGCCATTTTTCTTGTGGAAATATTTCACTGAGGCCGTTTGCACAATCTTTGAGTATTTCTTTTACTGTATGGAGATTATCAAGAAAAAAATCAGGGTCCTTTCCACTTTTAACTGATAAGAGTTCCCATGGAAGCACTTTTATATACGCAGAGTTGTCGTTGTATTGTTTTGGAATAGATTCTATCCTGTCGTAATAATAAAAGATTCTCCGCCACGCTTTTAAGATATTTTTATCTGCCTTTTCCCATTTTTCGAATTCTTTTATTGCTTCTATAGGTGTAAGGGTATCTGTGACACAACATCCCTGGTTATTGAGCCACATGATTATATCCATTTTTATGTCATCCCCAGAGGTAACAAGTCTTATCTTTTCTTCATTGAATAGGGTCCATATATTTTTAAGGGCTTCTTGTTCATCCACATCGAGGTCTTGTGTTTTAAGCACTTTTGAAAGACCTAAAAGGCTATTTAGTTCTACATAAACAATCGTTTTTTCCATGTTACCTTGATCTGAAAAAAATAGAATTTAATATATAATTTATGGCAGAAAGTATTATTCCGAATAGTAGGGCAGATAAGAAATCTTGGACATAAAATCCTTTGATCACACTTGATGCAAAAAGGACAAGGATTGCGTTTATTACAAATGTAAATAAACCTAATGTTAAGATGTTTATGGGCAGGGTGATGAATATGAGAACGGGTTTTATGAAAATGTTGATTATACCGAGAAATAAGGCTACCCAAAGGGCAGATAAAAAACTGCTAACAGTAACCCCTGGAAGATAATAGCTTATAACCAGAATGGAAAAAGCCATGATGAACCACTTTATTATAATCATGGAAATGTATTTAAATTATTACACAAAATTTTAAAATTTAAAACAATATCATTTGATAAAAATAAAAATTCTTGACAGATTTATACCTGTTTTGATAAAAAATGATTCATATCACATAGCGGGGTTAATATTTAAGGCTAAAAGGGGTAAAAATTGAAGAAAAACATATTGATAACAATCATATCATTTTTTTTGTTTTTAATATGGACATGTGATGCCTTCTCGCAGCAGACAACAAATAATAAAAATACAACGAAACAGGTATCAAATAATCAAACAAAAAAAACCATAAAAGCTGCTTCAACAAAAAATAAAAAAACTGTCTTAGCAAAGAAGAATTTAAAGAATAAGAAAAAAAAGAATATAAGCCTTGAAGAGCCTGTTTTAGAAACTGATGGTGAATTTATAGAATATAGGACAAAAAAAGGTGATACTTTAGATGGCATTGCAAAAAGATTCAATATAGATAAAGAAGAGCTCCTCGAAGCAAATAATTTGAAAGATGGGGTAAAACTTAATAAGAATATGGTTATCCTTATCCCGAAAACCTTATCTGAAGAAAAAATGGAAGAATTTGTGGAATTAACAAATAAAAATCTGAAACCCTGGAAGAGTAACGACGAAAAGTATCTGCTCGTTAAGGTGGCAAAGAGTTTTATAGGTGCACCGTATAAATACGGTGGAAACTCTGTAAGAGGCCTTGATTGTTCTGCGTATGTAAAAAAGATTTACGAGATTTTTGATGTGCAGCTACCAAGGAGTGCAAGGGAACAGTTTCATGTGGGCACAAAGATAAGTAAAGAAGAGCTTGCAATTGGCGACCTTGTTTTTTTCAGGACAAAAAGGTATATAAAATATCCAACCCATGTGGGTATATACATAGGCGATGGTTATTTCATTCATTCTTCTTCAGGGAATGGAAGAATAGGGGTGAAGATAGATTCCCTTAGCTCTGATTTTTATTCAAGAACCTATGTAGGGGCCACAAGGGTAAAGAAACCCTATATAGAAGAAAATGCCGATGTAAAAAGAAACACAACCCCTGATGATGAAGTTAGTAAATCATAAGATGTGATTAAGTATCTCGCCTTATCTATAGGCATTGTCTTACACATTTTAAGCTATATAATTCTTTATAATTGAATTGAACCGCTGTATATATTTTTTTATCCCCTTGTCTGGTGGTCTTATATACTTATAATGGATGCCATATATGCCTTAAAAAATAAAAAATTTCTAATCTTAAAGCATTCTTTAATCTTTTTAATCGTCATCTCTAGTGGCTTCTGGTGTATCTTTGAGCTTATCAATTTAAGGATCCAAAACTGGTTTTATATAAATCTACCCAGGGAAATAAACCAGAGGTGGATTTTGGGCTACCTTTTGTCATACGGCACTGTAATCCCAGCCATTTATGTGACAAAGGAAATAATTCATTCTCTAATGGGAGAAATAAAGATTAAAAACATGTATATAAAAAACTATGCTGTCTATGCAATAACAGTTGGTCTTTTTATGTTCTTTATTACCCTTTTATTGCCTGAATATTTTTTCGGTCTTGCCTGGGTATCTTTTGGTCTTATCTTTGATGGATATAATTATAAAGTGCGCAATAGATCCTTTGCCAAAGATATGGAAAAGGGATGCATAGACAATCTTTTGGCATCCATGCTTGGTGGATTATTTTGTGGCATCTTATGGGAATTTTGGAACAACTGGGCTGTAACAAAATGGGTGTATACAGTCCCCTTTTTTGAAGAGTTAAAACTTTTTGAAATGCCTGTTTTAGGATATGTAGGTTTTATTGCCTTCGGTTTCGAAACAATTGCCTTTTTAAATTTTTTAGAAGGCCTATGGTCAGTGACGAAAAAGATGATGGCATTAACATTAATGGCATTTATATGTTTTTTTACATTTCCTTTAATAGACAGATATACTGTTTTTTCTTATATTGCCAAAATAGATGAAATAGACTTTATAGATAAACAAAAGATTGAGACATTTAAAAATAAAGGTATTAAGACCAGCTTTAAAATAGATGTGAAGTCCCTCGATAAATATGAGAGGGATATGTTAGAATTAATGCATCTCAAAGGTTTGGGCATCATTAACCTTAAAAAATTAAGGCAGAACAATATAAAGTCTGTAGAGGAGCTATCCACTATTGATGAAGAGACTCTGTCAAAGATTATAGATGAACAAAGAAAAAGAAGGATAAGGTTATTTTTAAAGGCTGCAAAAATAAAAAAACGCCCCTTATAAGGGGCGTTTTTTTTGCACTATTTTTTATTTATTCGAGTTTTTCCTGTCCCACTCTCATGCCGTAGAATGAACGATACACAAAGATAAGGGCAATGATGAAGAAGATTATGCCAATAGTTGTCTTCATGGCCTGGGACTGCATGGTAACGGCAATTTCAGTGGCAAGAAGACCAAAAAGTGTGGTGAACTTAATAACCGGGTTCATGGAGACAGACGATGTATCCTTAAATGGGTCACCCACTGTATCACCGACAACTGTTGCAGCATGTAAATCTGTGCCCTTTTCCTTCAAATCCACTTCTACTATCTTCTTTGCGTTATCCCATGCACCACCTGCATTTGCAAGAAAGATAGCCTGGAAAAGCCCGAAGAATGCAATGGCAACAAGATAACCGATAAAGAAATACGGGTTGAAGAAGGATAAGGCAAGGGCGAGGAAGAATATCACTATAAAAATGTTTATCATACCCTTCTGGGCATACTGTGTGCATATCTTGACAACCTCTTTACTGTCCTCAATGGATGCCTCTTCTTTGTCAAGGTTAATATTCTTCTTGATAAAAACAACTGCACGGTATGCACCTGTTGTAACCGCCTGTGTTGCTGCACCTGTAAACCAGTATATAACAGCGCCGCCCATAAGCAGACCGAGGATGATTTCAGGTTGCACTAAACTTAATTTGGCTATAACATTTTTAAACATATTTTCGAGGAGTATAATAATACCAAAGACCATGGTAGTGGCACCGACCACGGCAGTTCCTATAAGCACAGGTTTTGCCGTTGCCTTGAATGTATTTCCAGCGCCATCTGCCTCTTCGAGATAATCCTTTCCATTTTCAAAGTCTGGATCAAACCCGAATTCTTTTTTTATCTCTTCTTTAATATTTGGACGGGATTCAATCCTTGAAAGCTCATAAACAGATTGGGCATTGTCCGATACAGGACCATATGAATCAACTGCTATTGTGACAGGACCCATGCCGAGGAAACCAAAAGCCACAAGACCGAATGCAAACACAGGGGCCGCAAAGGCAAATTGTTGTGGCATAACAGCTATAATGGAGGGATGCTGTGATACCCTATAGGCAATAAACATGAGAAAGAGTATTACGAGGCCTTCCCAGAAGGCAGAGAAATTACCTGCAACAAAACCTGATAGAATATCAAGGGAGGCACCACCGTGACGGGCAGCACCTACAACTTCCTGGACATGGCGTGATTTTGTGCTTGTAAAAATCTTTGTAAATTCAGGTATAAGTGCACCGGCAATAGTGCCACAGGAGATGATAATAGAAAGTGCCCACCATAGACCTGGATATTTGTCGTTTAAATCGCCAAGGAGCATATAGCTAGCCCAGAAAGTAACGATTATGGATATGGCAGAGGTAATCCATACGAGGTTTGTAAGGGGTTGTTCGAAGTTAAATTTTTTCTTTGAACCATATACTGAATTTGTAATGCCGAGATTAACAAAATAAGATACCAGTGAGGTAAGTATCATAAGGATACGCATGGAGAATATCCATATGATAAGTGTTCCAGACATAATTGGATTTGCAGCGAGGGCAAGTGCTAAAAAAGTAACTAAAGCCACACCTGTTACACCGTATGTTTCAAAGCCGTCTGCTGTGGGGCCAACACTATCACCAGCATTGTCACCTGTGCAGTCTGCTATAACGCCAGGATTTTTGGGGTCATCTTCTGGGAGTTTAAAAACGATCTTCATGAGGTCAGAGCCTATATCGGCGATCTTTGTAAAGACACCACCAGCAATCCTAAGTGCGCTAGCACCTAAGGATTCACCGATTGCAAAACCTATAAAGCTTGGACCTACAAGGTTTTTCGGGAGAAACACAAGGATACAAATCATAAAGAATAACTCAACGCTTACAAGGAGAAGCCCAACGCTCATACCAGATGTTAAGGGAATGTTTACAACATCAACGGGTTTTCCAGTAAGGGATGCAAAGGCCGCCCTTGAATTTGCCCTTGTGTTAATCCTCATGCCGAACCATGCAACACCGTATGAACCGAGGATTCCAAGAATTGAACATACGAGTATAACGATTACAGGTCCAATTGAAAGATGTGAAAGGCCCATAAAATAATAAACCATACAAATTGCCACGAGTATCCACAGGATTATAAGGAATTTACCCTGTTGAGTTAGATAAGATTTACATGTCTCCCAGATTATCTCAGAGACCTCTAACATAGATTTATGGACCGGTCTATTTTTAGTCTGACTGTATTGCACCAATGCGAATATAAGACCTATGATACACACAAATAGACCGAAATACATAATGGATACGCCACTTGTGCCTCCAAATATACCGAATTTTACCTGGGACAAATCGGGAAGAATGATGTCAGCTTCACTGGCACATGCAAGCGGTGCAGTTAGAAACATCAAAGAAAATGCAAGAAGCAAATAACATAGACTTCGTTTAACTGATACCATTATAACCTCCTTATAAAAGTTTAAACTCCATTTATATATTTACCCTAATTTGGGGATTGTGATTTTATTATAAAACTTTTTTTTATCCATTGTCAATCAACTTATGAAAAAATTCACAAAATATTAAATATCAATAAAAAAACCGGTTTTTGTTTTTTTAATTCTATGATGTTTTATATAATAACACCTTTTATCTAAAATATTTATCCCTATTTTAGTATAGGGGCTAATGCCGGAAGGATCATTTCCACATTTTCACAGATGTTATTTATAATCCTGTAAAGCCAATCTGTGCCGTATTGTTTGGTTTCTTCATTTAAATTTTTTATAAATTCGATATAATTTAATTTGCTATTTGTAATGTGCATATTAAGGGTATTTATGAATTTATCACGTTCTTTTATACCTTCTTTAATCTGTTCTTTGTTTTTTATTACCTCTTTCAAAATTTCGAATTTATTAAAAAATTCAGGTTTTTGTTCTCTATATTTCTCTAATAATTCTTTCAGTCTTTTTAACCTTTCCTCTATGGACAAATGGATTTTATCTATCAAACCATTATATATAAAATCACCGAATTCAGTCCTTTTTAAAAAGGGCTGCCTTACATGGATGTACCAATCCTCAAGGGCTATTAAGTTTGAAATGTAGATGATGTTATTTTTTATTATACGATTGAGAGAAAAAACGTTCCTTTTGGGCATATCCCTTACTATATCTGACGATAAAGAGGCTAAAATGAGTTTATTCTCAAAGGGATAGTCTTTTCTGATAATGGAACCTGCGGCAACAACGTTTCTAAAACCTATCCTGACGGGCCCTACCATACCTCCCTGACCACCGAGGAAAATGCGGGGTTTATCGAGCATAACACCCCTTGGCACATCGCCAATAAGGGATGGGGTAGCTTTGTCCCCTTCAGGGGTAAAATTGAAGTGTATGTATGAACTTCCTACCTCACTGTGGTTGCGCCTGCTTGTCCCACCTGCCATAAGACAGTCACAGAAGTTAATCAAACTCCCCAGGGTAACAAAAGGAAACAAAATAGTTTGTTTAAGACCAACACAATGGGCACCGCTTGCCTCTTCTTCAAGGATACATGCTTCACGGACATGGGCACCTGAGCCCATATGTGATTTTTCGAGGAATACTGATTTTTTAAAAAAACCACCTTTGAGCTCTACATGGGCTCCCAACTGACAGTCTTCCAATGTTACCGGTGCCTCATAACCAAGCTTAACCCCCTTTGATATAACGGTCTTTTCTCCTAAGATCCTGCAGCCAGGATATATTTCCACCTTATCGCCAGATATAAGGTCAATATTTACCTCTTCTCCTACATAAATCGAGAAAGGATTAGGTATAAAAGCCCCTTTTTCCATTAACGCTTTTACTTTTCTATCAAGACCTATCATACAAAGATTAAAAAATCCCTTTAAATTTATTTAAAAAAGGACATGATAATACAAATTTTTAACTAACATTTTATTAAAAATATGTCAACGAGTTACCCAAATGTTTTGACAAAAGCACTGTTCCATGATAAATTTTAACAGGTGATGGCTCTTTTTGTATCGTCGTCTATTAGGGCTTTTAACTCCTACTGTTGATAAGCTGTCTCTCATATTATTCATGGTTTTCCATGAGGATGGAATGATTATGAAATGGTTGCGTGAACACAACGGAGGCCATACAGGCACTTATATCAACCAAAAGCTAAAAAATCATAGGTCTTCCACGATATTTGTTATACTATTAGGTGTTGTAAGCCTTTTTGCTGACATGACCTACGAATCAGCCAGAAGCATAACTGGACCCTTTCTCACCCTGCTCGGCGCAAGTGCAACGGTGGTTGGTGCTGCTGCGGGGCTCGGAGAGTTGCTCGGGTATGCACTGAGATTTGTTTCTGGAAGGATAGCCGACCGCACTGGTCGTTACTGGGCAGTGACGATCTTTGGATATTGTCTTAACCTTTTGGCAGTGCCTGCCCTGGCACTGGCGGGAAACTGGCAGCTTGCCGTCTTACTTATGTTAGTTGAGCGCACCGGTAAAGCAGTGCGTAGCCCTTCCAGAGACGCCATGCTTTCCTTTGCCAGCGAACGTGTGGGACGTGGATGGGCCTTTGCATTGCATGAAGCAATGGACCAGATAGGTGCCACAATAGGACCGCTAATTGTTGCAACAGTGATGTTCTTCCGCAATGATTACCGTCTGTCTTTTGCAGTGCTAATCATACCTGCATTTATCTCACTGGGTGTGCTCGTAATAGCGCGATTTTTCTATCCTAACCCTCGTAACCTTGAATCTATGACCCCAAAACTGGATACCCACGGGTATACTGGAGTTTTCTGGCTATATCTGGCAGCTACGGCCTGTATTGCAGCCGGTTTCGCCGATTACCCGCTCATTGCCTATCATTTTAATAAAACCAGTAGTGTTCCGCCTGAATGGATTCCAATTCTATACGCCATTGCCATGGGCGTGGACGGCCTTACTGCACTGGCATACGGCCGTCTTTATGATTGCTTGGGGATACGAGTTCTCATTATAGGGGCAGCAATTCCTGTCCCCTTAGTTCCCCTTGTCTTCTTCGGGGGATTCAGTGCTGGTTTTGCAGGTTCTATCCTATGGGGAATAGGTATGGGTTTACAGGAGTCAGTCATGAAGGCACATGTAGCAAATATGTCGCCTGCCAGCATCCGTGGCACTGCATTTGGTACTTTTAACATGAGTTTTGGCATTTTCTGGTTTTTTGGTAGTGCTTTAATGGGAGTGCTTTATGATTATTCCATCGTGGCCATGGTAATCTTTTCTGTAGCAATCCAGTTCGCCTCCATTCCCCTTTTATATATAGTAAGTCGCAGCGTTAAAAACTAAGGCATGCAAATGTAACAATGACCCTAAAATTAAAAAATCAGTTTTTTTTAAAAGGTCAAATTAAATCTATTCAAAAAAATTGTTAGAGCCATGAATTTTTCTTGCATTTTTTAAAACTTATTATATTATTAGCATAAAAGACGATAAAATTATTATGGGATTGCAGTCATGATAGAAAACCTCGAAGCCCTTTATAAGAGCCTCATGGATAATCTTATCCATGAGCTTGCAAAAGATTTATATTCTGCCACATCAAGGGATAAATTCGAATCCGTTGTCCTGTCTGTGCGGAAAAACCTCGCAAAGAAATGGATTGAGACCCAACAGATGTATTACAATGTAGGTGCAAAAAGGGTATATTACCTCTCCCTTGAGTTTCTACTGGGAAGACTTTTAAGAAACTACATAATCAATTTAAATATGTCCGATGAATACAGTCAGGCTGTAGATATCTTAGGTATTAGCTTTGAAGAGGTATTGGAGCATGAATGGGATGCAGGTCTTGGAAACGGTGGTTTAGGGAGACTTGCAGCGTGTTTTCTTGATTCCCTTTCAACACTTCAGTATCCAGGATACGGTTACGGCATAAGATACGAGTTCGGTATATTTACACAAAAGATAAAAGATGGTTATCAGGTAGAGGCACCGGATAACTGGTTAAGATATGGAAATCCTTGGGAATTTCCAAGACCAGAGCTTTTATATAACATAAAATTTTATGGAAAGGTAAAGACCATTCAAGGCCAGAACGGCAAATTCAGGATGGAATGGGTGGATACAGAGGATGTTATGGCAATGGCATACGATTATCCTGTGCCAGGTTATAAAAATAATACTGTAAACACTTTAAGACTCTGGGCTGCAAAGGCAACAAGGGATTTTAATCTTGAGTATTTCAATAGCGGTGATTATATAAAGGCAGTGGAGGACAAATTTTCCAGTGAATACATATCAAAAGTGCTGTATCCCAATGACCAGTCCATGGCAGGAAAAGAATTAAGACTTAAGCAGCAGTATTTTTTTGTAAGTGCTACCTTAAAAGACATACTAAGAAGGTACAAAAAGACATACAGGACATTTAAGAAGCTTCCAGAAAAGGTAGCCATTCAGTTAAACGATACACATCCTTCAATTGCCATTGCAGAGCTTATGAGAATACTTGTGGATGAGGAAAACCTTCCCTGGGATACTGCATGGGATATCACCAACAGGGTCTTTGCTTATACAAACCACACTATACTTCCAGAGGCATTAGAAATATGGCCTGCAGGTCTTTTTGCATGGCTTTTACCTCGTCATTTGCAGATTATCCAGGAAATAGACAGAAGATTTATGATTCAGGTAAAGGAAAGATTTCCTGAAAACCACGATATCCATAATAAAATGGGTATTATAACAGGTGATAAAGACGGCACAATTCATATGGCTCGCCTTGCAATCGTAGGGAGTCATAAAATAAACGGTGTTTCTAAGTTACATACAGAGATACTTAAAAAAAAGGTCTTTAAAGAATTTTATGAAATGATGCCTGAAAAATTCATAAATATAACAAACGGCATTACTCAGAGGAGGTGGCTCCTTCAATCAAATCCTCAACTCTCCCAATTAATCACAGAGGCAATAGGAGATAAATGGATAACGGAACTTACGGAGTTAAGAAAACTTGAGCAATTCGTAGATGACAGTGAATTTTGTATTCAATTTAGAAAGATTAAGGAGTCAAATAAGGAAGAACTTTCGAGATATTTAACAAATATGTATCAGTTGCATTTTGAAAAGGACTTTCTTCTCGATTGTCAGATAAAACGTTTTCACGAATACAAAAGACAGATTTTGAATGTGCTCCACATTATTACAGTTTATAACAGAATAAGGGAAGGAAGGTTAGGAGATTATTTTGTCCCGAGGACATTTCTTTTTTCCGGGAAGGCTGCACCTGCATACTATCTATGTAAACTTATAATAAAACTCATACACAATGTTAAGATGATTATAGATGGAAACGATTGGCTAAAAAATAAAATTCAGGTTGTATTTGCGCCCAATTATAGCGTAACCCTTGCACAGAAGATAATCCCTGCAGCAGAGCTGTCAGAGCAGATATCAACAGCAGGTTATGAAGCTTCAGGCACGGGTAATATGAAGTTTGCATTAAATGGTGCAATAACCATTGGCACCCTCGATGGCGCAAACATAGAGATAAAAGACGAGGTGGGGGAGGAAAACTTTTTTGCATTCGGCTTAACTGCCGAAGAGATAATGAATTTGAGACAGAGCTATAATCCCTTCATGTATTATGAAAAAAATGAAGAGCTTAAAAAGGCAATAGACCAGATAAGGGATGGATATTTTTCACCTGAACAGCTAAATCTTTTTCAGCCTATTGTAAATGCACTTCTTCAAAGAGACGAATATTTTGTCCTTGCCGATTATGAATCGTATATAGAGTGCCAGGAACGCGTGGGTAGAACATATCTTGATGCGGACAGATGGACTAAAATGGCCATTTTAAATGTAGCCCGTTCTGGTATTTTCTCCAGTGACCGTTCCATAAAGGAATATGCAGAGAAGGTCTGGGGCATAAAGCCTGTGCTTGTGTGATAAAGACCTTTAGGCATTTTTATAAAAAGGGCAGGGGGTTCACATGGAGATATCAGATTTTGTATATGGCCTTATAAAAGAAAGGGATACCTTTAAGGCATTTACCGAGGCGAACCCTGATTTGTTGTTTTTGCTCGATTGTGATGGAACTATTTTAGAATGTAAGGCTGGCTTACCTTCAAACCAGTATGTCCCAGGGGAAAAACTCATAGGGAAAAAGATATTCGATACACCTATTGGAGGAGAAGCCCAAAAATTCAAGGATGCCTTTGAGGATGTTAAAAGGACAGGTCAAATTGCAAATATTGAATACTCTACCTTTATTGAAGGGGTAGAGCAATTTTTCGAGGCAAGAATTACGCCCATCAGAAGTTTATCGAATGAAATCTTTCTCGTTATCACGAGAAATATAAGTTCAACACAAAAAGAATTTATGGGCCTCCAATTATTCAGTAAGACATTAGAGGCTATAATAGAATTTTTACCAGATGCAACATTTGTTGTGGATTCTGAAAGAAAGGTGATTGCATGGAATAGGGCAATAGAAGAGATAACAGGTATAGAAAAAAAGGATATTGTAGGAAAAGGTGATTATGCCTATGCTGTTCCATTCTATGGAGAAAAAAGGCCCATTCTTATTGATTTTCTCTTTGAAGAACATCCTGAAATCGAAAAACATTATGACTTTGTTAAGAAAATCAATGATACGTACTATACAGAAGTCTATGTTCCTAAGATTTATAATGGAAGAGGTGGTTATCTCTGGGCATCTGCAAAAAGGCTTTTCGATGAAAACGGAAAAATAATCGGGGCCATAGAGTCAGTAAGGGATATTACAGAGATAAAAAAAATACAAAACGCCTTGAAGATTGAAAGGGAGAGATTGAAATCGCTGCTCGAGAGCCTGCCTATCGGAGTAATGCTCATTGAAAATGATGGGTCATACAGTTATTTAAATCCAGAATTTACAAAAATGGTAGGTTATACCATAGATGAGATACCAAACGGAAGAGAGTGGTTTAGAAAGGCATTTCCCGATGAAAATGATAGAAAAAAGGCATTAAGACTGTGGATAGAAGATGTAAATACCCTTAAGACTCAGAGTAAGGTTATAAGAGATATGAAAATAAAGGATAAAAATGGCAATGAAAGGGATATACAGTTCCACACAACCCTACTGCCAACAGGTCAGACTTTAACAGTTTGTGAGGATATAACAGAACAGCACCTCTTGAAACAGAGGCTTATGCACGCCCAGAAAATGGAGGCAATAGGTGTGCTTGCAGGAGGGGTAGCCCATGATTTCAATAATCTTTTAATGGCCATTCAGGGAAATGTTTCTTTGATGCTCTTTAAACTTGAACAAACCCATCCCTTTTATAAGAGACTTACCACAATAGAAAATCTAATTAAGAACGGTGCACTCCTTACAAGGCAGCTTCTTGAATTTTCAAGGGGTGCCAAGAAGGAAATAAAACCCTTATACGTAAAAGAGGCAATAGAAAAGACCATAGATATGTTTAGAAGGATGAAAAAAGAGGTAACCGTTCACTTTGACTACAAAGGAGAACCTGAGATTATAGAGGCTGATGCCAGCCAATTCGAACAGATGTTAATAAACCTATTTATAAATGCATGGCAGGCAATGGAAGAAAATGGTGAGATATTCGTTGAGGCTGAAGGTATTTTCCTTGATAAAAGGTTTACAGATAATTTTTTGGTGCCCCAGGGAAGATACATTAGGATCTCAGTCAGGGACACAGGTGTCGGAATGGATGAGAAGACCATGGAAAAGATATTTGACCCGTTTTTTACAACAAAAGAAGTGGGAAAGGGCGTTGGTCTTGGTCTTACAACGGTTTATGGTATTGTAAAAAACCATAAGGGCATAATAGATGTAAAAAGCGAGTTAGGTAAAGGTTCTACATTTACCGTATATCTTCCTGCATCACAAACACCCAATAAAGTAGGAATTGTAATGCCCAGGGCTAAAAAGCAAAAAGATAGAACAGTATTACTTGTAGATGATGAAATGGTTATACTTGAGGTAGGCAAGGAGCTTCTTGAAGTAATGGGTTATAAGGTATTAACGGCATCTAATGGGTTAGAGGCTGTAAAGATTTATAAAGATAGAATGGATGAGATAGACCTTGTGATACTGGATATGATTATGCCAGGTAAGGGAGGAGAGGAGACATTCGTAGAATTAAAGGAGATAAACAGGGATATAAAAGTGCTTCTTACAAGCGGTTACAGTATTGAAGGTTCAGCAGAACGTATTATGGGTAGAGGTTGTAGTGGTTTTATACAGAAGCCATTTAATCTAAACGAGCTTTCCGTTAAATTAAAGGAGATCCTCGGAGAATAAAAGAATTATTCTTTGTAGATGTATATACCACCGATTATTGGGTCAATCCCATGGCGCTCTAAAATAATATTTAATATCTTCTCGTTAATGGTTATATCCTTTGGCATAATTTTAACACCGGTGATGGAGAACACATCTTCTGCCACAATCATGCCAGGTTTTAACTCTTCCACAGATATATTTATAATCTCTCTGGTCTTATCTGATTTGTTCTCTACGAGATATTTTAAAAGATGGGATGCAATTACAGGATCGAGCTTTGAGTTCATGGAAAGCCTTACAATTTCTATCGATTCTTCGTAAGAACATTTTTCCATTGTTAGTTCATCTATTATCGTTATAGCCCTTAAAATCTTTGCACCAATTGGTATTTGATCTTTTATTAGGCCTGCTGGTTTTCCAGAACCGTCAAAGTTTTCAAGCTGATAGTAAATGTATCCTGCTGTTTCTTCATAGCCTGTAATTGACGATACGATAATAGAGCCTATAATGGGGTATTGATTGTATGCTTCCAGTTCTTCCTGTGTTAATGTCTTTGGGTTAGATGCCATAATCTTATGGGGGATGCCGACCTTTCCTATCTCATGCAGCTGGGCACCAAAGATTATCTTGTTCTTAGTATCTTCGTCTATGCCCAATTTTTCCGATATATACTGGGCTATGCGTTTTGCATTATCAGAGCGCATTTTTGCCTGTGGGATATTTATTTCTAAAATTTTTAATAACACATATACAATTTCTTTAAAGTTTTTTTCCAGTTGTTCGTTGGCAATGCGTAATTTTTCTTTTTCTACTAAAAGTTCATTCTGCAAGGACTTTATCTTTAAAAAGGCCTTTATTTTTCCTTCCAGCACCTTTAAAGAGATATTCTTCTCAATGTAATCATCAACGCCTGTCTCAAGTCCTTCAATCTTTTTTTCAACGCTTGTTTCTGCGGTAAGGAGTATAAAAATAACATTGGATAGTTCTGGGTTGCGCCTTATGTCCTTACAGAATTCTAATCCATTTTTATCAGGCATATAGTAGTCGCTAATTATAATGTCCGGCTTTACCTTTTGGGCAATCATAAGGCCATCCATTGCGTTATAAGCTTCAAAGATCATATATTCGCTATGTTTTGACAAAACTCCCTTTATAATGTTCACTGCAGTCTTTTCGTCATCCACTATGAGTATTGTGTAAGTATTGTTTCTCATTTTTTATGTTCTTTTTTTATGTTATCTGGAGGTGTTATTAAGTTCGATTTTGATATGGCTACCAGTATGGCAACCCTTCGGTTGGCAAAATCCAGAGGTTTATCAGGGTGTTTTAACATCCTGTCTGCATATCCCTTAATCCCAACTATTTGTTCCTTTTTTACACCTGCCTCCTCGAGGATCTTCCTTGCCGCATTTGCCCTGTCGGCACTTAGCTCCCAGTTTGAGTAACCAGGGGATACATACGGAAGCGCATCGGTGTGACCCTCTATTATTATCTTGTTACTAAGAGTTGTTAACTCCTGGGCAATAAGTTTTAAGAGTTTTACTGTGTCAGGTTTAACCTTTGCACTTCCCACATCGAAAAAAAGACCTTCTGAATTTTCAATGAGTTCTATCCTTAGCCCTTCTTCGTTTACGGTGAGTTGAACTTTGTCTTTAAACTTTTCAAAACCAGGTGTATTAGATACTATTTTTTCGATCTTTTTGCTTTCCTCTGTAAGTTTTTGTATTTCGTTTTTTACTTTTGTTATTTCATCTTTAAATGTCTTAAAGGCATTATTATCTGATTGGGTTTCCTCCCTTGGAAATAAAATGGGGTTGGGCGTTTTTGCTATACCTGTATGTATGCCGCTTCCCCCTGTAAAAATGGTAGGGTCTTTAAAATATGCAGCAATAGCCTGCTTTATACTATTATTTTGGCTTACAATCCACAAAACAATAAACAACGCCATCATGGCTGTGACAAAGTCAGCATACGCCACCTTCCATGCGCCGCCGTGATGACCACCATGACCCTTTTTTTTAACGATAATCCTTATGGGAATATTTTGCTTGTCTTCGTTCATTTTGTGCCCTTTACATAACTCTCCATTTCCTGAAATGAAGGTCTAAAATCAGATGCTATTGAGCGTCTGGTAAATTCTACGGAAAGGATGGGGTTTAGGCCCTTGGCCGCACAGATAATGCCCGACTTTATTACATGAAATATACGGGTTTCGTCATCGTTAGATAAATCTAAATTGGTTGCAAGGGGCTGGATAAAACCATATGAAGCAAAAACACCGAGAAATGTTCCAACAAGGGCTGCAGCGACCTTATGGCCTATCTCTTCAGGAGGACCGTTGATTGCCTGCATGGTGATTACGATGCCAAGGACTGCGGCAACAATGCCAAGTCCTGGTAGAGAATCACCTATCTTCTGCAATATCATACCAGGTTTTGAGCCTTCATGGTGATGTAGTTCTATATCTGCGTCCATAAGTAGTTCGATCTCATGGGGCGGGACACCACCCATAATCACAAGGCGTAGCGTGTCTGATATAAATTCTATAGTATGGTGCTGGCTTAAAAATTGTGGATAGTTTTTAAAGACACTGCTTTCTTCTGGTCTTTCAATGTGGGATTCAATGGCAATGAGACCGTCTTTTCTTATGATGCTGAATAGTTCATAAAGGAGTTTTAAAAGGTCAAGATATGTCTGCTTTGTTGTCTTTGTGCCTTTTAGGGATTTTATAATATTATTTATAATCTTTTTGAGTATTGTGCTCGGCGTGGAAATAAGTAATGCACCTATGGCAGAGCCACCGATAATCATAAACTCTGCTACCTGAATTAAGACAAGGACAGGCCCGCCTTCTAATATAAAACCACCGATAACAGATATTATAACTACGACAATACCAACAATAGTAAGCATTGTTCAGATTTTCTTAATTAAAACAGATTTATGTCTTTTTCGTTCCATGAGATTTGCCATAATCAATTATCATAGCCCTTAGATTATCCACCCTTTTTATCCACCCTTTTAAGTAAACGCCAAATATGTCAGGTCTTATTTTTGAAAGCCTTATATACCTCTGTTCCCTCATGTCTAAAAACTTAACTATATCTCCTCCTGATTTTTCAAGTAGTTTTTTTGCCATGGTCGGTGAATTCACATATGTATCGAAATATACAATACTTAAAGGATAAGACAGATTACCAGCCCCTGATTTATCCCATATTTTTTTATAGATGATCTTTGCCTGTTCTTTTGTCATATGTTTTATATCGCCTTTATATCCAAATTCCTTTGCAGTGGATTGCAAAATCCCGTATTTAGATGATTCGTTTTTTATGCCATCCCTTTGAACGAACCTGTCCCCTTCCTGTTTTAAGACAAAATCATAGGCCACCTCAAAACATTTGTCCTTATCTCCACTCAGTTCAAAAATTTGATTAATAACAACTGGATTATAAACATTTCTTTTGATGTTATTCTGGGGGAGTGTATTTATTTTTGTCAGATTTTCTTTTAAAAGATTTTGGAAATCTGTTTCATTTGTTTGAGATAGCCTTGAAAGGTCATTTTTCCTTTTTTCAGCCATCTTGGAAAGAATAATTATATCAAGCAATTCAGTATACAAACCCATAACGCAATTTTATGCAAAATTTATACCACTTATTCTATCTATCTTTTATCTATCCTTATGTTTGCGTTCTTAAGCATATCCCAAGAATTTTTTCTGTCTTCTTCTGTTGTGTCTTTCTCTTTTGTGCTATCTGGACTACCTATTATATATACGGTCTTTTCCTTATCCCTTTTTATATCCATTTCATTTTTTGCGCTCTCTCCGTATGCGTTTGTTAATAAAAGGGTTATAAAAATTACTGAGGAAATAAATATTTTCATTTTTTCTCCTTAAATTTCTTTATTATTGATTATCGAATTTTTTTAAATTTAATTAAACTAAATTTTTTATAAAAATACCCTTAAGAAATCATAATAAGTAACGATAAATTAATTTAGAAAGTTTTAACTAAACTCTGGAGGGATTAAATGAATGTCCTTATAGTAGATGATTTTTCCACCATGAGAAAGATCATTAAAAATGTTTTAAAACAGATTGGGATCGAAAGCGTTATAGAGGCAGAAAACGGAAAGATGGCTTTGGAACTTTTGAAAAAGGAACAGATAGATCTTATAATAAGCGACTGGATTATGCCAGAGATGACAGGTATTGACTTTTTAAAGGCCTGCAAAAGCGAAGAGCAAACAAAAAAGATACCTTTTATAATGGTGACGGCTGAGGCCCAGAAGGGCAATATAATGGAGGCAATAAAATCAGGAGTCGATAATTATATTGTTAAGCCCTTTACGCCTGAAAAACTTCAGACTGCCATTGAAAAGGCAAAAGAAAGAGTAGGAAAATAAGTTTTGGAGGAGATTATGGATGTCCAGTATATTAATCCTTTTATTGTTGCTGCACAGGTGGTTTTTAAAACAATGCTCGGTATTGATGTGGGTATGGGTAAGCCTGAATTAAAAAACACTTGTGTTACCTCCGGTGAAGTAACGGGAATCATGGGCCTTGCAGGAGATAAAAAGGGGACAGTGGCTATAAGTTTTCGGGAAAAAGGTGCAAAATACGTGTATAAGACATTAATAGGCGATGAATGTGAAACAATAAATCAGAATGTTGTGGATGCGGTAGGAGAGATTACAAACATTATCTCAGGACAGGCAAGGAAGGAGTTTGAAAAAAAAGGGATCAACCTCAATGCTGCTATACCTATGGTTATTGTGGGAAAGCAGGTGGAGATGAACTTTATAACAAAGCTTCCCATCATATCTCTACCGTTTTATTTTGCCATCAATAACGGTCAGCCAGATGAAAAGGAGGTTATATACATAGATTTTTCTTTTGAGTAAAATAGGCAAAACAGCTTCGTTGTATTATCTGGTGTCAAAGTATTGACATAAAATAATTTTTAGTAAAATCAAGGAATTTTCATATTTTTGATAATCATAAATTTATTTATTCTGAACGGGCAACATGGATTAAGTTATTGAAGATAAAGTATTTTAATAATTCATACCGCTCTTTTAGATTAAGTTTGAAATAATTACTGCTTTCCATAAGAATCCCTATAATCTCCCTCATGGATTTTAAATCTATTGCCTTCTGGTTCATATTTTTATTATCGACACATTCAATAAAAAATAAAGGGCAAGAAAGAATTTAAGCAAATACTTTACAAAATTTCCAAAATCTTTTAATCTTTTTAATTAGAATGTCTTCATCTATGGAAGAAAAAAAGGCAAAGGGTAAAATCATAATAGTAGATGACGAAGAGAGCATATTGATGCTCCTTACAGAATTTTTACAGGAAAATGGTTATGAGGTAGATTCTTTTAGAGACAGTATTGAGGCCCTTTCAGCACTAAAGACAGGGAAATACCAGATACTTATAACAGATATGGCCATGCCCAAAATCGATGGATTACAGCTTATAAGTTATATTCAAAAAGAATATCTAAATACATTAGGCATAGTAATAACAGGCTATGGTAGCCTCGAAAATGCCATAAACGCCATGAGATGTGGTGCCTTTGATTACATATTAAAACCATTCAAGTTAGAAGACATATTGTCTGTTGTTGAATCTGCTCTATATTATTATAATCTAATGACAAATGTTGGTCTCAATCAAAAGCTTTCATCAAAGGCAAATTTAATGAAGAGGTTTTCCCAGAGCAGATTGCTTTTGGAAAATGCCTTGCTTAAAGAAAGGCTTAAAGAAAAGTATAAGTTCAATAATATAATAGGTATAAGTTTCGGGATGCAAAAGGTGTTTGAGCTTATAGAAAAGGTTACAGAGACAAATGCCACAGTGCTTATAACAGGTGAAAGCGGCGTAGGTAAGGAGCTCGTAGCAAAGGCCATACACTATAATTCTTTAAGAAGAGATAACCCTATGGTTGTAGTAAACTGCGGGGCAATTCCTGAAAACCTCTTAGAGAGTGAACTCTTCGGTTATGAAAAAGGAGCCTTTACCGGTGCATACAATACAAAATATGGAAAGTTTGAAATAGCAAATAAGGGGACCATATTCCTCGATGAGATAGGCGATATGACGTTTAATCTTCAGGTAAAGTTGCTTAGGGTGCTTCAGGAAAAGACCTTTGAAAGGATAGGTGGCTCAAAACCTATAAAGGTAGATGTGAGGTTTATAGCAGCAACCAACAGAGATTTAGAGCAGATGGTTAAAGAGGGTAAGTTCAGGGAAGACCTTTTTTACAGACTAAATGTGGTGCCTATCCATATCCCACCTCTCAGGGAGAGAAAGCAGGACATACCACTGCTTATTAACTATTTTCTCGAACATGCAAATCGCCTAAACGATGCAAATGTTGAAGGGTTTGATGAAGGTGCCTTAGAGGTAATGATGGCCTACAATTATCCTGGAAATGTAAGGGAACTAAACAACATAGTGGAGAGGGTTGTAGTTTTGAAAAAAAGGGGAATGATTACAATAAAGGACCTACCAGAAAAGTTATGGGTGTCTAAGGAAAAAGAGGAGCAGATAGACATACAGAAAGGGTATGATACCCTTGTGACAGAATTCGAAAGGGCAATCATAATGAAGGCATTAAGGGAAACAAAGGGTATAAAAAGTAAGGCAGCAAGCATTCTTAACATGAATAGGACAACCCTGATAGAGAAGATGAAAAGATTAGGCATGGAATAGTGTTCTTGTCAATAATTTGACAATCCTTTTAATCTCTTTATTTCATTTTTAACCCGTTGAAATAAATAATACAATCTAATAAAAGGTTTTTTTGGTATGCAATTTGCATTTATATTTGCATGGTCGTGCCAGAGACAGAACTACTAAAGGATGCCTTTTCAGAATTTACAAAGGCATCGGATTCCATAATAAATTACTATCACGTCCTTGAAACGCAGATCAGACTATTGAAAGAAGAGGTTGAAAAAAAGAATAAAGAACTCGAAAGGGCAAGGGAATACCTTGAGAATATTCTAAACTCCATACCCCTGGGCATTATTGTCTATGATAAAAATTCCGTATCCTTTTCAAATAAGACGGCAGATAAACTGAATTTTGAGACTATACTCGATGGAGCAAACACAAAAAATGAAAAGGCAGGCCTTGTAAGAAATGGTAAGGGCTTTTATAGATGGAAAAAGGATATGCTCCAGAATGGCTTTAGGGGCAAGGAGGTTTTAATAATTGAAGATGTAACAGAGTTCGAAAAGATGAAAGAAAGACTTGAAAGAGATGAAAGGCTCAAAGCCATGGGTGAGATGGCAGCAAGGATTGCCCATGAGATCAAAAATCCTTTGGGAAGTATGGAATTGTTTCTCACCATGCTTTTAGAGGGCAATATTAAATCAAAAGAGAAAAAATATGCAGAATATGTAAGATACGGTATCCAGACAATAGATAGAATCATAAATAATATTCTTTCTTATACAAGGCCTAAAACACTTGCATTAAGGGAAGAAAAGATAGGTAAAATGGTGGAAGAGATACTCGATTTTATGAGACTATCCATTGAGTCGAGAAATATATCCGTTATGTGCAATATCGAGTATGATGGAAGTTTACTTTTTGATCCTGACATGATGAAGCTCGTTATTATGAATTTTATAAGTAATGCCATAGATGCCATAAAAGGTAAAGGTCAAATCAGAATAGATATAAAAAAGGATGAGAAAAACATTATTATCGTAATAGCTGATAATGGCTGCGGAATGGGTAAAGATATAATAAAGAACATATTTAATCCATTTTTTACCACAAAGGATAAAGGGGTGGGGCTTGGCCTTTTTATAGCCCACAATATTATTCAGGCCCATAATGGATATATAGAGGTTGATTCTACTGAGGGCATGGGGACATCTTTTTATATTTATCTTCCCAAGGAAAGGAAAACATGAAGGCGAACGTCCTTGTTATTGACGATGATTATCACATGAGACTTGCATTGAAAGAGACACTTTCAAAGGCAGGCTATGCGGTGTCAATTGCAGAAAATGGAATAAAGGCAATAGACGAGATAGGGAAAAAGGTATTTGATTTGATTATAACCGATGTCAAGATGCCCCATCTTAACGGCATAGATTTACTAAAGCATATAAGAAAAGAACATCCTTTACTTCCTGTGATACTTATTACCGCATACGGAACCATTCAGGATGCAGTGACCGTTATAAAAGAAGGTGCATTCGATTATATACAGAAACCCTTTACCGCTGAATTGCTGTTTAATACTATAAAGCGTGCCCTGGGAGTCACAAACGGTAAGATTATATATAAATCTACTGCTATGAGAGATGTGCTCATCAGGGCGGAAAGGGTTGCAAAATCGGATGTTACAGTTTTGATTCAAGGTGAAAGTGGCGTTGGCAAAGAGCTTGTGTCCCGTTTTATCCATGAGACAAGCGATAGGGCAAAAAATCCCTTTGTCCCAGTAAATTGTGCGGCACTTCCTGAAAATCTTCTGGAAAGTGAACTCTTTGGTTATGAAAAAGGGGCATTTACAGGGGCAAATGGAAGAAAAATGGGTAAATTTGAGCTTGCTGATAAGGGGACGATACTCCTTGACGAGATAACAGAGATGGATATAAGGCTGCAGGCTAAACTTTTAAGGGTATTACAGGAAAAAGAGATAGAGGTTATAGGGTCAAGATTTCCCAAAAAGGTCGATGTAAGAGTTATTGCCACAACGAACAGGAATATCCTGAAGATGGTAAAAGAGGGAAAGTTCAGAGAAGACCTTTATTATCGACTGAATGTATTCCCCATTTACATACCACCTTTAAGGGAAAGAAAAGAGGATATACCTGAGCTTGTGGCACATTTCTTGCGTAAGCATTCAAAAGGTATGGATGTAAGTATAAGTGATGATGCTATGGAATTTTTAAAGGGTAGAGATTGGAGGGGGAATGCAAGGGAGCTGGAAAATGTCATAGCAAGGGCATGTATACTGTCCAATTATTCGGTTATAAAATTGACACACCTAAAGGAAATGGATGTGGGTGGCACCAATGAGATTAATGGAATGGGTTCGATAAAAGAGATGGAGATGAAACTGATTATCGATGCCTTAAAGACATGCGGTGGTAATAAGACGAGGGCTGCATCATTACTGGGCATTACGGCAAGGACGCTGAGAAACAAAATAAAAGAATATAAAGAAATGGGTGTTTTAATAGAAAAAGAGGTCGGTTATGGATGTAATTGATTTTGTTGAGAAGGCATTAAATATAAGGACCTTTTACCACAAGATACTTGCAGGCAATATTGCTAATGCAGAGACGCCGAATTATAAAGAAAAGG
>JAKORG010000095.1 GCA_029777945.1 Deltaproteobacteria bacterium | reverse complement strand
TTTTGATATATTCATCAAATGCATGTTTATAGCGTACAGCGTGGAGCCTGGAACTGGTTACAACCATCGCCTTCGCCCTTCCCCTTATCTTATGTCTGGTAACGTTTCTAAAGTGTTCCACCATGATTTCAGTCTTTTGTGCAATATTATGGGGATGGAGGCTAACATATCTTGTAAGTGCTTTTGTAGCCTTAGCTTTGTCAAAGGCAGGGTCCTCTTCTATTTTCTTTGCTAGTTTAAAATAGGTTTCATAGGTAACATAGTTTTGCAGCACATCCAGTATAAATCCTTCTTCAATGGCCTGTCTCATGGAGTATAAATGAAAAGGATGGGGCAGTCCATCTTCACCTACGGTTCCAAACATTTCAAGGGTTTTTGCCTTAGGTGTGGCAGTAAAGGCAAAGAAGCTGATATTAGGCTGTTTTCCTCTTTTCTTTATTGTTTTTAAAATTTCTTCCTCAGGGTCATATCCCTTGCCTTCCAACTCCTCATCCAGTTTTGCTGCTTCTTCTAGGGTATTTGCAGACAGCACTTCCCTTAAGGATGCCATATTTTCACCTGCACTGCTAGAATGGGCTTCATCTATGATTACTGCATATTTACGATTTTCTAACTCTCCAACTTTTTCGATGATAAAGGGGAACTTTTGCAGGGTAGAGATAATAATTTTTGTCCCGCTTTTCAGGGCATCAGCTAATTGATTGGAGTCTTTATCTATTTTTTCAACAACCCCGTGTTTATGTTCCAACTGATAAATGCTGTCCTGCAGTTGCCTATCCAAAGCCCGTCTGTCGGTAACAACAATCACTGAGTCAAATACAGGATTATCATTATCATCATGAAGATTGGCAAGCCTGTGAGCAAGCCACGATATTGAATTGGTTTTTCCGGACCCTGCACTGTGTTGTACAAGATAATTTGTTCCTACTCCTTTCTCTTTTGCATCGGCTTCCAGTTTCCTTACTACATCCAATTGGTGATATCTTGGAAATATAACAGTTTCCGATGTATAAATGTTTCCGTATATATCTTTCTTTTCTTGAGTCTCTATAAATACAAATCTTTTCAATATATCCATCAGGCTATCCTTTTGGAGTATATCCTCCCAAAGGTAAGCTGTTTTAAACCCATTGGGATTATCAGGGTTTCCTTTCCCTCCATCACAGCCTTTATTAAAGGGTAAGAAGAAAGTCTTGTTTCCTGCAAGCCTGGTGGTCATATAAACTTCCTGAGTATCTACTGCAAAGAATACAATGGCTCTTTTTTTAAACTGGAATAACAGTTCATTGGGGCTTCTATCTTTCTTGTACTGCGTTATTGCATCTTCATAGGTTTGACCAGTGAAAGGATTTTTAAGTTCGAGTACAACAACAGGAAGGCCATTAACACAGATGAGCATATCAATGCTGTTTTCGTTTTTAGTACTGTAGCGTACCTGCCTTGTGACGGATATACGATTCTTTTTATAAAGTTTTATCATCTCATCATTTAATTTGCTGGCAGGCTTAAAGTAGGCCAGGTCTAAATACACACCATAGTCCTTAATTCCATGCCTTAATACATCAATCATTCCACGTTTATTTAGTTCTGTATTGAGCCGCTTTAGGATTTTATACTCATATTGGTCTTTATGAATCTGCCTTAACTTATCCATCTTTTTCGGCTGAGTATCCTCTAAGAATTCAAAAAGGATTTTGGTATCTAGAGCAAATTCTTTGTCATAATTATCAGGACTGCCCTTTATATATCCATTTCTTAATAGATGCTCCTCAATATATTCTTCAAATCCCTTTTCCAAAAGTTCTTCAGGAGTTTTAGCCATTTATATCCCCCCAACTAGTTTTCATCATAACTTTTTGTTATAAGTTCTTTTGCCTTTTCGAAATCATCTTTACTGTTTATCCTGACCTCTAAGTTTCCTGTGCCGTAATGACCGATATTGCTCACATCTCTTGTAAAACCTTCTTTTAACTCTACTTCGTTAGGATTTATATTCAAGTATATAAGAATCGATTTGCTTTTCGGATAAATCTCCACACAAGCAAAATTTCGTATTTTTTTAAAAGCAATGTAGTATTTCAGAACCTTTTCCTGGATGTCATCTCCGAGGTTTAATATAAAGTCCTTAACTGAATAATACAAATCCTGTAATTCTTTATCTGCCTG
>JAKORG010000094.1 GCA_029777945.1 Deltaproteobacteria bacterium | reverse complement strand
TACCTATCTGGGGTATCCAGCGAGAGAGGGAGCTGGATGAATTTCTCTCCTATATTCCCATCCCTCCCGCTCTTAGCGATGAGATGATGGATAGGATTGAGGCAGATCGCCGGGAACTGCAGGGCAACTTCTGCCGGGGCTGCGGATATTGCATGCCCTGTCCGCAAGGAATCTCCATTAACATGTGTGCCCGGGCATCGTTGCTTCTCAGGCGAGCGCCTTCTGATATAATTTTATCTGAAGATGGTCAGCAGATGATGAAAAAGATTGAGGATTGTACAGAATGTGGTCAATGTTCTGAAAAATGTCCTTATGGTCTGGATGTTCCTGATTTACTGAAAAAGAATTATGAGGATGTTAAAGAAGTGCTGGCAGGAAAGCCCATTTAAATGGTAAAGGATAAAATCGCTCTGGCTGGATATGGTTAACCACAAAATCTGTGGTAATGTTCCCTTCCTTTGTGTTCTACTTTTGTGCCAGGACATTATTGCGAACAATTACCCAGGGGGTCATTGCGATAGCCGAATATTTCTTCCTGCGGCAATCTCTCTTCTCCCGTCATTCCCGAGATCCTTTATTGGGAATCCACTGAGGGATGCTTTCCTCTCAGTAGGTATCTTCTTTTTACTTAAGTCTTTAGTTTTTGGGGGTTATAAGGGGGAAGCGCCCCCTTATAGTCGATAGAACCATTCAGGGGTGACACACAGAGGCCTTTTTTCTCTGTGTTATTTTTGATCTTTTTGTCTTTTTGTTTTTCTTTTTTGGGGGTTATAAGGGGGATAAATCCCCCTTATAGTTGATTCACCCTCATCTTAGCCTTCTCCCCGGAAGGGTGAGGGAAAGGAAGAAGAATCAAGCAAGGGAGAGGGGAAAAAAATTGAGAGGGGAAAGAAGGGGGAATTCTTTACCACTTATACTGGGAAATCTTTTCTTACCAGTTGTATTTGTTTTTTTGCCTCTCGGGGGATTATAAAGGGGTACTCCTCTTCATTGTTTCACATCATAGTAATTCTCCTTTCTCCCTCAGTATTTCTTGTCTTCTTATTCTGTCTTTATTTTTTTGTTTTTAGCGCCGCAGGCACTGAGGAAGGCGTCTTCCTTTCCTCAGTAGGTTTTCGTTTTTCACATCTTTTATTCTTTTTAATCTCACGCTGTAGGTACTTCTTTCAATCCTATGTCGTAGATTGTCCGTTTTTTTCTTCCTCAGTTAATCTCTTGTCTATTATATTTTCCGTCTTTTGTTTTTTTCTCTTTTGGGGGTTATAAGGGGGTAAAACCCCCTTATAGTTCTGTGGCAATCTCAATCTTTATCTTGCGTTGTTCGGGGATATGCAGCGAGCTCTTGTGTCTTTACCTTTCTGACCATATTAAAATGATATGATACTATCATCCTGTGCTAGTGCTCCACAAAGGTGGTTGTAATGTTGGAAAGTGTGGTATCAAGCCGGAAGGTGTGAATACTGATTTTG
>JAKORG010000012.1 GCA_029777945.1 Deltaproteobacteria bacterium | reverse complement strand
TACGTGCTGCCTCTGTAATAGATAATCCACCTTCTATAACCATCTTTACTGCTTCTTCCTTAAATTCCTTTGTAAATACTGCCTTTGGAATCACATCCATTTAAGACATCCCCGTTATTAGTGTATTAATTTATAAGTTTGGGGTGTATTAAATTCATCATGGGTCATAACATAAAAGACAGGTCAATGAAAAAACTTGACCATCTCACTTAGGCGAGGTATTGATGTTTTGGATAGGTGCTACAATTTTGCTACAAGAGAGGTTGAATCTGCTTGCGAATAATGTAAAAATGTAATAAAATCAATCAGGCGAGAGTGGCGGAACTGGCAGACGCACTGGACTTAGGATCCAACGGGTAAAACCGTAGGGGTTCAACTCCCCTCTCTCGCATAAAAAAATCTGATTAAATAGCCTTATTAAGGCTTTTCAAAATCGAAAACTCCTATAATAGCAGCACGAAAAGCAACAAAATGTAGCATCCATATCTTAAAACCCCTCTAAGTTATGGTCAACATCCAATTTTGACAGGAAAATGCTCAATTTTATAGAAAAAATACTTTATTCTGTGCATCGAAAATGAATTTTATGTCATTTTATTTTTGTCATTCCATAACCTTACTAAAGGTAAAGTTATGTTATTCAGGCGGTTATCTACTATCCTTTTTTGTATAAATCTTTGATAAAATCCCAAGATGTTTATTTTGTGGGAATCAATTAAAAAAACTTCTCCCTATGTCCCTAAATTTTTATAGTTAAGCTGGCCCCTTTATTTTTTCTTTTTCTTTTGTCTCAACAAACTCCTTATATTCTTTCATTAGCACATCTCTGTATTCTCTTCTTACAACCTCTGAATCTGAGATATAATTGCCCATTGCCTCAAGACCTGCAATGATCTCATCTATGGTTTCCCTTGTTGGCATTTTTCCCACAGAATAAAGCTCGGCCATTATTTCGTGGAGATTATTAAGCGCAATCTGTGTTCCATCAACGAACCTTATAGTCTTCCGACTAACTGTCGGTGCATCTGGATCCACTCAAGTAACTCAGCCAACAACTTTAAATAAAGACATTTCACACCTCCTTCTGTAAATATAAATAATTTTATATTTTGAAAGAATTTATATAAATTTAATCTTGACACAAATAAAAGTCAATAATATATTATATAAAAATTTTTTTATATATTAAAAAGGTCAAAATTATGGATGAACTGATTAGCCTGTTTAAGGCACTTTCTGATGAAACGAGACTCAAGATATTGAAACTCCTTGAAACTGGTGAGTTATGTGTATGTGATATTGTGGCTGCTCTGAATATGGTGCAGCCAAAGGTTTCTTTTCATCTAAATGTCCTTAAAAAGGCAAACCTTGTAAAAGATAGAAAAGAAGGAAAATGGATGCACTATCGCATAAATGACTCGGATATATTTAAAAGATTGCTTATTCTTTCTGTATTTGAACGTATCTCCGATGAACTGTTAAAAGATGACAAAAAAAGATTGGATGAGTTTTTAAAGAAAAAGGTCAATGGGACAATCCCTGATAATATGATGTGTAATTCATGCAGGGCTAAATTAAACAATCTCTGGAGAAAATCATGAAAGACCGCTATAAGTTTCTTATCCTTGTAGGTGTCTTTATTGCTGCCTATTTTATTCCCTTTAACAATATAAAAGTCCAGAAGGCAATACTTGAATCCTTTTACATGATACAGGACTACGCACAGAAGCACGTGCTTTTATGTCTTGTTCCGGCATTCTTCATAGCAGGTGCCATATCAGTTTTTGTATCCCAGGCAGCGGTAATGAAGTATCTGGGCCCTTTTACCCATAAACTACTTTCATATTCTGTTGCCTCTATCTCAGGTACAATTCTTGCTGTTTGTTCCTGCACAGTTCTACCCCTTTTTGCAGGCATATACAGGATGGGAGCCGGTATTGGTCCTGCCAGTGCCTTTCTTTATTCAGGGCCCGCCATAAATGTCCTTGCCATAGTGCTATCTGCAAAGGTTTTAGGCTGGCAGATAGGTCTTGCAAGGGCAATAGGTGCCGTTTTATTTGCTTATATCATAGGGCTACTTATAGCCATTACATTCCGTGATGAAGAAAGAAAAAACAGGGCCATGGCCATGCCAGTTACCGATGAACCAAAGAGAAAACTCTATCAAGATGTAATATATATGGCCTCTATGGTTGGTGTCCTTATCTTTGCAAACTGGGGTAAACCGATGGATAACACTGGCATATGGCATGCCATCTATACATCAAAGTGGTATATTACAGCCCTATTTGGCCTTATCTTTGCATATACCATATGGAGGTGGTTTGAAGCCAAACTTATACCCATGATTGTTTCAGGTATTGCAGTGATTCTGGCTGTCATATTTTTCCATTCATGGCCCATCATCCCCTTTTCAGTTGCCATAGCTGGGCTCATCTGGATTACGAAGACATCCTCAGATGAGACAAAAAACTGGATTGACGCCACCTGGACTTACACCTTAATGATTGCACCCCTTCTTTTAGGGGGTGTGCTTATAGCTGGATTTCTGCTGGGTATGCCAGGTTCAGATAACGGTATCATCCCTTCAAGATATATATCTGCCCTTGTTGGTGGCAATAGCCTTACCTCAAACTTTATAGCATCTATAGTGGGTGCATTTATGTATTTTGCCACCCTGACAGAGGTGCCCATTCTTCAGGGCCTATTAGGTTCTGGCATGGGAAAAGGCCCTGCTTTAGCACTACTTCTTGCAGGCCCGGCCCTTTCTCTTCCGAGCATGCTTGTTATAAGGCAGATTATGGGGACAAAAAAGGCCATAGTGTTTATATGCTATGTAATCATATTATCTACCATCGCTGGATGGATATTTGGTTTTATAGCAGGATAAAAAGTTCAATGTTCAATGTTTGTTTAAGAAATGTTGAACATTTAAACATAAAATAAGGAGGTAGAGTTTATGAAGATTCAAATTTTAGGCACAGGTTGTCCCAAATGTATCAAGCTCGCAGAGAATGCCCAGGTCGCGGCAAAAGAGGCAGGTGTGGAGTTCGAAATCGAAAAGATCACAGACATCAATAAAATCATGGACTTAGGTGTTATGTTGACCCCCGGGCTTGCAATAGATGGAGAGGTAAAGAGTGTGGGTAAGGTGCTATCCGTTGAAGAGATAAAAAAGATTTTAAAAAAATAATTTAATAAAGAGGTTTAATTGTGGCGGACAAAATCGAAAAAGATGTATGCTGTGATGCAAAAACAAATGACACATGCTGTTCAGGAGCTGCCAGAACATTGATTCTTGCCTGCTCAGGTGGCTCAAATGTGGGACAGATCTCCAATAACCTCATGATTAGACTCAATATGGAAGGGATTGGAAACACTTACTGCCTTGCTGGTATAGGCGCTGCACTATCCGGGTTCATTGAAAGCGCAAAGGCATCACAAACTATTCTAATTGACGGATGTCCAACGGCATGTGGAAAGAAGGCACTGGAGAAATACGGGATCGAGGCTAATAAATACTTTGTCGTCACTGAACTCGGTATAAAAAAGAACCACGATTTCAATAAACTAAAAGATGAGACTGATTTGGCCTTAATCTTGCTAAAAAAGCAATTATAAAAAGATAAAGGAAGATTGTAAAATGCTTTTCCCCTTGCCCTTTAAATATTGTATTATAAAATAAAAAAGGTGAACATATGGAAAAATTAAAAGTCCTTTTTGTTTGTGTCCACAACAGTGCAAGAAGTCAGATGGCAGAGGCATTTTTAAAACATATAGCTTCCGATAGATTTGAGGTAAAAAGCGCTGGTCTTGAACCTGGTGAGCTAAACCCCCTTGCAGTGGATGTTATGAAAGAGGTGGGTATTGATATATCAAAAAACACCACAAAAAGTGTGTTTGACCTCTATAAGAAAGGGGAGCTCTTCTCCTATGTTATAACGGTGTGCGATGAGGCCTCTGCTGAGCAGTGTCCCGTCTTTCCTGGGCTACTTTCAAAGACAATCCACTGGAGCTTTGAAGACCCCTCATCCTTTACAGGGACCTATGAAGAAAAACTCGAAAAAACAAGGCAGGTTAGAGATGCAATAAAAGAAAAGATTAATAAATGGTTAAATGAATTAAAAACTTAAACAAGATTGAGACAAACAAAGGAATGAGACTTTTTTTTTCATGGCAATATATAGTTACCATTATCCTTGCCTTAATTGCAATTGGAATTGAGTATTTTTACATTACCTGTGAGACAGCATGTTCATATCTGAAAGGCGATATCTTTAATATTGAATTACAGCACATTGGTATCGGATACATGGTGGCCATAATTGCACTTGCCATTTTTAAAAAAGATACACTTTTACTTATTTTACTGTCTTGCGGGGTAGGTATAGAGTTATATCTTGTAGGATTTCAGATATGGTATAACACCTACTGTTATTACTGCTTAGCCTTTGGAGGTATACTTATGTTACAATTTTTTGTGAATTTAAACTTAAAAAAGAAAAAACTGATTTTTGCATCCATGATTATCGGCCTCGTTTTATTCTCCCTTGTTTTTAGAGGTTCTGTAACACCTGTATATGCAGAAGAGTCACCTATTTCTAAATTCGGTAGTGGAAATGCGATTGTTCGCCTTTACACAGACTATTTCTGTCCACCTTGTAAAAAAATGGAACCATCCCTTGAACCAATTATTATTGATCTTATTAAAAACAATATTATTACCTTTACCTTTATAGACACACCCTTTTATAAGTTATCCTCACTGTATGCCCGTTATTTTTTATACGGTCTCAATGAAAAAAAGACCTTAGAGCATGCACTGGAAGTGCGAAATGTCCTTATCGAGGCATCTAATCAAAAAATAGATAAACCAGATAAATTAGAAGAGTATCTTAATTCGAAGGGTATTAAAATAAAACCCTACGATACAAGACCTACATTCGAACTATTTACTAAATTTTTGAAAGAAGACAAAATAAATGCAACGCCATCCTGTGTTATTGAAAAGGATGGAAAAAAAGAAACCTTTGTAGGTGGAACTGACATTATAAACGCCCTTCAGAAATTGAAAAAATGACAGAATTTATTCTATGACAATAAAAACCGATTGTTTTCTTTCTTTGAGTTTGTCAGAAAAAGATTTTAAAAATGCATTTAAATAACGAAAAAAGACTTGCTGTCACATTCTTTGTGACCCTGATAATCCTTGGGGGAGAGCTTATTGGTGGATACTTAAGCAACAGTCTTGCCTTATTAAGTGATGCTGGCCATATGGTTACTGATGCCATGGCCATTGCATTAGGTATTGTAGCAGCCAGAATAAGTAGAAGGCCATCTAATAAAAACGCCACATTCGGTTATGGAAGGGTAGGACTTTTAGCCGCACTCATAAATGGTGTAACCCTTCTTATCATTGCTTTTTTTATTTTTTATGAGTCATACGAAAGGCTTATATCACCGCCTCAAATAAGACTCTCTGTCATGCTTTACATTGCATCACTGGGTCTTATTGGAAATCTCCTTATGGCATTTGTCTTGGGCCACCATCATGGGGACTTAAACATAAAAGGTATCTGGCTCCATGTCATCGGCGATACCCTTTCATCCATTGGGGTCATCATATCAGGAGTAGTTATCTATTTCACAGGCTGGACATACGCTGACCCCATTGCAAGTGCTCTTATTGGTGGCATCATTATCTGGGGAGGCATACGTTTGGTGCGCGACACGATTTCTATTTTTCTAAATCTGACGCCTAAGGGATTTGATGTAGAGATGCTTGTAAAAAAGATTATTGATATGCCCGATGTAATTGATGTCCATCATGTCCACCTCTGGCCTTTGGCACATAATAACATAGCATTCTCTGCCCATATTCTGGTAAAAGATAGGAGTTTAAGCGAGGTTGAAGAAACAAAAAAAAGAATTGAAGTCATGTTGAGAGAAAATGGTATAGAACACAGCACCCTCCAGATTGAATGTAGTAGCAAAACTTGTGATACCAATCTCTACTGTCAGGTAAATGGCAAAGAAGAGAACCACGGACATATCCATTGATTCATAAAAAAGGGGGCTTTTGGCCCCCTTTCATATTTTTTATACATAAGATGCCTCCATCTTAAAGAGTTGATTGGGATGAACCTCATAGTTTTGTGCCAAAGAAGAGGTGCTATTATCTGGCTGTTTAAACTTCTTCTACCTTAACTTTATTCTGCTTGTGAATCCAGTCGTCTTCTTCTTTAAACCGATGTAGCGACTTCTACCGGACTCATAGTTTTACCTCCTCTTATCTGTTAATTATTGTAATAACTCTATGGTTATTCCGCCTCTTCGGAACAACTTTTTTTGGTTAGGAGTGTGTCCGGTCTAAAAGGGGGTTAATACAAAAATTTGTTTGACAAGTCTATTTGAATAATTTACGATTAAAATTCTTGAACAAAATTAATTTTGTTAAATTTTTTCAATTAATTTTGTGCGCGTCCTTAATTCAAAATGGGCCTATTATAAGATGGAACTGATAAAAAATTTTTAAAGTTGAATATCAAGGGGCAAATGAGTTACAGCGAGAAATAAAGGGCTAATAAGAATTATAAACATTAAATTTCAATCTTGAGAAAAATGGAGGGATTTGTGAAAAACCTTGGTCGAGGGTTTTTAATTCTTTTGAACATCATTATTTTTTTGGTCATGATAGAAAAGAGTGCATTGGCAATTGATTCTGACATAACGGGAAAGACTTTAGCTAAAATAAAGGGTGTTAGGGTTGTTGTTGAGGACTTGCAGCCGAGCTTTAAAAAATATGCGAGTAAGTTCAACATAAATCAAGAGCATATTTCAAAAATAATCGAAAATAGATTAAAGGAATCGGGTATTATGGTTTTAAACTACAATGACTGGCTAAAAACCCCTGGTCGCCCTATTCTTTATATAAACATTAACACCCACGAAAATGGAAAATACTGGTTTGCCTATGATATAAAATTTGAATTGCTTCAGATAGTTTTTCTGGAGGTTGATCCTGGGTTAAAAACAATGGCCTCAACCTGGTCAGTAAATCAAACAGGTGTTTTAAATATAGGAAATTTAAATTTAATCAACCATGAGGTATTAAAATTAACGGATAATTTTATAAAAGTCTATTCCTTGGCAAATAAGACAAAAAAATAATACGGTGCTATATATGCTATACCTATTGGTTCGTAAACTACAAAAAATCTTGTAACCTATTTGCCTGCGATAGCAAAAAACTTACAGTTCACCCTGCTCTATTTCATGTTTTTTGCCAAAATCATCAGGGGGATAGCGCCTTACTGCTGAACCCATAAAAGACATCCATATGGGCAGGCACACCCTTGCACCACTTTCACCCTTCCCAAGAGATGTTCTTGCATCAAAGCCCACCCATACACCTGTTGCTATATGCGGTGAATAACCTATAAACAATGCGTCATAGTAATTGCTCGTTGTCCCGGTTTTTCCTGCTATTGGATAACCTATGCTTGAAGCACCTTTCGCTGTCCCGTATTTAACAGGTCCCTGTAATAATATGTTCATTTTATAGGCTATTTCTTCATCTAAGACCCTATGCTTTTCTACATGATTTTCTTCAAGAACATTTCCTTCAATGTCCTCTATTTTCAGTATGAATATGGGCTTTACTCTATAGCCTCCATTTGCAAAGGTGCTGAAACCTTTTACAAGGTCTAAAAGTGTAAGGTTTGAAGTGCCAAGGGCAATGGATAGATTATCAGGTATATCGGTATCTATGCCGATATCTTTCAATGTCTCTTTAACTGCATCTATCCCTATTTTTTCGAGTAGCTGAACTGTTGCGGCATTTTTTGAATATGCCACTGCATCCTTTATCGTCACCGAACCATCATATCTTCCATCGTAATTTTTGGGTGTCCATATCTTGCCACCCCCTGCTGGATAAGATTTAGGCTCATCAGGTATTTCAGTATCTAAATCATAACCTTTTTTTATTGCAGTAAGGTATATAAATGGCTTAAATGCACTTCCAGATTGAATCTTTGCATAGACAGCCCTATTGTAAGGACTTTTTTCAAAATCCCTCCCGCCTACTATAGCAAGGACATAACCTGTATCTGTTTCCATTGAAATAAGTGCCCCTTCAACTTTGAGCGTCTTAACTGGTTGAAATAAATGTAGTTTCTTTTTATCGATCCCTTTATATAAGCCCTTTACAACATCACCTGGCTTGAAAGGAAAACTTTCTATTAAAAGTATACCTTTTTCCTTTCCTATAAATACACTGTAACCTTCTTTTAGTTTTTCTGATATAAGGACATTATATGTTTTGCCCTTAACAAGTTTAATTAACTTTAAATTTTTATCATAGTGTTCTAAAAAATCTTCCCATTTTCTTCTTTCTAAATGGTATAAAACAGTAAATTCACCATGCCTTTGTTCGTAAATATCCAGACCCCTCTTTACCGCATCCTCTGCGAGCCTCTGAAGGGCAGGATCAACAGTGGCATAGACCTTTAGCCCTTTTCTCGAAAAGAAACCCTTTCCGTATTTATTTTCTACATATTGAAATATATAGTCCTTAAAATAACTGTCAGTAAATACACCGTGATCTTCTCTTGCGTTTACATGGAGCTTAAGTAATTCGTTTCTTTTTTTAATATCTATAAAACCCTTTTCATACATCTGCTCGATTACGTATTCATATCTCATTCTTGCCTGTGCCGGATATCTTTTAGGTGTATACCGTGCAGGGGCCTGGACAAGACCTGCAAGCATGGCAGCCTCTGGTAAAGTTATTTGTTCAACGTGTTTGCCAAAATAAACCTGAGAGGCAGCCTCTACACCGTAAACTCCATGGCCCATATAAACATTGTTTAGATAGAGGTTTAATATCTCCTGTTTTGTAAGATATTTTTCTAATTTATACGCAAGGATGGCCTCTTTAATCTTTCTGGATATGCTTTTTTCAGGTCCTAAAATAAGGGTCTTTATCACCTGTTGGGTTATAGTGCTTCCACCTTGGGCGAACCTTCCATACATGATGTTCTTTACAAATGCCCGGAATATACTTGTAAAATCCAATGGGCCGTGTTTAAAAAAATCTGCATCTTCGGCAGCTAAAAAGGCCTGCTTTACGTATTTTGGTATTTTAGAATAAGAAACAAAAATCCTGTTGTCGGGCACAATAAGATATGCCACCTGGCTGTTTATACCGTATATAGTGGATACAGGTTTGTTTTTTAGGTCTTTTAGTGCCTTCACAGAAGGTATATCGTTAAGTATATATAATGCGTAACCCCCTGAGAAAAAAACAATGGATAACACGAGAAGGACTATTAAATAGAAAAAAAAACCTTTCCTTTTCAAATTATAATCTCTCCTTTTCTCACATTATGCTTTGAATATATTTATTTTCAAGCCTTATTTAATGCTGTTTAAAAAAGACAAGTCTTTTTATTGTGTTATGTCATTTCTTCTTTTAATAGCTTTATTGAGTGCATTAAGAAGCACCTCGAGGTCAATACCAAAGACTAAAGCACCTTCTGCAATATTTTTAAAAAGTGCGGCCTTGCAACCTGCACATTCTAATCCATAATTTTTAAAAATAGATAATGTTTCAGGGTATTGCTTAACAACGTCTTCAATAGACATATCTCCATGTATCATCTATTTTCTCCTCCTGTTAGAAAACCTCTGCTGTAAAGATGTAAATGTTCGTGTCTTTATCTTTGTATGCATCTCTATCGAGTCCTGCCTTGTAGCAGGTGTGCTCAAGAAATGTTTTTCTATCCCATTGGTACTCTGTTGCCACCTGTGGTAGAAGAAGCCCTGAATAAAAGCCCTTCTCAATATAGATGCCGTGTTTACCTACCTCTATCTCTTCTATGTTGTCTATCTTTTTTAATGGTGACAGAACAGATATCTCAATGTCAATGTCTTTTAATTCTTCTTTTCTTAATGCATCAAACCTCGGATCATTAAAGGCAGCATGCTGTGCCATCTGTTCAACAGTTTCATACAAAGGAAGATAACCTTTTATATACCCGATACAACCCCTTAATTCGCCCTTTTTTTTAATTGTTACAAATGCACCTTGATTGTGCTTCAAACTTTCCAGTATCTTTCTTTTTGGAAATTTCTTATTAAAAAGTCTCGCTTCTATGGCATCTCTTGCAAGCTGTTTTAAAAATTCTTTATCTTCTTTCGATAAACCCAATATAAAACCCCTTAAATAGCTTTAAAAAAAATTGCCGATACGTATCCGACAACACCGCTTTTATCTCCTGTAACATCCCCTGAATTGGCATACTTTAAAACCTTAGCATTACTTGCCCCAAGCATCCTCGACAAATACATGGTAGTAATCATGGGTGCTATCCCGCATGCCTCAAAACTTCCCTTTTTATAATCGTCAATGGCACCTTTAATATCGAATGCATTTAAATGTTTAACTGCAATCCCATCGAGTGCCACAGCCTTTTTATAAGGATAATAATGGGAAAGGTCTGTGCTTCCTACTATCAAAAAACTCTTTTTACTATCTTTTATTGCTTCATAAACAATTGAAGAAATGGGCTCACACAACTCAATCTCACCACCTATGACAATAGGTATAAGTTTAAAATCCTTTAAAACAACCTGCAAAAAAGGTAACTGCACTTCAAGGGAATGTTCGTATCTATGGGGTTCAATATTATTTTTTACTATATCTCCTTTTTTAAGTATCTTTTCTGCAATTTCCTCATCTATTTCAACAGTTCCTAATGGTGTCCTGTATGCCCCTTTATCCATAATAGATGCACCGTCAATGTATACCCTGTGGCTCGGTGCAAAGATTATCACGGTATTGTATTTAAATTTTGATACTCCTTTATAGCCATAGGCAGCTACTTGCCCTGAATACATATAACCAGCATGGGGAGAAATCATACCAACGATATTGCCTGTGACTTCTTCCACCTTTGCATTTTTAATATAGTCTTCTATCTCTTTTTTTAATAACCCGGGATTTGAGGGATAAAATGAACCGCTTACCACTGCATCTCTTATATATCCCATAATTTCACCTTTTTACTTATTATAGAACATAAAACAATAAAATAAAACATTAACCTTTTTTTGCAGCCTCAACGTATTTTATCATAAGTTCAAAGAGTATATTATCTATTAATCTGTTTTCTTCCTCTGTAAGGTTACCCTTTGTCTTTTCCTTTAACATCTCAATGATACCTATAGAATGTTTTGCCATTGTCAAATCAACCTTCTTTTCATTGGAGATGGGATCAGGCAATTTACCTAAATTAACAAGAACAGATGTGGATAAAGATAATATAAAGGTGGAAAAGTTTAAAGTCTCATCCATATAAACCCCCTATAATAAAATATCGAGTTTGACAGGTAGATAAAAAATACTTTCCTTTCTCTTAACCTGAAATAGGATATAATTTCTTTTCAATCCTTCAAGCATATAAGTATTGAATTCTTCTTTTCCAGAGATTAAAAAGTTATTGATTTTTATAATAATATCCCCATTCTTAAGCCCTATTCTTTCCCCTAAACCATCTTTATATACCTTTGTCACCACCACCCCATCCCTCTGTCTTGTTCTATATTTAAGCTTAGAATAACCTTTTATATCAGACACACGTATATTAATCAAGCCTTCGTCAATGGGGGAGGGCTTATATTCATTTATTGACTTTGTATCAATGTCTATAATAAAAGTTTTTTCGTCTCTAAATATCTTTAACTCAATACTGTCCATTTTTGCTAATTCTTTTATTGTCTTATAAAGTTTTATTCCTTCCCTTATCTTCTTTTTATTAATCCCTATTATCCTGTCTCCTTCTCTTATACCTGATTTCTCAGCAGGGCTTCCTGGAATTATCCTGTTTACATAAAAATAAACGCCGCTGTCATCTTTTTTCTTTTCTAAAAATAAACCGAAAATTGGCCGTTTTGACCGTGCATTCAAAAATTCAGACAGCATATCCATTACATCTTCAATGGGTATTGCAAAGCCTATACCCTTACCTTCACTGTATATAGCTGTTACAATACCCAATGGATTACCTTCTGTGTCCATTAAAACACCGCCGCTGTTACCGGGATTTATGGCAGCATCAGTCTGGATTAGATTCACATAAACCCTGTTGTCTATCCTGAGATTTCTTCCAAGGGCGCTTATTACACCTACAGTAACAGAATTGGAAAGACCATAAGGATTACCAATAACTATAGCCTTTTCACCTACCCTAACAACCTTCTTCTTTTTTATTTTCAGATAGGGAAAACTCGTTTCACCTGTAATCTTGAGAAGGGCAATATCTAATTCAGGGTCACTTCCTAACACATACGCATCGTATTCTTTTCCATTCAAGAACTTCACCTTTATACTTATTGCCTTTGAAATAAGGTGTTCATTTGTAACAACAATACCATTGGGATTTATCACCACCCCTGAACCGTAATTCTCGTTTATATCTTCTTCCTCTTCTGATTCTATGAATCTTTTAATAATAGATATTTTTTTATCTTGTGTTTCAGGCTTTGCTATCTCTTCTGTTTTTATATTAACGATTGCGTTTCCTACTGCCTGAACCACATCGGGAATCCTGTCTTCATTAGCAAAAACTGGATTTATCAAAAACAAAAACAGGACTGATAAGTTAAAAAAGATTGTTTTTTTATAAATATTGTTGCCCGTTAGCATCCCAAAAAACATAAAATTTTAATAGTGAATATTAGAAAGTCTTTTTTCTCTTTCTTAATATCCTCTTAACAGAATCGAGGATTATATCAGCTATTTCATCTTTACTCTTCTGTGGTATGTGCCTGGCGTAACCTGTTTTATCTATTATGGTCACCTCATTCATTTCAGATCCAAAACCAATTCCAGGTTTAGACACATCGTTGGCAATAATTAAATCGAGATTTTTTCTCTTTAATTTATCATACGCATACTCCACAATATTCTCTGTTTCCGCTGCAAAACCTACGAGTATACGGTTTTCTTTAATTCTACCGAGTTCTGCTATAATATCAGGATTTTTTTCGAGCTCCAATATAATAGTTTCTTCATTATCCTCTTTTTTAATCTTTTGACAATTTTCGGTTCTGCATCTAAAATCGGCAACAGCAGCGGTCTTTATTATTATTGAGCAGTCTTTATAGTGTTCAAGCACCGCCTCCCTCATTTCATTTGCTGTAATTACCTCAATGACCTTGATATCATTCCTTGGCGGCTCCAAATAGGTTTTACCTGTAATCAAAACAACCTCTGCACCCCTTCTTCTTGCAATCTTCGCAATGGCATAGCCCATCTTTCCAGAGGCCCTGTTCGTAATACACCTTATAGGGTCTATAAATTCCATAGTAGGACCCGCTGTTACGAGTATCTTCTCGCCTTTTAAATCCTTTCTTGTAAAGATGTCTTCCATCTTCTCCAGAATCTCTTCTATTGTAGGTAGTCTTCCCTTACCCTGAGTTCCGCAGGCAAGATCCCCTGTTCCAGGTTCCATGATTTCAAATCCCATTTCCCTTAACTTTTCAATATTACATTGAACGGCCTTGCTTTCCCACATTTTTGTATTCATAGAGGGAACGAACAATATGGGAACTGTAATTGCCATAACCATGGTCGTTAAAAAATCATCGGCAATACCATTGGCAATCTTTCCTATAATATTTGCTGTTGCAGGAACAATAACCATCTGGTCTGCAATATCAGATAATGCAATATAACCGATCTTTGACCCATAGAAAAGCTCAAACATCTGATGAACAACGGGATTACCGGATATTGTCTGAAATGTAAGGGGTGTTACAAATTCCATTGCATTTTTTGTCATAACAACATGCACATTTGCCCCTCTTTTAGACAATTCCCTTACAAGTTCTGCAGTCTTGTATGCTGCTATACCCCCTGTGATGCCAACAATTATTTCCTTGCCCTTTAGATTTGAAAATTGTCTTTCCATTATATATTCAACCCCAATCTTCTTATTAATCTTGTAAATAGATTTGCCTTAGGGACATATACAGGAGAAACTATATCTACCCTTGCAAGAATTCTGTCATCCATTTTAATAATCACCTCACCTACCTTCTGACCTTCCTTTACCTCTCCCTTTACTTTATCCTGAACTACAATCTCTTTTTTGATGGAATCCTTCTTATCATTAGGCACAGGATATGTAAATCCTGCATTCGTTACGCCCTTTATCTTTTTGTACTTTCCATCTATAAGAAAAATATCTTTATCTATAACCTCACCTTTCTTTACTACATTTATTATTTTATATTGGGCAAATGCCTTTCTGAACTTTTCCATAACCACATCATCCCGAACCTTTGCAGAGGGGCTTCCCATTACAACTACAATAAACCTTAATTCATCCTTTTTTCCTGTGGCAACAATATTAAAACCCGTTTCTCTGTAATAACCTGTCTTCAGTCCATCAACAATTCCTGGCATCTTTGTCAGAAGTTTATTGTGATTATTCATTATGAATTTACCATCTCTAAACCCTTCGCTTTTTATGGATGTCCATTCTATTATCTTTGGATATTTCAACAACTCCTTTGCAAGTATTGCAAGATCATGACATGAGCTTAAATCCTCCTTTTGTCCTTTTGAAGGGGGTAATCCATGGACAGAATTAAACTCTGTATCGTTCATTCCAAGGGCCTTTGCCTTTTCGTTCATAAGCTTTACAAACTCATCCTTACTGCCTGCTACATATTCTGCCACTGCATATGCTGCATCGTTTCCAGAGGCTATGAGGGTTGCCTTCATCAGGTCTTCTAATGTAAAGACTTCTCCTTCTTTTAAATATACCTGACTGCCGCCTATCTTTGAGGCCTCTTTAGAGATGGTTATCTTATCTGTCAGATTAATCTCTTTTTTGTTTAGTTTATCCATTACAATGTATGCAAGCATTAACTTTGTAACACTCGCCGGAGGCCTCTTTTCATGTATGTTTTCACCTTCCAGCATCCTTCCCGTTGATGCCTCGGTAACAATAAATGCCTTATATGGTTCAACCTTTTCAGTCTTTTCATGTTTATGTGCCTTTTTTTGCACAGATAATTTTGACCTTGCATGAACAATAGATACACTGCAAAACAGTATAAGGATTATTATCAATAATTTCTTCAACTTATCCATTTAAATCTTTAAGACCCCTTTCCATTAATCATCTTTTTTTATTTTATCTGTAAAGACCTTTATCAAATCAATAGGTATTGGAAACACGATGGTAGAATTCTTTTCTGTGGAAATCTCAATCAATGTCTGGAGATATCTTAACTGTAAGGCCATAGGATTTTTAGAGAGTATTTCAGATGCCTCTGCCAGTTTTGTTGCAGCCTGATATTCACCTTCAGCACCTATCACCTTTGCCCTTCTTTCCCTCTCTGCCTCTGCTTGTCTGGCTAAGGCCCTCTGCATCTCCTGTGGCAAATCAACATTTTTCACCTCTACATTTGCCACTTTAATACCCCAAGGTTCTGTATGTGCATCGAGGATATCCTGGAGCCTATCGTTTATCTTTTCCCTGTGTGATAAAAGTTCATCGAGTTCTGCCTGCCCCAAAACGCTTCTTAATGTGGTTTGGCTAAGCTGACTCGTTGCATATAGATAATTCTCGATTTCAACAACTGCCTTCAACGCATCTACTACCCTGAAATAAACAACGGCATTTACTTTAATGGATACATTATCTTTTGTTATCACATCCTGGGGTGGCACATCGAGAACTACGGTTCTTAGGCTTACCTTTACCATCCTATCTATTATAGGAATAAGGATAATAAGACCAGGACCCTTTGGGCTACCCAGCACCCTTCCAAGTCTAAAGATTACACCCCTTTCGTATTCATTTAAAACCTTAATGGCACTTGCAAGAAAAAAAACAATCAATACAATGATAAAAACAAACGGTATCATCTTAACCTCCCTTTTTCTTTACGACTAATATAAGGCCATCCACCTTTTCTACTATAACCTTTTCCCCTTTTTTTATCTGCTCTTTACTTCTTGCATTCCATAACTCACCGTGGACAAATACCTTGCCATTGTCATCGTTTACATCTGTTTTTGCTTCGCCTTCTTCACCGACTAATCCTTCTGAACCTGTCTTAACCTTTGATAGTTGTGCCTTAATTGCATATGATAGCACACCGAAGAAAAATATACCAGTTAGTATGACAACGGTTAATATGCTTTTCCATGATATGGAAAGCGCCGTATAAGGTAAATCTATAAGCATAATGGAACCTATCACGAGAGATATTATGCCTGCAAGACCTAAAACACCGTGACTTACTATTTTTAATTCGAGTATAAAAAAAACTATACCCAGTAAAATTAGAAAAATACCGGCATAACTTATGGGTATGGTAGAAAATGCATATAAGGCAAGGATGATGGAGATGCCACCTATTACCCCTGGAAATATAGCCCCAGGGCTGTAAATCTCGAATAAAATTCCGTATAAACCAATCATCATAAGAATATATGCCACATTGGGGTCGCTTATATATGATAAAAATCTGTATTTGAAAGGCATCTCATATTGCACCTTTTTTTTGCCTTTTAATCTCAGTATTACCTTACCTTTTTTTGTCTCCACTTCCTTTCCTTCTATACCTTCAATCAACCTGTCTATATCCTCTGCAACGATATCTATAACTCTTTTTTCAAGGGCATCCTTTGCAGTTATGGAAGCGCTTTCCCTTACAGCCTTTGCTGCCCATTCAACATTTCTGCCCCTTTTCATGGCAATGCTTTTTGCATAGGCCTCTGCGTCCTTTACAACCTTTGACATCATTTCTTTATCAACCTTTTCTTTTCCAATAGAAACAGGATGCGCTGCACCTACGTTTGTCCCTGGAGCCATAGCTGCAATGTGTGCAGATAACAGGATAATGCTTCCGGCAGACGCTGCCCTTGCACCAGAAGGATACACATAAACAATAACAGGAACATTAGAATCCATAATGGACTTTACGATTTCCCTCATAGATGTATCGAGTCCACCTGGTGTATCTAAAAGTATTATCAGGGCCGATGAATCATCTTTTTCACTTTTTTCAATGGATTCATTTATAAAACCTGCAATAGGCGGGTTTATGGCACCGTTAATAGAAATAATATTTATGTGTTTTTCTTCTTTATTCTGTGCCTTTTCCTCAAATGGTGCCTTTGCATATAAATTAATTGCAAAAAATAAAGCCAGGGATACCAGAAGGATCGCTAAACTTATCTTGGTTAATTTTTTTCTCATTATTTTTTAAAAAATTTTTCTTTTAATCTCTTTTCAACAGGAGGTGGCACAAAACCTGATACACAGCCCCCAAAACCTGCCACTTCTTTTATTGTTCGAGAACTGATAAAAAAGTAGTCCTTGCTTGTCATCATAAATATGGTATCCATATTCTGATTCAAGTTTCTGTTCATAGATGCCATCTGGAATTCATATTCAAAATCACTCATAGCCCTGAGGCCTCTTATAACAAATCTTGCATTTACCTTTTTAACATAGTCAACGAGAAGCCCGTCAAAGCTGTCTACTATTACGTTTGGGTTTCCATTTATTGATTCTACTATCATCTCTTTTCTTTCTTCCACGGTAAAAAGCGCACTTTTTTCAATATTATGGGCAACGGCAACGATAATCTTATCTACAAGCTCAAGTCCCCTTGAAAGTATGTCCAGATGCCCATATGTAATAGGATCAAATGAACCAGGATAAACGGCGATTGTCTCACTCATAGCTCTCTCCTTAATGAACAATTTTGTTTATTAAAGCAACCATTGTGTCACCATATCTTTTTTCTTTTATTATACCCCAACTGTCAGATAAATTATTTTTTATCATCTCCCTTTTTGAATGTTCCACGACAAAAATACTATCCCTGTGATAAATTATACTGTCTTTCAGTGCCTTAAAGGTTTTACTGATATAACCCTTCTCATAAGGAGGGTCCATAAAAATGATATCATAAATCTCTTCTGTCTTATGCAAAAAAGGGATTGCGACGAAAACATCCATATGTAAAACACGACATAAACCATCTATACCAAGACAGTTGATATTTTCTTCAATGTTTTTTATCAATTTTTTGTCTATTTCGACAAATGCCCCATGACTTGCACCCCTGCTTATTGCCTCAAATACAATTATACCTGAACCGGAAAACAAATCTATCACCCTTTTTCCGCTTATGTCTCCCAGCATATTAAATATAGATTCCCTGACCTTTGAAGCCGTATGTCTTCCCGTAATATGGTCTTCCATCTTTATAACATTTCCTCTCAGTATCCCGCCTGTTATCTTTAATTTTCTCATGAAAAGCCTAAATTTTAAAGGGAAAACAAAGCCTCACCTGTCTGTCTAATCCTTTCTATCCCCTTAATCTCATCGGCAGAGAGATACAATGTAACCAAATTTATATGACTGTATCTTTTCTGCATCATCTCTATATAAAATTGTTGCATAGCCATCCTTTTCTCGTGAAATGGACAATCTGCACTTCTTACCACATGGTTTATGATAATATTTTCTACTGATAAATTGTTTTCTTTAAACTCTTCTATGATCCTATCTGTAAGCTTTACGCCCAAGGCCTCAGGTATGGTTACTATTATATATTTCGTCCTGTCTTTGTCCCTTATAAATTCAACTATCTTTTCTGAAAGGGATTCCCAGCTACTTATGATCTCAAGAAGTGTCCTTTTTGAGCCTTTTAGTGTTACCGCTCCTTTAATCTTTTCCAGGTAATCATACATATTCATATAAAATTTAGTTGCTGCCTCCATGTGCTTTAAAAAGAGGTGGGGCAATTGCAATAATCTTAAGGTATGACCAGCTGGTGCTATATCCCAAACCACTAAATCATACTTTTCATTTTCCACAAGCTCAATAATAAAATTAAGCATGTATTCTTCTTCTATACCTGGAGCAGTCCCGACATAGTCAACAAAGTCATAATCTATCTTTGCAAATGAAGAAATAACCTCATAGATTTCAGGGCCAAACCTCTCCTTCCACCTTTTAAGGACTATCTCAGACGATATCTCAAAGCCGTACAGTTCAAGGGAATCTAAAATTTTTGTTTCCCTATCTCCTATGTTTATTTCAAAGATATCGGAGAGAGAAGGTGTGGGGTCACTGGATATTAATAAGACCCTTCTCCCTAAAGAGGCAAACTTCAATGCAATAGAAGATGCACATGTTGTTTTTCCTACACCGCCCTTACCACCCACCATAATGAGCTTGATTTCTCTGTCTGCTATATTTATGAGTCCCATATATTTAAAAAAACTTTTATTACAATAAGTTATCTTAAATCGTTAATATTAAAAATGGACATAAATGCATAACCTTTTGATTCTATTAATTCTTTTCCTCCTTCAAGCCTGTCAAGGATTGCTATCAAACCTTTTACATTGTATCCTGCCTGTTGTGCAATCTCTATTGCCCTTAGTGAAGAACCACCAGTTGTTACCACATCTTCAAGTATCACCACGTTCATTCCCAATCTTAGATTTTTTGCCCCTTCAATCCAGAGACTTCTTCCGTGTGCCTTGGGCTCTTTTCTTATAAAAAAGCCGTAGATATTGTCATTATTATAATAAGCATGTAATACAACAGAACATACAAGGGGGTCTGCCCCAACACTAACACCGCCTACTGCCTCAACTTTTGGGATTTCTTTTACCATCTTATACATAATTTTACCAACGAGACTCATTCCCTCTGGATTTAATGTCGTCTCCCTTGCATCTATGTAAAAAGAACTCTTTTTACCGCTTTTTAAAATAAATTCACCTTCTTCGTAAGAGAGTGTTTTCAATATCTCATGGAGTCGATCCCTTTCTTCCATATATATGCTTCTCCTGTTTAATGAAAATTTTAAAAAATGTTTATTTCATCACCTTCTATTATACTTTTCCAGCTCTTGTTTAAAATATCCAATTATCTCATCGTCAATAAGAAAAATATTTATCTCCTTTATCGTGGTTTCTTTAGTATTTATGAATTTTGTTATCTCCTCTGTAATAATTTCTGCACATTTGTCCTTTGGAAAACCAAATATTCCTGCACTTATTGCCGGCATTGATATGGATTTAAGACCTTTTTCCTCTGCAAGGGATAAGGTGCTTTTTATTGCGCTTCTTAATTTGTTCTCTTCGTCGCCTTCCCCCCATCGTGGGCCCACCGTATGGATTACATATCTTGCCTTTAATTTTCCTCCAGATGTGATTACTGCTGAACCAACAGGGCAGAATCCAATACGGTCACTTTCTTCCTGAATAATGCTTCCCCCTTTACGCACTATTGCACCTGCTACCCCTCCACCATGCTTAAGAAATGAATTTGCTGCATTTACAATGGCATCTGCATCGCTTTCTGTTAAATCACCTTTTATAATCCTTATGACCGAATCTTTAATAGATAATTCTTTAAGTTTCTCCATGCCCCTTACCTCTTTAGAAAGGAAATTATAGATGTATTGTAATACAAAATCAATAAAATGGAAAAGAAAAAAGGGAAAGGGCTTTGCATAAAATGTTTTTTGACTTTTATTTTTATTTCTGGTAAATAATACCAATTAAAGGGGAGTAGCTTTAAACAGCATCATCGTCAATACGTCGAACACAATCGGCCGGTGATGTTGGTTAGTATTAACTAATGAGCAAGACCTTTATCAGAAGATGATCTGGTAAAGGTCTTTTTTTTATAGAAGGGAGGCAAAATGAACAATTTTAACTGGCATACCATGTCTATCGATGAGATTTTAAAAAGGCTTGAAAGCTCTTTTTATGGCATAAGTAACGATGAGGCAAAATCGAGGTTACTCAAATATGGACCAAACAAACTGGTGGAGATGCAAAAAAGATCGCCCCTTATGATGTTCCTTGACCAGTTTAAGGATTTTATGATCCTTGTTTTAATTGGTGCAGCCATTATCTCAGGCTTTATAGGTGAGCTATCAGATACAATCGCAATTATTGTAATCATTGTAATAAACGGTGTCATTGGCTTTGTGCAGGAATACAGGGCTGAAAAGGCAATGGATGCCTTAAAGAAAATGGCAGCATATACAGCAGGCGTGATAAGGGAAGGCGTCCATTCAGAAGTGGCTGCCTCTGAACTTGTTCCAGGTGATATAGTGGTTTTAGAGGCAGGCCGTATTGTCCCTGCTGATATAAGACTCATAGAGGTAGTGAACTTAAAGGTTGAGGAGGCTGCCTTAACCGGGGAATCTGTGCCAGTAGAAAAGCATGTGGATATACTGGAGGATAAATTATTGCCTCCAGGGGACAGAAAAAATATGGCCTTTAAAGGCACTATAGTCACTTATGGAAGGGGAAAAGGTGTTGTTGTAGCTACTGGTTTGGACACGGAATTAGGCAAGATTGCATCCATGCTCCAGGCAGAAGAGGGGCTAAAGACACCCCTTCAGAGGCGTCTTGCAGTATTTGGAAAAAAACTGGCCATAGCAGTCCTTATAATATGCGTGATTGTCTTTGGATTCGGGGTATTACGGGGAGAACCCATATTGTTGATGTTACTTACTGCAATCTCACTTGCAGTAGCAGCCATTCCTGAGGCACTGCCAGCAGTAGTAACCATATCCCTTGCCTTAGGGGCTAAAAAACTTGTAAAGCTAAATGCCCTTATAAGAAAGCTCCCTGCAGTGGAAACCCTCGGTTCTGTTACATATATCTGTTCAGATAAGACAGGGACCCTCACCCTAAACAGGATGACAGTGGAAGAGGTATTTATTGATGATACCCTAATTAAGGTCTCTGATTTAAAAAATAGAGAACTTTCAGGTGCCTCGGAAAGGCTTTTTATGACTGCCCTTGCATTATCCAATGACGCCCAGACAGATGCCAATGGTAATGCCATGGGTGACCCAACAGAGACAGCGCTTTATAACCTTGCAAGAGAATTTAGTTTTGACAAAAAGGAGCTTGAAAGGGGCTATCCAAGGATATCTGAGATACCCTTTGACTCTCATAGGAAATGCATGACCACCTTTCATAGATGGGAAGACGGCTATATCTCATTTACAAAAGGGGCAATGGATGTATTGATAGAGAAGTCTATAAATATACTTACGCCAGGGGGTTTAGAACCCATAGATATTGAAAGGCTTCAGTCTGTCAATAAAAACATGGCCGAAGAGGGGCTTAGGGTGTTATGCATTGCCTTTAAGAAATGGCAGACAATCCCCGACGATTTTACACCAGAATATGTGGAAACAGGCCTTACAATTCTTGGTCTTGTTGGTATGATGGATCCGCCAAGAGAAGAGGCAAAAGATGCAGTTTATATGTGTAAGAATGCAGGTATAGTGCCTGTTATGATCACCGGTGACCATCAGCTAACAGCAAAGACAATAGCAAGAAGGATTGGCATATTGGATGAGGATTCTGATTCAGTCATAACTGGTAGCCAGCTCGATAGCCTTACACTCGAGGAATTTGAAAAAAGGGTTGAGGATATCAGGGTCTATGCAAGGGTTGCACCGGAGCAGAAATTAAAGATAGTAAAGGCCCTGCAGGATAAGGGGCATATTGTGGCCATGACAGGGGATGGTGTAAATGATGCACCGGCATTAAAGAGGGCTGATATCGGGGTTGCCATGGGTATTACCGGGACAGATGTGTCAAAAGAGGCAGCACATATGGTACTCCTTGATGATAACTTTGCCACAATAGTCAGGGCAGTAAAAGAGGGAAGGAAGATATATGACAATATAAGAAAGTTCATTAGATATCTACTCACAACAAACTCTGGTGAGATATGGACACTCTTTTTAGCCCCTGTAGTTGGGCTTCCCATACCATTACTCCCCATACATATACTCTGGATAAACCTTGTAACAGATGGCTTGCCTGCCCTTGCCCTTTCCATGGAGCCTGCAGAAGGGGATGTAATGAAAAGGCCTCCAAGAAAACCAAAGGAAAGCATATTTGCCCATGGCTTAGGGTTTCACGCCGTATGGGTGGGACTTTTGATGGGTGTCATTGTCCTTCTTACACAATACTGGTCCATTAAAACAGGCCATACACACTGGCAGACCATGGTTTTCACTGTGCTTTGTCTTACCCAGTTAGGTCATGTCCTTGCCATAAGGTCAGAAAAGACATCCCTTTTCAAAATGGGGTTATTCTCTAACAAATATCTCTTTGGCGCTGTTTTATTGACATTTTTCCTCCAGATGGCAACCATATATATCCCAACCCTTAATCGTATATTCAAGATAGAACCCCTCACCTTCAATGAACTAATAGTAACACTTATTTTATCTTCCCTGGTATTTTTTGCAGTGGAGATAGAAAAGTTTATAAAAAGACATAGGGGGTGATTTATGCTTTAAAGGTCGTTAAGATGCTATGACTGGGTACTGTCAACATAATTGTGTAAATTTCTTATAAAGGGGTAAATTAGGACGCACCTTCCCTATTTTAGTATGCCTCCAACTCATCTCCATCTTAAGTGATATAAATGCAAGGAGTAGATAACATGAGTTTTCTCCTGCAACTATTTCCATTAGTTTTGTCCTTCTTTTAAACTCTTTATTCAATCGTTCAATGATATTTGTGGTTCTAAGTGATATCCATTCCTCCTCAGGGAAAGAGAAAAAGGTTAAACAGGCATCAAGGGAATTGGATAATGATCTGGTAGCAGAAGGGATTTCCTTTTCCCATTTATTAAAAAACGATAATGCCAATTCATCTGCCCTTTTCTTAGATGATGCATAGAAGATGGAACGCAGGTCATCTGCTACTTCCTTTTTCAGTTTCTGAGGCACCTTTGCAAGAACATTTCTTGCCACATGAACCTGACATCTTTGAATC
>JAKORG010000093.1 GCA_029777945.1 Deltaproteobacteria bacterium | reverse complement strand
GAGTAGAAGGGGATGGAAGATGAGGCAACTTGTAATATTAGCATGTTCCGAATGTAAAAACAGGAACTATACAACAACAAAGAATAAGCAAAAGACACCGGAAAGGCTTGAGATAAAAAAATACTGTAAATTTTGCAAAAAACATACCGCCCATAAGGAGACAAAATAAAAAAGGCCAGTAGCTCTAACGGATAGAGCACCGGACTCCAAATCCGGGTGTTGGGGGTTCGAATCCCTCCTGGCCTGTTAATAATTGGTGATAAACATGAATTTTAAAGATAAATTCGAAGGCATAAAAAAATATTTTATAGAAGTTTTTTTAGAAGGAAAAAGGATCACCTGGCCTTCAAAAAAGGATACCGTTAAAGGAACCTATATTGTACTGATTACGGTTGTCATTTCGGCCATTTTTCTTGGAATAGTTGATATAGGCCTGGCAAAAATTATACAGGCATTTTTAAAATAATAATTATAAGTTGTTGAATGGTTAAATATGGAGAAAACTGAAAAACATGAAAAATCTTTGGAAAAAAAGTGGTATGTTGTTCATACATATTCTGGGTATGAACAGAAGGTAAAGGACACACTTTTGGAAAACATAAAAAATAGTGGTCTTGAGCAATACTTTGGTGAAATTCTCGTGCCATCTGAAGTGGTAATGGAAAAGGTGAAAGGACAACCTAAAAAGTCCCAAAGAACGATATTCCCAGGTTATATAATCGTAAATATGGTCATGAATAACGATACATGGTATTTTGTAAAAAATACCCCAAAGGTAACGGGTTTTGTAGGCTATGATAAAATGAATCCTCCGCCCCTTCCTGAAGAGCAGGTAAAGGAAATTATGTCTGCAATACAGGAAGGCAAAGGCAAGATAAAACCGAAAATAAAATTCGAAAAAGGTGATACCATTAAGGTAACAAAAGGTGCATTTAATAACTTTACAGGGACTGTGGAGGAGATAAAACCTGAAAAAGGCAAAGTAAAGGTTTTGCTCAATATCTTTGGGAGAACAACACCTGTGGAAGTAGAAATACTGGATATCGAAAAAATATAAAGGAGTTAAGAGATGGCAAAAAAGGTAGTAGCAATGGTTAAACTGCAACTTCAGGCAGGACAGGCAACACCTTCGCCACCTGTAGGACCTGCCCTTGGACAGCACGGAGTTAACATAATGGAATTTTGTAAAACCTTCAATGAAAGGACAAAAGGTCAGGAAGGGACAATAATACCTGTCTTGATAACCATTTATTCTGACAGAACATTTACATTTATAACTAAAACCCCGCCCACAACTTTTCTTTTAAAAAAGGCGGCGAAACTCGCAAAAGGTGCAAATAATCCTAAAAAAGAAACAGTAGGTTCTATAACTTTATCGGCTATTAAAGAGATTGCCCAGCTCAAGATGCCTGATTTAAATGCAAAAGATTTAGAAGGAGCTATAAACATAATAAAAGGTTCAGCCAAAAGCATGGGTTTAGAGGTTGTAGAAGGTTAATTTTATAGGAAAATTATAAAAAAAGTCCATGATGATTTGTTAAAAATAAGGAGTTGGAGATGACAAAAAAGTCAAAAAAATATTCTGAAGCATTGAGCAAAATAGATAGAGAAAAGCGTTATTCCCTTGATGAGGCACTTGATCTATTACCTCAGATAAGTTTTGCAAAATTCGATGAAACAGTAGAACTTGCCTTGAAGTTAGGTGTTGACCCAAGACATGCAGACCAGGTCGTAAGGGGAAGCGTTGCCCTTCCAAATGGTCTGGGGAAACAGGTTAAGGTGCTCGTTTTTGCAAAAGGTCAAAAGGAAAAAGAGGCTCAAGATGCAGGGGCCGATTATGTAGGTGCTGAAGATTTGATAGAAAAGATTCAAAAAGGGTGGCTTGATTTTGATAAAGCAATATCAACACCAGATATGATGGGTGCTGTAAGTAAATTGGGTAAGATTTTAGGTCCCAGGGGATTGATGCCTAACCCCAAGGTGGGAACAGTTACATTCGATATGGCAAAGACAGTCAAAGAGATGAAGGCAGGCCGTGTGGAATTTAGGGTTGATAAGGCTGGAAATCTCCATGCCCCTGTGGGCAAAGTAAGCTTTGGAAAAGAGAAGCTTTTTGAAAATATAAATGCACTTATTGATACTGTTATAAGACTCAAACCAGCTGCAAGTAAGGGGACTTATATTAAAGGAATAGCCATTAGCACAACTATGAGCCCTGGTATAAAAATTGATCCAACCTATGTCAGGAATTTAACTAAATAGCATATAAGTCAGAGAAAGTAGGTTACCTTATGGATAGGTATTAAACGTTTACGGCCTACCGAGACTTTTGTATTTCGTCTCTCTGGCTTTAAATATAAAAGAAAGGAGGGATGAAAAAGTTGGAAAAGGCAAAGAAGCAAAAGGTAGTGGCAGTGCTCTCGGAAAGATTAAGGCAGATGAATTCCATGTTCCTCGCCGAATATTCAGGCATGAATGTGGCCCAGATGACAAGGCTCAGAAAGGAATTGAGGAACATAGGAGTAGACTTTAACGTTGTCAAAAATAGCCTTTTAAGGATCGCCTCCGCAGGGACAAAGGCAGAATCCATAAAGGATTTTTTTGTCGGTCCCAATGCAATAATCGGGGTATATAAGGATCCTGTGGCAGCAGCTAAGGTCATTGCATCTGTCTCAAAGGATGTGCCTCAGTTAAAGCTTAAGGCAGGTTTTTTAGGAGATCAAACACTAACGCCTGCAGATATTCTTAAGTTTGCAACACTTCCGCCAAGGGATGTGCTTATAGCCAAATTTATGGGGCTACTTCAGGGCATGCCCCAAAGATTGGTTTATGTATTAAATGGCAACTTAAATAAACTTATGCTTACGCTGAATGCGATAAAAGCACAGAAAGAACAACAGGCTTAAACAAATAAGGAGGAGACTAAAATGAACATAACAAAGGAAGATGTTATAAAATTTATAGAAAACATGACGGTTCTCGAACTTTCTGAATTTATAAAAACACTTGAAGAAAGATTTGGTGTGCAGGCAGCTATGCCAATTATGGCAGCAGCAGGACCTGCTGCACAGGCACCAACTCAGGAAGCAGCACCGCAGGAAGAAAAGACAGAATTCAATGTCATTCTAACAGGGTATGAAGCGGATAAAAAGATTCAGGTCATAAAGGTTGTAAGGGCAATAACAAACCTCGGACTTAAAGAGGCAAAAGACCTTGTAGAAGGTGTGCCTAAACCAGTTAAAGAAGGCGTCTCCAAAGAAG
>JAKORG010000092.1 GCA_029777945.1 Deltaproteobacteria bacterium | reverse complement strand
TACAACGAAATTTTAAGGCTTGAAAGGATAACAGGGTTAAAATATGGAAACCCATCTAATCCACTTCTACTTTCTGTAAGAAGTGGTGCAACCATTTCATTGCCTGGTATGATGAGTTCCTTTTTGAATGTTGGCATAAACGAAAAGATAGCAGAGGGGTTGAGTAAAAAACCAAAATTCGAATGGGCCGCATGGGATTCATACAGGCGATTCATACAGGCATGGGGTATGTTTCAGGGCTTAGATAGAGACCTCTTTGATATGGTCATGGTAAGATTTAAAGAACAATATAATATCTTAAAGAAGATACAATTTACACCGGACCAGATGAGGCAGATTGCCATAGCATACAGGGACATCCTTGAAAAAAATAATATTTTCCTTCCCAGTGACCCTTATAAGCAGCTCGAACAGGCCATTTTACAGGTGTTTGCATCCTGGCATTCTGAAAGGGCGAGACTCTATCGTCAACAGATGGGTGTATCCGATGATTGGGGAACTGCTGTCATTGTGCAGAAAATGGTATTTGGCAATCTCGATAATAACTCTGGTTCAGGTGTCATCTTTACAAGGGATCCAAAGGCCATGTCGTCTCAGGTCTCCCTGTATGGTGATTTTATTTTTGGGGTGCAGGGAGATGATATTGTCTCAGGACTTGTTGAAACCTATCCCATCTCAGAAAAACAGAGGATTGCCGAAAAAAGAGAATCTCCCATATCCCTTGAAAAGGATTTCCCAGAGATATATAAAGAACTCCTTACCATATCAGAAAAACTCATATATGAAAAGGGCTTTAACCATCAGGAGATAGAGTTTACATTTGAAAACCCGACAAAAAATGGCCTTTTTATTCTACAAACAAGGGATATGGCGCAAAGGGCAAAAAAGGTATTAAATAAATTCAAGCCGACAGAAAAACTCAAAAAATCTTATATTGGTGCAGGCATAGGTATAGCAGGTGGTGCCTTATCTGGAAGGGCGGTTTTTAATAAAAAGGATATAGAAAAATACAGAAGTGAAGAGCCGGACACACCTCTGATACTATTAAGACCCGATACTGTTCCAGATGATGTAGGTATTTTACTTAAGGTCGATGGGCTACTAACTTCAAGGGGTGGAAGCACGTCCCATGCAGCGGTGACTGTGCCCCAGCTCAACAAGGTAGGCGTTGTTGGTTTTACGAAACTAAAGGTTTATGAAGATGAGGATTATGGCATTGTAGAAAATGTGATAATAAAAAGTGGTGATTTTTTAAGTATTGATGGATTTAGCGGTTCTGTGTATTTAGGTGTCCATGAGATTGTGCCTGAATAGCTTATGAAAAAATGCGCTATCTAAATTTGTGATAGTCTTTATTTTTTTCATAAAGGATCTTCAGGCCCTTTAAGGTGAGAAATTCATCTATTTCATCTATTGTCTCTGAATTTTTAAAAATGAGACTTGAAAGACCGCCTGTGGCTATTACATAGGGGTCTGTCTTTACTTCCTGCTTCATCTTTTTCACAACACCGTCTACAAGACTTGAATATCCGTATATAATCCCTGATTGCATAGCATGAACCGTATGTCTCCCTATTATGGTTTTAGGTCTTATTAGCTCTACCCTCGGTAATTTAGAAGCCCTTTCAAACAGCGCCTCAAGGGATATTATAATCCCCGGCACTATGGCACCGCCTACATATTCACCTTTGTCCGTTATATAATCAAAAGTAGTGGCAGTTCCAAAATCAACTATAATAAGGGACCTTTTGTGTTTGTCATACCCTGCCACTGCATTTACGATCCTGTCCGCACCGAGCTCTGTAGGATTTTCATATAGTATTGGCATACCTGTCTTAATACCCGGTTCCACGATTATAGGCCTGATCCCTATATATTTTCTGCACACTATCTCAAAAGGAATTAGAAGTGGTGGCACCACACAGGATATGATTGCGCTGTCTATCTCATTTAGCCTGATCTTCTCTATATAGAGCAAACTGTTTAGTAAAATTGCATATTCATCTACGGTCTTTTGAAGGGAGGTGCTCAATCTCCAGTGGTTTATTAGTTCATTATTATTGTATACACCGAATACAATATTTGTGTTACCTATATCGATTACAAGAAGCATTTTACCCCCAATATGTTTTTAGAACATAATGTCTCCGGCTATAACCCTTTTTGTCTTACCTTCTATATTTAAAAGAAGGGCACCGGTGGAATCTATACCATTTGAAATACCCTTTAATATCTCCCCCATCTGATTCACCTCTATGAACTTCCCGTTTATTCTTGCCCTTTCTTCCCATAATCTACAGATTTCAGACCCCCCTGCCTTTTTGAATATATCATAATATTTTTCAAAAAAGTTAAACATAAGACCACATATATACGCACGGTCGTATACCTTTTTTGTTTCCATATAAAGGGATGTTGCCTTATATCTTATATCCTCTGTTAAGTCTTTTTCTTCCATATTTATATTTAATCCAATCCCTGCGATTACAAAATTAACCATATCCGATTCGGCAGATATCTCGATAAGCGTGCCGCACACCTTTTTTTTGTTTAAAAGCACATCGTTTGGCCATTTAAGGGCAGGCACAATCTCAGATACCATCTCAATTGTATCGTATACTGCAAGGCATGAAATAAATGTTATGGGATAAATCTTTGCTGGTTCAATATAGGGCCTCAATATAACAGACAGATAAAGGTTTTTACCATCAGGGGAAAACCATGTTCTTTGCATGCGCCCCCTGCCTGAGTTTTGAGCCTCTGCTATCACGCATGTGCCTTCAGGTTTACCTGAAAGGGCAAGCTTAAAGGCAAAGGAATTTGTAGAATCAATGGTTTTTTTATAGATGATTTCTCTACCTATTGTTTTTGTATTCAAAAATCTTTCTATCTCCCATGGCAGTGGCGCGCCTGGTGTCTTTTCAAGCATGTATCCCTTTCCTTTTAATGTGTTAATCCTGTACCCGTATTTCTCAAGGCTTTTAATATATTTCCATACGGCAGTTCTCGATACACCTAATATTTCTGAGATATAATCACCGGAGATGTAATCTTTGTGAGCCTTTAAAATCTCTACTATTTTTTTTATATTATCCATTCTCTATCCTGTCATAATGGGAGAAAAACATGGTAAACGATGCCCTTCCCTGGGATAGGGAACGCACGTCTGTGGAATATCCAAACATATTCGTAAGGGGTGCATGGGCATTTAGAACAGTTATTTTTTCTTTTGTTATTATACTTAATATCTGGCATTTTCTTGCATTTAAATCACTGATTATATCCCCGAGAAATTCATTCGGTGTGGTAACGGTTAAAGACATAATTGGAACAAGAAGAACAGGGGAGGCATCAACGCATCCCTTTCTAAATGCCTCATAGGCTGCCATCTTTAAAGTAAGGCGGGCAAATTCAGGGCTACTAAAAGAGGCATCCTTTACTAATACCTCAATATCTGTTATCGGAAAACCTTTTAAAACACCTATGTTTGACGCCTCAAGGATACCTTCTTCTATTGCCTGAAGATAAGGATAAGCGGGATGTTCCTCTGATATTTGTGATGTAATTTTAATGCCCTCCCCTCTTATTCCTGGAGACACATCTATAGACACATATCCCTTATAATTTATATTATTTATAGTCTTTTCGAATGAGTGTTCTATATGGACTTGCTTTTCTATCGTCTCTTTGTAGACAACCTGGGGCTTCCCCACATGGATATCTATCCCAAAATCGTCCTTAATCCTTCTTGCAATGACATCAAGGTGGAGTTCACCCATACCGGATACGATTGTCTGATACGCATCCTCATCTGTTTTTAAAACAAAAGTAAGGTCTTCTTCGGATATCCTTTTTAACACCAATAAGAGTTTTTCCTGATCCACATTTCTTTTAGGTTCAATGGCTATGGATATAACAGGTTGATAGATATCTATAGGTTCTAAAAGGATCGGCCTTGTCTTTACAAGGCTGTGACCAGTAGAGGTATCTTTTAAACCCACTATCCCCACTATTGCCCCTGTAGATGCCTCATCAATCCTCTCTCTGTGATTTGCATGTATCCTGTATATCCTTGAAATTTTCTCCTTTTTGTTGAGATTAACATTAAACACATCATCTCCAACCTTTATCTCACCTGAATAAATCCTGATATAGACGAGTTTCCTGCCTTCATCCATAACCACCTTAAAGGCCAGTGCCGAAAAATCTTCTGTGTTTTTGGGCTCCCTTATCTCTTCATATCCTGTGTCAGGGTTTTTACCTTTAACCGGTGGGATATCAATTGGCGATGGTAAATAATTAACAATTGCGTCAAGGAGGGGTTGTATACCTTTGTTGCGTAATGCTGCACCTCCTATAACAGGCACGCATCTCATGGCAATGGTATTTTCCCTTATAACTTTATGAATCAATTCTTCATCTATCTCTGCTCCACCGAGATACAATTCCATAAAAGTGTCATCAAGAAGGGAAAGCTTTTCCAAAAGTCTTTCCCTGTATTCATGGGCAGACTTTTTATATATATCTGGAATATTGATGTATCTGTATGTGGCACCCATATCTTCTTCTTCCCATACTATGCCCTGCATTTTTATGAGGTCAATCATACCGAAAAAACCATCTTCTTCTCCCATGGGAATCTGTAGTATTATGGGGTTTGTTGCAAATTTATCCACCATCATATCCACTACATTGAAATAGTTTGCGCCAATCCTATCGAGCTTATTTATAAAGGCAATCCTCGGGACTCTATATTTATCTGCCTGATGCCATACGGTCTCTGATTGTGGCTCAACACCGCCCACGCCACAAAACACAGCCACCACTCCATCGAGAACACGAAGCGACCTCTCCACCTCAATAGTAAAATCCACATGACCAGGGGTATCTATTATTTGGATTTCATGGTCTTTCCAATAATATGTCGTAACAGCAGATGTGATTGTTATGCCCCTTTCCTGTTCCTGGGGCAGATAATCCATAGTGGCGGTGCCTTCATGAACCTCACCTATTCTGTGTGTCCTGCCTGTATAAAATAGTATTCTCTCTGTAACCGTTGTCTTACCGGCATCGATATGGGCTGCAATCCCAATATTTCTTATCCTCTTTAATCTCAGCAATTCTTTTTTCATAGACATAAAGATATAGACTGTTTGGATGTGGAAAGTCAATATTTAGGTTTAATATTATCCAGTTCCTCTTAACCTTTCAACAGAACGAACACCTTTGATCTTTTGGATGGATTTAATAACTTTTTGAAGTTGTGACATATCTAATATCTCAACCTCGTATACACCTATTGCTGACTTATCCGGTTGGGTTAATGCATTGGCACTTATTATGTTTACTTTATTAGTAGACATTACGGTGCTTATATCAGACAATAAACCCTTTCTATCTTCCCCCACAATTTTAAGCTTTACAGGATAGGTGAGATTTTTGTTTAGCTCCCAGGAAACCTCAACCTTTCTTTTTTCATCATAGGCATGAATATTCGGGCAGTCTTCCGCATGTATCGTAAGGCCTCTTCCCCTTGTAATAAAACCGAAGATTTTATCACCAGGAATAGGATTGCAACATTTAGCAAACTTTATTACAAGTCCATCAACGCCTTTAATCTTTATGGCAACATCCTTTGTTTTTGTAATGCTTTTCAGTATCTGCTGTATCTTATTTGGCTTTGAATCTTCTGGCACATATTTTCCAATTATCTGTAAAGGGGTATGTATTCCGTATCCTACATCAGCAAAAAGGTCTTCAATGGTACTGTAGCTGAACTCTTTTGCGAGGGATTCTAATTCGCCTGATTTCAGCATTTTAGAAAAACTCAGGTCATACTTAACCATCTCTTTTTCCAGAAGCATTCTGCCCAGCTCAATGCTTTTTTCCCTCTGCTCTGTCTTAATCCACTGTCTAATCTTTGCCTTGGCCCGTGAGGTTTTTACAAAACCAAGCCAATCCTTGCTTGGTTTATGGGAAGGACTTGTCTGTATTTCCACAATATCACCGCTTTTTAGCTCGTATTTTAAAGGCACCATCTTACCGTTTACCTTTGCACCTACACAGGCATGACCGAGTTCTGTATGTATTGCATACGCAAAATCTACAGGTGTAGAACCTTTTGGTAACTCCTTTACATCACCTTTTGGTGTAAAAACATAAATGTCATCGGGGAACAAATCTATCTTGAATATTTCGAGAAATTCTTTATCGTCCTTGAGTTCCTGCTGCCATTCTATAATTCTCCTCAGCCACTGAAATATCTTCTCCTCTTTAGCATCAAAAATTTTCCCTTCCTTATATTTCCAGTGGGCTGCGATCCCCTCTTCTGCAAGTTTGTGCATCTCTTGGGTTCTTATCTGTATCTCTATCTTTTCCCCATAGGGGCCTACGACCTTTGTATGAAGAGATTGATACATGTTTGCTTTCGGAAGGGCAATGTAGTCGCTGAACTTTCCTGGGATTGGTTTAAAAAATGAATGTATATAACCAAGGGCTTCATAACACTCTTTTATAGTCTCCACAATCACCCTGAAGGCTGTAAGGTCATATATCTCGTTTATATCAATACCTTCATTGACCATCTTTCTATAGATGCTGTATATCCTCTTTGCCCTACCGAATACTTCTGCGTTAATACCATTTTCTTTAAGCCTATTTTTAATTATATCTATTGCCTCTTGTATATATTGTTCCCTTTCCTTTCTTTTTTTTGCAAGCTTTTGGGCAATGACATTGTATTCATAAGGCTTAAGATATTTAAATGCTATATCTTCAAGCTTACCTTTTATCCATTCAATCCCGAGCCTATGTGCGAGGGGGGCATAGATTTCAAGGGTCTCTTTAGCTATTTCAATCTGTTTTTCCTCAGAGAGAAAATGGAGGGTCTGCATATTGTGGTATCTATCGGCTAATTTGATAAGGATTACCCTTAAATCTTTGCTCATGGCAAGGATCATCTTTCTTATATTTTCAGCCTTTGAATCAACACCGGACCGCAATTGAATCTTACTGATCTTTGTTACACCATCAACAATCTCTGCAATCTCTTTGCCAAAATAACGTTCAATCTCTTCTTTACTTACATAGGAATCCTCAATAGTATCATGAAGAAGCCCTGATATAATACTCGGGATATCGAGATTCATTTTTGTCAGAATATAAGCCACTTCAAGGGGATGTAATAAATAAGGCTCACCGGACAGTCGCACCTGTCCTTTGTGTGCCTGGGCAGAAAATATATATGCCTTTCTTAATAATTCGAGGTCTGCTTCAGGGTTATATTTTGTTATTTCCTCTATTATATCGTTAAACCTTACCATCTCTTACCCATTTATAATAATTTACAGGGGTTGATTGCCTTGTAATTTCAAGTATACCGGCCTTTTCAAAGGGAATTTTTTCTCCTATGCCATTTTTTGTCTCCTCTGATATGACAACCTCACCTCCCATGGCAATCTTTTGCAATCTTGCCGCTACATTTACAGGTATTCCAATGGCAGTATATTCTTTTTTTGACTCAGAGCCTAATATGCCTGTTACTACATAGCCTGTGCTTATGCCTATCCCTATATCGAATCCCGCATTTGATGCCTTTATATACTCTAACATCTCTATGGCGCATCTCACTGCATTTTCTTCATGCCCACCGTTATTTACAGGTGCACCGAACAGGGCCATAACACTATCCCCTATATATTTGTCTATCATGCCTTTGTGTTTTTTTACTATACTACTCATAGGTTGAAAATAGCTATCATTTAAGAGAAAGGCAAGTTTGTCAGGAGACATAACAGAAGAAAGCTTGGTAAATCCTCTAATGTCAGAAAAAAGTATTGTAATTAGTGATAACCTTGGCTCAAGATAAGCTGGTTCTAAAAGTAATTTGTGGAATATATCAGGTGTTATAAATTGCCTCATCTTTCTTTTTAAATAATACTCTTTAACCTTCCATTTAATTTCTTTATTCTCAAAAGGTTTTGTGATAAATCCATCTATACCTGCCTCTATTGCCTTTATCGAAGATTCGAGGGTACCATATCCTGTAAGTATGATTTTTGTGGAATCGTAATGGATTTTATTTATCTCTTCTATGGTCTTTATGCCGTCCATACCTGGCATGATAAGGTCGCATATTACTACATCAAGGATTGAAAGATTTTTCTGGACAATATTTAAGGCCTCTTCACCATTTTGTGCAGCATGGATTGCATGTCCCTCTTCTTTCAGTATCCTTGTTAGGGACCTTCTTATACCATCCTCATCGTCGACAATGAGGATACAAAGTTTCATATCTACCTTTCTCCAATAATTAATATTATAATATGACTTGGAAAATGACAAGTATTTATTGCCTTTCAATTTTGCATCAATTTAGATAATATAAAGTTTAGATGGCAATAAGGCATGAAATAGAAATACAGGGACAGATTGAGCGCATAACCTTTACAAACGAAGAAAACGGATATACTGTTGCAAAGATTAAAGTAAAAGGCAAAAAAGACCTGATAACCATCGTAGGCACAATGTGTTCCGTTTCTCCAGGTGAAATTTTAAGGGTCAGGGGCTTCTGGGATAATCATCCAAAGTATGGGGAACAGCTAAAGATTACAGAATACGAAACTTTGCTCCCTGCCACATCTAAGGGTATAGAAAGGTATCTCGGTTCTGGGATGATAAAAGGCATAGGACCTGTAATGGCAAAAAGACTCGTTACGCGATTCAAAGAAGATACGCTTAGCATAATTGAAGGGGATATAGAGAAGCTAAAAGAGGTGGACGGTATAGGTGAAAAACGGATAGAGATGATAAGGAAGGCATGGGAAGAACAGAAAGAGATAAGATTTGTTATGATATTTCTTCAGGGTCATGGAATTAGCCCTACCTATGCAGTAAAGATTTACAGACAATATGGAAAAGACTCTATAAGGGTTGTAAAGGAAAACCCTTATAGACTTGCCATGGACATATACGGAATAGGCTTTAAAACTGCCGATAACATAGCACAAAAGCTGGGGATTTCCAAAGACTCTCAGATAAGGGCAGAGGCAGGCATCATGCATGTCCTTTACGAACTTTCAGAAGAAGGGCATGTTTACTATCCCTACGAACTTCTTATAAAAAAATGCAGCGAGATCCTTGAAGTGGAAGAATCTACGATACCATATGCCATCGATGCTGTTGCAAAAGAAGGCAGCATTGTCATAGACAATAAATTTTCTGAGAAAGATGAGAAGGTTGTAGCTGACTCAAGGGTCATATATCTTGCGAAATTCCATGTTTCAGAAACAGGCATTGCAAAGAAACTAAAAAGATTGACATCTACACCAAAACAATTAAGGCTCATAAACTTAGATGAGGCAATAAACTGGGTGGAAAAATCCCTTAAGATTGAATTTTCAGAAAAACAAAAAGAGGCCATAAAGGCAGCGATAAATTCAAAGGTAATGATCATAACAGGTGGACCAGGCACAGGTAAGACGACGATAATAAAGGCTATTATTGAAATATATAAGGCAATGAATCAGAGGATACTTCTTGCAGCACCAACAGGGAGGGCAGCAAAAAGGATGACCAATGCCACTGGCTATGAGGCAAAGACAATCCATCGCTTACTCGAATACAGTCCTTCCAACGGTTCCTTTAAAAGAAACGAAAAAAATCCCCTTGAAGCTGATATAGTTATCATAGACGAGACATCCATGATAGACACCACCCTCATGTACCATTTTCTAAAGTCAGTAAAGACCACAACAACACTTATATTAGTAGGAGATGTGGACCAGTTGCCTTCAGTGGATGCAGGAAATATTCTAAAGGACATAATCGATTCGGGCAAAATCCATACAGTGAAACTCGATGAGATATTCAGACAATCAAAGGAAAGTATGATTATAGTAAATGCCCACAGGATAAATAAAGGTGATATGCCTTATTTAAAATTCTCCAAAGATGGCTTTAAAGATTTCTTCTTTACAGAACTCTATGAACCCCAAGAGGTGGCTAGATACATAATATATTTATGCAGCGAAATCCTTCCTAAAAAATTCGGATTTAACCCCATTGAAGACATCCAGGTTATAACACCTATGTATAAAGGGATAGCTGGTGTTTCAAATTTAAATAATGAACTGCAAGATGCACTCAATAAAAACGAATGCACACTGATAAGGGGAGCACATGCCTTTAAGATAGGCGACAAGGTAATGCAACTAAGGAATAACTACGATAAAGATGTCTTTAATGGTGATATTGGCAAGATTATATCCATAGATAAAGAACTCCAGGAAGTGAAGGTGAATTTTGATGACAAACTCGTAACATATGATTTTTCAGAGCTCGATGAAATTACCCTTGCATATGCCATATCTGTTCATAAATCCCAGGGGAGTGAATATCCTGTTGTTATCATACCTGTGCTTACCCATCACTATATTATGCTTCAAAGAAACCTACTTTATACAGCGATTACAAGGGGTAAAAAACTCGTATTCCTTGTGGGAACAAAAAGGGCTATAGCAATGGCTGTAAAAAACAACAAGCCCTTGAAAAGGTATACCATGTTAAAGGAAAGACTTTTAAAGGATTAAAATTCATTAGGGTCTGGCCTGAAACTTCTTACTTTTTTCTTTTCTGAAATGTGATGTTTTAGCATTAAAATCTTCTCTTTAGCCCTTTTTGTGCGCTTTCTTTTTTGCCTTCTAATTTTTTCTATCTCCTTTTGTTTATCGCTTTCTTGTCCCAGCAACATCTCTTCTATTTTTTCAACAAGTATTCTTCTGGCAAGATAGCGATTCAATGCCTGGGAACGCTCTTTCTGGCATTTTACCTCAATGCCTGTAGGTATATGCTTTAAATACACGCATGTAGAGGTCTTATTTACATTCTGACCACCTGGACCACCGGAGTGGATAAACTTTTCAATTATATCTTCGTTTTTTATGCCAAGGGTTTCCATTTTTTCAAAAAGACGTTTCTGTTTTTCAGGACTTACTGCATAGGACATTTTTTCACCTGTCTAAATAATCACAATAAAAATTAGTTGAAAATACATCAAAAAGGATTATATTATGACGGCATGAAGATTTTTACAATATTGATTTTATGTTTTTCCATAATTTTTTTAAACACCTCCTGCAGCAAGGCACCAGAAAAAAACCTTCAAGATCAACTAAAAGAAACAAAGGCATCAAAAGACGGTGAATACCAGTATCAAAAGGAAATGGAAGAGATTAAAAAAAATATTAAAGGGGATATAAAGATAAGATTAAAAAAAGATGCAAAGGGAGGTTATAGCTGGGAGATTACAGGAAAAGATGCTAATGAAGTTTTAAAGGCCAATGAAATTTTAAAAAAAAGACTCAATGATTAGAGGCCCTTTTTAACCCGATTTGTTTTGCATATTCTAATGCGTTCATATATTCTCTGTTTATAATTCTTCTTGAAAGTTCAGGGAATTCTTTGGTGCCCAGACACGGATGATACTGAGCCATGATATTTACAAATGCATTTTCAGACACCTCATCCTTTATAAATTTTAAAACTTTTTCTGTATTTTCAGAAGAATCTGGCATGACAAGATGTCTTATAAGAAGCCCCCTTGTGGCAATACCCTCGTTATTTATCTTTAAATCACCTACCTGTCTTTGCATCTCTTTCACAATCTCCCTTACAACATCAGGATAGTTTTCAGCCTTGCAGTATTTTTTAGATAGTTTTTTCTCCATAAATTTTATATCAGGCATATATATATCCACTATTCCATCGAGGAGTTTTATAACCTCCAAAGATTCATAACCACCACAATTATATACTATTGGAATGTTAAGACCTTCCTCAATGGCTATATCCAATGCCTTTATTATCTGGGGCACATAATGTGTGGGTGTAACAAGGTTTATATTATGACAACCCCTTTTCTGGAGTTCCAGCATGGCACGGGCAAGCCCCATATAAGAAAAACGACTTCCCTCACCGAAAAGGCTTATATCGTAATTCTGACAGAATATACACCTTAAATTACAATGGGTAAAAAATATGGTCCCTGAACCGTAAGTGCCCACAAGGGGTGCCTCTTCACCAAAATGGGCAAAGACAGAAGAAACATATACGTCGTATGGAGCCCTGCAGTATCCCAGATCACCTACATATCTATTCGCCTTGCACCTCCTCGGACATAAAACACAGGGATTAAGTCTTGATTCGAGCTCCTCAATTATATAATTTAATCTGTCCTCTGATTTTGTTTTTATATATACAGGAAAATCTTCCATAGAGACTTTAAAAAAAAATAACTATGCATTAATATTATACTAAAAGATTGAAAAAAACAATCGAGGTTGGAACAATGGATAAATTTCAATATACTGTCAAGATATTTTCAATGGATGAACTTAAAAAGAAAGGTGTTGTTATAGATCCTGAAAAAAATATAGTATATGCCTGTAGACCCGATGGAGAATGCGAAATCCACGATGTAGGCATGGAACAGATTGATAATCTTTCATCCGTTTTCAATGAATACGGAAATAAGGGGTGGGAATTGGTTCAGCTTTTTTTCAG
>JAKORG010000091.1 GCA_029777945.1 Deltaproteobacteria bacterium | reverse complement strand
TCCATTGGAAACCTGACCTCATTTAGAAGGGATTGCGACGTAGCCTTGAACTCAATTCTACCTCGGGGGATAGATTGGAAACCTGACCTCATTTAGAAGGGATTGCGACCCAGGGAGACCCACAAGGAGAATTCCCCTCGGGGTATTGGAAACCTGACCTCATTTAGAAGGGATTGCGACATACAGAACTTTTCAATCTCGGCTCCTGTCCATCCATTGGAAACCTGACCTCATTTAGAAGGGATTGCGACCTTTAAATTTGTATCAATCTTTGCTACTTTCCACTATTGGAAACCTGACCTCATTTAGAAGGGATTGCGACAAGATACTTGTTTGCCCATTCCTGAACAGGTAAATCATTGGAAACCTGACCTCATTTAGAAGGGATTGCGACAGCCTTCACAGGTGATAATTCATACACATCAGCTACATTGGAAACCTGACCTCATTTAGAAGGGATTGCGACCAGGAGTATATATGATACCCTTCTGCCGATAGTCGTATTGGAAACCTGACCTCATTTAGAAGGGATTGCGACGTCTGAAGATACTATATCAAGAGTCCCTGTAGCATTGGAAACCTGACCTCATTTAGAAGGGATTGCGACTTAAAAAAAGAATAGCCCCTTCTGGCAGTGTATTGGAAACCTGACCTCATTTAGAAGGGATTGCGACTGTATTTCATCTCGCCAAACCATTTTCCGTCTGAAATTGGAAACCTGACCTCATTTAGAAGGGATTGCGACCTTGGCATTCTTGAGATAGTCGTGAAATTGCTCTATTGGAAACCTGACCTCATTTAGAAGGGATTGCGACACAACGGACACTGGAAGATGTTCAAACCGAATCAAGATTGGAAACCTGACCTCATTTAGAAGGGATTGCGACACTGCATACAAAAAAGACAGCAAATACTATTCAATTGGAAACCTGACCTCATTTAGAAGGGATTGCGACATTATCCCATCCACTGCAGTTGACCGAAAAATCATATTGGAAACCTGACCTCATTTAGAAGGGATTGCGACAAGCAGTATCCTTGATTGCATTTTCAAAACCTATATTGGAAACCTGACCTCATTTAGAAGGGATTGCGACAGTGGAAACTATAGGAATTCCGTCAACATTTCCTACATTGGAAACCTGACCTCATTTAGAAGGGATTGCGACCTCATTGTGTTGAGGACACCAATGGCAGCTTTGAAAATTGGAAACCTGACCTCATTTAGAAGGGATTGCGACCAATCTTACTACATAATTTCTTGTTTTAATAATTATATTGGAAACCTGACCTCATTTAGAAGGGATTGCGACCTGTTATCGATTAACTTGACCATTTTTGCCTTTTCTACCATTGGAAACCTGACCTCATTTAGAAGGGATTGCGACCCTCAAAGAAAACAAACATACAAAAATATAAAATATTGGAAACCTGACCTCATTTAGAAGGGATTGCGACCTGTTTTATTTTTTCTATTCTTTATTTTCATGATAGCAATTGGAAACCTGACCTCATTTAGAAGGGATTGCGACTGATTTTAAAATGTGGATTGTCCCCCACTCTGTATTGGAAACCTGACCTCATTTAGAAGGGATTGCGACTCCAAGACCAAGAAAACTGGCGTTGTCTGTGAGGCATTGGAAACCTGACCTCATTTAGAAGGGATTGCGACACCCCTACCATAAATGCTCTTGGGGTTTTCTCCAGAAATTGGAAACCTGACCTCATTTAGAAGGGATTGCGACTTGAAGATGCTTCTGTAAAATCATTTATACATTATTGGAAACCTGACCTCATTTAGAAGGGATTGCGACCCAACCTCTGAACCAGGCTTTACCTTTATCGGATTGGAAACCTGACCTCATTTAGAAGGGATTGCGACTGTAGCTATTGACCAGACTACCAAACTTCCTGTTACATTGGAAACCTGACCTCATTTAGAAGGGATTGCGACCCTCGCTTGGGGGGTGTAGCCTAAACAGGCATAGCCATTGGAAACCTGACCTCATTTAGAAGGGATTGCGACGCATTCCTTTAACAGTCTCTGCTTCTTAAATAATTATTGGAAACCTGACCTCATTTAGAAGGGATTGCGACTTCAAGAATAGAGTAGACAGTTCTTTAAATTTAGACATTGGAAACCTGACCTCATTTAGAAGGGATTGCGACCAAGATTGGATTAATCTGTTGTCTCATCTTACCTAATTGGAAACCTGACCTCATTTAGAAGGGATTGCGACTCATGTCCGTAAATTACACCTTTCTCTCTGTCAATATTGGAAACCTGACCTCATTTAGAAGGGATTGCGACTATAACAATCTCCGCTCCCGTTTGGGGCGTCCAATTGGAAACCTGACCTCATTTAGAAGGGATTGCGACGTGGAGAGAACTCGTAAACATCAGCAACAGTTTTATTGGAAACCTGACCTCATTTAGAAGGGATTGCGATGCTTCGTATGACCCATCCCTCCTTTCAAAGGAGGGACAAAACCAATGGAAATAGTTGCAGGAGAAAACTCATGTTATATGATTCTGGCCTTTATATCACCCAAGATAAAGATGAGCTTAAGGCATACTAAAATAGGGAAGGTGCGTCTTAATTTACCCCTTTATAAGAAAATTACACAATTATGTTGGCAATGCCTGAAAATATATGGGGATATTTTTTTAAAGAATTTAGTTATGAAAAGAAAAAATATAATGTCAACAAAACTTTGTTTACAATAAGCTATTTTCTTGACAGGAAATATGAATAGATATATTTTTCATATATGATTTTTAAAACACTCGCTATTTTGTTTATTATTTTAATATCTGTCTCTTTGACTTTATCCCAGACAAAAAATAAGACTATTTACTCCTTCGAACTGATACAATATACGTCTATGAAAATGAGAGTCTATGATATAAGATAATATGAACAAAAGAAGATACTCCTGTTCCTTAACTATATGATGGTTAAGTTACCTCTAAAAGGAAAAAAATAAATGGAATTTTCGACAGTAATGCAAAAAAATGAAACAGATGAAAAAAGTATAAAAAAAAGCAAAAAAACAGAAATGGTAAAAGAAACGCAACAACTTAACAAATCTATAGACATTTTCGATCTATCAAGAAAACTTGGGATAGGTGAGATAAAAAAAGGAACTACAGCAGAGGCATTAAAAGACCTTTTACAAAATGATTGTAATAAATTTCCTATCTATACTATTAAAAGAAAATTATTATGAAAAATTTTAGAAATCCCGATTTTGCAAAAGCGTATTATATTAAAGGAGATAACTATTTTAAGCAAGGGGATTTCAATAATGCAATTGAGAATTTTTTAAAAGGAGTAAGATTAGACCCTGAATTTGTTGATTTATTAATAAAGCTTGGGGAGGCATTTTCAAAATTAGGAAGGCTTGAAGAGGCAATTGACTATTATACCAAGGCAATTAAACTTGAACCAGAAAATCATAATCTTTATCTACTGAGGGCTGATGTTTACGCCAAAAAAAAAGATTTTGAAAAAGAGATAGAAGATTATTCCAATGCAATAAGGTTAAAGCCAGATGAACCTGCCCTATATGGAAGGCGTGCAGCAGTTTTTATGATGTTAAAAAGATACAATGATGCAATAAAAGATTATACACATCTAATAGAATTAAGGCCAACTCTTATTTGGATAAAGGTAATAAGAGGGGATGCCTATTTCGAAATAGGAAAATTTGTGGAAGCAATTAAAGACTACGATGTTTTTATTAGACTCCATCCAGAATATCCTGAACCATACTTAAAAAGAGGAAAGGCATATGAAAATCTTGGAAAATATGAATCAGCCATTGAAGACTTCACAAAAACAATTGAATTGGCACCTGATATGGTGGATGCCTATCTTTTAAGGGCACAGATATTCAAAAAAATAAAAAAATTTAAAGAAGCTGAAAAGGATATAAAGATGGCGACTATGATAAGTAAATCAAAAGCTAATAAATATGAATAATAGAAAAACTTGAAGAAAAATCTTATAAAATTCGAATGCTTAAATAGTATATTTGTGAGGCTCTAATTATCATGGTATACAAATATATAGATAGAACGATTTTTAAAGGGGATGCCCCGAATCTAAAATTCGGGGCTTGTGATGGGCGTGCTATTTTTTGCCAAAACCTTGGCGAGATATTATCATAACGGTTTATAAGCAGATGGAGTGACAAAAACAGAAAAAAAGTTTTTAGATAACTCTGTTTCTTGTTTTGGCGTAATATAAGCAAGGACAAAAAGGGTTATAAAACCTCCAACCATTGCCCAAAATGCAGGAAGCATCCCAAATAATATAGATTTTGGAACGATCCCTAAAGGAAGGGCTATGGATAAAAACTGCGATACGATAATAGAGCCAAATATCGCAAACTTTCCACAGCGCTTCCAATAAAGGGCTGCAACAACAGGAAGAAACATACAGGCAAAGCCACCAAAGCTCCATTCAATTATATTGATAATACTTTTAGGTTGGATGAGGGCACCTATGAAAGCTATCAATGCAAACAATATAACAAGAACCCTGCCTATTATAACGTCATTTTGTCTTAGGGTGTCACTTTTTCTTATAGGAATAATAACATCCTTTAAAAATATTTGACCTATAGCAATAAGCTGGCTATCAAGGGTAGACATGAGTGCTGAAAATATAGCTGCACCGAGGACACCTGCCATCCATGCAGGGGCATATTTTGCAAGTAGCAAAGGCAGAATACCATCTGATGAAGCTCCTTTCAGCCCAGGGATTGGTATACGTCCCCACATACCTGCATATGCCATAAGTATAAAAATCAATAGTCCTGCTATGGGATATAAAAGGACTGTCTTTTTAAGTTCTGATGGTTTTTTTCCTGTTAAAAGTCGACTAAAAACATTAGGAAATACAGGCACTGCCAATGATACTATAATACCATAGCTGAAAAACCTCTGCCATGACATATTAGTTCTATTTAATAATTCAGGATATTTGTCAGCAATAGTCTGTGTTGCAAAGTTAAAACCACCTAAGGAATAGGCAATAACAAAAAATATTGCAATTCCACCTATAAGGAAAATAGATGTCTGAAGTGCATTTACCCAGGCTGCTCCCCTCATACCACCTAAGAATACATAAAAACATACAACAATGGTCACAGCAAGGGCACCTACCCAGTAGGGAATAAAACCATTGGTAAGTCCATATATAGTTCTGCCGCCACCAATTACACCCACCATTAAATATGGGATCAAATAAAACAGTAAAAATAATGATGAAAAATACTGCAATCCCTTGCTTTCCCATCTTTTTCCAAGCAGCTCAGATATTGTTACAATATCGTATTTTTTTCCAAGCAACCAGCTTCTATTTCCTATTGTATAAAACAAAAGAGGGGAAAGCCAAGCCCATGCAGTCCCAAAGTATGCCCAAGTTATCCAACCAACATGATATGATGTTCCTGGAACCCCTATCAATGTCACTGCAGATATATTGGCACCAAAAACTGCACTGAAAAGAATAAAAAATTTAAATTCTCTACTTGCCATTAAATAATCAGATGCACTCGCACCTTTTCTGTAGCTCCTTACACCAAGAATCATGCATCCTACTAAATATAAACTTATAATTAATAATATCTGTAATGTTTGGATATTCATCTTTACCTCCCATCTTTAAACTTCATCTGGGTCTTTCCATATGGAAATACAAATATAGGATACAAGTGCAAAACCAGCAACCCAAATGAGAAATTGATATAACATAGGGATAGTTATCCAACCAAAGATGAAAGGATATATCTTTTTTCCCCACCACCAAAAATCAACCCTTATAATCAAGAGTATGGCTGCACATAAGTAAATTAAAATCTCTTTCCAGTGTCTTCCCATAATAATCCCTCCCTTTTTAGTTTTCTTGTTTATATTCTTTATTGTTCATCTTTATTTTTTTATTCTCCTTAAGCCATTTATACTTAGGAAGCCTCTCTACCGTGAAATTCAAAATCTCGTTTAAAATTTCACCTTCTGTATCACATCTATCTGTTGAAAACTTTTGTTTTATCATAGGTCATACCCCCCTTCTTTTTTATTTATTTTCTCAGCTTAAACCGCTGAATCTTTCCCGTTGCTGTTTTTGGAAGCTCTTCTACTACATAAACATCTCTCAACCATTTATACTTTGACAGTCTTTCGCTCACAAACTGGAGTATCTCTCCTGTTAATGAATCTTTATCTGAACGGTCTTTAAAACCCTCATTAAGGCATATATAACCGAATGGTTTTACAAGACCTTCTACCTCATGACCAACTACAGCAGCTTCATTTACTCCTGGGTGCTGAATAAGGACATTTTCTATCTCTACAGGCGATACCCATATACCACCTACCTTTAGCATGTCATCTCCTCTGCCCTGGTAAACAAAGTAACCATCTAACACTGAGTACATATCCCCTGTCTTAAACCATCCACCTTCGAAAAACTTTTCCTGATTATCTTTTGGCCTATTCCAGTATCCCTTTGTAACACTTTCACCACGGATTATGAGATATCCCACTTCTCCTTCAGGCATTTCATTCCCTTCATCATCTATAATTTTTGCCTCATAACCTGGAACAACCCTTCCTGATGTCCCTGGTTTTACATCACCCTTTCTATTAGATATAAAGATGTGTAATGCCTCTGTTGAGCCTATGCCATCCAATATCTCTAATCCTGTTTTTTCTTTCCATTTTTTAAAGATCTCCGGGGGCAATGCCTCTCCAGCAGACACACAGACCCTCACAGACTTAAATGGGTTTTCTTCTGAGCCATCTAATCTTTTAAGGACAGAATTATATTGAGTTGGAACACCAAAAAATACTGTGGGTTTGTATGTTTTGACCGTTTCTATCACATTTTCAGGACTTGGTGGTTGTGATAAGAGCACAACAGAAGCACCATGTCTCAATGGAAATGCAAGGCTATTACCGAGGCCATAAGCAAAAAACAACTTACTTACGGAAAAGCATATATCGTTTTGTGTTAATCCAAGGACCGACAAGGCATAATTATCAGCTGAATGGGCCATGTCAATATGTCTATGGGGAACGCCCTTGGGTTTTCCAGTACTACCTGAGCTATATAGCCAAAATGCAATATCCTCTTTGGTAGAGGGGAATGTCTTGGCTTCACTTGATGCCTTCTGAAGATAATAGGGTAAAAAATCATCAACATATAATTTATAACATAAATGATTTATCTTTGCCTTTGCAGCTTTGCTTTCCCTCTCTGTAACAAGCACCCTGGCTTCACTATCTGATAGTAGATACTCATAATCTTCCACATTAAGCATGGTATTCACAGGAACAGGCCATGCTCCATATTTTATACTTCCCAAAAAGGCATAAAAAAACATGGGCGAATCAGGAAGGTGTATCATTACCCTTTCTCTTGGTGAAATATTCAATTCAGCCAGAATATTTGCGAACTTATTGACGTTTTCAAGTAATTCACCATAAGTAATCTTTTTATTGCCGCAGTAAATTGCTGTTTTGTGTTTACGATATGTTGCATTTTTTTCAAGTAGTTCTGAAGCAATGTTAAAAACCTCTGTTTTATGATTCATTTTATACCCCCTATATTTTTTTGTTAATTTTATTTAAATCAAAAAATGTGCCAAACTGACCAAAAATTAAATTGTTTTGTAAATTCAGCATGTTAGGGAAAAGGGAGGTTATTATAATAAAGAGTGCCTCTTTTAAAATCTTTAAATTTTTAAAAAAAATTGAAAAATTGAAAAACTAAATTATTGACGGGGTTTTAATTGAATTCCGTAAAACTTCATCTTTTTATTCAGTGTAGGCCTTGATATGCCGAGGATCTCACATGCCTGTCCATAATGCCATTTTGCTTGATTTAATGCTGATAAAATTTTCTCTTTTTCTGTTTCTATTTGGGACCCATCCCTTTTTTTAGCATCATCCTCACTTATTGTTAGGTTTAACCCATTAGAATTATTTAAAAGTATTTCAATGACACTATCAAGGATTGTATCTCCTTTTGTCTGCAATGAGACTTTAATTAGAACATTCTCAAGCTCCCTTATATTACCAGGCCAGGAATATGTTATCAGCCTTTTTATTGCTTTTTCTTCTATATTTTTTATTTTGTTGCTAATCTCGTAATTTATCTTCTTGATAAGATATTTTATGATAAGGGGAATATCTTCTTTTCTCTCTCTTAATGGCGGTATCTTTATATTAGCCACGCTTAGTCTATAATATAGATCCTCACGAAACTTTCCTTTTTTGATAAGACTTACAAGGTCTTTGTTTGTTGCCGCAATTATTCTGGCATTGAGTTTTATAGTCTTTGATCCCCCTACTCGCTGAAATTCCCTTTCCTGCAATACCCTGAGAAGCTTTGCCTGAAGCTCAATAGATAACTCCCCAACTTCATCAAGAAAAATAGTCCCATCCTCTGCAATCTCAAATAGACCTTTTTTTGAGGAAATTGCACCAGTAAAAGCGCCTTTTTCATGACCAAAAAGCTCGCTTTCGAGAAGACTGTCCACAATAGCTGAACAATTTATTGCAACAAAAGGTCTGTCCTTAAAAGAACTATAAAAATGGATTGCCTTGGCCACGAGCTCCTTTCCTGTGCCTGTCTCACCTTCAATTAGAACATTAACCCTGTTTGTAGAAAGAATACCTATAGTTTTGAATATCTCATTCATCTCTTTTGTTTTGCCTATTATCTCGTTTTTCTGAAATTCCCTTTCTGTTATTGTTGATATATGTTCTGTCTTATGCTTGAGCTTTATAATCTCAATGGATTTCTCAATGGCTTTCTCAAGTTCATCAACGTCTATGGGTTTGGGGATATATTCAAATGCACCTAATTTTATTGCCTTTATTGTAGTTGGCATATCATGAAATGCAGTAATTATAATTACATATGGAGAATCTTCTTATTTTTTTAACTTCTCAAGTATAGTAAGTCCATCTATATCAGGTAATTTTATATCAAGTATGATTATATCGGGTGAAAAAAAATTTATTTTCTCAAAACACTCCTTTCCATTTTTAGCGCATTCTATAATATAACCCTTGTCTGAAAGGTAGCCCTCTAAAAGTTCAAGGGAGGTAGGTTCATCATCAACAATTAAGACCTTTGGCTTTATCATCTTATGAAATCATAATCTTACTTTTTTTATTTTTAATCGCCACGGGAAATGTAATAGTAAAACGCATACCACCATTTTTCTCTTAATAAGCATCAATTCTTGCTTTATGAGCTTCTATTATACGCTTTGCATTTGCAAGCCCAAGACCTGTTCCTTTTGGTTTTTTGCTAAAATATGGGTCAAAAATATAGGGCAGGTCATTATTATCAATTCCACAACTATTGTCTTTAATAGAAAGCCTTACAATCTCTTTCCTTTTTATTTCTTTTAAATAGATCCATATTCTTCCTTTTATATCAACAGCATCAATGGAATTTAAAAGCAGATTTATAATAGCCTGCTCCATTTTATCTTTATCGATCATAATGTTTGGTAGATTCTTGTCAAAGGCTTTTTTTATAATTATATTTTTTTCCTTAATCTTTGATTCTAATACTTCAATACAATTATCTATCAAGTCTGGTAAGTGATATTCGACAAAATCAAACTTCAAGGGTTTTGCAAAATCAAGCATTTCTGTGACTATTTTATCAAGACGTAAAATCTGCTGAGAAAGAATCTCTAACCTTCTACGATCAGTTCCTAAAATATTATTATTCTTTAAGATCATCTGGATACTCATCTTTGCTGATGAAAGGGGATTTCTTATCTCATGGGCAAGAGAGGTGGTAAGATTACCTATATGGGCAAGGCTTTCTGCTTCACGCATCCTTTTTTCTATCTCTATCCTTTCTGTTATATCACGACATATACCTATGGCTGCAATTTTACCTTCATAATTTGTAAGGGTTACAGTATTTTCAGTAGGGAGCGAATCTCCTTTTTTTGTAAGGCGGAAATAAACATATAATTGCTTTGAAATACCTTTATTTATCCTTTCCTCATAAATCCTTTTTACCTCTTCAAGGGATACTGGAGAAATAAAATCAGTATAATCCCTTCCTAAAGCCTCTTTTTTCGTATATCCATGCATTTTACAGAATGCCCTGTTCGCAAATACAATCTTTCCTCCTTGGTTTACAAAATATCCATCCCTTATCTTTTCTACTAACATCTTATATTTTTTCTCTGATTCTGCAAGTTGTTTTGTCCTCTCGATAACCTTTTTTTCCAATGTTTTTGCATATTCTTGTATTTCAGCATCATGTAATGCCTGATAATAATCGCTGAATTTATGGATTGTATGCGCCATCATTTCATTGATTTTTTTTATTGCCTTAAAAACCTCATCTGGGTCAAGATCACTACTTAAAAAATCTAATAAAATAGTCCTGTACAATTCAAAAGCCTTTTGTATCTCTGTTAATGAAAAGCCTGCTCGGGACCTCAAATTAGCAATCCACTGAATAGAATTATCTAAAGGTTTGTAATTGTCTTTTATAAGAGCATCAAAATTTGCATCTGTAATACGAGTAATTGTTTTATAAAGATTTTCTACTGGTAATACAGAATATTTTGGACTTACCTCATGCTTTAACTTTTTAACCCAAATTTCTATTATATTATTTCTATTTTTTTCCAGCAATCTGGCAAGTGTCATCATAGTTTAGATTTAATCACAAGGATAAAAATTTTTAAATATTTATTTTAAGTGGTTATTATTATTGATAAAAAAATTATACAATAAAAACAAGCAACAAATAAATAAAAAAAACAAATCAACCTTCATTCAAATATTATCTTGTTTCTGATTTTTAAAGGTTTTTCTGTTATAAAATAGGGTTTCACCTGCTGAGCCATCCAAACGTTCGAACATATATTGAAAACCTGACCTCATTTTGAAGGGATCACGACTAAGAAGAACAAGGGTGTCAGCCCTTGACATTTGACAAAAACATTATCCGATGCTATGCCTAACCATAATTGTTAAACCCTTGCAAAAGTGCTGTAATTGCACTTTATTGCAATTCATATGAGAGCAGGAATCCAATAAATTAGATTGCTTCTGTATACAAATTTTCACCGGTATGACTTATTTTTGGGTTTTGTAAAGGTCTCATTTTATGAAAAGAGTCTAAAAAGGCAAAACCACCCTGCATTGAATATGAACATGCCTTTTATCATATTAAAATTAAATGCAAAAGATTAAATGCCCTTTTGAGGGTAAAGATAGAAACATCAAAAGAGGCATTGTCAAATGTCAAGGGCTGACACCGAATCATCCCAAATTGTCTAAGAAATTGATTCTGCCTTCACAGAGGTGATGCCTTTTTTATCTTCTCAATCGTTTCAGGTTTTCCGATAAGAATTAATCTATCCCCTTCATTTAGTATTTCATTAGCACCTGGCATTGGAATCCGTTCGCCCTTCCGTATAATCCCAATGATTGTTGTGCCATATGTTTTCCGAAACCGAAGCTCAGCAAGTGACTTTCCCGCAATGGGTGAATTGTGTCCTATTTCTACCTCCGCTGTTGCAATCCGTTTAGGTTCCAAGTGTAGGTCATGATGCACAGTCTCCTCAAGCATATCTTCAGCATTTTTGAGCATGGCTGGTTCACCCATAATTACAAGGCGATCTCCAGGAAAAAGCTGAAAATCAGGGTCAGGTTCAAGATAAACACGACCTGCTCTACTCACCGCAAGGATTGAAATACTGGTTAAATTTCTGATGTTCATGTCCCGAATACGCTGTCCTGCGTAGACTGAACTTTTCTTTAAGCGTATCTCTTTGAGGGCAAAGGGCCAATCAATATCACCAGGGAGAAGGTGCATTGCCTCTGTAAGGGAGTCTGCAGCTTCCTCTGAGGCATCGCTGAACGGTTTTAGAACAACATGGGCACCATGAGAGTAATAAAGTCTTGCTTCTTCTTCGTTCATTGCAGTTAAGGCTATCCTCCCTTCATAGCGACGCTCTTTGAGAAGATGAAGTAGTGTAAGACTTAATTCCCTGTCTCTCACTGTACTCACAATCCACGCTGAACAGTGAAGTGGCAAATTATCAAGAAATTCAGGGTCTCCCACATCACCGAAAACAACAGGTATGCCACGGGCCTGCCATACCTCAAGCACTTGAGGGTCAAAATCAACGGCTGCTATGCGTTTTCCTCTCTCTATAAGATGCTGGGCAAGGTTGCTTCCATAGTTGCCAAGACCAATGAGGAGCACATCTACTTCAGGGACAACACATCCTGCTGATACAACATTTTCTCGATAGGGATTTTTCCTTTCAAAGATTTTCAAAAACGATGCAAGCCATCTGTATAAAACACTCGAATAGATAATCATATAGCTTGAAAAACAAATAGTAATAACACCTACAAGCGTAACAAGGTTCATGGCTTCTTTTGTGATATGACCAAGAGTTACACCCAGTGCAGCAAGTATGAGAGAAAACTCGCTTATTTGTGCCACTGTCAGCCCTGCTAAAAAACCGGTGCGGCGTCTGTAACCCATAAATCCCATGATTGCCATTACAATGAGAGGATTGCCGATTAAAACAAAAAGGGATAGATATATGGCATTGCCTATCTGATGTCCTACAGTTGTTATTTCAAGGCGGGAACCAAGGTCTATAAAGAAAAAGAGGAGCAAAAAATCCCTAACACTTACAAGTCGTGCAGCAATGGCTTCTCTGTATCCTGAGGAAGCAAGAGAGATGCCCCCTAAAAACGCCCCCACTTCCTTGCTAAAACCGAGATAGTCAGCTATAGCGCTAATGAAAACTGCCCAGGCAATGGCAAACAAAATGAGAAGTTCCTGGTTAAATGCAAGGCGACGTGTGAGCCCTGGCAGCACATATCGCATTATAAGTCCCAAACCTGCAAGGAGCGCAAAACCCTTTGCAGCTATAAGGGCAATCTTTGAAAATGTTGCTCCTTCTGCCTCCATCCCTCCGCCAATAGCAGTAAGTATGATCATCGATACAATCGCCACAATATCCTGCACAATAAGAAAGCCAACAGCAATCTTTCCATGAAGGGCATTAATCTCTTTTTTATCAGAGAGGAGTTTAACTATAATGATTGTACTTGAAAAGGTGAGGGCTACAGAAATGTAAAGGGAACCAATAAAGGAGAATCCCATGCCATAGGCAATAAAAAAACCAAAGAGTGTTGTAAAAATAATTTGCCCCAGTCCTGTTGCTAATGCAACAGGTCCAGTAGAACGTATGAGCCTCAGGTCAAGGCGTAAACCAACAACAAAGAGCAAAAGGGAGATACCAATATGCGCTAGAAGTTCAATCTGTCCATAACTTTTTATAAGGGAAAATCCAGATGGGCCGGCAAGTATTCCTGTTGCAAGGAACGTAACAATAAGGGGCTGGCGCAAAACCAGCCCAACTGTTCCAAGGATTGCTGCAAGGCCTAAAATGAGTGCAATTTCATAGAATGTCTGTTCATACATTGGCTATAATTATAGTCAATGTATGAGCTTTTGAAAATGATAAAAAATTTATCAATTGCTGATTTCTCTAATTTTGAAACTGCTGAAAGCTCTCCTGCATTGAGCCACATACCCTGAGGCGAAGGCATAGAAGGGGTATGGGTTCTAAACAGGGGGCTGGTACACCTAATGTTTTGTCATAATTAGAAAACATTGCTGAAAAAAAGACAGAAATTTCGTTTGTCCCTAAAGAATCTGAAAAGATAACTCCCATTTATAATAAAAAATCGATACTGGAAAAAGTTATTGATTTTTTCAAATAAACCGTTAATAATTAAATCCAGCGGATGGCTTACAACCGCCACTGACTTCGATTGTTAGTTTCCTCTAAAGGAGAAAAAAGTGGATAGCTGCACAGATGACGAGAAATTCGTTGCCGCCATCAATGACATGTTCAGTAAGGAAATTCCATTTAACAGGATTTTAGGTCTCAAAGTTGAATCGATTAGCTATGACCTAGTAAAGGTTTCATTTCAGATGCGAGTTGAACTGATGGGACACTACAAAAGGGGGATGCTTCATGGAGGGGTCATATCGTCTGTGATTGATGTTGTAGGTGGCCTATCCGCTTTTATGGGCGTTCAGCAAAAAATGGCAGGCGAGCCTTTAGAAGTGAGGCTTGAGAAGTTTAACAGGGTCAGCACTATTGATGTGCGCGTCGATTTTTTGCGTCCGGGCATTGGCAAGTGGTTTGTGGCCACGGCCAATGTGCTAAGAACAGGAAATAAGATCGCTGTTACGAGAACTGAACTGCATAATGATAGAAATGAGCTCATTGCCGTTGGTACTGGCTCATATGTTGTGGCATGATAAGAAACCATGGAACACAAATATACAACGCAGCAGGGAACAACGAATTAACCAGCAGGACGATATCCCTATAATTTCCCCTAAATATTAGACAATCCCTTAAGCTTGGTTTCCCTCTGATTCAGGATGGCATATAATAAAACAGAGGAAGGACGATAATAGAGATAGCATCTTAAGTATGGGGTTCATCCGAATAAGATTACTACATGGAATAAGTATGTTTTTGATTAATTGCTCCACATATTTACCAAAGGTAATAAACATAAGTAAAAGGCCTATAAAGAAGAGAGAGAAGCATTACTCAAGAAGATAGGTAAGCTCGCGATAAAAAAAGTGAGGAAAGAGCTTATAGCAATGTAAGGTGGTTTAACCATTTCGAGGCAAATGCGAATTTGTTCTTATTTACACACGCTCAGGTTATTACTATAAACCGTGCCTTAATCTTTATTGAATCTTGAACTAATGAGAATTATTAAGGATGACGGCCTATTTAAGGTCAAAATGCTTCAATTTAAATCATAAAATGGTAGAAAGACTCATGTCCACTTCCGGGATACATGCTATATATTCTAAAAAGCGTATAAGTGACGCTTTCCCTTCATACAGGGTTTGTCCTTATCTTTTTTTAAGGATCTGGATATATTCTATCCTGATCAGCTATGGTGTTCTGATATCACCCATATTCGGATGAAAAGAGGATTTATATACCTCACAGTTATAATGCTTTCATGGAAGTTCTCATTGACCCTGGATGCTCAGTTCTGCATAGAAACCTTAAACCATGCACTTCTTATAGGAAAGCCTGAATATTCAATTCTGACCAAGGCACTTAATACACAAGCAATGTTATACTTCTATTCTTCTATCTAAAGGCATTCTCATAAGCATGGATGGTAAGGTGAAGGTAAAAGATATCAAAGTGCTTTAAGCTATAAAACACATAAGAAAATATATCTTAAAAAGAGGAATGTAATATCAGAGAGAAATGGTACAATAAATTTAGACAGTGACATAAGTTTTTTTACTGCTCTATAATAAACAACAAAAAAAGGAGCAGACAAATGACAAAAAGACCAAGAAGAAATCACATAAGCAGCATTTAAGGCAAAATAGCTTTAGAAGCAATTAAGGAAGATCAGACATTAGTAGAGTTATCAGAAAGGTTTCAGGTTCATGTAAACCAAATTACCGAG
>JAKORG010000090.1 GCA_029777945.1 Deltaproteobacteria bacterium | reverse complement strand
ATGTTTTTGCAAACCTTCTCTTATGGTCGGGTATTTTTCTATATCCTTTAATATCTCATATTTTTGTTCTGGTGTGAAAACCCTGTTCGGTCTTCTTGCTTGCTTTTCATTCATCTGTTTATGCCTCCTGTATACAATTATAACCGAAAATGTTCTCACTAAAATATATTATTTTGTCTAATAATATAAAAAACAGGTCAATTGAATCACCGGTTGGCTAGGAAAACCTCTGTCAGGTAGACCGAAAAAAAACCGGAGTGAAGGCTGAAAAACAAGTGAAGGAGTAATTTATGTGGCCTTCAAACTGTCAAGGTAGTCAGCCCACACCTGCATCATCTCCCTTCTCTTATCAAGGAACTGTGCCCTATTGTATGCACCGCTATAGGCATCCTGGTTCTGGTGGGCAAGCTGTCTCTCTATAACCTCTGAGGGGAAGTTTAGTCTTTCATGGAGAAGGGTGCGTGCCATGGCCCTGAAACCGTGGGCAGTAATATCTGTTGTTGTGGAGTATCCCATGCGTCTTAATGCTGCATTGAGGGTATTTTCTGATATTGGTCTTTGAAAGTTTCTCCCTGGAAAGACATACCTAAAGAGGCCTGTTATTGGTTTCATCTCCTCCAGGATAGAGATAGCCTGTTTTGAAAGGGGGACTATATGGGGTTCCTTCATCTTCATCTTTTGAGCAGGTATCTCCCAGATGGCATCTTCAACATTTATTTCCTTCCACTCTGCATGTCTTAATTCCCCTGGTCTTACAAAGGTAAGTGCCAAGAATTTCAGTGCGCATCTTACTAACGTGTATTCATATCCATCAATTGCCCTCATCAGGGCACCTATTTCCTTTGGATCAAGGATTGTAGGGTAGTGTTTGGGTTTTTTGGGTAAAAGCATCTTCCTTCCTATACCTGCTGCAGGATTATACTCACAGAGACCCTTTGTCATGGCATATTGGTATATCATTCCTATGATTTGTTTCACCCTGTGGGCAGTCTCTACCTTTCCTGTCTTTTCTATCGCCTGGAGCATCTCATAGACTACAGGTGTTGTAATCTCTTTAAGAGGTCTTTTTCCCAGGGTGGGAAGGATGTAACGGTTCAATCGATACAACACGGTTTCTGCATGCTTTTCTGTCCAGGAACGTTTCCTGTTATCAAACCACTCATTTGCTATGAATTCGAGATTCAATCCACCCTCACTTTTTGAGTTAATCTTTTTCAGGTTGGATGGATCTTCGCCCCTTGCAAGGACTGCCTTTGTCTCATCCCTTTTTAGCCTTGCCTCTTTCAAGCTTACTTCCGGGTAGATGCCGAGGCTTATGGTCTTCCGTTTCCCTTTAAACATATAGTCCAATCTCCACCACTTTCCTCCATTAGGGGTAACTATGAGGTAGAGACCTTTTTCGTCATATATTTTATAGGGTTTTTCCTTCGGTCTTGCATGTTTGATGGAAAGTTCTGTAAGTGCCATCCTTGTCCCCAGCTTATAAGTAGTAATAATAAAACCAGAGTGATTTTAAACAAGTAGCGGTGTTTTACGGTAACTACTGATGCCCTGGTTCAGTTACCGTAAAAGTTACCGCAAAAATGTCGTGGATGTCAATAGACAACTATGGACAACAATGAACTTCTTTTTTCTCTAAATCCTTGCTAAATGCGGATTTTGAAAACTACTATGAACTTTTAAAGACAACTATGGACTCAGAAAAAACGGAGAGGGTGGGATTCGAACCCACGGTCCCGGCTTAGCGGGACAGCCGATTTCGAGTCGGCCCCGTTATGACCGCTTCGGTACCTCTCCTTATCTTAAAAAAACTCTTTAAAATTTCCTCACTTTGTTCTTTTAAAACACCACCTTTTACATCAACTTTATGATTTAGTCCCATATTATTTATATCAATCAATGAACCAAATGCACCTGCCTTTTTGTCATAACATCCAAATACAACAGTTTTAATCCTTGCTTCAATTATGGCACCGGCACACATGGTGCACGGCTCTTTTGAACAGACAAGTGTGCATCCTGTAAGTCTAAAATTATTTAACACCTTTGCTGCCCCTTCAATGGCAAGTATCTCAGCATGGGCAGTAGGGGAATTTTTACTCCTCGTTAGGTTGTGAGAAATGGAGATTATTTTACCGTTTTTATCTGTAATCAATGCTCCCACTGGCACCTCTTCTTCCTCAAAGGCACACATGGCCTCTACAAGACATAACTCCATTAGATATTCATAGTCCAGTATAACCATTATGGCCCCTCAAACATCCCCTTTATCCCGAAAAACAAAGGATAGTTAGAATGTTCCACTTTATCTTTCATTCGAATAATGTAATCGGGTCTGATGTTATCCTTCCATCTTGGATAACCACCAAGCCAGAGATATCTTAACAATTTATGAAAACCATCCCTTGAAAATACATATTTACCAATTGAAATTGTCCATGAGCCCTCATCTATGGATATTTTTATATTAGAAGGACTGGCATATTTTTTAACAATTTCTTCGACCAATGTCCTTGTTTTAAAACCTTCTGGATTCTGTTTAAATTTATCTGGTTCATGGGGAAAGGGGAAATGGCTGTATATTTCACCTATAAAACCATGAAAGTCAATCCCTGCTATGGCACCCATGAGATTGCCTATCTTATATGACTCAATTACATATACCTCCCAATGTTGTGATGGAAAATTTCCCATAGACAGATCAGAAAGTTCACATATACGGGCTGATACATCACTTGCAAAGAAGAAAGAGTTATCAAGGAGAACCATATCTGTTTCTATATTGAAGAACCCGAATGGAACCTCTCCATGGCTTATAGATTCAAAAAGCAAAGGCATTTCTTATTATAACAATAGCTGCATTATTATTACAAGATTATGCATTATCTTTTTTGTTGACAAAATGCAAATTATAGTATACAAATGTATATATGAAAAGTTTAACGAAAATGCAGGGGCTCATACTCGAATTCCTCAAAGATTATATTGAAGGATACGGTTATCCGCCTACAATAAGAGAAATAGGTAGTCATTTTAATATATTATGGCCTGCGGCAAGACAGCACCTCCGTGCCCTTGAGAAAAAAGGATTCATACGCATAAATCCATTAAAGTCAAGGGGTATAGAGATAATAGGGTTAAAAAGGAATCGAGAAAGGTCTATACCTGTGGCAGGCAGGATAAGGGCCGGAGAGCCTGTATTCGCCATGGAAGAGATTGATATGCATATCATTGTTGATCCCGAACTTTTTCCCCAGGCAGATACATTTGCACTGAAAGTAAAGGGAGACAGCATGAAAGATGCAGGCATATTTGATGGTGATTTTGTAATTGTGAAAAAGCAGACCATAATCGAACACGGTGAGATAGGGGTTGTGCTTATAGGGGATGAGGCAACAGTTAAAAGGGTGCTGTTTGGGGAAGGGAAAATAATCCTCAAACCTGAGAATATAACTATGTCCCCTGTTTCTTATAATCCTTCTGAGGTGAGCATTATTGGAAAGGTTATCGGACTTATAAGAAGCAGGATTTAATATATGTATATTGGTCAGGTTGTAAAGGTTGTTGCCACTTTTGACCCTGCCTACAGAGTAAAACCATTTAAGTTTAAGTGGGCAGGAAGAACTATCAGGGTGGTAGATATAACCTATATATGGCGTTCAAAGGAGGGCAGAAAGGATATATACCACTTTGCCCTCACCGACGGTAGTGCGCTTTACGAACTAACCTATGATACAGAGACATTACTATGGAGGCTTGAAAATCTGGAGGCATTAGAATAATTAAGCCTTTCCAATGTCCTTATCCATTGATTTCCATAAGATTTCATCCATTTCTGTATCAATAACATCTTCATCTTCCTGGATTATGGATCTTATTCTCATATCGTATGCGCTTTCAAGTTGAGGAAGAAGCATTTTAAATTCCTGAGTCTTTTCTAATCTTTCATCGATAATACTCTTCTGCTGAAGGGCCTTTTCGAAATCTTGTCTGTGGACAGGGATATTATAAAGGATGTTTAACACCTCCATAAGTCGTGTCTTGCCTATATAGTCTTCGTCGAGGATTACATATTGGGGAATAGAAACAATAAACACATTCACATGGATATTGGATTCTGCTGCATTTTTGGCAACCATATTTACTATGCTGGAATTGCCTCTATAAACAATAGGTAATATGCCCATGTTTTTTAATGTATCTTTAATGTTTTTACCCATATTGTAGCCGCTTACGAGTAAAGGTCTTGTATGGGGTACAGCGTCGTACATGCTGCCTAAGAGTGTATATGTTTTTACATTCAATGCTTTAAAAACCTTAAGCACAGAATCTATATAAAGTTCTGCGTTCATATGGGGTTCCAGCATCCTTATAAGCACTAAATCTTTATCCCCATGTCTTTTTGCATAATAGATTCTTGTGTTTGGTATAATCATTTCCTTTATACCATCCTCCTGTATGTGAATGGTGGGTCTATATCGGGTAAAATCAAAAAACATACCTGGCCTTGATAATCTTGCTACTTCCGTTGCACCGAACCTATCCCTTAGTTCTTTTAAAATAAGGGTTCCTACATTATTAACATCTATCCATGGCCAGAGAGTGGCAAATGCATGAGATGCATCTGTTTCAGGAAGAGGTTCACTGAATTTAAAACAACCTATTCTCAAATCTTCCTCCTTTATGTTATGTAACGAACAAACTAATACCATATTACCATAAAGATATATTGAGGATATACAAAAATATTTTCTAAAAAAACTTGTCTGTATTACTTCAATATAGTAAAATAGAATCAACAAGTGTCTAATTTCACATGTTAAGATGACCTAAATTAAGAGTTCCAAATGGAGCATTTAGTCAAAAAAAATGTGAATCTTCAGACACTCATCGGTGGTATTCAACATTTCTTTTCTGAAATCACAGAAGGGTTTTATACACTTTTCAAGACATTTTCAATTTCTTCCTCTTTAGGCTTGCATTGTCTTATTTACAGGCCTAAATACACATCAAAAAACAACTGGTTTAAATATAAAAATTCCATTTTTTACATTTGAAAGGAGGTGTTTATGGATTTTAAGGCCCAGTTAAATCATCTTACTACACAGCAGATAGTCAATATCATGAGTAGTCTTCTTGACAAGATTTCCAACGAAAATTTCATTAAACTCACCTATTTGGCCGAAAAGATGACAAAACAACCAGATGTTCTTGCAGGTATAGAGGGTATAAGAGCCTATCTCAAAAACCCCAACCACCCTACAAGAAAACTCTTCCAAAGGGTCCTTGAACATCTATCTTTAAGAAATAGACAGATTTTATTTAAATCATTGTTCTACAACGGGTGGTTTTTAGGTGGAAAAAAACGCGATACCTTTGAAAAGGAGTATAGTTTTAGACCGCCCTTTGTCATGATACTCTCTCCAACACTTCGCTGTAATCTCAGGTGCAAGGGGTGCTATACCCTGGGCTACGGCACAAAACCAGAACTCCCTTATGAGATTGTGGACTCGGT
>JAKORG010000089.1 GCA_029777945.1 Deltaproteobacteria bacterium | reverse complement strand
ACTTTTGAAGGATCAATTTTAATATATTCATGTGCTAACACATTCCTGAAGCTTCCCATTCCCTTCATTTTTGCATATAGTTCCTTAGAGATTACACCTCTTAATTGAAGCTCTTTCAATGTTTCTTCATATGTGGAGGGATAATATTTGTATTTTGACGCAAGGATGTGATTAGCGATATCTAAAATAATATTAATTCCTGCTAAAAGTCCTCTTTCAATAGTCCATCTGACACTTAAATTCTGCTTAAATTCTTCTTCTGGAGTATCTTTATACTTTTCCAGTTCTGAGATAATCTTTGTAAACTCTATAATGTTTTCTTGTATTAAGCTCTTATCAAAAGTCATAAAAATCCCTTTTTTATCGTTTCAATCTGTTTCTTCCTTAGCACTTCCAAATCGCAACATTCTCTTAATATTTTCATCTCATAAGAATTTTCTATCTTTGTACTTTTTGAGTATATAAGCTTTCCTGTCCTTAGAATATGAAGAGCAGAGAAAGGAGAAACTGCAGAAAGGTCAAGAAGATCTATCCTCTCAGTACTTAAATAACTTTTAAGTGATTCTAATAGCTCAAAATAATCTCCCTCAAGAAGAACTGCGATATCTATATCTTCAGGATTTTCTTTCTCTTCAAAGGATCCGAAGATATATGCAAGAAGAACTCTATTCTTATCAAAAATCTCTTTCAGATTTTTGACCTTTTCTTTTGTATCTGGAGGGAGTGGTGGAAGACCTTTGTACTTTTCTTTTATCCCCATATTTTAATTATATCATAAGCATATGGTTGGATGTTATAATTTAAAGGTTAAAACAAAAAGAGAGGGGTGGCTTATGAAAAATATAAATCTGCCAGAGGGTCCTTTTGAACCTAAGTGGGAATCGTTAAAAAATTACAAAATACCTGAGTGGTATAAGGATGCTAAGTTTGGTATATTTATCCATTTTGGAGTATATTCGGTACCTGCTTTTGGTAATGAGTGGTATCCAAGGAATATGTATATACAAGGTACACCTGAATATGAGCATCATTTAAAAACTTATGGAACTCAGAAAGTATTAGGCTATAAAGACCTTATTCCACTTTTTAAGGCGGAAAAATTTGATCCTTATTCTTGGGCAGATCTTTTTAAAAAAGCAGGGGCAAAATATGTGGTACCAGTAGCTGAACACCACGATGGATTTGCAATGTATGATTGTAGCTTTACCAGATGGTGTGCCACAAAAGTAGGACCTAAAAGAGATATTGTTGGTGAGCTTGCAAAAGCAGTAAGAGAAAATTTTCTTACCTTTGGTGTTTCTTACCATAGAGCAGAACATTGGTGGTTTTTTAATGAAGGGATGAAGTTTGATAGTGATGTGAGGGATAAAGAGTATTTTGATCTTTATGGACCTGCGCAGCCTGAGACTATGCAACCCACAGAGGATTTCCTAAATGACTGGTATCTGAGGCTTACAGAGATTGTGGATAAATATCAACCTCAACTTATATACTTTGATTGGTGGATAGAACAGCCAGCCTTTGAGCCATATCTTAAGAAATTTTTTGCTTATTATTATAACAGGGCTT
>JAKORG010000011.1 GCA_029777945.1 Deltaproteobacteria bacterium | reverse complement strand
GGGAATTGGTTCAGCTTTTTTTCAGGCCCCTTGGTATAGTAAGCTTCTGGAAAAAAAGATAAGGGAAGGGGATTAACATAAATTTAAAATAATAAGAAAGGAGGTGTTTTTATGACACTTACACCATGGAAGAGTTTATGGGAGTTTAGATTCCCTACTTTAAAAGAAGAAATGGATAAGCTTTTTGAAGATTTTTTTGAGAAAACAGGTTTTCCTGGTATAAAAGAAGGCCAGTGGGTGCCTGCCGTAGACATCCATGAAACAAAAAAGGATGTAGTTGTTTCCTTTGACCTTCCGGCAATAGACCCCAAGGATGTTAGCATATCCATCGTAGAAGACAGATTAACAGTTAAAGGGGAAAGAAAGAGAGAAGAGGAGATAAAAGAGGCAGATTATTACAGGTCTGAAAGGATATATGGCGCATTTCAGAGGGTAATACAGCTTCCTACAGAGGTAGTAGCAGATAAGGCAAAGGCAACATATAAAGATGGTGTTTTAAGGATAACCATTCCAAAATCACAAAAGGCAATGCCGAAAGAGATAAAGGTTGAAATCGAATAATACCTTTCCCCTTCCCTTTTTCTTAAATCCTTTTTACGCCCTGACACACTTTTTTTCAACAGTTGTTTACTTATCAAAAAAATATGTTTATAATTCTATAACTTATTTCAACATAAAAAGCAGGAGGAAATATGAAGGAAAAAGTTCAGGCTGTGATAGAAAAGATAAGGCCTTATTTACAGAGAGATGGAGGCGACATAGAATTATTAGATGTCTCAACAGATGGCGTGGTTAAGGTAAGACTTCGTGGGGCATGCGGTAGCTGTCCCATGAGTATGATGACATTGAAAATGGGTGTTGAAAAACAATTAAAAGATGAGATACCGGAGGTTAAAGAGGTTATAACAGGATAATTAAATTTTCAAATTCGTAATTTTTGTTATTGACAAATCCAACTATTTAAAATAACATGGATTTAAAAAAAAGGAGGTGTTATTATGGGATGCAAAAAGACTACAGCAAAAAAAGATGAAAAAAAGACAACAAAAAAGGACAAGAAGACAAAGAAATAGCTTCCATCATCTCAAGGGGGGTAATCCCCCTTTTTTTATTTCATGTTTATACAATGAAAAATCGTTTCCTAATGTCTCTTTAAAAAATTTCAAGGGGTAAAAAATGTATGAAGAGGATTATGCAGTAAAGATTTTATCAGATTTTATAAAAATCAATACATCAAATCCACCGGGCAACGAGGAAGAGGCTGTTGAATTTTTAGACAGTATCCTCACAAAGGAAGGCCTTGAAACTCAAATTTATCTCCCTGTAAAGAAAAGGGCAAATTTACTTTCAAAGATAAAAGGCAGAAAAAAAGGCAAACCCATAGTTTTATTGAGTCATATAGATGTTGTCCCTGCCAATCCCGATGAGTGGGATGTCCATCCTTTTTCAGGAGAGATAAAGGACGGTTTTATATACGGCAGAGGGGCTATTGACATGAAATCCCAGACAATAAGCCAGCTTTTTGCCTTTATAGACCTTTATAAAAAAGGTATTGTCCCTGAAAGAGATTTGATCTTCCTTGCCACATGCGATGAAGAGGTGGGCGGTAAAAATGGCATTGAATACATGCTCAACGAAGTTAAAGAACTTCAGGAAGCATCCTTTGTATTAAGTGAAGGCGGCTCTTTTATAGAAGAAAATGGTTTTATCCATGCCCAGATTGCCGTTGCAGAAAAAAAGATAAGCCAGTTTATGTTAAAGGCACACGGACAAGGTGGGCATGGCTCTATGCCCTCCCAGGATAGTGCCAATGAAAAAGTAATTAAGGCATCTTATGAAATTATTTCCCATAAATGGCCTATAAAGGTGACAGGTGTTGTAAATTCTTATTTAAACGGTATCCTCAAAGACAAAACAATAGAGGGGGTAAGGTTTAACACATTAAAAGAAGGCCTTAAAAACAAAAAGATAAGAGAGGCCTTAGAGGCAAATCCCCTTTTCAATGCCCTTTTGAGAAATACAGTAGTACCCACGATCTTGAAAAGCGGAGAAAAGATAAATGTCATACCATCTGAGGCCACTATCTATTTCGATGCAAGGCTCCTACCCCAAGAAAACAAGGAAAATTTCTTTTCCAGAATAAAAAAATTATGTGGCAAAGATGTAGAGGTTATAATGTTGGATGGAAGTGCAGTTGACCCAAAACCATCTTCTTATAACACGGAATATTTCAAGGGTATTAAAGAGACAATACGCAGATCCAAGGGCGATATCCCTGTGCTACCATGTTTATTGACTGGCGCCTCTGATTTACGTTATTTTAGAAATTTAAACATTCCTGCATACGGCTTTTTTCCTGCAGTTTTTGATAAAGAAGAGATTTTGAAGATGCATGGAAAAAATGAGAGGATATCAGTAGAAAACTTTATAAATGCTATAGAAATGACAAAGGATATTGTAAACTTTCTTGCTAAATGCAGGTAACATAAGGGTTAGTGAATTCATTTTAATGATACTGTAACCTTTGAGGAGGAAAAACATGCGATTTTCAAAGATGTTCATTCCCACGGTTAAAGAAGATCCAAAAGAGGCCGAGGTTATAAGCCACAGGCTTATGCTAAGGGCAGGTTTTATCAGAAGGCTTGCATCAGGTATTTATACATGGTTACCCCTTGGACTAAAATCTTTAAAAAAGGTAGAGACTATAATAAGGGAGGAGATGAACAAAAAGGGTGCCCAGGAGATACTTATGCCCTTTGTTCAACCAAAGGAACTGTGGGAAGAAAGCACAAGATGGGAAAAATATGGTAAAGAGCTCCTTCGCTTCTATGATAGAAATAATAGAGAATTGTGTCTCGGACCCACCCACGAAGAGGTTGTAACAGACCTTGTAAGAAAAGAAGTAAGATCTTATAGGGAACTACCGTTGAATTTATATCAAATCCAGACAAAATTCAGAGATGAGATTAGACCGAGATTCGGTGTCATGAGGGCCAGGGAATTTGTCATGAAAGATGCTTACAGCTTTGATGTGGATGAGGAAGGTGCAGAGAAAAGTTATATGGATATGTATGATGCGTATACGAATATCTTCAAGAGGTGTGGCTTCAGATTCCGCATTGTTGAGGCTGATACAGGTCAGATCGGTGGGAGCTTCTCCCATGAGTTTATGGTGCTTGCAGAAACAGGTGAAGACATTATTATATACTGCGATTCATGTGGATATGCGGCCAACCTCGAAAGGGCAGAGGTGGGATATCAGCAAGATAAAGAAATCTCAGCAAAAAAAGGTTATTATAAAAAGGTAGAAACACCAAACAAAAAGAGGATAGAAGAGGTTTCTTCTTTTTTAAACATCCCCCCGCAACTACTTGTTAAGACCATTATATATAATACTGATAGAGGTGTAATAGGTGTCCTTGTAAGGGGAGACAGGGATATGAATGAAACAAAGATAAAAAACATCCTTTCCTTAGAATATATAGAACTTGCAGATGAGGCAACCATAGAAAAGGTAACAGGAGGGCCTTTAGGTTTTTCAGGTCCCATAGGGCTTAAGATACCCTTATATGCAGATAGGGATATACTCTACATGGAGGATTTTGTCGTAGGTGGAAATGAAAAGGATATGCACATTATAAATGCCAATATCAGTGATTTTAATGTGGAGGCATTCTTTGACCTAAAAATAGCAAAAGATGGAGATTTGTGTCCGAGATGTAAAGCAACCTTAAATTCAACGAAGGGCATAGAGGTGGGACACATTTTTAAGCTGGGCCTTAAATATAGTAAGGCTATGGGAGCAAAATTTCTCGATAAAAATGGAGAAGAAAAATACATGGTCATGGGCTGCTATGGCATAGGCGTAAGCAGAATCATAGCTGCTGCAATAGAACAGGCAAATGACGAAAATGGTATGATACTACCCTGTTCCATTGCCCCTTTTGAAGTAGATGTCCTTCCTGTAAACAGCTCTCATAGGGACAGTATGGAACTGGCAGAACGTATTTATAAAGATCTTTTAGCAAAACGCATAGATGCACTAATAGATGATAGAGATGTAAGACCTGGTGTTAAATTTAAAGATTGCGACCTTATGGGTATTCCATTAAGGATCACTATTGGTGAAAAAAATTTAAAAGATGGTTTTGTGGAGATAAAGCACAGAGACAAAAAAGAATCCTTAAAGATAAAAAAGGAAGACATAGTAGGGAGGACCATAGAACATGTTGAGGAACTTAAGCGTTGGTGAACTGACACCAAAAGAAGAAATCTATAAAAGGATAAATAGTTTAAAGAAAAAAATGGCAGAAAAAGGTATTCCCCTATCTCTAATTATCCAGAATGTAGATTTGTTTTATTTTGCAGGGACTGTGCAAAAAGGTGCTTTATTCATCCCCATAGACAGGGACCCAATACTTTTTGTGGAAAGAAACGCCGATAGGGTTAAGTACGAATCACCATTAGACGTGATACCCATAAAAAGAGAAAAGGAAATCAGGGATATACTCAGCGAAAAAGGTATTAAAGGTGAAACCCTGGGAATGGAACTGGATGTGGTGCCTGTCTTGGTATGCGAAAGATGGAAGGATATCCTTAAAATCAGACACGTTGTGGATATCTCAAATGAAATAAAAGACTTAAGACTGATAAAAAGCCCCTTTGAGATTGAACAGATAAAAAAATCAGGGGAGGTTACTGCCCATGTCCTTAAAATGGCAAAGCACCACATAAAAAAAAATATGACAGAGCTCGAGATAGATGCTATTCTCGGTGCAGAAGGAAGAAAGGCTGGACATCAGGGTTTTTTAAGGATGAGGGGATTAAATCAAGAAATGATGAATGTGTATGTAACCCACGAAACTACATGCACCATCCCCTCAGCAGGCGATGTGCCAATAGCAGGGGTAGGTATTACCCATGCCATTGCCCAAGGTGCATCAATAAACAGGATAAAAAGGGGCATACCGGTAATACTCGATTATGGCGGTGGTTATAATGGATATATAACGGATGAGACAAGATGTTACGTAATAGGTAAATTAGATGATTTCTTTAAAAAACCCTATGAGGTTGCAAAAATTATAGTTGAAGAAACAACGGATTTTGCCAAGGAAGGGGTAAACGGGATAGAGGTATTTGAAAGGGCAATAAAACATGTAAAAAAGGCAGGGCTTGAAGAATATTTTATGGGTCATGGAAAGGGAAAGGTTAGTTTTATAGGTCATGGGCTTGGCCTTGAAATAAACGAACTTCCAGTGATAACACCGAGACACAATATTGTTCTTAAAGAAGGCATGGTCTTTGCCTTTGAGCCTAAGTTCATTTTCCCCGGCAAAGGTGCAACGGGAATTGAAGTTGATTTTATAGTAAGAAAGGATAGACTCGAAAGGGTGACAGATTTTCCCATCGACATTGTTTATATAGACTGAAAATATCCCATTTATTTTTTCATGGTGAAGGCGTCAGAAATCTGATGAATTTTTTTCTCATCAATGTATTTGTATCTATAAATTAGCTTAAAGGTCTCAATCATGGCACTATTAAATTGCAATCTGGCATAATATTTGCTATATAATGCATTTCAGAAACCAGAGCTATTCTGGAAGACAAAGTACTATGGAGACACTAAAAAAGGCCATACTTGCCCTTGCAGACGGGACTGTGTTTGAGGGCTACTCTTTCGGTGCCCAGGGAGAGGCAAAGGGAGAGGTGGTATTCAACACATCCCTTACAGGCTATCAGGAGATACTTACTGACCCATCCTACAAAGGTCAGATAGTTACCATGACCTATACCCAGATAGGTAATTATGGTATAAACACGGAGGATATAGAATCCAAAAGGCCCTGGGTAGAGGGTTTTATTGTAAAGGAACCCTGCAGATATCCCAGTAACTGGCGCGTTAAATACACCCTTGAAGATTACCTTAAAGATCATAATATTGTCGGGATATACGGTATAGATACAAGGGCACTTACAAGACACATAAGGGAAGAAGGTGCCATAAACGGTGTCATATCAACGATTGATTATAACCCGATAAGCCTTGTCGATAAAGCAAGGGCACACCCATCCATGGCAGGCCTTGACCTTGTAAAGTATGTTACCTGTGCAAACCCGTATAAATGGAGTGAGGGCTTCTGGGATATTGAATCAGGATATAAAAGGCACAGAGAAAAAGAAAATAGGTTCAATGTGGTGGTCTATGACTTTGGTGTAAAGTTCAATATCTTGAGAAGTCTCGTTGATGCAGGATGTAACGTGACCGTTGTCCCGGCATATACAGATGCTGATTATGTGCTTAAAATGAATCCCGATGGCATAGTCCTATCCAATGGCCCTGGTGACCCTGAGCCCCTTACATATGCCATTGAAAATATAAAAATACTTATCGGAAAAAAACCTATCTTTGGTATATGTTTGGGTCATCAGTTAATAGGCCTTGCCTTAGGTGGTAAGACCTACAAACTAAAATTTGGCCATCACGGAGGAAACCAGCCTGTTATGGATTTATCAAATAAAAAGGTGGAAATCACATCCCAGAACCACGGATTTGCAGTGGACATAGAAGGTATTGACGATGAAGTGGAGATAACCCATATAAACCTAAACGACAGGACCGTAGAGGGGCTTGCGCACAAGAGATTACCTGTATTTTCTGTCCAGTATCATCCAGAGGCATCCCCTGGTCCCCATGATGCAGGCTATATATTCAAAAGGTTTGTAAAGATGATGGAGGAAGGCAGGATACCTGCCCGTTGATGTAGATGCCAAAAAGAAAAGACATAAAAAGTGTCCTCATTATCGGTTCAGGCCCTATTATAGTAGGGCAGGCATGCGAATTTGACTACTCAGGTGTGCAGGCCTGTAAGGCATTAAAAGAAGAGGGCTTTAAAGTAATACTCATAAATTCAAATCCGGCAACCATCATGACTGACCCTGAACTGGCAGACAGGACATACATAGAACCCATAACTCCATATATGGTGGAAAAGGTGATAGAGAAGGAGAGACCCGATGCACTCCTTCCCACGCTTGGAGGTCAGACAGCATTGAATGTCTCCTTGAAGGTTGCTGAGAATGGCATCCTTGAGAAATTTGGCGTTGAGATGATTGGTGCAAATGTAGAATCCATAAGAAAGGCAGAAGACAGAAGCCTCTTCAAGGAATCGATGAAAAAAATAGGCCTCGAGGTGCCAGAGAGTGGCTATGCCACTTCTTTATCTGAGGCCATGGATATAGCAAAAAGGATCCCCTACCCCCTTATTATAAGACCTTCCTTCACCCTTGGCGGAACAGGCGGGAACATAGCATACAATGCCGTTGAGTTTGAGAGATATGTCCAGTATGGCTTGGATGCAAGCCCGTATCATGAAGTCTTGATTGAAGAATCTGTAATTGGATGGAAGGAATACGAACTTGAGGTGATGAGGGATAAAAGGGACAATGTGGTCATCATATGCTCCATTGAAAATTTAGACCCTATGGGTGTCCATACAGGAGATTCTATTACAGTTGCCCCTGCCCAGACCCTAACGGATAAGGAATATCAGATAATGAGGGATGCGGCAATAAGGGTGATAAGGGAGATAGGGGTTGATACAGGGGGATCAAACATCCAGTTTGCTATAAACCCTGAAAATGGAAAGTTATACGTGATAGAGATGAATCCAAGGGTATCGAGGTCATCGGCACTGGCAAGTAAGGCCACAGGATTTCCTATAGCAAAGATAGCGGCAAAACTTGCAATTGGCTATACCTTGGATGAAATCCCAAACGACATAACAAAAAAGACCCCTGCCTCTTTTGAACCCACCATAGACTATGTGGTTGTTAAGATCCCGAGGTTTGCCTTTGAAAAATTCCCTGAATCAGACCAGACCCTTACCACCCAGATGAAGTCTGTTGGTGAGGTGATGGCAATAGGCAGGACTTTTAAGGAGGCCCTGCAAAAGGCCATAAGGTCACTCGAGATAGGCGAATATGGACTTACAAGAAAAACCTCTAATATAAAAGCTATTATAGAAAAATTAAGGACCCCCAACTGGGAGAGAATCTGGTATATAGCAGATGCCATAAGGACAGGGATGGATGTGGAAAGGATATATGAATCAACAGGCATAGACAGGTGGTTTTTGAACAACTTCAAAGAGATAGTAGAGTTTGAGGATCTTTTAAAGAAATCCTCTTATCCTTTGCCAACTGAGGTCTTAAGGAGGGCAAAGGAAATGGGGTTCTCAGATAGATTCATAGCAGGCATTTTTGAAACAGATGAGGATAGTATAAGGCAAAAAAGGATAGAGGCAGGGATATTGCCTGTCTATAAGACAGTAGATACATGCGGTGCCGAATTTCCTGCATATACCCCTTATCTATACTCAACCTATGAAAGACCTTTTTACTTTTTAGAAGATAAAAGGGATAATAAGAACCTATATTTAAAGCCTATCCTTGATTGTGAGGCAAATCCAACACACAGGAAAAAGGTGATAATACTGGGTAGCGGTCCTAACAGGATAGGCCAGGGTATAGAGTTTGACTACTGCTGCGTCCATGCAGCCTTTGCATTAAAAGAAGAGGGTTTTGAGACCATAATGGTGAACTGCAACCCGGAGACAGTATCAACTGACTACGATACATCGGACAGGCTTTACTTTGAGCCCTTAACCCTTGAGGATGTCCTCTCCATAGTCCATAAGGAAAAACCATACGGTGTAATCGTCCAGTTCGGGGGACAGACACCATTAAAGCTCGCAGTGCCCCTTTCTAATTTAGGTGTGCCCATACTGGGGACATCCCCTGATTCCATAGACAGGGCAGAGGACAGAAAAAGGTTTGATGAACTCCTTACAAAACTGAAACTGAAGAGACCTGAAAGTGGGACAGCAAGGACAATTGAAGATGCACTAAATGTGGCAGAATCCATAGGTTATCCTGTTATGGTAAGACCGTCCTATGTCCTTGGTGGAAGGGCAATGGAAATCGTATATGATATGGATAGCCTTGTGTCATATATGAAAAGGGCACTCGAGGCATCTCCCGAGCATCCCATACTTATCGACAGGTTCCTTGAAAATGCCATAGAGGTCGATGTAGATGCCATATCCGATGGTGAAGATGTGGTAATTGGCGGTATTATGGAACACATTGAGGAGGCAGGGATACATTCTGGAGATTCGGCATGTGCTTTACCGCCATACTCTTTACATAAAGAGGTTTTAGAAGAAATTAAAACACAGACCATCCTCATGGCAAAGGAACTAAATGTGGTCGGTCTTATGAACTGCCAGTATGCAGTAAAGGATGGTGATATTTATATCCTTGAAGTAAACCCCAGGGCATCAAGGACAGTCCCTTTTGTAAGTAAAGCTACAGGCAGACCCCTTGCAAAGATTGCAGCTAAACTCATGGTAGGCAAAAGACTAAAAGATATGGGTATAACAGAGGAAATAGTGCCGGCATACACATCTGTAAAGGAGGCTGTATTCTCTTTTATAAAATTTCCTGGGGTAGATACCATTTTAGGGCCTGAGATGAAATCCACAGGGGAGGCAATGGGCACTGATTGTGATTTTGGTAGGGCATTTGCCAAGTCTCAAATTGCTGCAGGATATACCCTTCCTTTAAAAGGCACTGTTTTTATTAGTGTAAACGATGATGATAAACTTCATATATTATCTGCAGTAAAAATGCTTTCAGAATGCCAACTTAAAATCGTTGCCACAAAGGGGACTGCACAATTTTTAAAGGAAAACGGCATTTCAGTGCAATCCGTTAAAAAGATGACAGAGGGTAGACCCCATGTGGTGGACCTAATAAAAAACAATGAGATAGCCATGATTATAAATATTCCAAAAGGTGCAAAGTCTGCTAAAGAATCATATTATATAAGAAGGGCTGCCCTTATCTATAATATACCCTATTTTACGACCGTAGCAGGCACAAAGGCAGTGGCGCACGCAATATTAGCTCTTAAAAAGGATGAGCTTCATGCCACGCCCATTCAAGAACACTACAAGTTAAATAAAATATGTGATAATCTTGGAGCAAAATATGAGAGATAGCTTAAGGATTGCACTGTGTCAGATAAACTGTACTGTTGGCAACATACGGGATAATAAGGATAAAATCCTTGAATACCTCTATAAGGCAGAATCTATTGGTGCTGATATAGTATGCTATCCTGAGCTTGCCCTAACCGGATATCCTCCAGAAGACCTTGTCCTTAAACCCCATTTTGTCCAGGAAAACATAGAGGCCATAAATGAGATATCAAAACAGGTTAAAGAAACAGTTGTGGTCTGCGGATTTATTAATAAAGAAGAGGATAGGGTTTACAATGCGGCAGCAGTTATATATAAGGGTTCTATTTTAGGTGTGTATCACAAGGCACTGCTACCCAATTACGGTGTCTTTGATGAAAAGAGATATTTCAAATCAGGTGGGGAACCCCTTGTATTTTCCTTTGGGCCCATCAGATTCGGGGTAAATATATGTGAAGATATATGGTTTAAAGAGGGTCCAACAAGACTTCAGGCAATGGCATCGGCAACCTTGATTTTAAATATCAATGCATCCCCATATCATGCAGGTAAGATTAAGATAAGGGAGGCAGTGATAACTGAACGGGCAAGGGAGCACAATATCGCCATTGTCTATACAAATATGGTAGGAGGGCAAGATGAACTTGTCTTTGATGGTGGCTGTATGGTCGTTGATAGGGATGGATATATAATTGCAAGGGCAAACCAGTTTAAAGAGGAGATGTGTGCCGTTGATATGTCCTTATCTTACCTTACAAAAATATACGATAGCCAACAAAAAAAAGCCAGGCAGTGGTCTCACAGGATAATAGAGATTACAGATAAAATCCCTGTAAAGGATAAGCCTCAAATATACATACCTCCATATACGCCCCTTGTACCTGAAGAAGAGATATATAATGCCCTTATATTAGGGCTTAAAGACTATGTGATAAAAAACAATTTTAAGACTGTAGTCATGGGATTAAGCGGTGGAATAGATTCGTCTCTTGTATGTGCTATTGCCTGTGATGCAATAGGTAGTGAAAATGTTGTAGGTGTATTTATGCCGTCTCGCTATACATCCCATGAATCAAGGGAAGATGTATCCATGCTTGTAAAAAATCTCGGGATAAAATTGTATGAGGTACCTATTGATATTATTTTTAATTCTTATCTTGATACCCTAAATCCTTATTTTAAAGGTTTGGATGAAGACATCACAGAAGAGAATATACAGGCCAGGATAAGGGGAAATATCATAATGGCACTGTCTAATAAATTTGGCTGGCTTGTATTGACTACAGGAAACAAATCTGAGATGAGTGTTGGCTATGCAACCCTATACGGGGACATGGCAGGGGGATTTGCTGTGATAAAGGATGTTCCCAAGACCCTTGTCTACAGGCTCGCAGAATACAGAAATACAAAAGGAAAAGTCATACCTGAAAGAGTCCTTAAAAAAGAACCCACTGCAGAATTGAAGCCTAATCAAAAGGACTCGGATACCCTACCCCCTTATGATGTGCTCGATGCCATACTTAAGGCATATATAGAAGAGGATAAAGAATTAAACGAGATAATCTCAATGGGTTTTGATAAAGATACAGTATATCAGGTGCTTCGCATGGTAGATTCAAACGAATATAAAAGGAGACAGGCACCACCTGGTATAAAGATTACACCCAAGGCATTTGGTAGAGACCGCAGGATGCCCATTACGAATAGATACAAGCGTTAAAAAGATCAAATTTAAAATATTTTTTTACAACATTAAAATCGTCTGATTTGCTTCTTTGTTCGCAGTTTTATCTGAAAATAGCTCCATCTGTTCTATACTCATATCCATTGGAAATTTAATAATGTATTCACCTGTGAAGCATGCATCGCAGAAAGTGTAGTCCCCATCACCGACAGCATGTTTCATGGCATCTTTTGACAGGTATCTCAATGAATCACATCCCATGTATTTTTTTATCTCCTCTATTGAGTGAGATGAGGCAATAAGCTGTTTCCTTGAAGGTGTGTCAATACCGTAAAAACATGGAAACTTTGTGGGTGGAGAGCTAACCCTGAAATGTATCTCCTCTGCCCCGTAATATTTAAGCATGGATATAATCTTTCTCGATGTAGTGGCCCTCACGATTGAATCGTCTATGACAATAAGCCTTTTGCCTTTTACCAGGTCATGGATGGCATTGTGCTTTAATTTTACTCCAAAGTGTCTTATAGATGGCTCAGGCTCAATAAATGTCCTGCCTACATAATGGTTTCTTATGAGGCCAAGCTCAAAGGGTATCCTCGATTCTTGTGAATATCCTATAGCAGCACCTATACCTGAATCTGGAATGGGAATTACCATATCTGCCTCTACATTATCACCCTTTGCAAGCTCTCTACCAAATGCCTTTCTTATTGTATAAACAGTCTTTCCAAACATGAAGCTGTCCGGTCTTGCAAAATAGATGAACTCAAAGATACAGAATTTTGGTGACGTCTTTTTGACCTGATAAATGCTCTTTATGCCGCTTTTATTGATAACCAATATCTCTCCAGGCTCTATTTCTCTTAAAAACTCTGCCTCAATAAGGTCAAAGGCACAGGTTTCACTGGATATTACATAAGAATCCCTGAGCCTTCCAAGACAAAGGGGTCTTATACCGAATGGGTCCCTGGCTGCTATAAGTTCCTTTTGCGTGAGAAGTATAATGGAATAAGAACCCTCAAACCTATGAATGGAATCTATAAATCTGTCAATAGCTGAATGCTCCTTTGACCTTGCCATAATGTGGATGATAACTTCTGTGTCTGTAGTAGTCTGGAATATAGCCCCTGATTTTCTCAGCTCATCCCTTATTATATTTGCATTTGTAAGGTTTCCATTGTGTACCAATGCAAGATAACCATCCTGATATTCAACAACAATGGGTTGAGAATTTTTTAAGTCACTTGCTCCATGTGTAGAGTATCTCACATGGCCTATGGCTTTGTTCCCTGCAAGTTTCTTTAAGACATCTTGAGTAAATACCTCAGATACAAGACCCATCTGTTTATAGGAGTATACCTTGGACTTGTCAAAACATGCAATCCCAGCACTTTCTTGACCCCTGTGTTGTAGCGCATAGAGTCCTAAATAGACTATATTTGCTGCATCTTTATGATTATATATGCCGAATATACCGCACATCTATATGGTCTTCCGTTTAAGATTTATCAAGGATTATAGGCATCTTTTAAACCCAGAGCCTGTTATACTGATTGTATTTTATTCTATCGTGCCCATAAAGCAAATAAATCTTAACATTTTTTATGCAAAATAAAGGCCAAATAGAGATGTAAACCAGGTCTAAAACTTGCAAAGGTCTAATACTGTTGATTTGCAATATTCAAATGACTATACTAATTCAATCTCATATATGGACGCAAAAACAGTAACCATCCTCGATTATGGTGCAGGTAATGTAAGGAGTGTAATAAATGCAGTAATACACCTTGGTTATAAGGTAAATCTTATCAAAACACCATATGATTTAAAGGAGGCTCAAGTACTCATCTTCCCCGGTGTAGGTTCCTTTGGGGAGATGATGAAAACCCTTGAAAATAAAAAGTTTATAGAACCTCTTCTTTTTTATCTTAAATCAGGCAGGCCCTATCTCGGTATATGCCTTGGTCTACAGGCATTATTCGAATTTAGTGAAGAATCCCCTGGTATCTCTGGCTTGGGTTTCTTAAAAGGTATGGTAAGAAGGCTAAAAACTGACCTCTCTATCCCCCATATAGGCTGGAATGGCATAAAACCCAAAAAAGCCTCAAGATTATTTTATTCTCTAAAGGGTGATGAACACGTATACTTTGTCCATTCCTATGTGGTTGACCCACAGGATAAGGCCTGTATACTCACTACAACAGACTATGGCGAGGATTTCGTAAGTTCTGTTCAAGTAGGCAATGTTATGGCCACACAGTTTCACCCGGAAAAAAGCGGGGATGTAGGATTAAGGATATTAAGGAACTTCCTTGAAGATAATATACAACCTGTTATGCCGAAATTAACACAGAAGACCACAAGCCTTGCAAAGCGTATAGTGGTATGTATGGATGTAAGGGAGGATGATAAGGGCAGGCTCGTTGTCACAAAGGGAGACCAATATGATGTAAGAGATACGAGGACAAGACAGGTAAGAGATCTGGGCAGTCCTGTTTTATTGGCACAGAGATATTATAAGGAAGGAGCAGATGAGCTCGCATTTTTAAATATAACAGGCTACAGGAACTTTCCCCTTTTAAACCAGCCCATACTTGAGGTCTTAAAAGAGACATCTCAAAATGTCTTTGTCCCATTAACAATAGGTGGTGGCATAACATCCTATATCGATGAAGAGGGAAAAAGTTATTCTGCCCTTGATGTTGCATCTGCCTACTTCAGATCCGGGGCAGATAAAATCTCCATTGGAAGCGATGCTGTTTTAATTGCAGAAGAATTCTTACATTACGGCATAAGAGGTAAGACATCCATTGAAGAGATTTCAAGAGTTTACGGCAATCAAGCTGTTGTAATATCCATTGATCCAAAAAGACACTATGAATCTTCACCTCGGGGTGTCCCCCATCATATTATAGAAACATCTGAGCCAGGGCCAAAGGGAGAAAAATACTGCTGGTTTCAATGCTTCATAAAAGGTGGTAGGGAACCAAGGGATATGGATGCCATAACCCTTGCAAGGATTTGTGAAGAACTCGGTGCTGGAGAGATACTTCTTAACTCCATAGACAGGGATGGAACAAACCTTGGATTCGACATAGAACTCATAAAGGCAGTGTCAGAGCATGTAAACATACCTGTTATTGCCTCAAGTGGTGCAGGTTCTCCAGAGCACTTTTTTGAAGTATTTACCAAGACAGAGGTAGAGGCAGCCCTTGCTGCAGGTATACTCCACAGGAGAGAAGTAGACATTGAAGATATAAAAAAATATCTTAAAGGCAGGGTTGTTATAAGGCTCAATTAGCATTGGATAAATTTTGTCTTCTTTTCTACATTACAAAATTGTCACATAATACAAAATTGTTAAATCATAAGATGCATGTCTATTCAATGAAATAGACAGCACTTCATTGGCATAACAATTGCAAAAATTAATACATGATGCGTTTTAACCTTGAGAAATCTATTCCCTGGCAGGCTTTATGAGCGTGCTGATTATTAAAAATTCACCTCATGAGGGGCCTGGAAATATAATCCAGTATGTCAATACCAAAGGAATTAAATTTCACATCATAGAGGCATACCGCAACCACAGGATAAGTAGTTTAAAGAGGTATCAATATCTAATTGTCCTTGGCGGGCCTATGGGAGTATATGAGATAAATAGATACCCGTTCTTGGTGACTGTGGCAAAAGCCTTTGAACATGCCTTAAAAAGTGGCATCAAGGTCCTGGGCATCTGTTTAGGTTGCCAGCTCTTTGCATATGTTTTAGGTGCAAAGGTATATAAAGGTAAAGGCGAAGAGATAGGATGGTATGATATTGAATTCACTGAAAAAGGACTTTTAGACCCTTGTTTCAGTACACTTTCAGATACATCGGGTAAGGCAAAGGTCTTTATGTGGCATGGGGATACCTTTGATGCGCCAAATGGCACAACGAGGCTTGCCTCGTCGTCACTTTTCTCCGAGCAGGCATTTAGATATGGCACTTCCTATGGAATCCAGTTCCATCCTGAGGTGACTACTGAGATGATATTGAAATGGTCAAAGAACAGGCAGGATCTAAAGGATATTATAGATGATTCGGCAACATTTTATTTTGAATATAAACAAAAGGCAAGTCGTTTTTACAGCGCCTTTTTTAAAACCTGAAAGGGCAGAATCTAAAAATGAGGAGGTATTTTATGGAAAAACCACGGGATAAGCAGGATGTAATGAAGCTTATAAAAGAGAGGGATGTGAGATTCATAAGGTTATGGTTTTGTGACATTCTGGGGCAACTGAAGAGCTTTGCAATACATGTGGATGAATTAGATGGCGCATTTGAAGAGGGTATGGGCTTTGATGGTTCATCTATAAAGGGTTTTGCAAGGATAGATGAGAGCGATATGGTTGCCATACCTGATCCAAAGACATTTACGCTCATACCATGGAGACCAAAGGAAAAGGCCACAGCCAAGATGTTCTGCGACATATACGAGCCTGATGGAAGTCCTTATAAAGGCGACCCTCGTTATGCACTCAAAAAGGCCTTAGAAAAGATGAAGTCCATGGGTTTTACAAACTTCTATTTAGGACCTGAGTTGGAATTCTTCTATTTTAAATCAGATAATGTCACAGAAATACTCGATCAAGGCGGGTATTTTGACTATCCATCCGATGCAGCAGAGGACCTGAGAAGGGATACGATCCTCGCCCTGGAGGAGATGGGTATAAATGTTGAATATTCCCACTATGAAGTAGCCCCATCCCAGCACGAGATAGATTTAAGATACACAGATGCCCTTGAGATGGCAGACACTGTTATGGCCTATAGAATTACAGTCAAAGAGATAGCAAAAAAATATGGTGTATATGCCACATTCATGCCAAAGCCTATCTTTGGAGAAAACGGAAGCGGCATGCACACGCACCAGTCCTTATTTAAAGGGGACAAGAATGCCTTTTTTGACCCTAATGATAAGTACCATCTGTCTGAGGTGGCAAAGTCATATGTAGCTGGGCTTCTAACCCATATAAGGGAGATCACCCTTGTCCTTAACCAGTGGGTAAATTCCTATAAGAGGCTTGTCCCTGGCTATGAGGCTCCAGTGTATATCTGCTGGGCAAGGAGAAACCGCTCTGCCTTGGTGAGGGTCCCTATGTATAAACCGGGTAAGGAAAAGGCAACAAGGATAGAATTGCGTTCACCTGATCCTGCCTGTAATCCATATCTTGCCTTCTCGGCAATGCTCCATGCGGGACTCAAGGGCGTTGAAATGGGATATAAGCTGCAAGAACCCACTGAGATAGATGTGTATCACCTTGCACCTGAAGAGAGACAAAACATGGGTATAAATGAACTTCCAGGAAGCCTTGTAGAGGCCATAGAGTTATCTGAAAAAAGTGGGTTACTAAAAGAGGCCATAGGTGAGCATATCTTTAATGAACTTATTCAGAGTAAAAAGGTTGAATGGGATGATTACAGGATAAGGATCCAGCCTTATGAATTGGAACGTTATCTACCAATTCTTTAATGATTAAAGCTAAAGAGGGGCTTATAGCCCCTCCCTCTTTATGGCGTATTTCTGTATCTTATATCCTATCTGTCGCTGGGTTATACCGAGAAGTTTCGCTGCCTTTGACTGATTGAAATTGCATCTTTTAAGGGCATCTATTATACGCTCTTTCTCAAGCCTCTCGGTCTCCACTATCAAAGAGCCATTTATGTTATTGCGTCGAACAGTTATCCCCTCTTTGATATATGATGGTATATCATTTACATTTATAATACCATCCTCACTTAATACAACAAGCCTTTCAATGGTATTTTCAAGCTCCCTCACATTGCCTGGCCAGGGGTATCGCATAAGAAGCGCCATTGCTTCATTGTTGATGCCTATATTTTTATTGTATTCCCTATTGAATTTGTTGAGAAAATGGTCTATCAGGGGAGGAATGTCTTCATCTCTGTCTCTAAGGGGAGGTAGATATACGGGCACCACGTTTAATCGCCAGTAGAGGTCTTCTCTGAATCCTCCATCCTTTACCATCTGTTCAAGGTCCCTGTTTGTTGCTGCTATTATCCTTACATCCACCTTTATGGATTTTGTCCCTCCTAAGCGTTCAAAGGTCTGCTCCTGAATCACCCTTAATAGCTTTGCCTGTATGGGTAGACTTACATCACCTATCTCATCGAGGAAGATCGTTCCTTTATTGGCAAGCTCGAATCTGCCTAATTTTGTCATGTATGCGCCTGTGAAGGCACCCTTCTCATATCCAAAGAGCTCTGCCTCAAGTAGTGTCTCAGGCAGTGCAGCGCAGTTTAATGCTATAAAGGGCATGCCGGATCTATCGCTTTCATAATGTATAGCCCTTGCGATGAGCTCTTTCCCTGTCCCGCTTTCACCCCTTAGCATGACATTGGCCTTGCTCTTTGCTACCTTAAGGCATATCTTTATCACGTCCTGCATCTTGTCTGATATGGATATGATGTTGGGTAGGCTATATCGAGACCTGAGCTCAGTTGTTAGTTCTTCCTTTTCCTTTCTCTCATTATGGTATGCCCTGTGGATCTTTATCGCCTGACCTATAAGGGTGGCTATAATCTGCAGAACCCTCAAATCTTCATCCAATGAAACCGACTCATTGAATATCCTATCTACTGATAGCACACCGAGGGTTTCATCCTTTATCCTGATAGGGACGCAGAGAAAGGAGATGTTGTTCTTATCTATCCTTGCACCGGTTCTATTGAGAAAGAGGGGCTCTTTGCCTAAATCAGGGATGGCCATGGGTAAACCTGTTTCAACTACCCTCCCCACAATACCCTCTCCTATCCTGTATTTACCCTTTGCTATCTGTTCCTTTGTGAGCCCATATGCAATGGCTATACTAAGTTCACCTGTCTTCGCATCCAAAAGGGTTACTGTCCCACGATTCATATCGAGGTGATCTGAGAGTATCTTCATGGCCTTTAAGAGGTTCTTCTCGAGCTCAAAGGATGAGCTCAATACCATACTCACATCAAGTAGTGCAGTAAGTTCGGCATTTTTTCTCTTTAAGGTCTCCATTTTTGTCACTATTTATAACATATTTGTATAAAAATTACACTTTTGTTTTAAGTTTTTAAATGAAATATTTTAAATAGTTAGTAATCTCAATTACTTATCAAATGGCACAGCCCTTGAAATACCATTTATAAGTTTATTAAATCCCGGGAGGTGTTTATGAAAAGATTTAGTGTTCTAAAGGCAATAATAATTTTGTTGGTAATGTTTTTGGTATGTTCCAAAAAGACATCTTATGCCCAGCAGGCAAAAAACATATCGGCTTCAATATCCACCGGGATATATAACCAGTATATCTTTCGTGGATATGAGATAGGCCAAAAGGGGGTTGTGATTCAGCCATCAATAGGTGTTTCTTATAAAGGTTTTTCTGCCTCCATCTGGGGCAACATAGATACAAACCAGAGAAATACAAAGACAGCTACCTTTACAAATGAGTTCAAAAAGGGCATAAACGAGACTGACCTCACATTGAGCTATACCTATAACATAAAAATCCTTGCTGTGACAGGTGGTTATATCTATTATGGGACAAAATATGCCGATGAGACAGAGGAGGTCTTTATATCTTTTGCACTGGATATACCTGGTAAGCCCATCCTTTCCATCTACAGGGATATAACAAGTTATAAAGGTACTTATATGAACTTGGGGCTTTCACACTCCTTTCCCTTATATAAGGGGACAACCCTCGATTTATCTGGATCCTTTGGTTATTTTGCAGGTGAGAGTGACTACTGGAGAACCTACGACAAATCAGCAGGGTCATATACAGGAAAAAAATATAAGGGTTTTCACGATGGTATGGTAAAGGCAGGCCTATCAATCCCTGCTACAAAGTCGTTTTCCATCCAGCCATCTATACAGTACTGGTTTCCCCTCTCATCAGATGCAAAGAAAGAATACCCCACTGCCGGTGATATAAAGGATTCGTATAACCCTAACGGCCCGGTTAAATACAACATAGTTTACGGTATTGGATTTGTTTACAGTTTTTAAATATTAAAGAAAGGGAGGTATAAAATGGAGACAAAGATAGTTTTCGACACCATATGGGTCTTATTTACAGCCATGCTGGTATTTTTCATGAACCTCGGTTTTGCCATGGTTGAGGCAGGTTTTGCAAGGGCAAAAAACTGTGTAAATATCCTGTCAAAAAACTTCATCGTCTTTGCCATCTCGTCTTTAGGCTTTCTCCTTTTAGGATGGGGACTGATGTTTGGAGATGGTAATATATTTTTCGGAACCAACGGGCTCTTTTTTCTAACAGGACCTGATAATTCCCCTGCCACTGGCGATGCATATAAGGGTGTGTATTCTGCCCTGAACTGGACAGGTGTCCCGCTTCTGGCAAAGTTCTTCTTCCAGCTTGTTTTCTGTGGTACTGCTGCCACCATAGTCTCCGGTGCGGTGGCAGAACGGATAAAATATGGATCATTTATTATCTTTTCCTTTGTCATGTCCATCTTTATATATCCAATAGTGGGTCACTGGATATGGGGAGGCGGCTGGCTTGCCAAACTGGGCATGTTCGATTTTGCTGGATCCACCGTTGTGCACTCTGTGGGTGGATGGGCAGCACTTGCAGGTATTCTCGTTTTGGGTCCCCGTTTTGGTAAGTATACTGATGATGGAAAGATTCATCCCATCCCGGGTCACAATCTCAGTATAGCCACCATAGGTGTCTTTGTCCTCTGGCTCGGCTGGTTTGGATTTAATCCAGGTTCTACCATGGCAGCAGATCCTGCAGCCATATCCCATGTAGTTATGACCACAAATACATCTGCCATAGCAGCCATATTGAGCTCTACCATCATATCATGGATCGTACTCGGTAAGCCTGATTTAGGTATGACCTTAAATGGTTGCCTTGCAGGTCTTGTGGCAATTACAGCGCCCTGCGCCTTTGTGAGTGTGGGTAGTGCAATTATCATAGGCGCAATTGCAGGCGTGCTCGTTGTGCTATCGGTGATATTTTTTGACCGTATAAAGATAGATGACCCTGTGGGTGCGCTATCAGTCCACCTTGTGAACGGTATATTTGGAACCATATCGGTTGGTCTCTTTGCCCAGGATAAAATAGCAGGGACACAAACAGGAAATGGCCTTTTTTTTGGTGGTGGATTTAGTCTTTTAGGCGCGCAGATTACAGGTGTTGTCTCGTCAGGTCTTTTTGTCTTTTTCCTATCTTTGGTGGTATGGCTTGTCATCAAGGCAGTGTTCGGCATAAGGGTCACGCTCCACGAAGAGATAGAGGGATTGGATATAGGCGAGCATGGAAACAATGCCTATCCTGAATTTCTCATCCATAGGCCTGTCTACTCATATATTGGAAAGGCAAGATCAGCAGCAAATGAAAATTGAATTAATTAAAAAAGGAGGAGAGAAAATGAAAAGGATAACAGCCATAATACGCCCTGAAAAATTAGATGATGTAAGACATGCCCTTGAAAAGGTGGGTTATGCAGGCCTTATGATCTCTGATGTCTTGGGTCATGGTAAACAGAGGGGGATAATCCAGCAATGGAGAGGCGAGCGATATAAAGTGGATTTAATACAAAAGGTAAAGATAGAAATAGTAACAAAGGACAGTGAAGTCTCTGCCATCAAAAAGACCATCATAGAAAATGCAAGAACCGGTGAGATAGGGGATGGTAAAATCTTCATCTCCACCGTAGACGAGGTTATAAAGATTAGAACAGGTGAAGAGGGCGAGCCGGCCCTTTAATAAAAGGGTCTTTCACGGATAGGCACAAAAATTGCAAAATATAATGCGGAGGTTATATGAAAGAGACAGGAATCATAATAAAACCAGATATAAAACGTCATAATAGAGGATAATCTATGTGCAGGCTTGCAGCCATAACATCAAATAGGTATCTCTCTCCAATGGAGAATATAGCGGCCCTTGAGACAATGAAGGAGGGTCACGATAGCTCAGGTATGGGACTTGTGCTTAAAGATCTGGGCGGTCTCTTTGAGGGTCTAAAGGGATATCCAATCCTGTCAGGCATATGTAAGGAAGATAAAAAAGGGCTATTAGATGAATACATGAATAGAAAAGGGTTCAAACTTATATTCGAATGGAGCCCAAAGATAAGGCCAAAAAGAGGTGTTTCAAAGAGGGGCCATTATTTTGCAAGGATATACGATTACCCGGAGCCTTATATTGAGATATCGCAGAAAGAGAGGGAAGAGCTACTCGTTAAAACGAGGATAGAGCTTCGCCAGATAGGCGAAAAAGATGGCTCTATTCTTGCCTTTAGTTTCTATCCTGATGTCATAACATTAAAAGAGGTAGGTGACCCACTTGAGCTTGGAGAGTTCTTTGCCATTGACAATGGTGAACTTATGGCAAAGATCATCCTTGCTCAGGGAAGACAGAATACGAATTATTCCATTGATCTATATGCCTGTCACCCCTTTTTTATTCAGGGGTATGCCACCATGACAAATGGAGAGAATACGGCCTTTGTGCCCATAAGGGAATTTCTTATGTCAAGGGGATTTTATGGTTATACAGGGTATCAAAGCGATAGTGAGGTGTTCGCCCACATACTCCATTATGTAGTAGAAAGGCTTGGCCTACCTATCCAGTACTACAAAGATGTAATCACACCCCTTAGCTCAAAGGAAATTAATTTAAGACCTGAAAAAGAAGTTCTCCATATACTCAAGAAATCCCTCAGGTACCTTGTAATAGATGGGCCAAACTGTGTTATAGGGTTTACGCCCGATGGCACCTGTTTTATGGTTCACGATTCAAAGAAACTAAGACCGGGTGTGGTCGGTGGTCTACCTGGGAAATACTGCCTCATGTCAGAGGTATGCGGGGTTGATAGGATTATCCCTGAAAGGGACAGCTCAAAGGATATATACCCCATGAAATACGATATGGTGATAGTGCCGCCCGGTGCTTCTGAAGTCTTAATATGGAATCAGCTTGCAGGTGAATTTAAAGAAGACAGGAGACATGCGGCATGACAGATACTCACATTGCGAGGCCTGATTTCAACCATACACTCTCCTTGATGGATTTCCCTTATATAATACAGTGGAGGGAAGACAGGTGTAAAAGATGCGGCCAGTGCACATCCGTATGTCCTCAAGGCGCCATAAGTCCAGCTGTAAAATTATTAAGAACCATAGAATCTGAAGGTAGTATCCCTACCCCTTCAATCAAAACAAAGGTGATCCATGTGATAGAACAGCTAAGGGATATAGAACATTACTGCACAGGCTGTGCCATGTGCCAGCTTGTATGTCCTAACAATGCCATAGAACCTAAATACAATCCCCAGCATAAGTTCTATCATTACAAAAACCAGGGCGGTGAACCTTATAGAAGAGGTGGTAGGAGAAATGACCCATCTCCATCGATACTTGACAGGATAAAGTTTACCAGAATATCTATGCTTACAGACCCTGCCCTTGATGCCCAAAGACACGAGTTCAGGATAAGGACCTATATCGGGAGGATTCTTCAGCCTGAGATTTTACCTTTAAAGGGCATAAATGGCCATCTTACATTGAACAAAGATAGTGATATCTTTATCCCGCCTGTCAGGGAGATATTCCCTGTCATGATAGGCTCCATGTCCGTTGGTGCCTTATCCCCGCCTATGTGGGAGGGCCTTGCTATGGGCGTTGCCTATCTCAATGAGGTGGAAGGTATCCCTATAGTTATGTGCACAGGCGAGGGCGGTGTTCCGAGAAGACTTCTCACATCAAGGTATCTCAAATACTTTATTCTCCAGATTGCCTCTGGTTATTTTGGATGGGATGAGATTATCCACAGTATCCCCCATATAGTGGTAGACCCGGCAGCCATTGAAATCAAATACGATCAGGGTGCAAAGCCAGGTGATGGCGGGCTCTTGATGGCTCAAAAGGTGATAAGGCTCATAGCAGAGATAAGGGGTGTGCCAGAGGGCGTTGATCTCGCATCGCCTCCAACGCATCAAACAAAATATTCCATAGAAGAGGCAGTAGCAAAGATGATCCAGTCCATGTCCATGGCCTTTGGGTTTAGAATCCCCGTATACCCAAAGATATCAGGGACGAGGACAGCCAAAGCAGTCCTTAATAACCTTGCTCGTAATCCCTATGCATCTGCCCTTGCCATAGACGGTGAAGATGGTGGGACAGGGGCTGCATATGGTGTCTCTTTAGACAAGATGGGCCATCCAATAGCATCCAATATAAGGGATTGTTACCTTGAACTTGTAAAACAGGGTAAACAGAACGAACTGCCTTTAATCGGTGCGGGCGGTGTTGGTAAAAAGGGCAATCTGGCAGCGAATGCTGCAGCCCTTATCATGCTCGGTGCCTCTGCTGTTCAGGTAGGTAAATACATCATGCAGGCAACGGCAGAGTGTCTCGGCGACGAATTAAATAGGTGCAATCTCTGCAACACTGGAAAATGTCCGAGGGGGATTGCAACCCAGGATCCAAGGCTGTACAGACGGCTTGACTCAGAGAAGGTGGCAGAGAGGTTGGTTGATGTGATAAAGGCATGCGAAATGGAACTGAAAAAGATCTTTGCACCCATGGGCAGAAGCACAGAACTGCCTATTGGCATGTCCGATGCATTAGGGATAGATGACAAGGATGTGGCTGAGAGGTTACAGATAAGCTATGTATGCTGAAAGAATTAGCCCTTTTATTAAAGATTCGAATATTATCGAGTGGATTGATGACAGAACCGTCCTCATCCATGGTTTTATAGAGGATAGAAGGATCCCCTCTAAGGACCTCGAGGAATTGATACAAAAGGCAGTAGAAGATGGTGCGAGGATACTCCACATCGAGGCCGATGGTCAGCACGGTATAGGTGGGAGGATATGGCCTAAGGAAGAGGCAATAAAGGTCATTGTCCGTGGTCCTGTTGGCCAGAGGTGTGGTTCCATGGGTATGCCCGGGACTGAAATCATTGTTTTGAATTCAGCGTCAGACGATGTGGGGTGGCTAAACTGCGGGGCAAAGATTACTATCCTCGGTGATGTAACAAACGGTGCATTCAATGCAGCAGCCCAGGGCATACTCTACGTCCAGGGAGGCGGTGGCGCAAGGTGCGATACCCTCACAAAGCATAATCCACGGTTCGATCCGCCCCAGTCCTGGTATTTCAGGGATGTAGGTGACAGCTTTGCAGAATTCAAGGCAGGCGGGATCTCTGTGGTCTGCGGTGTAGAACCGAGAAACCCCGACAATATACTGGGATATAGACCATGTGTAGGCATGATAGATGGTATAATATACTTCAGAGGGAGGGTTCAGGCCTTCAGCGAGAAAGATGTAAAACTCCTTGACATTTCTGAACAGGACTGGGAATGGCTGAAAACAAATATGGTTTCATTTCTTACCTCAATCAACAGGATGTCTTACTACGAGGAACTTACCCGCAACCCCATTGAATGGAAAAAATTCATCCCCTATACACTCAAGGAGAGACAGTCAAAAAGACGATTTGTCTTATCTATTACTGATTTCCGTAAAGACATCTGGGAAAAGGAAGTAGGTAATGGAGGTCTATTCGCAGAATATATTGACCATGACAGATGGAGCGTAATACCATACATAGCCACAGGGGAGTTTAGAAGACAAAGGCCTATATGGTCAAATGAGAGATACCTACCGCCCTGCGCATATGCCTGCCCAACCCAAATCCCAACACATAAAAGGACAAGGCTCATAAGGGAAGGAAGGTTAAACGAGGCAATAGAGCTTATGATGCAATATTCACCCCTTCCACAGACAGTCTGTGGTGAAATATGCCCTAATCTATGCATGGATGCCTGTACAAGGGGAAACCACAACAGACCATTAAATATAGATATGCTGGGGAAATTAAATCTTAATACCCCACCACCAAAAACTAAAGCATCAACAGGGAAAAGGGTCGCTGTTATAGGAGGTGGTCCTGCTGGTATGAGTGTTGCCTGGCAGCTCATGTTAAAGGGTCATAAGGTAAGCATTTATGAGGCCCACGAAGACCTGGGAGGTAAGATAGGGCAGTGTATACCAAAACACAGGCTCTCCCATGAGGTGTTGAAAAAGGAGATAGGGCGCTTCAAAGATAAGGAAATAGAAATACATCTAAATTGCAGGATAACAAAGGAAGGTTTCCAGAGGCTATACAGGGAAAACAATATAGTTGTTATAGCCTGTGGCGCCCATAAACCAAGGATGCTTACATTCCCTGGTTACGAACACGCCATATCTGCCTATGATTTTTTGAGGTCCATAAATGAAGGGAAAATACCTGATTTAAAGGATAGACATGTGGTTGTAATAGGTGCTGGGAATGTGGGTATGGATGTGGCATCAGAGGCTTATATATATGGGGCAAAAGAGGTTATTGCCATAGACATACAGAAACCTGCTGCATCAGGTAAGGAGCTTGATCTCGCCAAGAAAAAAGGCACAAAGATCATCTGGCCAAAGATGGTGGATAGATACGACGCTCATGAAAAAAAGGTACATTTCAAAGACGGCACATCCATGGATGCCCATCTTCTGATTGTGGCAATAGGTGATATGCCTGTACTTGATTTTATACCACCTTCCGTTCATTCAGAGAATGGCTGGATTGTGGTGAACGAATTCTACGAGACCTCTGATCCAAAGGTATATGCCATAGGTGATGTAACAGGCCTTGGTCTTGTAACCCACGCCATAGGTCAGGGAAGACTTATATCCCAGTATATCCATTCCAGACTCACATCTGCCCCTTATTCCTATGAAAGAAAAGACGTAATACCCTATGGGAGGATAAAAAGTCAATACTACGGGATAGACTTGTCTTGTTATTCAGACCCTGTTTCAGAGGCCACAAGGTGCATGTCCTGTGGCACATGTAGGGACTGCCACGTATGTGAGGTTACATGTTATTTTAATGCAATAAATAGGGTTGAATACGAAGACGGCACATACGAATACACAGTGGATGATAAAAGGTGCATTGGTTGCGGTTTCTGTGCGAATGTATGTCCCTGCGGCGTCTGGGAGATGGTGGAAAATGATATAGTAATGGGACATTAGGAATAATTGTTTGTCTGAAACCACCTCACCTTTTTATCAAGGATCGATGCAGGATCTAAAAGGTTTGACGCCTGTGTTTCAATTGTCAGCGCCAATGATGTGAGATTGCGGATTACAACGGATATACCATCAATCCTTACACTGCAAAACCATACTAAATAACTGTTTAAAAACTGCTTAGAACTCGTAATAATTTAATATGTCTAATGAAAAACGGAGAGAGAGGGATTTGAACCCTCGGTCCCGCTTTGTGGCGGAACACACGATTTCCAGTCGTGCTCCTTCGGCCTCTCGGACATCTCTCCCTACTTCTTTTATACCATACCCTGCAAATATTAAACAAGAGGTTTTAGCTTTAATATTGATTACTATAGATTTTATTAACTTACGGTGATAAAATTGTGTGTTACTCAATGAAGAGGAGGTAATGTTGAAGACAATAGATGAAATAAACGAAAAGATTAAAAAGGGCAAGGCCGTTGTTTTAACTGCAGAGGAAATGATAGACATTGTAAAAGAAAAAGGAACAAAAAAGGCATCAGAATACGTGGATGTGGTTACAACAGGCACGTTTGGGCCTATGTGTAGTAGCGGAATGTTTTTAAATGTAGGACACTCTAAACCGAGGATAAAGATAGGCGGTGGCAAATGCTTGCTAAACGATGTTCCTGCTTATTGTGGTATTGCTGCTGTAGATATATATATTGGAGCAACGGCACTACCTGAAGATGACCCTAAAAATATGGTTTATCCGGGCGCATTTAAATATGGTGGCGGCCATGTAATAGAAGAATTTGTAGCAGGGAAAGATATAAAGCTCGTAGCCACTGCTTATGGCACAGACTGCTATCCTAAAAAGAAGATCGAGACTTATATTAATAAATACAATGTAAACGAAGCATATCTTTTTAATCCTCGAAACGGCTATCAAAATTATAATGTAGCAGTGAACCTGAGCAATCGTATTATATATACTTATATGGGTATCATCAAACCAAATTTAAACAGTGCAAATTATTGTAGTGCCGGTCAACTATCTCCTCTTTTAAAAGACCCTAAATATAGAACAATCGGTATTGGCACAAAGATCTTTTTAGGCGGTGGTATTGGTTATGTCTCATGGTATGGCACACAGCATAATCCCTGCGTGCCAAGAAGCCCCGATGGAATACCAAGGGCTGGTGCAGGAACCCTTGCTGTAATTGGCGATGCAAAACATATGAGTCCTGACTTTTTAAAGGGTGCGAGCTTCATCGGATACGGAGCAACGATGTTTGTGGGTCTCGGAATACCCATTCCCATTATAGATGAAGAGATGGCATATTTTACTTCAAGAAGTGATGAGGATTACTGGGCACAGGTCGTTGATTACGGAAGCGACTATCCTAACAGAAATCCGGTAAGTCTGTGCGAGGTAAACTATGCCCAGCTTAAATCCGGGAAGATAACAATAAACGGTAAAGAGGTCCCTACCTTTCCAATTTCAAGTTATCCAAAGGCCCGGGAAATTGCAAAGATATTAAAAAATTGGATACTTTCAGAGAACTTTTTACTTACAAACCCTGTTGCCCCATTACCGGGGATAGATTCAAATATAAAGATGAACACCCTTGAAATAAGAACCTTGAACAATAATACATAAGCCCAAAGGTTTAAAATCTACCATTATGAAAACAAAGGCAATTTCGTTGATTTCAGGCGGATTAGATAGTGTCGTTTCCACAAAACTAATAATGGATCAAGGCATTGAAGTAATTGGGCTTCACTTTACATCTGTGTTTCAAAACAAAATGAAATCACAAAGAGGCCTTATGGCAAAAAAAAGTGCTGAAGAGCTCGGTATAAAATTGATAATAATAGAAAAGGGCATGGACTATATCGATTTGATTATGAACCCTTCCCACGGATACGGAAAAAATATGAATCCATGTATAGATTGCAGGATTTACATGTTAAAAAAGGCAAAAGAGGTTATGCTCGAAGAAGGTGCTGAATTTTTAATTACAGGAGAGGTTCTCGGCCAAAGACCTATGTCACAAAGGAAAGATGCGATAAATCTCATAGAAAAGAAAAGCGGTTTAAAGGGTTTGATATTAAGACCCCTTTCTGCAAAACTCTTCCCTCCCACCATTCCAGAACAAAAAGGCCAGATAGACCGGTCAAAACTACTCGACATTGCAGGAAGGTCAAGGGAAGTTCAATTTGCAATGGTTCAAAATTACAATTTAAAAGAGTTTAGCCTTCCCGGTGGAGGGTGTCTTTTGACAGACCCTATATTTTCAAAAAAATTTAAAGACCTGATAAAATACCAAAGCAATATAACCATGACCGACATTGAACTTCTAACCATAGGTAGGCACTTCAGGGTTGATGAAAAAACTAAAATAATTGTGGGTAGGGACAAAGGGGAAAACGAAAAGCTCTTATTGCTTAAAGAAGGATTTACATCTGTTACCCCTTTTAATTTTCCCGGTCCATCTGCCCTTATAAAAGGCGACATCAATCAGTGGGTCATCAAACTTACGGCAAACATAATAGGTCATTATAGTAAGATAAAGGAAGAAAAGATTACCATAAGTATAGATGATGTTGAAATTTTAGAGTGCCCATTAAAGGCAGACATTTTTGAATATTTGGAACAAATTAAAATATGAAATATAAAAATTTTAAGGAGTGACAAATGACTGGAAAGACACTAAAAAAGCTTCTCAACGTTTGCAAAGGTATTATACCCCCTGATACAGTTATAAAAAACGCCAATGTCATAAATGTGTTTACGAATACAATAGATGAGGATGTATCAATCACAATAAAAGATGGATAGATTGTGTCTATCTCAGACAAAAACAACCAATTCTGCGGAGACCCAGAAATTATAGATGCAAAAGGTCTTTTTTTATGCCCCGGGTTTATCGATGCCCATACACATGTTGACAGTATGTATCCCTTCTACGAATTCGTTCCTTATTCCATAAGAGGCGGGACAACGACTGTCATAACAGAGTGTGCAAATATAGCGAATGCCAGCGGTTTCAAAGGCATTGAAAGTTATATTAAAAGCACAAAGGGTTATCCATTAAGATGTTTTTTTGTTGCACCGCCATTAACACCACCCCTCCCAGAGATGGAAGAGTCTGTAGGAATAACACTGGATGAGTTTAAAAAAATCTTAAAAAGAAAGGATTTTCTCGGAATTGGAGAGGCATACTGGATAAGTGTGGTAGATGGGGATGAAAGGGTTTTGGAGCAGGCTGCATGGGCCATATCCTTAAACAAAGCCCTCGATGGTCACTCATCCGGTGCTAAAGGTCAAAGGCTAAATGAATATCTCATTACAGGTATCACATCATGTCATGAATCGGTAAATGCCAATGAGGCTGTAGAAAAGATAAAAAATGGCGTGTATGTGATGATAAGAGAAGGATGGGTAAGAAGGGAGTTAAAAGAACTGTCAAGGCTGGCAGATATGGATATAGATAAAAGGCGACTGATACTTGTATCTGACGTATTCGATGCGGTAATGCTCTGTGAGGAGGGATATATGGACGCAGTTGTAAAAAAGGCCATAGAATGCGGTTTTTCATTTTTTGATGCCATAAAGATGGCTACTATAAATCCTGCTGATTATCACAGATTGAGATTTTTAGGCGCCATAGCACCTTTGAGGTATGCAGATATAATCTTTTTAAAAGACCTAAAGCAGCTATCCATTGAAAAGGTTATGGTGAATGGGGAGATAGTCTTTGCAGAAAACAAATTCTTAAAAACATTAAAGCCTTATAATTATCCAGAGGCATTAAAGCATACCATAACAATAGGAGATTACAAGCCAGAAGATTTTCTAATAAAGGCCGAAATAGGAGAACATAGAATAAGGGTTATAGAGATTTCAACTCAGACGATCACAAAGGAAGTGGTTACAAAGTTAGTGTCAAAAAATGGTTTTTTAGAAAAGGATTTAGAAAACGACATCATACCTATCGCAGTGATAAACAAAACTAAGCCTTATCAATTTGGAAAAGGTTTTATTAAGGGCACGGGGATTAAAAACGGTGCCATTGCAACAACCATTATATGGGATACGTGCAATATTCTCGTCATTGGAAGCGATGAAAAGGATATGGCAGAGGCAGTAAAAACATTAAAAAGGATTCAAGGTGGGGCTGTCATTGTAAAAAACGGTGAGGTTATCTATGAATTTCCCATGCCTGTGTTTGGAACAATACCATTAAACAGCATAGAGGAGGTAAGGGATAAAACCCTTGAATTTTCAGCAAAATTAAAGGTTATTGGATCTAATTTTGAAAGGCCTTTTCTGACCATACAGACCATACCCTTTACAGGGCTTCCTTTTCTTCGCATCACAGATAAAGGCATTGTGGATATAAAGAGTAAAAAACTCGTTTCTATATTTTTATAGAGCCAAAAGCTTAGATTTTAACCCTGTTTTCGGTGCCGTTTTTAAGGCGTTTGATGTTTTCACTATGCTTTAAAAAAATAAATATACCTATCAAAACAGAAAGGGAAACAAATTCAGATGGCATTTTCAAAAAAAGTAAGATTATGGGCATCGCACATGTGGCAATTAATGAACCGAGGGATACGTATCGCCATTTTAAAACTACAAGAACGAAAATTAAAACATCTATTAAAACGGCAAGGGGGGTTAGGGCAATATAAACACCAAGGGCAGTAGCAACACCTTTGCCACCCCTAAATTTCAAATAAATCGGATAAAGATGGCCAATAAAAACAGCAAAACCAATAAAAGCAGTCAAGACCATATTTTTTTCTCCATATTGGATAAAAAAAACTGGCAAAAAACCCTTTGCAGTGTCTCCGATCAGTGTCAAGGCACCCATCAATTTCCCTGCTGTTCTCATAACATTCGTTGCACCTATATTACCACTTCCAACCTGCCGGGGATCTTTTCCTTTAAATTTGGACAGGATTATTCCCACAGGTATAGAACCGATAAGATATGCCAGAATAGCGTAAAAGGGATAAATTATCATTTTTTTATAATATGCAATGTAATTATTCTTGTCAACAAGGCAATTTATATGTATAATAAAAGCGCTGAAAAAATAAAAAAATTTATCAAACTATTGCTTTTTATAGTAGTCTTGTATTAAAATAACTATTTAAGCTGGTGTAGCTCAATCGGCAGAGCAGCTGACTTGTAATCAGCAGGTTGCGGGTTCGAGTCCCATCACCAGCTCCATGGAGAGGTTCCCGAGTGGCCAAAGGGGGCAGACTGTAAATCTGTTGGCGCAGCCTTCGGAGGTT
>JAKORG010000010.1 GCA_029777945.1 Deltaproteobacteria bacterium | reverse complement strand
CTCCCAAACCCGCCAAGGGCAACACAGACAAAGGCAATCATTACAAACAGTATCCCTACCATGGGATAGGCGTAATAGAAATTTACAAGGAGACCTCCGGCAATACCTACAGTGCCACCGCCTAATGCCCATGCTAAGGCATTCATCCTGTCTGTTTTTATGCCCATGTATGTGGCTGCCTCTTTATTTATGGCAGTAGCCTGAAGGGCCTTTCCTGTCTTTGTTTTATAGAGGAAATAATACACTAAAGCAAAGGATAAAAGGCTTAAAAGCCCTGCTGCAAGCTTTGTTCTATCAAATATAAAAGGACCTATGGAGTAGCTTTTACCAACAAGAACACCTTTATCAATCATACGATAGTCTGCACTAAAAAGAAACATGGCAAGATACTGTAAAAACAGCATGAGCCCAAACGTTCCAAATAATTGGGCAATAGCAGGACCTCTTAAGAGATATCTAATCAACCAGTAATATGATGCAAGCCCAAGGAGAATACCTAATATGGCTGACACAGGAAGTGCAAGAAGGGGATCAATACCAAAAAAGTAGTTTGTCCAATATACAGTATACATACCGAGCATTAAAAATTCACCGTGGGCAAAGTTAACTATATCCATAACCCCGAATATAATGGTAAGACCAAGGGCAACAAGGGCAAATAAAAGCCCAATAAGTATGCCTTGTAATAGTGCATCAATTACAAACATCAACATATGGATATTCCCTTTTTTAAATTGAATTTAATAATAAGGCAAGGGGGTTACCCTTGCCCTTACAATCTGTTTTTTATTTCCACCCAGGGAATGGATAGATAAAGTTTGCCGTTGCAAGCTCAAAGGGGTATACTATCTCAAGACTTATGCTACCGTCAGGTTTTTTCTGATACTGTCCTATAAGACCCCTTCCTAAGATATTCTGACCTTTAGAATCAAATTTAACCCCAGCCCAAGGCATAACAAGTTCGTTTTCCGGAATGTGTATTTCATTACAAGCCTTCTGTATAGCCTTAGGGTCCGTTGAACCTGCCTTATTTAAGACATATGCCCATGTCTGGACGCTAACAACAGATCTTGCTGTTGCACCTGTTAAGTCATCTCCGTATTTTTTCTTGTAAAGGGCATTTAACTGTCCTGCTACCTTTTTCACCTTTGTTATCTTATCAATAAATACTGTCCTTGTTAGAACACCGTTTATGTCTGCACCTAATTGCTTGGCAAAATCTGCCATCTCAAAGCCAGCATCCTGTCCCCAGAGCAAATTTGTATTTGCCTTCATAGCCTTTAGTGTTCTTATCATGAGAAGCGCATCAGATAGATATGAAGCGAAAAGCATTGCATCAGGTTTTACAGATACTAATGCCTTTGCCTCAGATGTAAGGTCAGGGGAGTTTGCATTGTAAAGAATACCTTTTTTGATTGTGAATCCATACTCCTTTGCATATGCTTCTAACGATTTTGCAACCCCTGAACCCCATTCTGTGTTTTCACAGGCATAGGCAAGATTCTGGAGTTGGGACCTGGGAACTGCCTTAACACCTTTTACCTTACCCTCTGTGAGACCCTTTAAAAACTCAAAGAGGTCTCTATTAAAATAATTATCATGAGGCGTTGTCCTCCAGAACCATTTAAAACCCCTCTCTGTAAGGTCAGGTGATGTAGATGCGTCGTTTATCATAGGGATACCATATCTCTCTGCTACTGCGCTCACAGTCTTTGTAACAGCACTGTTATATGCACCCATAAGTCCAACAACCTTATCATCTAATATAAGCCTTTTTGCCAGGTCAGCCCCACGATCTGGTTCTCCACGATGATCAACAAATATAAGTTTAATCTTTGCATTGCCTAAACTCGGTATACCTCCCCACTGGGCCATCGGCAGATCTATACCAGGGGTCTTGTTGTTTATAATATCAACGGTGAACTCTGCAGCCCTCTGGAGGTCCCTGCCTATTGTTGCCATTGCCCCTGAAAGCGGATAAAGAACGCCGATTTTAATCTCCTTCTGGGCATAAGCAGGTGTAATTATTGCCATAGATAATAATAAAACACACAAAAATAAAATAAATCTTAATGATTTCATAACCCCAACCTCCTTATCTGTTTATAAATACATTACACTAATTCTATTTATTTTTTAACAAATTTTTTATTGATTTTTGTTTTAATATCCATAGGGTCTCTGCCTCTTCTATGTCAATCCTTTTTAATATCACCCCATCTTTTGGTTTCAAGTGGGCAAGCAAATCCTGGTCTACCTTTGCCACAGAGGCAATCCTTGCATATCCACCTAAAGTTCTCTCATTAAGGACAATAACAGGCATACCGTCACCGGGAATCTGTATGGTCCCCGGGAGAATACCTTCTGATATAATGCTTTTTTCTACCCCTTCTTTAAATTCAACAGGATTACCCTCAAGGCGTATACCTATTCTATTTGATTTTGTTGACACCGTATATCTTAAAAGGTCTTTTTTACCAAAAAATTTTTCTATTGCATCATCAGTAAAATATTCTATCTCAGGACCATCTATTATACGGAGTGTGTGGGGTGGGTCCATACTGGGTATGGCATCTTTTATAATAAATCTATCATCTACAGGTATTATATTACTGAATCTTATTAAATCCCCTTTTTTTAAAGGCCTTCCATCTAAACCACCAAAAGAGCATTCTAAATTTGTTGTGTAACTACCCATGATACACTCTATGCCCATCTTCCCTGAGAAACCTATATAATATCTAAATCCACTGTTAACCTTTTTTATCTTCATTATGCTACCTTTTTTTGCCTTGATAGACCGCCAGGATGTAAAAGGTGTCTCATCGAGCACGCCTTCTACCCATGCCCCTGTTACTGCAAAGACCATCTCTTCATGAAACTTGATGGAAAGCATTGCTCCTATTGATTCTATAACAGGTGAACCATCTTCATTCCCTGTAAGAAAGTTGACAGCCTTATATGAAAAGATATCTAAGGCAGAAGAGCGAGGGACACCTATGTCTGAAAAACCATATCTTCCTGAATCTACAATTATTGACTGTAGGCCGGGATTTATAATCTCAATCATACAGGTATAAACTTTACCCTATCACCGTTTTGAAGGATACTGTACGGTGGTTTGTTATAGTCAAAAAGCACCATATCTGTCCTTCCAATAATCTGCCATCCCCCAGGGGATTCGAATGGATATATGCCTGTCTGGAGTTGGGCAAGGCCCACAGAACCTGCTGGGACACAGGTGCGCGGTGTTTTGAGTCTCGGGACAAAGAGCCTTTTATCCAATGTGCCAAGGTATGGAAAACCAGGGATAAAGCCAATTGTATAAACTGTATAGACAGTGGATGTATGAATCTCCACTATCTCTTCAAATGACAGGCCTGTCCATTGGGACACAAATTCCATATCAGGACCATACTCACCTCCATACCTGACTGGTATTTCAATCTCCTTAGGCGCCAAATCTTTAGGATATGTGGTATCAACATCGAACCCTTTTATTATGTCAATGAGGCTTTTAAAATCTATTACAGTGCTATCAAATTCAATAAGACATGTGTTAAAAGAAGGTGTTATGTCAATGATGCCGGCAATGCGTTTTAATTTTAGACTGCGGTAAAAATTTATAACCCTGTTGTTGATATCCTTATCTATAGTGCGACCGAAAATTATCCTTATTCCACATTCACCGTATCTTAAACATTCCATATAGTGTTTTTAGTAAAGTCTATAAAGATTCTGGTACTGATTTACATAAATGCTGCCATAGGTTTGACCTCAATGCCCTGTTGTGTTATAAAATCCTTTATTTTCTTCGCTGCCTCTATACTCTCCTCATTGTCTCCATGGATACAGAGTGTATCTATGGTCATAGGTATCCATCTGCCGTTTATACTTTTTATGCCCTGCTCCTTTACCATATTTAATGCCCTTTGGGCAATAGTATCAATGTCGTGTATTACAGCATCCTTATATTTCCTTGGCAGGAGTTCGCCTTCGTCTGTATAATTTCTATCCGGGAAGGCTTCAAGGGCTATCTTTATCCCGTGCACTTTACACCTCTTTTTAAATTCTAATGCCTTTTTTGTGCTTAGGGTCAAAAATATAATATCTCCGAATGCCTTTCTTAAGGCATCTACAACCTTTAAAAAAAGCCCTTCTTGTCTGACCATGAAGTTATATAATGCACCGTGGAGCTTTACATGTTGAAGACCAACGCCATAGAGATCAGTAAAACCTTTAACTGCACCAACCTGATATATAATGTAATTTATTAAGTCATCTTCTCCGATATCCATAAAGCGTCTGCCAAAACCCATAAGGTCAGGATAGCCTGGATGGGCACCACACATCACATTATTTTTTTTACATAGATTCACAGTTCTTGTAATGACACTTGGGTCAGAGGCATGAAAACCACAGGCAATGTTTGCAGATGTAATATAAGGCACTACCTTTTCATCGTTTCCAATCCTGTAATCACCGAATGATTCACCCATATCACAATTTATATCAACCACATCAACCATGGATTTTATATTAACAAAAAAAAATCTCCATGAAAACATTTTTTATAAGACAATTAGATATAACTTTCTGTGTCATAAATTGGTGAGGCCTATGAGTTTTTAGATTTACATTCCACAAAAGCAATGATATTCTTATGGCCATGTGATTTAAAAAAACAATGTTTTCAAAGAGTCATTAACAGGAGGTCCCATATATGGAACTTTTGAAGGCGATAAAGGAAAGAAAAAGCATAAGGGCATTTAAACCTGATATAATACCTGAAGAGACACTGAAAGGGATTTTGACTTTAGCTACCTTAGCCCCTTCTGCCATAAACCTCCAGCCATGGGAACTATACGTTGTGTCTGGTGAAGAAAAGGAAAGATTGAGCAGAAGGCTTTTAAAATCATATAGAGAAAAACAGATATCCTGTAGCCCAGGGAATGTAAAACTCCTGGAGGAAAAATTTACAAAAAGGGGTGTAGCCTCATTTGAACTCATGAACCCTTATCTTGAGAGGTTAGGGGTGGAATTCAACAGATTCATAAACGAAGGGAGTTGTAATTTCTACGGTGCACCAACTGCCATAATAATATGCCTTGACAACTCTTTTTCAAAGGCCCGATTGGTGGATATAGGCATCTTACTCGGATATATAACACTTATAGCCTATGATTTTGGATTAGGCACATGTCCCATTGGACTTATTTCTGCCTATGAAGATGATATTAAAGAACTCCTTAATATCCCTGAAAATAAGGATGTTATTATAGGTATAGCTATAGGATATCCTGACTGGACAAGCCCTATAAACGAATTTAAAACCCCGAGGGACAGCATAGAAAGTTTTGTCAAATGGATTGAATAACCAAAAAATATCCATATGATTTTTCGGTGAATTTTCATATAGTTAAAACAAAAGTTTTTTTAAAAATATTTTTTTGTTTTCTATATGTTTGAATTGACAAGGAAAAGATAAAAATGTTAAAAGTAACATCTGATTCTAATCAAAAGAAAAGAGGTTGATTTAAATTGAAAGAAGAAAATCATGTTGACCTGGAGATATTAAGGCATAGCACATCCCATCTCATGGCCCATGCCGTAAAAGAACTCTATCCTCAGGCAAAGGTTGCCATAGGCCCTGCCATAGAAACAGGTTTCTATTATGATTTTGACTATGAACCAGGCTTTACAGAAGAAGACCTTGCCAAAATAGAAGATAAGATGCACGAACTTGCAAAGATGGACATACCCATTGAAAGAAGGGTAATAAAAAGGGCTGATGCCATTGAGATGTTCAAAAAAATGGGTGAAACCTACAAGTTAGAATTGTTAAATGAAATTCAAGATGATGAGGTAAGCATCTATACACAGGGTAGTTTTACAGACCTCTGTAGAGGCCCACATCTAACATCAACGGGTAAGATAAAGGCCTTTAAACTACTTAACCTTGCCGGTGCATACTGGAGGGGTGATGAAAAGAACAAGATGCTCACCCGCATTTACGGAACCGCGTTTCCAGATAAGGAATCCCTCGATAAATACCTCAATTTCCTCGAGGAGGTTAAAAAGAGGGACCATAGGCGTCTCGGCAGGGAGTTAGATCTATTCAGCATCCCCGATGAAGTCGGACCGGGTCTTGTAATTTACCATCCTAATGGTGCACTTTTAAGATACCTTTTAGAGAATTTTGAAAGGCAAGAGCACCTAAAACGGGGTTATAAGTTCGTGGTTGGACCCCATATGCTAAAACTCGATTTATGGAAAAAATCAGGGCACTATGAAAATTACAGGGAAAACATGTATTTTACAAAAATAGACGATATTGAATACGGTATAAAACCCATGAACTGCCTTTCCCACATCATGGTATATAAATCTTCCATAAGGAGTTACAGGGAACTGCCCCTTAGATATTTTGAATTGGGCACTGTTTCGAGACATGAAAAGTCTGGGGTGTTACATGGACTTTTGCGGGTCAGAGAATTTACCCAGGATGATGCTCATATTTTCTGTATGCCAGAACAATTACATCAAGAAATCATAAATATCATAGACTTTGTCAGAGACACAATGGCAATATTTAATTTTGAATACGAGATGGAGATAAGCACAAGGCCTGAAAAGTCAATCGGCTCAGATGAGGACTGGGAGAGGGCAGAAAGGGTATTAAAGGAGGTGCTCCACAACCAGGGCATTCCCTATGAAATAAACGAAGGTGATGGCGCCTTTTACGGACCTAAGATAGATGTAAAACTAAAAGACGCCATAGGCAGAAAATGGCAGTGTGCCACAATACAGTGCGACTTTGCATTGCCTGAAAGATTTGACCTCTACTATGTGGACAGTGATGGAAAAAGAAAAAGGCCTGTTATGCTACACAGGGTTATACTTGGTGCCATAGAGAGGTTTATGGGTATACTTATTGAGCATTACGGTAGTCGTTTCCCTGTATGGTTATCACCTATCCAGGCCATATTAATGAATATTACTGATGAACAAGGAGAATACTGTAAAGTCATCTATTCAAAGATGATGGAAGAAGGTATCAGGGCAGAACTCGATTTAAGAAATGAAAAATTGGGTCTTAAGATAAGGGAAGCAATAATAAAAAAGATACCTTATATTGTTATTGCAGGGAAAAAAGAGATGGAAACGAATACATTGACTGTTAGATTGAGGGATGGTGGCGAATTAAAGGACATAGATGCCACAACCCTTATAAACAGAATAAAAGAAGACATCCAAAACAGGAGGTGAGTTTTATAGGAAAAGATATTAAAGACATAAATATTAATGAAAAGATAAGGGCAAAAGAGGTTAGGCTTATAGATGAAAATGGAAAGCAGTTAGGCATTTTCCCCACTTCAGAGGCCGTAAGGCTTGCAAGGGAACGAGATCTCGACCTTGTTGAGATCTCACCAAAAGCAGAACCTCCTGTTTGCAAGATTATGGATTTCGGTAAATATAAATACCAACTTGCAAAAAAGGCCCAGGAGGCAAAGAAAAAACAGACCGTTATCCAGGTTAAAGAGATAAAACTCGGTTTGAAAATAGAACAACATGACCTTGCGTTCAAGATAAACCATATAAGGGATTTTTTGAGTGAAGGCAACAAGGTGAAAGTTGTTATCATGTTTAAGGGAAGAGAGATCTTTCACGTGGATATGGGAGAAAAACTTGCCCAGAAGATAATAGATTCCATAAAGGACGTAGGTAATTTAGAAAACAGACAGAAATTTGATGGTAGAAATATCATAATGGTATTTGCTCCATTATAATTTAGGAGGTAATAGTATGCCAAAGCAGAAGACACATAGAGGATTTGCAAAGAGGGTGAAAAAGACTGCCACAGGTAAACTGAAAAGAAACAAGGCATACCATAGCCATCTTCTTTCAGGTAAATCACCCAAGGAAAAGAGAAGGCTTTCAAAGGCGGATACGATTCATCCATCAGACTTAAAACGGGTAAAAAGACTCGTTCCTTATCTTTAAAAATAACGAATTATGAGAGGTGTTAGGATATGCCAAGGGCAAAGAGAGGTTTTAAGGCAAGAAGAAGAAGGAAAAAGATATTAAAGCTTGCAAGGGGTATGTATGCAAGCAGAAGGACTACATACAGTGTAGCAAAAAGGGCAGTATTTAAGGCATTAAAATATGCATACATCCACAGAAGGACAAAGAAGAGGGAATTCAGGACGCTATGGATAACAAGGATAAATGCCGCATGCAGGTCTTATGGAATACCTTACAATAGGTTTATAAATGGTCTTAAGCTTGCCAATGTCGGCCTTGACAGAAAATCCTTAGCCGATATGGCAATAAACGATCCCACAGGTTTTGAGGCTTTGGTGTCAAAAATAAAGGCTGTATTAGATACAAAAGAAAAAAGAATCAATGCTTAGTTTCTCCAATTTGAATAAGGTCCATTGAGATGAATGAGATAGAAGAACTCAGGTTAAAGATAGATGGCAAGCTTGTGTCCATTAATAGTTTAGAGTCATTGACCAGTGTCAAGGCAGAACTCCTTGGTCGAAAGGGTCTATTTGCAAACCTCATTGATAGAATAAAGCTTTTGAGTAAAGAAGAAAAGAAAATCTATGGCCAGAGTATAAATGCCTTAAAGGTGTATACAGAAAACAGGTTAAATGAGATAAAGATTGGTCTTGAACAGAAACAAAAAGAAATGGCAGATAAGGCATCATGGATAGATATCACATTACCTGGAAAGGCGCCTTTGGTAGGTAAAATCCATCCCATTACAAAGGTGATTTCAGAGATTATAGAGATATTCGTATCATTAGGTTTCTCTGTTGTAGAAGGCCCTGAAATAGAGCTTGATTATTACAACTTCGAGGCCTTAAACATACCCTCAGACCATCCTGCAAGGGACTTACAGGATACATTTTATATAAAAGAGGGTGTTGTGTTAAGGACGCACACATCACCTGTAGAAATCAGGGTTATGGAATCCCAGTTGCCCCCTGTGAGAATTATATCACCAGGTGCTGTATACAGGTGTGATAACGATATTTCCCATACCCCTATGTTTCATCAGGTAGAGGGCCTTATGGTGGATAAAGGCATAAGATTTTCAGACCTGAAGGGCATTCTGACGATCTTCATCCACGAAATGTTCGGAGAAGACATTGCCTTGAGATTCAGACCAAGCTACTTTCCTTTTACAGAGCCTTCTGCTGAGGTTGATATCTGTTGTGTAATATGTGGCGGAAAAGGTTGCAGGGTATGTAAAGATACTGGGTGGCTTGAAATACTCGGTTCTGGAATGACTAACCCCCAGGTATTTAGAAATGTAGGTTATGACCCCGAAGAGGTTACAGGCTTTGCCTTCGGTTTAGGCGTTGAACGTATTGCCATGTTAAAATACGGTATAGATGATATAAGACAATTCTATTATAATGATTTAAGGTTTATATCACAGTTTTAAGAGGTGTAAAAAGTGAAGGTTCCCCTTGAATGGTTGAGAGAATTCGTAGTTATTGATATAGAGCCTTATGAACTTGCCGACAAATTAACAATGAGAGGGCTTGAGATCGAATCAATTGAAAAGATTTCCCCTCAATTTAAAGGTGTAGTTGTTGGTCGAATAAAACAAATAGAAAGGGTTACAGAATTAGATAACATATCTTTATGCATCATCGATACAGGAAACAAAGATGTATCGGTTCTGTGTGGTGCAAAAAACATAAAAAAGGGTGATAAGGTGCCCATTGCCTTACCCGGTGCAGAGCTTCCTGGTATGCCCGTAATAGAAGAAAAGACCATAAAGGGCTATAATTCTGTGGGCATGTTGTGTTCTGAAAGGGAATTGGGGCTATCAGATGACCACAGTGGTATATTTATCCTGCCCGATGACTTTACAGTTGGTAAAGAATTAAGGGAAGAACCAGGTTTAGACGACATTGTTTTAGACATCAACGTAACGCCAAATAGAGGGGATTGTCTTTCTATATTCGGCATTGCAAGAGAAGTGGCAAGCATATTAAACCAGAAGGCAAAGATTCCCATATTTGAGTTGCCCAAGGATAGAAAGGGAAAGATAGAGGACTTTATATCCCTTAAAGTATTCGATTTAGAGGCATGTCCGAGATATGTCTTAAGGATGATAGAAAATGTTGATATTGTCCCTTCTCCTTACTGGATGAGGCGAAGGATTCAAAGGTGTGGAATGAGACCCATAAACTCCATTGTAGATGTAACAAACTATGTCATGCTTGAACTCGGCCAGCCCCTCCACGCCTTTGACTATGAAAGACTAAAACAAAGAAGGATAGAGGTAAAACTGGCAGAAAGGCCCATTACATTTTGCACCTTAGATGGTGAAGACAGGGCCCTTGAAAAGGGTGATTTACTGATATGTGATGGAGAAGGACCTGTTGCCATTGCAGGTATTATGGGAGGTGAAAATTCAGAGATTACTAATGCAACGAGGATAATAGCACTGGAGAGTGCCTATTTTAATCCTCTGTTTATAAGAAGGACGGCAAGGCGTTTGGGTCTTAAATCCGAGGCATCACTCAGGTTTGAAAAGGGCATTGACCTTGAAAACGTCGATTTTTCAGCACAGAGGGCCATTGCCCTCATGCATGAAATAGCCGGTGGTGTAGTAATAGATGGAAGCCTTGAAATAAACGATGCTAAAAAGAGGGAAGGAATTTTTGTAAGTTTTGGAAAGATAAACGAGGTTCTGGGAACAAACATAGACCATAGCACAATATTAAATGCCTTAAGGTCAATTGACCTCCATATAGTAAGGGAAGAGGAAAAAGGTTTTGTTGTTTCTGTGCCGTGGTTCAGACATGACATAAACGAGTACATGGATATTGTAGAAGAGGTGGCAAGGATTTATGGTTACGATAATATCCCTGTAACAACACCGAGGTCGCCTGTTGTTCAGTTCAGAAAAAATAAGAAAAATAAAATCGTATCAAAGGTTAAAGAATTCCTGGTGTCTTCAGGTTTTTTTGAGGTTATAAACTTTGCATTCTTAAGCGTAAAAGACATTGAAAACTTTTTCATATCTGACGGAGATGAAAGGTTTTCCTATGTGCAGATTTTAAATCCCATCTCAAAAGAATATGGCATAATGAGAACCTTTATGGCCCCAAATGTTATTAAAAACATTGCCTATAACATAAACAGGGGCATTAAAAATGCAAAACTTTTTGAGATAGGTAAGGTATTTCATCCTATTAAAAACGAAAAACTTCCAAGGGAAGATATACACCTCTTTCTTGCATTAACAGGAAAGGAAAGGGATTATTACTGGAAGGAACAGTATAAAAATTTTGATTTTTTTGATATAAAAGGTGTTGTGGAGGGCATTGGAGAACGTTTTGGTCTAAACTTTGTTTTCCAAAAGACAAAAGAACCTTTCTTAGAAGAAAAATATTCGTCAGATGTCTTTTTAGAAGACGTAAAAATAGGCTGGATAGGGGAGATAAAAAAGGATGTATTAACTCTTTATGAAATTGAACAAAAGGTATATGGTGGAGAGGTTAATCTAATGCCCTTTATTGAAAAGGCTATACTGGATTTTAAATACAGGTCCATACCCAGATACCCCCAGGTGGTAAGGGATTTTTCATTTTTTGTGGATGAAAGCATCCCTGCCTCTACCGTTATAGATAAGATTAAGGAAATGTCGCCTCTAATCATTTCTGTGGATATATTCGATATGTTCAGAAAGGAAAAAAGAAGTATATCCTTCAGGGTTGTATTTCAATCATTTGAAGAGACCTTAAGGGATGAAACTGTAAATGAAATTCAGGAGAAAATAATAAAAGAAATAACAAAAATAGATGGTATTTCATTGAGGGTCTAAGGAGGAGAAGATGACAAAAATAGAGATAGTGGCAAATCTGTATGAAAAACTCGGGTATTCAAAAAGAGATTGTGCCAATATTGTGGATACCTTTTTCCAGATTATTAAAGACTCCCTTGCAAAGGAAGAAAATGTAAAGATATCGGGGTTCGGTAATTTTATTGTAAAGAAAAAAAAGGAGAGAAGAGGTAGAAATCCACAAACAGGGGAGGAAATAAAAATCGCCGAGAGAAAAGTGTTAAATTTCAGGCTAAGCCAGGTTTTTAAAGAGGAATTAAACAGTAAAAAATAAAAAATGGCCCAGGAACTCCCTGAGAGGGTATTTTATAGGATAAAAGAGGTATGCAACCTAACAGGTTTAAAACCTCATGTCCTTAGATATTGGGAACAGGAATTTAAAGACATAAAACCTATAAAAAGCCCTAAGGGACAGAGGCTTTACAAGCGTAAAGATTTAGATACCATAATCACTATAAAAAAACTGTTATACGAAAAAAAGTATACAATAGATGGCGCAAAAAGATTTTTGTCAGATAAAAAACGAGTTGTTGATGAGATAAAAGAAGATTTAATGGAGATAGTTAGATTGCTCCAAGATAAGCAATCACCTCTTTAGGTTCGTGTTTCTTTTTGAATTCACCACCTATAGTGAATTCAGGAAAAGGCTTTGGCACAAAGGAAAGAATAAAGATTATCAAGATTATAAAGGCAAGTATCTTTCTCTTCCTATCGAGTTCTGTTATATTATCGAGAGGTATGGGGTGTTTCATACCAAATATTAAAAGAAGCACAATAAGGGCAAGCCAGCCCTGACTAAAAAACAGGGCATATGTGCCAAGGCCAAATATTACAAATAAGTATATCTTTTTGCTATTTTCTCCAAAAAGGGCATATACAATATGGCCCCCGTCGAGTTGACCTACAGGGATAAGATTAAGGGCAGTTACAAAAACGCCAACCCAGCCTGCATAGGCAAAAGGATGCAGGATCAAATCATACCCCCTGGGGATTTCACCTATCAATAAAGCCTGAAACAATTTAAATATTAAAGGATCCCCGAGCTGCAAAAAACCAAGCCCTTCAGGGACAGGACCAATAGTGGAAAGCCTTATACCTATATAAATAAAAGGAAGGGATATTACAAAACCTGCAAGAGGTCCTGCCACGCCTATGTCAAAAAGGGCCTTTTTATTTATGATAATACCCTTCATCTTTATTACAGCCCCGAGAGTGCCAAAAGGAGAAAGGGGGAACGGCAAAAAATATGGTAGTGTAGCAGGTATGCCGTATAACCTGCTTGCCATATAATGTCCCATTTCATGACATAAAAGGATTGTCATCACAGATATACTGTACAAAAACCCCCCTGCAAAATATGTAGAGGCAAATGTAAGGATAAAAAGGACTATATGTATCATATAATCTCTAAAAGCCCGCTTTCCAACTTTAGTCTTCTGTCTGAAATAGAATCTCTTTTTAGACCGAGGTCTATTTTTGTTAGGCCCTTTAGTAAAGAAAGAAGCTCTTCCTTTTTGAATTGCCTGCTTATTTCCAGCAATTTATACGCATAATAACTATTTTGAAAGGGCAGGTAATGCCTCCTTTCTATGGGTTTTATCTCAAAGGTGTCCTTCCATCTGTTAAAAAACCTGACAAAATCACTATATTTCCCGTATCTTGGTATCCTTTCTTCTATTTCCTTTGCATGTAAAAGATGCCTTGTTTGTCTTAAAATATAACTGTGTATAATCAATATGGCAGCATCCAAAGGGGTATTCATCGTATTTATGAGGTTGTCTATAATCTGTAATACCCTCTTTTTGTCTTTTTTTGAAAAGGCATCAAAAAGCACTATGAGATTGTCCTGGTGTGTTTCAGATGTAAGGGCCATTACATCCTTTGAATCTATCTTCTTTTTTTCCCCAGTATAATTTATAAGTTTTATCAATTCAGGCTCTATTACAGATTCATCCCTGATTTTTTCTTTAAATATTTCAAAGGCATTAAGGGTCATCTGTTTGTTGTATCTTTTAAGTAAATTTTTAACCTTATTTTTTATCCTTTCTTCTGTATCTTTTTCGAGGACTATAACGTCTGCATCTAAATAGTCTTTTTTAGTTATTTCACCGGAAGTGAAGTACAAAATTACAGATGCCTTGCCTTTTAAGGATTCAAGGTGGTTTTTTATTTCTTCTATCATCTTTTCTTCCGGATCTATAATCGTGAACACAACATTATCTTCGAAGAAAAGGCTCGAAGCCCTTTTAATTATTTCTCCCTTTGCATTTTTATCGGAAAGGATTATGTTTTTTGGCGTATCGGAAAATCTTTTTGCAAGCTCGTTGATATCCTCATATACTGTATCTTTGTTACCAATAGCTATTAGAATGTGTTTCATTTTTTAAGATTACTACATGGCTGTATAATTTTCAACAGACAGGTTGACTTTTTGCGGGTATGGCGTTTATATTATTATCGGTGTTTGAAGAACTGATAAAAAAGCACGGGTTGGTAATTTTCCTTATTGCCCTTTTATTATCCATTATATTTTATGAAGGCGGGCTTTTAAATTATATAATGATGAAAATAGAACTTGCAAGGATCGTTAAAAAAACAGAAATGATAGAAAAAGAGAATAAGGTATTATCACAGGAAATAGAAAGACTGAGGAAAGACGAAAATTATCTCGAAGAGGTCGTAAGAATGAAATACGGCCTTGTAAGGGAAGGAGAAAAACTATATAGGATAGAGAGATGAAATACGAAGGCGCCATTTACAGACCACCAAGCGAGGCAGATAGCCTGATTTTACAGGTCACAGTAGGATGCTCCCACAATAAATGTACTTTTTGCGGCTCTTACAAAGACAAAAAGTTCAGGGTAAAATCCTTTGAAGAAGTAAAGGAAGATGTGGAAGAGGCAAAGGAATACGCTAAATTTATCAAAAAGGTTTTTATTGCCGATGGTGATGCCCTTATTATTCCTCAAAAAAGACTTATACCCATAATGGAACTTATTAGAGATGCATTTCCAAGGCTCGAGAGGATAGGTATATACGGAAATACAAAATCAATACTAAAAAAATCAGTAGATGAACTTAAACAGCTAAAAGAATTAGGTTTAGGTATTGTTTATCTCGGTGTTGAATCAGGAGACCAGGTAGTACTTGATAGGGTCTGTAAAGGCACCACCCTCGATAAAACCGCAGAGGCTGCCAAAAGGATAAAGGATGCAGGTATTATTCTATCGGTGACGGTGTTGTTAGGCCTTGGCGGTGTGGAAAGAAGTAAGATACACGCTGAAGAAACAGGTAAATTTCTTACGCGAATTGACCCTGAATATGCAGGCGCATTAAGTGTTATAATTGTCCCTGGAACCCCCCTTGCAGAACAGGTGAAAAGGGGTGAGTTCAAGGTCCCAACCCCTTATCAGCTCTTAGAAGAACTGGAAATCATGATAGAGAACACGAACCCAACACATATGTTTTTTGCCTCGAACCATGCGTCCAATTATTTACCTGTTAAGGCATGGCTACCTGAGGAAAAGGAAAAGATACTTAAGGCCATAAGACATGTCCTTGATAAAAAAGACCCTTCTATGTTAAGACCGGAATTTTTAAGGGCACTTTAAGGATGGAAAGGCATATGGAAAATAATAGTAGATTTTATGAAGATGAAGAGGGATTTGTTCACGTCCCTATCAGGGTAAGATATGCAGATACAGACAAAATGGGTATAGTGTATTATGGAACATACCCCATTTATTTTGAAATTGGCAGAAGCGAATACATGAGGCAGAAGGGGTTTACATACAAGAGCCTTGAGGAAATGGGATATCACCTGGTGGTGGTGAGGATGGAGTTAACATATTATAATTCAGCAGAATACGATGATAATCTTGTGGTAAGGACAAAGATTTTCGAATGGAAATCAAGGGGGCTCACCTTTCAATACAAAATATACAGGGATAAAGATATAATTGTAGAAGGAAAGACAATGCACATATGCACAAACTCTAATAAAAAACCCGTCATAATCCCAAAACAATTACAAGAAATATTGAGGAATGCAGGCTGAGAGAAACATCCTCGTTGTTCGTCTCAGCTCCCTCGGTGATGTTTTAATGACGATACCTGCTGTTTTTTCCATTAAAAATACATACCCATCATCAATTATTTCCTGGCTTGTGGAAGGTTCAGTTTCTGATTTTTTGTCCAATCAATCAAAAATTGACAGGGTCATTAAATTTCCCAGAGGTGAGCTGGCAGCTTCTTTTAAAAAGGGAAATGTAGCACATACCATAAAGACCATGAAAAATTTTTTGAGAGAGTTAAGATCCGAAGAATACGATTATATTTTAGATTTTCACGGCATTATAAAAAGTGTTATACTGTCAAGGCTTTCTCGGGGGAAACAAATCATAGGTTTTGGAAAAAAGTATGCAAAAGAGGGAAGCCATTTGTTTTATGATGTGGTAATAGATGGAGAAGACAAAAGACTCCATAAAATAGACAGGAATATGTTATTATCAAGTTACCTTGGTGTAAAATCAATTATGCCAAAAATAGAATTAGATGTGCCTCCAGTGTATCATGGATATATAAAGGATTTTTTTAATACCCAGGGATTATCAGGGGATGTCTTTGCAGTCAACCCTTTTTCCAGCCCTGGTAGCGATTTTAAAAGGTGGGACATTAAAAAATTCGGTCTGCTTATAAAGAAGGTCGTCGATGAATTAAAGGTCAAGGTTTTGATACTATGGGGACCGGGGGAGTTCAAAGATGCACAGAGGTTAAAAGATGAGGCAGGCAGGCATACATACCTTGCATGCCCTACAAATATTTCCCAATTATTCGCCTTACTTAAAAGGACAACACTTTATATAAGCGGAGATACAGGGGTTATGCATTTAGCTGCCTTTGCCGGAACACCTGTAATTGCAATATTCGGTCCCACAGACCACAAAATTAATGCACCCTATGGTTCCCATTGCACTGTAATCAGAAAAGATGTGCCCTGCAGTCCATGCAAAAATAAAAACTGTCAACAAAGGAAATGTATTGAAGACATTACCGTTGACGAGGTATTCAATGCCGTAAAAGAAACATACAACAAAGGAATGGTTAGATGAAAAAAATCCTCTTCATATACCCTAATCTTTATGCCCAGATAGGCTTCAACTATGGCATTTCATATATATCAGGCCTTTTGAAGGCACATAATATAGAAACACATCTTTTAAATATAAATGAAAAACTGGGTTATCCCCTTGACCACGAAAGAATAAAAAGGGATGTCCTTTCTATAAAACCTGACATAATAGGGTTTTCAGTGCTTACAAATCAATTTAAATATGCTATGGAAATGGCATCACATATAAAACAGTATTACAGCGCCCCGATCTTATTCGGCGGAATTCACCCTACCATGGACCCTCATGGCACAATGATTGATAAAAATGTTGATGTTATCTGTATAGGAGAAGGAGAAGAGGCAATACTGGAACTTTTGCAAAAAGGCGCACCTGCATCTATAAAAAATTTAGGATACAGAATAGATGACAAAATCATCTTAGAACCCTTAAGGCCATTTATAGATATAAACAAGCTACCTTTTAAAGATTATACCATTTTTGACTTTCAGCAGATGATCGATGCAAAGGACGGTTGGGTAGGGCTTATGGCATCAAGGGGATGCCCTTTTAGATGCACCTATTGTCTTAACCACAAGATAATGAAACTATACAAGGAAAACGGACACCTTCCGAAATACTACTTAAGGAGATATTCAGTAGACCAGATTATATATGAAATAGAATACATACTGAAACATTACAAACGGGTTAAAATGTTTATCTTCAATGACGACATCTTCACCTTTGATAAGGCATGGTTAAAAGAATTTTCTGAAAAATATCGGGAAGTAACGAATATAGGCTTTGTCTGCAATGCCCATGCAAGGATATTCGATGAAGATACGGCTGCCTATCTTAAAAATGCTGGATGCAAGATAGTAAAGTTCGGTCTTGAAAGCGGTAGCAATAGAATAAGAAAAAATGTCCTCAACAGACACATGACAAACAATGATATAGAAAACGCCTTTAATATTGCCCATAGATTTGGCTTACATACATCTGCCTTTGTCATGATAGGTTTGCCCCATGAGAAAAAAGAAGATATGTTAGAGACTGTTAAGCTACTGGCAAGGATAAAGCCAGGAAGATTTCGCTGGTCCCTGTTCTTTCCTTTTATAGGCACGAGGGCATATGATATTGCAAAAGAGGCAAACCAGATTGATTTCAAAAAGATACAGGAGCTGGATAATTTTACAGATGATACGTGTATGGATTTGGGAGAAGAAGAAAATCTCCTCGTGGATAAGATAAAAAGCCAGTTCTGCCTTTTTGTTAACGGTTACGGTAATATGGACGGCAAAGAAAAATATCTTTCCTTGATTAAAAAAATAGAAAACATGGATAGGGCTTTATGGGGCAGAGAAAAGGAAAAGATAAAGGCCTATGTATACGAAATCGATAAAGAGATGAAAGAAAAGGGTTTGCTATATTATACAGTAAAATATAATCCTTTTATGGGGGTAAGAAGTGACTGGGAAGACGATAGTCTATCTTCCTAACTGGCTTGGCGATATGGTTATGGCAACCCCTTTTTTGAAATCGTTAAGACAATCTTTTCAGGGCGAAATATGGGCCATAGGGAAGACTAAATCCATAAGTCTTTACAACGGTATGAATCTTTTTAATCGATTTATTCCCTATGATAAAAGAGGTGTTGTTTCTTTTTTTGATATTGTCTCTGCGTTAAAAGAGATAAAATTCGATTTAGGATTAATACTACCCCATTCTATGAGATCTGCCCTTTTATTTTATTTAGGTGGCGTGAAGGAAAGGATTGGTTATGACCGGAATAAAAGAGGGATTATGCTTACAAAAAAGGTAAAGGAAGACGCCTTTTTGAAATCAACAGTTGAACATTATTTAAAGATTCTCGATATATTGAGTATAAAAAGTCAAGAAACAACCCCTGTATTGGTCGTAACAGAAGATGAAGAGAATAGATACAATGAAAAATTCGGATACCATAAAGAGGCATATGTTGCCTTTATCCCTGGAGCACATTATGGACCATCGAAAAGATGGCCTGTTTCCAATTTTGTAAAACTTGCCGATCTTATTAATGAAAAAATGGATTTTAAAATCTATATTCTACCAGGCAGAGAAGAGATAAGGCTATTAGAAGAAATAAAAAATCATGTAAAGGAAAAAAATAATGTAGAGATAAGGCTTCTTGATGTAGGGGAATTAAAGGTGTGTCTTTCAAAGGCAACTGCTGTTGTCAGTAACGATACAGGGCCAAGGCATATTTCTGCTGCATTATCTGTCCCTACTTTTGTTATATTCGGTCCAATGGACGAAAGGTATACAGACTATCCTTCTCAATGCACATATAAGTTTATAAATAACATACCCTGCAGACCCTGTAACAAAAAAGATTGCGACAAAAAACTCGAATGCCTCTTAGGTATTACCCCTGAAGAAGTATACAATAAAATGGAGGAGACCATTGGCAGAAATAGGATATAAAAGACATGGAAAGATTTCAGATTCCCTTATATTCGATGTTATAGATAATTTTAAAGGAAAAAAAATATGTGTAATAGGTGACATAATTGCCGATGTGTTTATCTTTGGAAAGCCTTATAGGTTATCAAGGGAGGCACCTGTAGTTGTTATAAAGTATGAAAACGAAATGGTTTGTCCTGGAAGTGCAGGTAATACAATAAATAATTTGTTGACCCTTGGGGCTTATGTTTATCCCATAGGTATTATAGGAACAGATTCCACTGGAAATAGATTGATGGAATACTTTTCAAGATTCAATAACATCGATTTAGACGGTATTGTAAGACAAAAAGGTGAAACAATAACAAAGACAAGGATACTCGCAGGCGACACCCACACATCAAAACAACAGGTCATAAGGATAGACAAAGACCCTGGACTGAAAGTATCTGAAAAATTAAAAAAAAGACTATTGAAAAAAATAGATGATATATCAAAAGACATGGATGCATTAATCCTTTCCGATTACGGTCATGGAATGGTTGATAAAGAAGTCATAGAGCACCTAAAGGTTACTGCAAAAGATAAAATTATTGTTGGAGATTCAAGGTATAATCTCAAAGATTATAAGGGCATAACAATGATTACCCCCAATGAGGCAGAGGCATATGGGCTATGTTCTTTTGAGGAAGGTACAGATATAGAAATGGTAGGTAAGAAAATCATGAGTTTCATGGATTTAGATGCCCTTTTGATAACAAGGGGCAACAAAGGGATGAGTTTATTCTTAAAAAATGGGAATAATTATCATATACCCATATCAGGCACAGATGATGTAACAGATGTAACAGGTGCAGGGGATACAGTTTGTGCAGCAGTTACCCTTTCCCTTGCAAGTGGCGCAGACTATTATATTTCTTCTTTGATAGCAAATTTTGCCGCAGGCGTAGTGGTAATGAAAAGGGGAACGGCAACTGTCTCCCCCGATGAATTAAAAAGAAACATAAAGGAATGGTTTAAGACAAATGGGTGAATATATAAAGGACATCAAAATCCTCAAAGAAATAATCGAAACAGAGCGCAGTAAAGGTAAGAAAATCGTATTCGGTAATGGTTGTTTTGATATACTCCATGTGGGTCATATAAGATATCTCAAGGCAGCAAAAAAATTGGGAGATTTACTCATAGTAGCCATAAACGACGATCAATCAGTTGCAAAACTCGGCAAGAGAAAGAAGGTTGTTACTCCAGCAGTGGAAAGGGCTGAAATTTTAACGGCCATCGGGTGTGTTGATTATGTAATAACCTTTAGCGAACCAACGGTGGAGAGGCTTCTTTTAGAACTAAAACCTGACATCCATGCAAAGGGCACAGATTATACAGAAGAGACTGTTCCGGAAAAGGATATAGTTCTATCATACGGCGGAAAGGTAGCTATAGTGGGAGACCCCAAAAATCACTCAACAAGCGATATAATCAAGACAATCCAGAATTTATATGAAGTTGAATAGGATAGATTATCTCTTTAACAGCAATTCAGGCAAAAGCAGTGAAATTTTAGGTAGATAGGTAATAGTCAATAAACATCCTATAAATAAGGCAATAAAAGGTAAGATCGCTTTTGCTACTTCAACAAGTGTCTTTCTTATGATTGCCATGGATACAAAGAGGTTCAAGCCAAAGGGTGGCGTTAAAAATCCACACTCAATATTTATAATCATGATAATCCCAAAATGAACAAAATTAATATCATAGCGCGTTAGTGTATCCACAAGTACAGGAGAAATGACTATCACCGCAGTAACTATATCCATAAGCGCACCTATGAGAAGTAATGCAAGATTTATCCCCAGAAGAAAGACCCATTTACTTTCAACATGACTTATAATTATCTCTGCAAGTTTTTGAGGCAGTTGTTCAACGGTTAGTAACCATATAAATGTCATGGCACAGGATAAGATAAATAAAAGGCACCCTGAGAGTATGGCCGAATCCCTACATATGTTTAAAAGCTTATTAATCTTTAATTCCTTATAAACAAAAAGTTCTACAAACAGCGCGTATACCACAGACACCGCAGCGGCCTCGGTGGGTGTAAACACACCTCCGTATATGCCGCCTAAAACGAGAATTGGTAAAAACATTGCCCAAAGACCGTCTTTCATGATCTTTATACCTTCTTTAAAGGTATACCTTGTTTTAGAATACCATCCGTATTTTTTTGCCATGATGAAAGAGTATGTCATAAGGCACAGGCCTATAAAAAGACCTGGTAAAAATCCTGCCATAAATATTTCTGCCACAGAGATGTTCATAACTAAGGCATAGAGTATCATGGGAATGCTCGGAGGAATTAAAATACCCAAAGAGCCTGAAGAGGTTAGAAGACCGATTGAAAACCTCTCATCATAACCCTCTTTAATCAAGGCAGGCATCATTATGCTTCCTATGGCTATAACCGTTGCAGGTGAAGAACCGGATATGGCAGCAAAAAATATACAGGCCATAATAGAGGCCATGGCAAGGCCTCCGGTAAATCTCCCTACGAATAGCTTCATAACATTTACAAGACGTTCTGATATGGCACCTTCTGCCATAATGTTCCCGGCAAGGATAAAAAAAGGAACTCCCAAAAGGACAAAGTTATCAAGCCCGTTGAATAATTGCTGGATAAGGGATGTAAGCGGGGTCTTTGCTATAAAAAAAAGATAAATGGCCGTAGTAGAAACGAGGGTGATGGATATGGGTATACTTAAAGAGAGAAGGACAAAAAAGCATAAAAACAGTAAAGTGAGGTTCAATGAGTCTCCTTTTTTCTAACCTTTAGATAAGGCTCGTTATGTAGAAATTTTTTAAAATGTTTATAAGAAAGGACAAAAAACCTAAATGACATGGTAATCGAGAAAAGAGGTATAGCCAGATAAGGTATATACATGGGTATCTGCATGGAAGGACTTTTTGTACCGAATTTTATAATAGACTGAATGTGCCTTATCCCGAAATAAATAAAAAGTATAACAGCAAGACCTGATATAAAATATGCTATTGTCTTTAAAAGGTGGCTTACTCTGTCAGGTGTATATTCTGTGACTGCCTCCATGGAAAAGTGCATACCATACTTTACACCTATGGATGCACCGAGATATGTGGAGAAGATTAAGGCATAGTTAGCAAATTCCTGAAACCATGGGAATGAATAGGATACAGTATAGCGAAGAAACGTCTCGACAAAGGTAAGACATGCAAGACCGAGTAGTATTATCCCGCATAACCCTTCTTCAAATTTATTTAAACCTTTTAAAAACTTTTCCATTTTAAAAAAAGGGGGTCTATATTAAGACCCCACCTTAAAAATTATCTTTACTTTGAATAATATTTAATCTTATTCATATAAAAATCATACCATTCAGGCCCAAAGATGCCTCTATATTTTTCGAGCACTGGCTTTACTGCTTTTCTAAACTCATCAAGTTCTTTTTTCGATAAGATTATAACCTCTACCTTCTGCTGTTTTGCCTTTTCTATGGCCTCTATTCTGTTTTTTGCATTTTCTTCCCTATTCACCTTTATCTGCACATCTGCTGCCTCTTTGAATATCTTTTGCTGTTCCGGTATAAGGGAATTCCAGAATTTTTTGTTCACAATGACAGGGCACTCTGTAAGTATGTGATTTGTAATAGTGGCATATTTATTCACCTCTGTAAACTTCATCATTATTGATGTATAAATGGGATTGTCTTGACCGTCTATAACCTTTTGCTGCAAGGCATTGTAAATTTCAGGAAAAGGTAAGGGAGTAGGGTTTGCCCCTAAAGCCTTAAAGGTATCGATAAAAATAGGGCTCTCTATGACCCTTATTTTAAGACCCTTTAAGTCTTCGGGCTTTCTAATCGGTCTTTTAGAATTTGAAATATCTCTGAACTCGTTTTCAGTGTATCCGATAAAAACAAATCCTTTTTCATCACAAAATTTTGCAAATCTTTCTTTAACCTCTTTATCGTCAAGGACCTTATATGCTACCTCCCTGTTTGGGTAAATAAAAGGAAGTTCTATAATACCTATCTGGGGTACAAAATTGGACAGAACACCAGATGTGACCGCTGTCATGTGGAGGGTGCCTGACTGAACCTGTTCTGTCATAGAGCGCTCACCACCTAATTGACCAAGAGGAAATACCTGAACTTCAATCTCTCCCTTTGTATGCTCTGTTACATATTTTGCAAAGGCAAGGGCACCTTTATGCTGGGGATGAACAGGAGGACCCACATGTCCATATTTTACAACAATCTTCGCATCTACCAACGTAAAGCTACTTACTAAAAAAGCTAAAACAAAAAAACTCAATAAAATAGTTCTTTTAAGCATATTACCCCCTTTAAATATTATTTTAGAAAATTTTTATATAAAATTTCGTTTGTGTCAATAAAAAATCCTTATTTTCATTGACATGGGAAGGCTATATCGAATAAGATTTTGTTATGAAAGAATTTTTTAGAGACCTTTTTTTAGATCTATACGAGAACTTTACCGATATTTTTCTCAATGTAATAGTTATGATCGTGGTTATGCTCGGTGGTTTTATTATAAGCTGGTTTGTAAAAAAACTCCTTGCAAAGATTCTGATGATATTTAAATTCGATAAATGGGCAGAGGATGTGGGGATTGTAAATTTTCTTAAAAAAGGGGATGTTAAAACCCTGCCTTCTGTAATCATAAGCAAGATAGCATTCTGGATTTTTATAGTGATATTTTTCTCCTTTGGAATGAATTTTATCGGCATAACCCAATTCAGTGAGTACGCCTCGAAGATAACGGCAACACTCCCAACCATAGTAATATCAATCTTAATTGTTATAATGGGTATTATATTCAGTAATTTTATAGGGAGGCTAATCTTTCTTGCCTGTGAAAATGCAAACCTGAAATACGGGGATGTTATAACAAAGAGCATCCGTATCTTCCTCATAATCATTACCTTTGGTATTGTGTTCGAATATATAGGTATTGGCAATACGATAATAACAATTAGCTTTCTTATCATTTTTGGCGGTATAATCCTGACCCTTTCTTTAGCCCTTGGTATTGGTTTGAGCTATGTTGTGGGGGATCTTATAAAGGAAAGGGTAAGGATGAAATGGGAAAAAAAACACAAAGAGGATAGCCCGTTATTTAAAGAAGAAATGCATAAACCAGCGGACTGACAGTTCTATCACCCTTTGTCTGTGGGCAAAATCTGAAAATATATGGTCTGCCCCTTCTATAAGTTCAAATCTCTTTGGTTCCCTCATATGGTTAAAGATCTCGATACCTTCCTCATAGGGTACAACATCATCTGAATCCCCATGAATACCAAGGGCGCAGGAGACCCCATTTGCTTCAGAGAGGATGTTGTATTTTGAAAAATCTCTAAAGATTTCATCATTAAATTTTATGCCCGATATGTCTTCATCTTCCCTTTTTTCTAATTTATAAGGTGTTGCCCAGAAGGAGACACACTTAATTCTTTTGTCCCTGGCGGCCTTAATAATACTTGTTACCCCGCCGAAACTACTTCCCAGTAAACCTATCCTATCCTTATCTATTGCCCCATGTTTAAAAACAAATTCTGTTACGGTATTTAAGTTATCGAGTCTTATTGTTAGCGTTGTATCTTCTATCTTTCCAGAACTTTCACCGCATCCGTGATAATCGAATCTACATGTAGCAATATTTACCCTTCTAAAGGCCTCTGAAAGGGCAATGTATTTCGAACTCTCCTTTGAACTTACAAGGCCATGGGATAAAATTATGCATGGAAATATGCCTTTTCCGTCAGGAATGTCCATTATACCTTTTATGGTGTTATTGCCGGACTTTAATTCGAATACCTCTATCATATCAATACACCTCCTAATTGCTCTAAAAGGATCCTCTCAAGGGGTATAAGATTTAAAACATCCTCCCGATTGTACTGGAGAAGAAGATTCAAGGCATCTAACCTTCCTTTTTTTATGTATATCTCCCATAGTGTCATGGCATTATATCCATTTATACCCTCTGTTTTTCTTTTAATACCAAACATCTTTTCCAGTTCTTTAAGGCCACCTTTGATACCTAATTTTCTTTTTATTTTTAAAAGGTCAATTGATTTATGTGTCTTTTTTAAATCAAGGTCAAGGTATTTTTTAATCACAGGTAGATCGAAATTATCACCGTTGAAGGTAACTATGGTATCGGCAAGGTTTGTAATTTTATATATTTTATCCTGTGTTATCCCTTCTCCACTTAATTGAAAAAAACCGTATCTTTCTAAATATACACCTATAACGCATATATTGCCCTTTTTATCTGTCTCTATATCGAGATAAGCCTTCATAATTATAATAATTTTTTATGTTCTCAGAGTAACAATCCCTATCAAACCAAAGGAAAAAAACAAAATATTTGCAACCCATGCAGCAAAAACAGGGGGGAATATATCAGAATAGCCAAAGGAAAGGGAGATGTGATGAAAGAACCAATACAGAATACCTAATGTTATGCCCGTTAGAATACCCCTTGATATGTGTTTTGTTTTTACATACCTCAAACCTACAGAAAATGCAGCAAAAACCATTATAAGATTTATAAAGGGAAAGGATATCTTGTTATAGAGGTCTACAAGGTATCTTCTCACATCGTGACCATCCCTCTTCAATCTTTTTATGTATCTTGATAATTCTCTGTAGCTCATGTCTTCAGGATTTCTTTCCGTAACTTTAAATACAGATGGGTTTTCCTTTATGATGTCTTTTAATTCCTTATAAATTTTTTTTTCAACAATATGTTCTCTATCGAATCTTCTCTCTATTACATTATAGAAAGTCCACGAATCATTTAACCACTGACCTTTTTCGGCATCGATTTTTTTTTGAATGGCATATTCATCGGATAGCTCAATAACACTAAGTCCTATTATAGTATCTTTTTTCTGGTCATAGTGGTCGATATTGTGGATGAGGTTTCCCCTCTTAAACCAGATTTTATCGTTTTTTAAAAACACATAGGGCTCTTCTTTTTTAATTTTAACCCTGTATATATATTCAGATGCCTGAGAACTGAAAGGTTTAACCCATTCAGATATGGAAAAGGAAAAAAGGGCGAGGATAATAGAAAGACCTATAAAAGGTAACATAATGGAAATGGTGCTGACACCTGATGTTCTCAATGTTATGATTTCGTTATTTCTTATCATTATAATGAGAAGCACAAGCATGGATATTAAAAATGCAAGGGGCAGCATGAGATTTATATAATAAGGTGTCCTTAAAGACAAATATATTATACTATTTAAAAAATTCCTGAATGTGGATGTAAAAATATCCATATGCTCGAAAAACTCTATGGTAATAAAGATTACGATCCCTGCCAGTTCGGTCACAAGCAGTAATTTTAAAACATTTTTAAGGAGGTATTTATTTAGTTTTTTCAAGATAAACGCTCCATCTATGTCTTATTCTTTCCGATATTGTCTCGTATTCTTCATAGTTAATATTTCTCATGAGAAATATTCCTATAAAAAAGATTATAATGTTAGGTAAAAAGGAAGTTAAAAATGCAGGGAGTTGAAGGCTTTTACCGATATTCTCTGTAAATGCCATGAGCACATAGTAAAGTATAAAAATTAATAGGCTATATGCAATTCCTGAAAGCTTTCCTTCAATTCTTCTTCTAATACCAAGGGGCACTGTTAAAAATATAAAAGATATGCATGAAAAGGGGATAGAAAACTTTTTATATATTTCCAGGTTTAATTCGTATCTATCCAATGCATTGGCATTTATCATGGCCTTTTTCAGGTCTTTTATATCCATCTCATAGGGTCTTTTCCTCAAAGGAACTTTTTGAGGGATATTCTTTTCAAGATTGATTGAAAACAGATATTCTTTAAAATACAGGTTTCTGTAAATATCCTTGTTCTTTTCCCACCTGTGAAGATTTCCATCTTCGAGTATAAAATTTAAGTCCATTGTGACCGGGTCAAGGTTAATAATACCGCTCTTTGCAGTGATTGTCTGCTTTATCCCATTATCCCTATCGTCTGAAATAAGAACGCCTTTTAGTCTTTTATTGTCTATATCTACCTTATCCACATAAATAACAATACCGGGGATGTTGTCTGTAAATATTCCTTCACGGTCTTCCAGGGTGATACCTTTTTTAACGATATTAATTAAGTTTTTTCTGAAAAGGTCTCCGCTATTTGGTAAAAATAAAAGGGTATTCAAGATCCCGAACAAAGTTATGGCAATACCCAGTATTGCCACAGGTATATATAACATGTTGAGATTTATTCCGTGTGCCTTTAAGGCAAGTATTTCATTTTCAGTAGATAGCCTTCCAAGGACTACAATCGTGGATAATAAAAAAGACATGGGCAGTGTAAAGGTAAGATACGGTGGAGAAGAATATACTATAAGTAGCACTATGTCCTTTATTTCAACGCCTTTATTGATGATTAGATCTGTTATCTGGCCGATCCTTGCTATGACCATTATAAAGGTTAAAACCGCCAGAGAAAGGAGCAGGATTTCTAAGATCTCTTTAAATATATAACCATAAATCTTCTTTTTAAAAATTTCTAAATAGGACACATAAAAATGTAACATCTAACTATAAGACCTGTCAATTGTCTAAAACTTTTTAAGGATTGAGTATTTTTTCCTAATCCTGTATCATGTTATTTTAGTTGTCTAAAAGGATATCCATTAGAATCATATTTTTATAGGTGCAGATGTTACAATGAAAAGATTCAAACTCGTCAGTAATTACAAGCCTTCTGGAGACCAGCCCCAGGCAATTGAAAAAATCTCTGAAAATATTAAAAAAGGTGTAAAGCATCAGGTATTATTAGGCGTTACTGGTTCAGGTAAAACATTTACCATGGCAAACGTTATAGAGCGTGTTCAGAAAACAACCCTTATTATTTCTCATAATAAGACCCTTGCAACCCAATTATACGGTGAATTCAAAAACCTTTTTCCAGAAAATGAGGTGCATTTTTTTGTAAGCTACTATGATTATTATCAACCTGAGGCATATATCCCATCAACAGATACATATATTGAAAAGGACTCATCTATAAACGAAGAGATTGATAAGTTGAGGCTTCTTGCTACAAATGCTCTTTTTGAAAGACCCGATACAATAATAGTGGCCAGTGTTTCATGCATATACGGATTGGGTTCACCTGAGGCATACTACGGTATGTTAATAACCCTGGAAAAGGGAGATGCCATTACAAGAGAGGCATTACTTGGAAAACTCATTGAATGCCAGTATGAAAGAAACGATATTGATTTTTACAGGGGAAAATTCAGGGTAAGGGGTGCCAACATAGACGTATTTCCCCCTTATGAAGAAGATAATGCATACAGGATAACCATCGAAGATGACAGGATTATTAACATTTTGACCATTGACCCCTTAAGTGGTTCTGTAAAAGAAATATTGAAGAGATTGACCATCTTCCCCTCTTCCCATTATGTCACACCAAGGCATACCCTTGAAAAAGCCATAGAATCCATAAAACAGGAGCTCATGGAGCATCTGGCCTTTCTTAGGTCTCAGAACAAGCTCCTTGAGGCACAAAGACTGGAGATGAGGACAAAATACGACTTAGAGATGATGGAAGAGATAGGGTACTGTCAGGGGATAGAAAACTATTCAAGACATCTAACGGGTAGAAAACCAGGAGAACCACCTCCAACGCTCATCGATTATCTACCCCACGATGCCCTCATAATCATTGACGAAAGTCATGTTACCATTCCTCAGTTAGTGGGCATGTATAGGGGCGATAGGTCAAGAAAAGAGACTCTTGTAGAGTATGGATTCAGATTGCCCTCTGCCTTAGACAATAGACCCCTTACATTCGATGAGTTCAGACAGAGGATAAATCAGGTTTTATATGTATCTGCAACGCCAGGAAAATACGAGCTTGAACAGTCAAAGGGGTATGTGGTGGAGCAGATAATAAGGCCTACAGGTCTTATGGATCCTAAGATAGAGGTTATGCCTGCTACAAATCAGTTAAATGCCTTATTAGAAGAAATAAAACACGTGATCTTAAAAAACGAAAGGGTGCTCGTTACAACCCTTACCAAGAGATTTGCCGAAGAACTTACAGATTTCCTTCTCGATAAAGGCATTAAGGCAAAATATCTCCATTCTGATATAGATACCCTCGAGCGCGTTGCTATTGTGAGGGATTTGAGGATAGGCAAGTTCCATGTCCTTGTAGGTGTTAATCTATTAAGGGAAGGACTTGATTTACCTGAGGTCTCCCTTGTGGCCATACTCGATGCTGATAAAGAGGGCTTTTTGAGGTCTGAAACATCCCTGATCCAGACATGCGGCAGGGCAGCAAGGAATATAAATGGAAGGGTTATTATGTTTGCCGATACAATAACGCCTTCTATGGAGAGGGCCATATCAGAAACAGAGAGACGGAGAAGGATTCAATTGGAATATAATATAGAAAACAACATTACACCAGAGGGCATTAAAAAATCAGTGGTGGACATACTCTCCTCTATTTATGAAAGGGATTATTATACGGTGCCCATAGATGAGTTTGACGAAAAGAATATAGAACCAAAAAAATTTTCAAAAATGATAAAAAAATTGAGGAAAGAGATAAACGAAGCAGCAAAAAGGTGGGATTTTGAGAAGGCAGCTCAACTGAGGGATAGGCTCCTTGCCCTTGAAAAGATGGAATTAAAACTTTAAAACGAGGTGCTTATGGAAAATAAATATATATCAAAGAGGTTAGAAAAAGTTACGCCATTTTTTGTAATGGAATTACTGGAGGCTGCAAAGGAGATGGAGGCAAAGGGTGAGGACATAGTCCACATGGAGGTGGGAGAACCTGATTTTCCAACACCAGATATTGTAAAAAAAGAGGCTCAAAAGGCAATTCAAGAGGACAGGACATTTTATACGCACAGTCTCGGTTTAGCTGAATTAAGGGAAAAGATACAAGAGTATTATCTTAAGACCTACGGTATAGATATTGAAAAGGAAAGGATAATCATAACAAACGGCACCTCAGGTGCGTTCGCCATTATATTTTTAGGTTTACTTGAGAAGGGAAAAAATTTAATTATTTCAGACCCTGGCTATCCCTGTTACAAGAACTTCGGGTATCTTGTAGAGGCAAATGTTTGTATGATTCCTGTAACAGAACAGACGGCATACATGCTAACAGAAGAACATATTGCAAACCTCGAATACAAACCAGACCTTCTTGTTATTTCGAATCCATCTAACCCTACAGGTTCGGTTTATGACATAAAAACTATCAAAGGGCTTTATAAAGAGGTCTTCAAGAGAGATGGACTTCTAATCGTAGATGAGATATATTCAGGCCTCAACTATTCGGATAAAAGATTTACCGCTGCATCCATATCAGAGGATATTTTTGTAGTGGATGGATTTTCTAAGACATATGCCATGACAGGGTGGAGACTTGGATAGATGGTTGTGCCTAAATGGTTTACAAGGACTGCCCAAAAGATAGGTCAGAATGTCTATATCTCCTCCCCTTCTATTTCCCAGTTTGCATCCTTAAAGGCTTTTGATGCTGAAGCTGATATTGAAATGATGAAAAATACATACAAAAAAAGAAGGGATTTTATGGTGCGTGAGCTAAAAGACATGGGCTTTTATATCCCAGTTCTTCCCGAGGGTGCTTTCTACATATATGCAGGGATTGAAAAATGGGGTATAGATAGCATGGATTTTGTAAAACGGGCGCTTTATGAGGCAAAGATAGCTATTACACCGGGATATGATTTTGGAAACTTCAGGGCAGGCAGCTACATAAGGTTTTCATATGCCAACAGCCTTGAAAGACTTAAAGAAGGGTGCAGTAGGCTTAGAAAATGGATTGGAGGATTAAGATGATAAATGCATCAAAAAACACCTTTGCCCCTGAAGAAAGATATGAGACCATAAGAAGGTATATAATGGCGCTTTTAGAAGAATATACACTTTCAGCAAGGGAAATTGCCCGTTATCTTAAAATCCCTGAAAAGGATGTTCCTAATCACATAGAACATATAAGAAAAACGATGAACAGGACAGGCCGACAGCTTATAATTGAATCTGCCCGGTGCGAACACTGTAATTTCGTATTTAAAAAGAGAGATAAACTGACAACCCCTGGAAAATGCCCTATATGTAAGGGAAGGTTAATTAGTCCCATTTTATTCAGGATTGTAAAGACAGATGAATAATCCTTTCTTTTTCTTGTATTTTCTATTAAACTAAAAAATCGTTGAGTAAATTCAGGAGAATAAAAAATGAGTAATACCAAATGGGATATAAAATGTGTCATATACGATTGTGACGGTGTAATGTTCGATTCCCTTGAGGCCAATAAAAGGCTTTATAACTATATAGCTGTTTCAATGGGCAGAGGCGAACTTACAGAAGAGGAGATAAACTACTGCCATACCCACACTGTTTTCGAATCTATTAAATACATGTTTAAAGAGCCTGAAATGCAAGAAAAGGCATTAGGTTTTTTAAAAAACAGTGTTCAGTTAAAAGACTTTATAATATATTTAAAAATAGAACCAAACCTCACCGAGACCCTTGATATATTAAAATCAAGAGGCATTAAGAGGGCGATAAGTACAAACAGAACAACTACAATGAGACACATCATGGAACGATATGACCTCTGGAATTACTTTGATATGGTCGTCACTGCCCTCGATGTGGCGAATCCAAAACCACACCCTGAGTCTGTGGAAAAGATAATTCATAATCTTAGATTGGAAAGGGATAATGTTGTTTTTATCGGCGATTCTGAAGTGGACAGAGAGACTGCAAAATCAGCAGGCGTAAAATTCATTGCCTATAAAAACAGGGATTTAGAGGCAGATGCCTTTATAGAAGACCATCTTTCTCTAATATATCTTCTCTCAAATAATGCAGCTTTTCAACAATAGGTTTTTTATTAAAAAGAACCTTTGCCAGCACATTTTGTGTCAGTTGCGCTGCCTTTTCAGATGCAGATAATATATAACCTACATAAACCTTTAACGGATCTGTCCCAGCCCCCGTTTAAAACGGACACTCTCCTAACCAAAATAAGTTGTCCCGCTGAGGCGGGATAGCCATAGAGTTATTACTATAATTAAGAGATAAGAGGAGGAAAAAACTATGAGTCCGGTAGAAATCATAACATCGGTTTATAGAAGAAGGCATTGGACTGCTTAAACAGAAAAAAGCCATGGTGGAAGAAGCTTAAGTAGCCGGATAGTAGCATCTCATCGGTAGCAATAAAGTATGAGGTCCATCCCAATCAACTCTTTAAGATGTAGGCGTTTTATCCATGAAAAGGATTGTCTCTATCCATGATCTTTCTTCCGCAAAAACTGTTATGGAATTATTGCCTTTGTGGTTTGAAGATTATAACATACATCATCCCCATAAGGGGCTTAAGATGATGTCACCGAGGGAGTATAGAAATATGCAAAATAAGTTAGAGGGGTGTCCGGTTTGACAGGGGCAAGTCCACTTATATCTTTTCTTCATCAACATAAAATGTGATTTTAGAGCCTGTTACTTTGCTTCTGCCAAAATAAACAATCGTTAAAAACCACAAAATCTGAATAGTAAGTAAGATTTCGGCATTCCATAGATATTTAATGCCTTTTAATAAATTAGGTGTTTTAATTTTACCAACTGGTAAAAACGCAGAAAGTACTAATGAAAATAAGCATGTTATTAAAGCCATTAATTGATACATGCTGAATCTTCCTTGACCCCTATAATCTGCCCTCATTGTTTCTGAAACAATTCTCCAGACCTGAGTTATAATCATTGTTATCGTAAAAGATAATCGGTATCTTGATGTGAGAAATAAGTAAGTAGCAAATATCCCGGTAATCAAAAAGACGATAGATGTCATTGCCTGGACAGGAATCACTCTGTGGCCATCGAGCCCTGCTTCATAAGATATTTTTTTTGTTTTTCCATAAAAAGTAAAGGCATATCTTGAAAAGAACTTAGTGATAGTTGTTTCTGTTGATTTTACAGGCCTTCCGTAACAGCAACCGAAACTTATACAGGCGAGCCTTCCGAAGCCCTCACCAAATGAATATGCAATTGATAAACATGCAAGAACAGGCAAAATAAAATGAAATGCACCATCGATGCCTGATATTTTATATACTGCAAATACCACAAAAGGCGCAATGAACATACCGAAAAATGAGGCCCCACCCACAGTGAATGTATGCATCTTTTTTTCCACAATAAGGGCAAATACCTTAGATGCCAGTATACAGAGACTGACAAGCACAAAGGAGATCATGATGACCATTAAAAGGGGAACGCCTATTGCACCTGTGAGTATTATGAACATCAAAAGGGCAAATACCTGGGAGCAGGCAATGATGAGGCCATAGTAAGTGAGATTGATTCCTTTCCAGATATTGTTTTCGATTTTTATAATTGGAAAGGATGCTATAAACTGCCATTGCTCATCAGGAAGATACTTGAATCCAAAGTATAAAAGTATTCCTGATATCAAGGTAAGAGATAATATGAACAGTTCATTTTCCATAGAATAAATGTCCTGTAATAATAAATTTTATGCGGTCTTGCGTATTTCATCGTCTATTATATCTATATGGTGAATCATTTTTTCATCATCAAAGAAATTTGTCGTAAAATCAATATGCATGGTAATGGAATCTGGCATAAGAAGGGCTGCCTGCAAAAAGGATTCAAGGTTGTTTGTGTTATAGATGTCTATCTCCATCCCCCACTTTTTAAGCAAGTTAAATATCTGTCTTTTTCCATTTATCCTCCAGTTCAAGGAGAACCTATTGATACCGCATTTTTTAAACAAAGAAAGCATCTCCTTTGCCTGTAGAGCATACCGGCCTGTATATATCGAAATTATATCAACTGGGGAGCTTATTATTGCCTCTGGATACATAGCCCTTAATGTCCTGAACATCGTAAGGCCTGGATCATTAATATCTCCATGAAACCATAGCCTTGAATGGTCTATGCCGCATTCATCAATTATGTGTCTTACATCTTTTGAATGAAATAACTTTTCGTTTATTTTAAATTTTATCTTTTTACTGTGTTCTTTCAGCATCAAAATATATTTATGAAGCATTGAAGAATTGTTTAAATTTGTCCTATCAGATACACCGGATTTAAATTTATGTAAATCCAGTTCAATCCAATGCACAGGAGAGTTGAGAAAATGCTCGAATCCTTTAGGGTTATAATCCCATTGCCATACGAATTGAATATGTTTTGGAAGATCTCTATGGGTTATAAGCTTTGAAAGACTGTAGATTTTCCCTTTTGCAACATTCCCAGATATAATTGTGTTTTGTGATTTAAAGATTGTGTCGGCATGCAAAAGAAGTATGTCATTTTCTTCGTTTGCCTGATGAATGGCATGAAGATTTTCTGGTTCATTATCTACAACTGCAAAAACTCGGTAACCCATTTTTTTAAAGTACTCAATGCCCTTGCACTTAGAATTTATAACATCAACCTGATCATTGTTTTGTTTCATGAACAAAAGGTCGTCTCTGAATACAACACGGTATTCCTTTGCAAGATTATTTAAGGTATTGAGTGTATTGGCACGAAGAGATTCAGGTCTTCCCGTATTTAAACCAACATAGGTGTGTGGTTGTAATTGAAACCACCTTATCACATCCATAACCCCACGAAAAGGACGATGTGCTTCTAAGACTGCTGTTGATGAAATAAGCAATCTTTCGTATTGGGATAGGATGATCCTTTGATCCCCTTGATTTATAGAAAGTTTGTCTAAGAGTTTGATGATATGGTCCTCGTGGAAATCAATGTCTTTTATCTTGAGATTTTTAAAATGAGATGTCTTATAATTTTTATCAAACTCTTTTAATACATGGAGAATTAGAAAGCGCATATCCAGTATTGTTCCGTCAATATCAAACACAATCATCAATTTGTCGTTTGGATAGAGCATTCTATACTTTTTATATTGGGATGCAAGCTTTTCCATCCAGTCATTTATATTTCCTCCATTTGTTTTTAGTAAATAATAACCTATAAATCGTTGGTCAACGCTATGTTGGTCTTATTGCCTTGCCAATATATGAACGCACCTTCAAATCCACTTCAACAAGGGGCTTTTCTAATCCAAAGGTAAAACGACTCATTATATTTCTTTTTTGAAGATGTTCCAGTATATCATCAGCAAATTGAACTCTGTCTTTCTGAAACAAAAGTATATCTGTGCTACTTCCAGGCCTGTAGAGGCTTTTTGGGGATCCCTTTTTAAGAAACATACCAATTGAAATTTGTTGAGGGTTTTCATATCTTTCCTCTGAGTAACACTGGAGGATATCTCCAATCATTAACGCAGCCACTTCAATCATAGCTACAAGACCTGTCTTTGTGCCTCCAGCAACATCTGTATCTATTATTGTCACTACCCTTTTATTCATGGAAAGGGGCGTTGCCAATGCGATCAAAACGCTGGGATTACAAGAGTGGTATATACCGTCTATCTCATAAAAATCTACAACCCTGCCAGACACAGGCATATGGTTATAGTGATATTTGTCAGGTGTTAGACGAAATATAGCATAATCTCCTTTTTTAAAGGCATCTAACCAATACCTCTTGTCTTTGCCCAAAAGCTGTTCATATGAGAAAAATTTATTTTTAATATAGAGATGGTCATTTTGATTTAGTGAGCCTATAACAACTCGGGCATCTGCTGGAGAAACAATTACATCTGGATCTGGGGGCATAGGTCTTGTCTCCCAGTATCTGATTTTGCGTTCAAATATTTTTTTAGGGGTACTCAATGATTTAGGGTCATCAAGACATTCTTGAAGATCTATGCCATTTTTTATACAAAACTGCTTAATTTTTGTTATCTTTCTTCCCAGAAAGGATTCATAGCTAAAAAAACTGATGAAACTTGAAAAACGTGCCCCTGTTATTATCTTAAACATGGCAGGGGCATTTTCCCTTACTGTTGAATACAAAAAATGAATTAATCTATCACAGTATAGTGATTCTGTTTTGATATCAAGCGTTTCCCGCTCGATATACTGGTGCTGAATCATATATTACCCTCATACGTTTCTGAATTTTATCTTCTATGTATTCTACAATTAACATTAAAAAGACCATCTGTATAATGCCTTTAATATCTGCCTCTCCTTTTAGAAAATCATTTTTAAATAAACGCAGGAAACGAGACAGGGTCATGCCCTGTAAAACGAAATTAAGGGCTGATGTAAAAGGCTCATTATTTGCAATGATGCTAATATCCAGGTTTCTAAAATCTTCTTCAAGAAAATTAAATGCCTCCATTATGTGTTTTTTCCTCAGCTGATTGTAATAGAATCGTTCAGAGGCCATGTTAAACCTTTCACCATTTAAGTCAAAAGGTGATTTAACCCCTGCGGAATGCAGTATTTCATTGGTTAGCCGTGTGGATGCCCTTAAATTACTGGATGAATCAAGACGCTGTTTCAAGTCTTCCATAACCCCCTCTATGTTGAACATATCAATAAAATGGCAACCGTCTTCTCTTAGAATATTGAATAAAGCATTTAAATATTCGTCAAGCTTGACCCTTAGATATCCAGGATAGCGCCTGCTGTTTCTCACCTTTTTAGTCTTGGAGACGATGTATTTTAAAAAGAGTTTTTTTGTATCTGCACGGACATAAAACGTGGGGATTCCGATTGCTCCATCAAAGATCATCTGCCTTCGTTCACTTTCTATAAAAGGGGAATCAGGGATATGATTATGGGTGACCTTTCCTTCAATAATATAATGGAATGCCAAGGCTATGACGAGGTTTTGAATTGAAACTGCATTGCCCATATCCTTCTCAAAGCTCTCAAAGAGGCTATAATATCGTCCCTCAAAACCTGAAAAGCCCATAATACTATATTCCCTTGGTTTGAATAGAAGATATAAAGACATATCCTTATGGAATATACCTAATTTTTCAAGGTCATTTTTCAGTTTAGCTGTATTTCCTGTAATGCCATTTAAGGCAGGGCTTTGCTCAGTGCTCATAAGACATACAAGATAGTCTATAAGACGAAAATCATGCACAAAGTCCCCCTTTAATGCAAAGATTTTGCTCAATGATTTGTCAAGCCACAGGGGGCCAAAAGGGGTGAGGGTATTACCAAAAAATTTGTTTTTTGTCTTCTTTTTCCATCGTCTTCAGAGCATCCTCAAATGGGTATAATCCAGTTCATGGGGAAGAAAAGAGAGGACCTTTTCTGGATGAAAATCCCAGAAATCAATTCTATACGGCGATGCGCTATATATACATACAAATAGAGGCAGAAAGTGTTCGACTATTTTGACTACAAGGTCACTTACATATTTTTCATGGACATGTGTAAAACCTGATGTGGGATCACTAAGCATGCGCAAAAGCATCTGACTGCCCATACTTACATGCGTTCCATTATTGGCAAGGCTTGCGTTGGAGATATTTGGAAGGACTACAAGGTTGTTAATGATTATACCAGCATCACGGAGTTTTGCTACTCCATTTAGTTGGCTTCGGCTTAGAACCTCATGACAGAGATGCATATAGGAATGTTTTGTTTTGCCTTCATTCCACCCAGACAGACAAGGATTCATAAATAACTCTCTGTAAAAAGAATCAGAAATGATGTCATTTAATCGCTTCTGTCGTATAGGTGTATGGGGAGATAAATAGACCATAACCTCCTGTCCTGATTCTATAAGCCCAAATTTTTTATTGGCATACATAATAAGGAGCTGTGAAAAGAGATAGCGAAGCGCCTTTTCCTTTGCAACGACTCTACCCATACCTGTCCTGTCTCAGGTGTAAGGGACATGATATGAAATGAGTGTGTTTCTGGCGATGTATTATCGTTTGTAAAACAGTTCATCAATCTGTATCCAGTCCTGTGTATGATACGGGGGATATTATTTCTACTACCAATGATATCAGCGAGTGCTAATTTTAAAAGGTAACTAACTGGAATCCTTATAAATTCCTCTCCGTTTTTATTGAATACAAATTTTTGAACATCGTCTCTTTTTCCACTATTTTTATTGTTTTTATCAGCAAGGAGGTCACGTTTCAGCACGCTTTGGGCAAAGGAATTCAGGTTTTTCCTTTCAAATCGAACAAAACTGTTTTCCTAGATATTGTCTGTGTTTTCTTCGATAAAACGTTCAAGGGTAGATACGAGTTTTTTTGGGGTATCTCCAGAGATAGACCTGCGAATGAGATTTGCATAATAATCTGATTCTTTGATTGTTATAGGTAAATCAACAAAATCCTTTTTCCCTGCCACAGCTGCCTGCATCTCTGTTTCACTACCCGCTGTGGTGTCATAGATTGAGAACGGGATAGATTCCATTGAAGCCTCTGTGCCACTGATGAGAAATATGTTCTTTTTAAAAATATCAATAATTTCCTCTGGGTTAATATGATTTTTTAGTTGACCTTCATCTTTTGATGTTTCTACATAGCCAGTACCAGGAAAATGCATTTTGCTCATTTATTTCTCCATATTGGATTGGCGTATTTAATTTAAACTACGCCATTTTATGCGAATTAATTAACCAATTATTTGTTAATCTTGTATTAAACTTCTGTTAATTTTTTGCAAATTAGAAAAAAATGTTTTGTCCTTTACAGATGGTTTTGTTAAAAGAGATAAAATTTTTTAAAAATTAACACTTATTTAATTTAAAATTAACACGGCCTTCATATAATCCAGGATAAAAAACAAAACACAAAAAATATTGAATAATATAACAGAGGTTATATTATGACGATACGAAAGAGATTGATACTCAATACAATCATTGCCGTTACAGGTATTTTAATTGTTGGAGGTACCTGTTGTCTTGGTCTTAAAATACTACAAGAAAGGATATATAAATTAACTCAGATATCCACACCTTTCCAATTAAAAACCATTGAATTCACTAAGTCATTACAAGAACACATCGTTATTCTTTATGAGATTTCCAGCACAAAAACATTTAAAGACCTTGCTGAACTGGAAACATTGTCAAAAAAATCTTTAGAAACCATCAAGGAGACTGTAACTCAGCTTCATGCATTAAAAGGCGGGAATAATTATGAATTTTTACCCATTGTTTCAGAAGTTGAAAATATTACTCACGATAGTATAAAAACTGCAAAAGAGAGGGTGCAAGCAGAGCATCTGGCTATTGAATCAGTTAACGAAGTGCGTTCAAAACTTTCCTTAAATTCTAAGAGGCTTGAAAATTTGAATGCTGCTATGAGAAATCTACAAAATACTTCATTAAAAAATCTTTTTAATATTGGTTCTAAGACAAGGAACAAAACAGTGCAGTTGGGCAATACACTGAGGCTTAAAGATGCAATACAGGAGATTCAAATTTGCATAACTGAGATCAATACTGCCACTTCACAAGATAAAGTTACGGTGGCAAGAGATAGATTAAGATATGCCATAAGCACTATTTTTCAATTTGAAAAAGAGTTTCCTGCAATATATGAGTTATCAAAGGACATATTAAAACTATCTACAGAGCCAGGGGGCTTAGTTGAATCAAAACTACATTTATTGAAAAAACCGGATGATAAAAAATTTTTGCAAGATTATAAAAGGATATACCAGCAATGTATAAACAAGATGTCTCAGATGATAATCCATATTGGTGATGAGCTTGATGGAACGACTATATCTTTCCAGTCAGAGAATATTGCCTTTGATGAATCTTTGAAGAGGTCAGCCGCGGTTCAGCAGGTAATAGCAGCCCACAGTGAACTTGCAACAATTGGATTTATTATTGAAGATCTAACAAATCGTCTGTGTGTTGCAGGTTCATGGGAGTCTGTTGAGGACATAGAAAAAAAGCTCTCTCACTTTATCTTGCAAGCCCAGGGCAAAGCAAGGGAAATTAAAAAGGCCCTTGATCAAGGAGGAAATAAAAATGAAGCCATATTAATCGATGGTTTTTTGGCCTCATTACAGGAGATTAAAGGTATTCTTTTTTCAAACAAAGGCCTTGCTAATACAATAAAAAAGACAATTCAATCAAAAGACCGTTCGGCATCTATGAATCAAAGACTCAATGCAATGGTTTTAAGTCAAAGGGAAAAGAGCCGTAATATCATCCATATTGCCCAGCACGAACAATCAAAAGGAGTAGAAACTGTAAACAGTGTTGTGGCAACCATTATTGCACTAATTTTTATAATAGGGCTAATTACAGTTATTTTTGGAATATGGATTGGCAAGATTATTGAAAAATCTATAATGAAAAGGATACAATCCTTATTGGTCTTTGCTGAGAATATAGGTGATGGTGATTTTTCTATCAAGATGGAAAACCATGGAGAAGATGAATTTAAGATTGTTGCAGATAATTTAAATGAAGCTGTTGAGAAGATTGCCGACATTGCCTACAACATTACCACAATCTCGGAAAACCTCTCTTCCAGTTCAAAAATGCTTTCCGAAACTGCCTCCATTTTGAGTAGTAATTCAAAACAACAGGCTCTCGATACAGAGCAATCAACACATGCTGTTATACAGATGTCTTATACAAACGCCCAGATCGCTGAACTTGCTCAAAATGCTGCTCTTCAGGCATCGGAAATGAAAGTTTATACCGTTGAAGGCAAGACATCCATGGCAGATACCTCAAAGGAGCTTATAAAATTTGCCAATGATGCAGTTTTTTGCGCAAAAAAGATTGAAGTGCTCCATGAAAAGTCTCAAGGGATTCGCAAGATTGTAGATACTATAAAAGATATCTCAGACCAAACAAACCTCATCTCATTAAATGCAGCCATTGAAGCAGCAAGGGCAGGAAATGCTGGGAATTCTTTTTCAGTTGTAGCGGATAATATCCGCAATCTTTCCATGAAGGTGAGAGGTTTTGCAGAATCAATAAGTAAGGACATTAATCGTGTTGAGGAAGAGATGCTTTTCCTTATTTCATTTATGGATGGCCACAAGGTAGTGGCTGAAGATGTATTGGTTCGCTTGGAAAAATACGAAATCATAATGGATCACATATCTACATCCGTTGAAAATGTATCAGACATGGTCTATTCAATTGCAGAGGCCACGAAAAACCAATCAGAGACATCTCAAGAGATATCAAAAAGGATTGATGGTATATCCGTTGTAACCCGCAATCTCACATCATTGGCGCTGACAATTGAAACACAGGCGTCAAACCTTTTAGATTCTGCATCTATCCTTGATAAAAAGGTGAGGTGGTTTCAGACAAACGGCTATTCCAATAAGCTTGAACATGGAGATTAAAACAAGGAGTTTTTTCTGTGGTTTTAATTTTAAAATATCCCATTTGCTATATCTCTACTTTCACCATTTATTTCACAGATTAACCAAAAACCACTTTAAAAAATCTACATGGCATCTTAAAAATTCCTCTTTAGTGCCAAATAAGTATTTATAGTAAGACTTTTGTTGTCATATTTATTAATAAACCTAACTCTTAAAAAAAAGCTGTTCAGGCTGAATATATCAATGTCAGTATAAAAAAACCAATCTAACCCTATGTTATTTGGTGCTGTCAACATAATTGTGTAAATTTCTTATAAAGGGGTAAATTAGGACGCACCTTCCCTATTTTAGTATGCCTCCAACTCATCTCCATCTTAAGTGATATAAATGCAAGGAGTAGATAACATGAGTTTTCTCCTGCCACTATTTCCATTGGTTTTGTTCTTCTTTTAAACTCTTTATTCAATCGCTCAAT
>JAKORG010000088.1 GCA_029777945.1 Deltaproteobacteria bacterium | reverse complement strand
GCCACACCCTTTGAAAGGGCATCGTAAACATCACCCATAGGCATTGCTACAGGTGTGCCACCGAGCCTTGACATGAGCTTTGCATTCGAACCAAAGGTCCTTATCTTCAGACCCGTTAGGTCTTCAAGTTTATAAACAGGTTTTGATTTTGTATGGAGTATGCCCGGTGCCTGGGCATGGAACCACAATACCTTTACATGGTCCATTTCTTTAGGCTGGAACTTTTTGTAATAATCGTTTGCAAGTTTTATAACAACATCACTATTCGGGTATCCTAAAGGTAAATCTATGAGCTCCATCATAGGAAACCTTCCTACTGTATAACCTGCCACGTGCTGTGTTACATCTGCAATACCCTTTACAACACCGTCATAGGATTGAGGTGCAGGTATTAATGTCCCTGCAGGATAATAACTCACCTTTACCCTACCGTTTGTCCTTTTTTCTAAATCCTCTCCCCATTCTTTTAAAAGCTTGTCTTGACCTGTGCCAACAGAAAACCAATTAGAAATCTTGATCTGTATCTTGTCCTGGGCATAAGATGCAGTCGTTACAGACACAAGCACAAAGAAAAACAAACACACAACACAGCTAAATAAAAATTTTTTCATAAAACCTCCTTGTGAATTTTTTTACAAAACATGAAAATTTCTTCTATTGCTTTTTGTTAAAAGTAGATGCATGTTCAGTGCCATTAACTGCTTAGAAATAAAATTCTGTTTTTTTCAATATGTTAAAAAATTCACAATAATATTATAAAATAACTCTTTTTGTGTAAAAAGGAAACTAAATGTTCCCTTTTTACACACAATCTACATGTTTGGTTTGAGCTTTTGCCAGGATTTTTTATTTCTTCTTTGTCTGGTCAGCCACCTGTTTTATTGCCTTTTCTATTTCCTCTGGATTACCAAGATAGAAGTGTTCTATGGGCCTTAAATTACTGTCAAGGTGATACACAAGGGGAATTCCCGTTGGGATATTCAGATTAGGTATCTCATCATCAGGGATATTGTCTAAGTGCTTCACAAGGGCCCTCAAACTGTTTCCATGGGCTACTATAATTATCCTTTTTCCTTCCAGTATCTTAGGGGCTATCACATCCTGCCAGTAAGGCATAAATCTTATGACGGTGTCTTTTAAACACTCGCTTAAAGGTATATCCTTTTCATCTAAATCTTTGTACTTTGGGTCATTACCTGTATATCTCGGGTCAGATTTATCAAGTTTTGGAGGTGGGACATCATAGCTCCTTCTCCACTGATGCACCAATTCATTGCCGAATTTTTCTGCCATCTCCGCCTTATTCAATCCCTGTAAGGCACCGTAATGCCTCTCGTTTAATCTCCACGATTTAAATTCAGGTATCCACATAAGATCCATCTCTTCAAGGACTATCCACAGTGTCTTAATTGCCCTCTTCAAATATGATGTGTAGGCTATATCAAATACATAGCCCTCTTTTTTTAATATTTGGCCTGCTGTTTTTGCCTCTTCTATACCCCTCTCTGAAAGATCCACATCGGTCCAGCCTGTAAATCTGTTTTCTTTATTCCATGTGCTTTCTCCATGTCTTAAAAGAACAACCCTGTACATAGCGCCTCCTAATGTTTTGATTAAATCGTCTTTTAAATTTTATTATTATATTGATTTTGGTCATTTTTCACAACAACATCCCACAAATATGCTAAAATTATTAATAAATGCAAATAAAAGCAGGGATAAAAAGCGACATAGGATACAGAGACAAGATGGAAGATGAATATGCAATATACGAGAGGGAAAAAATATATTTTTATAGCGCAGAAGTTTACGACGGTCATAATGGTAAGGGGGCTGCTGTTATATGCTCGGAGATGATTACACCATACTTTCTCCATCTAATCTCAGAAGAAATAGTCAAAGAACAACCCGATTTTTCAAGATTTCCTAAATTTATAAGAGAGACCTGTATTTCAGTAGATGAGTTTATTGTTAATAAAGGGATTGAGGCTGGCACAACTATTGCTAACTTTTATATATTAAAAGATAGATTTTTCAGCGCCAATATTGGTGATTCAAGGATCGTTATAGGCACTTATAATGGATGTGAAACCTTAACTGAAGACCATAAACCGGATTTACCAAAAGAAAAAACCCGTATAGAGGCTGCAGGTGGGTTTGTTATAAAATTTGGTGTCCATAGGGTGCAAGGTGAGCTTGCGATGAGTCGTGCCATAGGCGATAGTTACCTAAAGCCTTACGTGATTGCAGAACCATTTGTTGTAAACGGTTTTCTCGGCAAAGAAAATGACTTTGTTGTCGTTGCCTGTGATGGTATATGGGATGTGCTTTCTGCTGATGAGGCTATAGACATTGCAAGGAAAACAAAAGAGGCACAAAAGGCAGCGGATACAATATTAAGCACTGCCACTTTCAGGGGAAGCACAGATAATAAAACTGTAATAGTCCTTGATTTGAGGTATTATGAAGAAAAAAATCACCATGAAAGGTTTATGATTACACACAAAAAAGATTTTGCCATTGACAGTTAAAAGGCACTTTTGTTACCCTTGTTTTAAGGGATAAAAAAAGGTAAAAATTGCAAGTTATAGATATACATCTCCATGTAGGCACAAAAGACAACTGGACCCCCTGGGTTATAGACTTTTTTAGTAAAAATAATCCTTTTTTTTATAAACATTTCAGTGAAAAAACAGATCCAGACAGGATACTTCAATATCTCAACAGTCAAGGTGTTAAAAAAGGTATTATCCTCGCAGAATATGCGCCTAAGGCAACTGGTGTGGTGACAAATGAATTTGTCTGTGATTTCTGTAAAAACCACAGCGATTTGATTCCCTTTGGTTCTATATGTCTATATGATGGCAGAGACATCCTTGAACAGGCACGATATGCCCATGAAATTTTAGGTGTAAAGGGCTTTAAGATGCTTCCCAGTTATGCCCACTTTTATCCCAACGAAGAGAGGCTTTTCCCTTTCTACGAATACCTTCAATCAAAAAATATACCTGTCATGTTTCATACAGGGACATCCATATTCAAAGGTTCCCTTGTAAAATATGCAGACCCCATATACTTTGATGAAATAGCCGATGCATTTCCAGATTTAAAGATTATCCTTGAGCATGGAGGCAGACCGTTTTGGTATAATATAGTGTCATGGCTTTTAACAAGACACAACAACATCTATGTGGGCATTGCAGGAATTCCAACGAGACACCTCACTGAGTATTTTCCCCAGTTAGAGGCATATCAGGACAGGTTTTTATTCGGTAGTGATTGGCCAGGGGTTCCAGAGATAAAACCTTTAATCGAAAAGGTCCTTGCCCTGCCTATATCTAACACGGCTAAAGAAAAGATTTTATGGAAAAACGCAGCGAATATACTGGGTATTGAAAAATAATACGATCCTTTTGTGTTGGAAAACAGACCGGATAAAAACGGGATTGTGACTTCAGAACTTTGACCCATGATGAATTTAATACACTTCAAACTTATAAATTAATCCACTAATAACGGGGATGTCTTAAATGGATGTGATTCCAAAGGCAGTATTTATTAGTAAGGAAAAAGCAGTAAAGATGAATATAGAAGGTGGATTATCCATTTAAAAGAAAGAAAGCAAACAAAGACATTGCCAACGAAACAAACAAGATAAACGGAATAGACGGAATAGACCGAATAGACGAGATAAACGAGATAAACCATTCCAACAAGGGAGGTAGCATTAGAATAGTTTCATGTCTATTATTTACATCAAGGTCAAGCCCTTTGGCATAACAATTTTTTTAATTTAAATTAATTCAACATAAAAAACGATTATGCTTCAATTATTTCAAAAAAACAATATTTTTCGCTAAATTTTCATTGACACGCCTTTTTTACTTATATAATTTTTTCCCTATATAAAATGTTTTTATCAACAAAAAAATAACGATATGCATATGAACACGAGCATAAAACATCTTTCATTTAATGAGGATGTCTGCGAAAGTGAAAGACAGAAAGATGAGGGCCAAAAAGCTCGAAGGAATCAAAACCTTAACAATCGTAGCTTTTTTTTGTCTTGCAGTTGCCGTCCCTATTGTGGTATTGTCAGCCGATGATTTCAAGGTCATGTTGCTCGGTTCAGGAGGTCCAGTCCCTATTCCAGAAATATTTAGGCCTAACACGTTGGTTGAGGCAGGGGGACAGGGGCTTACCTTTGATTTGGATCCAGTTTGTACTATCCGTGGGTTGGGGTGCCAGATGCTCGGCTTTGCAATTGGCCACCTTTTTTCAGTAATGTTGTCTGGGTGGGATATTTTTTACCCGGTCTTTCTAATAGTTCTTCTTGTATTGAGGTCTATGGCAAAGTCCCTTCCAGTTATACTATTGATTATTTGCCTTTTAGGAGGCCTGCCTGCAGCCTGCTTTGCACAAACAGGAGGGAGAAACATGGATTTGAAACTTGAGGCGCTACCGAAACGGGTACTGATTGGCGACCCTATTCACGTAAGGGTCAGCGGTCTACAGGCCGGACAGACAGGGTCTCTTGTGGTGTCTGGAACTGACCAGTTTGGAAACTTATGGTCCTCGCAGGCATCTTTCAAAGCTGATGAGGCTGGTACCATAGACACCTCGCGTGATGCGCCTATTGAAGGTTCCTATCAAGGGAAGGACCCAGCTGGACTCTTCTGGTCCATGACATGCCAGCAGACAAAAGAAATGGTCTCTCCCTTTCCCATACTACCCAATATCACCATAACCTTGCGGGTAAACGGCCAGGAAAAAGCCAGCCAGGTTATTGAGCGCGTATCCCGTGTAGAACTTGACAGTCAGGAGTTGACAGATCCCATCGTCGGGGTCTTTTTCAGACCCCGGGAGATCAGCCGGCCTACGCCTGCCCTCATTGTTTTAGATGGCTCCGAGGGTGGATATAATCAGGGATGGGCAGCAGTTATCGCTTCCAAAACCCGCCTTCCAACTCTGGCCCTCTGTTATTTTGGACTCAAGGGGTTGCCGGCCACCTTTGAGCGCATCCCCTTGGAAACTATTGAAAAGGCGCTACTCTGGCTGAACCAGCAACCTTTTGTGGCGAAGGACTGTTTTGGAATTGTAGGGGCATCCCGGGGAGGGGAACTGGCCCTATTGTCAGCCTCCATTTTCCCACAGATCAAGGCTGTTGTGGGCTATACGGCCAGCGGTGTTATCTGGGAGGGAATTGGCAGCAAACAGGCGCCAGCGTGGACATTTGGAGGCCAGCCATTTCCGTATCTGTTGTTTTTGACCGATGAAGAGTCACAGAGATTATTTCTTGAGGCCCAGGCAAGAGGTTCGACCTATTTCACCGAGCCTTCCTTTCTTTATAGTCTTAATATACAAGAGTCTCGTATCCAGAAAGCAACGATTCCCGTGGAGAATTCCAAGGCGGCATTTCTGTTGATAGGCAACCCTCACGATGGGGTCTGGCCATCCCAGATGTTATCCAAGATAGCCATTGACCGCCTTAAGGCTCACAATCATCCCCGATCCTTTAAGCTTTTATCCTACGACCAAGGTGGGCACATGCTGATCCCATATCCCTATTATCCAACCACCATGCGTAAGTTCTATTTGCCAACGGTCAAGGTTTGGGAAGGGCTGGGCGGCACAGCTGAAGGGGCTGCAAAAGCAGCCTCAGATTCCTGGCCTAAGGTCATAGAATTCCTCCACCAGGAATTGCGGTGTGACTGAGGAAAGGTTCCTGTTGCGGGTTTTATATCCTTATGAGGCTGATTTTTGTGTAGGTAAGGAGAGACGATGAAGTTGATTTCATTAATTATCGGTGTTCTGTTTGCGGCAGGCATATGCTTAGCACAGATGCCGCCTAAGGATACGGTCCCTTCAGAAAAAGTAGCACTCACTGGTCAAGCAGCGGAACTCTATCAAAAGGCAAAAAGAGGCAAATGGTTTGCCGAAGCAATTAAGTTGAAGCCGGATATTCTGCAAACATCAGAGGGACGGAGTTTTCTTGTCGTGTGGAAAAATGAGCCAGAACCAAAGCTGTGGATCGTTTCACTACACGGCTCCAATGGCTTTGCCACGGACGACCTTGCGATCTGGCATCCGCATCTGAAAGGCCGCAATATGGGAATACTGTGTGTGCAGTGGTGGCTCGGATCAGGGGACGATACCGCATCCTACTATACGCCGGAGCAGATCTACCGGGAAATTGACAATGTGTTGCAACGACTCGGGGTTAAACCTGGTACTGCGATGTTACACGGCTTCAGTCGAGGTTCCGCCAACTCTTATGCTGTGATGGCGTTAGATGCCGGTCGAGGCCGCAGATTCTTTAATTTAGCAGTCGCCAGTTCCGGTGGTGTAGGCCTCGACTATCCAACAACGCGTGCAATCCTTGCAGGTAGATATGGCAAGGATGCCCTCAATGGCATGAGATGGGTTACATCCGCAGGAGCTCGTGATCCCAACCCCGACCGTGATGGCATTCCGGGAATGCGACGTACTGCGGCGTGGCTAAAAGAACAGGGTGCTATCGTGCTTGAGGCCATCGAGGACCCTGAAGAAGGCCACGGCGCGTTGGTTCGCAATCCGGAAAATGCCCGGCGTGTGCTTGATTTGTTCGTTAGGAACACCATCAAAATAGGAACCAAACCAACAGATCCACTGCATTCTTCGCCCCCCAAAATGCAGGGTTCGAAGAGGTGACCTATGATGAATTTATACAAAAGATTTTACAATACCGAAATCTATGTTTCAGTGGTAAGAGAAGTTCTTTCAGGAAAATTATCTTGAAAGTTGTCTCCATCTAAGTTATTCTTTATTCACTTATGGGACTTTATAAAAGAAAAGATTCACCCTATTGTTGGATATTTTTTTTCATGGGGTGGACGGTCGTGTTACAAGACTAATGGCAAAGCCAGAAAAAGAAAAGAAAGCGATAGATACACTTAACATAAATGTGGTGCAGAGATGACATCAATTTTCACGTTTTTTTTAAGAAAAGTTTGTAAAAAAATTTGTTATTTTATAACTAATTGAAATTATTAGATGCCCCCGTAGCTCAGGCGGATAGAGCAATGGATTCCTAATCCATGTGCCGCATGTTCGAGTCATGCCGGGGGCAATAGAATACATCTAAAATTTTCAACATACATAATCCCTCTGTCGACATGAATTAAAAAATTGATGAAACAACAACTTATTAAAAACAATAAAAATTGAGTATGGGATAAGCTTTTTGCCATACAACTTTTTTTTACCGAGTGAAATATAAAAGGAATTCACTTTCCAGTCAAAAATATCATATTTATTATTTTGTTAGACAACAAAATTTTTGTTTGCTAAAATTTTACTATGTATTTAATGCGTATTCACTTTATTGTAACGGGGTTTTTTATCCTGTTTGCTCTCGCGTTGCAAGGTTGTGGAGTATCTTATAATGTAAAGGTTGATGGTTTTACAGACCCGATAAAACAATTCCATATTTCACCTGGTTCAACTATATATGTCATAGAAGACAAAAATACAAAAAACCCTCTCCTTGAAAAAGAGGTGGTTACAAAAATAAATATTATGCTAAAACTAAAAGGTTATAATACAGAGGAATTAACTAATCCAAAATACTATTTGCTTTATGGTTATGGTATTGGTCATGAACGAACAATAACAAGCACAATGCCTGTTTATACCCCTGGGAAGACTGCAACGGTCACAAAAACAGGACCATCTGGGACATCATACTCGACAATTCAGATTCCAAGCACAACAACATATGTCCCATACTCTATGACTATCACTGATAAGTGGCTGTCCATAAAAGTTGTTGATGGAGATGATTACAGGGCTTCAGGAAAAGATAATGTTATCTGGATTGGAGAGGCCTCTGTAACAGAGGAAAATAGAGATATAAGGTCTACCATAAACTATTTAATTGCAGCTATGTATTATTTTTTTGGAGAAAACACAGGCAAAACAGTAAATATCAATATTAAAGAAAATAACCCTGTTCTAAAAACTTTATTAAATAGATAAGTTACATTAATCACTAAAACCTGGACTTGCCCCCGTCAAACCGGACACCCCTCTAACTTATTTTGCATATTTCTATACTCCCTTGGTGACATCATCTTAACCCAAGTTTGTCAATTTTTTGTGTAACATATTGATATTATTGGGTTTGCATTTTTAATTTCCCACTACAAATTTCTATTTTATGGTGATAAGCCGCTTTAGTGGCTTGGGATGGATTTTTAGGGCATTGTAGATCTCCAGGTGAATGGGTTCTGGCTCTGAGGTGTGTCGAATATGTATGACTTGGCCTTTTTGGTTCAGCATGCTGGTGGTGACACGCACTTGGCCGGTAAGGTGCCTTCTGAGGGTCGTCCAGTGATGATGGATACCTGCTTCATGTAGGGCCCTTTGGATAACACACAACAGATGGTAGGCAAGGACTGTAACAAAAAGGTGCCCCTGAATCCGTCTTGATACATGGTGATAGATAGGCCGCAAGGATAGCTCGTTTTTGAGACTTCTAAAGGAGGCCTCTACTC
>JAKORG010000087.1 GCA_029777945.1 Deltaproteobacteria bacterium | reverse complement strand
CCTTGACATGTAGTGATATCCTCAGGAGCAATAAAGTTCCCAATCGCTGCACCCTTCGTTTTATAACAAGGTTGGACTTGAAAGAGAAAGGGGAATACGGGACTATTACTTTTGGTGTTGTCTTTAGGAGCCTGCTTAGAAGAATTGTGACCCTTGCCCATCTGCATAATGGAATCGACTGCCGCAATATCGACTTCGGTGGTCTGAGTCATCTGGCGGAGAATATTAAGACAATATCGTCGCATTTTTACAGAGAAGATGCTGAAAGATTTTCAAACAGACAGATGCAGAGGATGCCTTTTGGCGGGAGGCTTGGAGAAATAGCTTTTGAAGGCGATTTAACGCCCTTTTGGCCCTTTCTTGTGCTGGGGGAGCATGTTCATGTGGGCAAGAAGACAAGTTTTGGTTTCGGTCAGTACGAGCTATGTCAAGTTTTTTATTAAATAGACAAAACTTGATTTTTTTCCAAGAACACTTTTCATACAAAATCTTATGAATTTGTTCAAAGCTGTTTCTCCATAGGCAGTATTGTTGAAACATGGAAAAGCCTTTGAGTTTAACAAATGTCAACAATGCCGGCTGCGATCTGTTATTTATAAACATGTAGCACCATTCTCCCAATAGAGTCTTCTTTTTAATCTTGTTTTATGTTTCAACTGTGCAAGTTCTTCAAGCATCTTTGTTTTGTTATTTACTTCATGTATATGGGCAGGAGTAAAATTCCAAAGGCTTTGATGGGGCCTGTAATAATTATAATTATGGAGGTAGTTGCCTATCTCATAACGGCAGGAACGTTCATCAGGATAGCTTCCTACTATGTATATTTCCTCCTGCTTGGCTGTACCAAAGAACCTCTCGGTAAGGGCATTGTCTGTTGGTCTTCTTACCCTTGCAAATGACAGATCAGCACCTATGATATCAAAAAACTCTTTTGTTACAGAGGATGTATTAGGCGAACCCCTGTCTACTCTTAGTTCAGGTAATATATCACTTTTTATTATCCCCTGGTTTTTAAGCCCTTGCTTGTATATATGCTTTACATGTGAGGCATTAACAGAAGGATAGATATCATAGGATATGATATATCTGGAGAAGAAATCTATGATGATAATAAGATACCATCTTGTATGATTAATGAGAAGTTTTGTCCAATCGCAACCCCACATGAGGTTTCTTCTCCAGATATTATACCTGGGCTCTTTTAAAGGAGATGGCCTTCTTTCATAGGGCTCTATCATGTTAAGAGATTTTAGATGATTGTAGATTGAACTATATGATAAATAAAATCCTCGGTTCTGCAATATGCCCTGTATCTGTCTGTGGCGGAGATGGGGGTATTCTTCTTTTGTCTTCTCGATGATCTGCTTTTCTTCTGGGGTAAGTTCTGATATCCTGACCTTGGCCTTTTTATTGTCTTTTTGTTTTGACCATGCGTAATAGGTTGAACGTTTTATCTTAAGGTCATTGAGGGTTTCTGTTATTGTATGGCCTTTCATTTTCTGTTCCTTTACAAACTGCATGATCTGTTTTTTCTGTTCTTCCATAAGATGTCCAGGTCCTAATCCAAATTCATCTCTTTTTTTAAGCTAGTTATAATCAATGACTGATTTAATACAACCTCTTTTAGCTTTCTGTTTTCTTCTTCAAGTCTTTTTAGATCAGGGGATTTTAATGGTCTGGTATTCCTTAAAGATGCATTGATGCCAACTGTAAGTTGTCTTTTCCATCTGTGGTATACAGATGGGGCTATGTTGTGTTTTTGTAAACCTTCTCTTATGGTCGGGTATTTTTCTATATCCTTTAATATCTCATATTTTTGTTCTGGTGTGAAAACCCTGTTTGGTCTTCTTGTTTTCTCGTTCATGTCCTTATGTCCTCCTGTATACAATTATAACCGAAAGTGTTCTCACTAAAATATCTTATTTTGTCTAATACCATAAAAAACAGGTCAATTATTGAAGTCCAAAAAAAAGTGGCCGATCTCCTGAAAGAAAGCAGCGGG
>JAKORG010000086.1 GCA_029777945.1 Deltaproteobacteria bacterium | reverse complement strand
TACTCTTGAAAGTATTGTTAAAATCTTTATACATTCCCTGCGCTGCCATACCCTTAACTGTAGTCATGTTTATAATATTGCCCAGAACCCAGTATCCCATATTCGATTTTTTAAACAGGCCTGATAAGGCAAAGACAGGTTTTACAGAAAGGGTGAGGTTAGGTGCAATAGCAAATATTCAAGAAGATGCAAGCATTATAATGCGTGTTCATATGGACAGGATAAATGACGAAGCCCTTTACTGGAGGGGTATAGTGCTTGATTATTTTGACGGCACATCGTGGAAAAGCTCTAAAAAACAATATGCAATACAGAATAAACCCCTTATTGCACAGGGCAGTGCTGTAAAACAGGTTATATATCTTGAGCCCTATGAGAACAGATATATATTTGCATTGGATAAGCCTGCATTTATAACTTTAAAAGGTATAAAGAGTCTTCAAGACTTAACTTATGTAATGCCTTCATCCATTGAAAAAAGACTGCGTTATGAGGCAGTATCTATAATCTCCGATGTATTTTTTGAAAAGGATTTGGATAAGGCAACATATCTTCAACTACCCGAAGGCATTTCAGATGAGATAAAAAAACTTACAAAAAGCCTTACCAGAGGAGATGATACATTAAAAGATATTTACGCTGTTTATAATTTTTTTAATAATGGTTCGTTCAGGTATTCCCTTAAAAATCTACCAATAAGTAAATCACCGATTGATGATTTTTTATTTAAGGCCAGATACGGTAACTGTGAATACTTTGCCTCTGCCTTTGCCGTAATGTTAAGGCTTGCAGATATACCTTCGAGGCTTGTAGGTGGTTACAGGGGTGGTTATTACAATGACATGGGCAAATACTACCTTGTGCCACAAAAGAATGCCCATGTATGGGTTGAGGCATTTGTAGAAGATAAGGGTTGGATGAGATTTGACCCCACACCTGCCTATTATGAAACATTCGGTTTAGGCAAAAAAAGGGATATAATGATGCAGATAAGGCTTATAATGGACACGATAAATTTTTACTGGAATGCCTTTGTTATAAATTATAATCTGGACAGGCAACTATCCATTGTCTTTGCCATAACAAAAAACATTAAAAGACCGCAGTTAAAATTCAACACGAAGACACTTTGGTTTATGAAATTGGTGATGTTTTCTATATGTATTGTTTTTTTCGCTTTTTTTATTTTGAAGATAATTTTAAAGACGAAGAATAGGGAAATGTATTTGCTTTTACAATTTTATAAAAGACTGAACAAATACGGTTATACAAAAAAACCGTCTCAGGGTCTTGAGGAATTTGTTTGTTCCATAAAAGAGGACAATATAAGGACAAAGGCATGGGAATTTGTAAGGCATTTCGAAGGGATATATTACATGGATAAAAGATTAGACAAACTGGATATAAAAAGACTGAAAGAGGTTTTAAGAAAAATATGAAGAAAAAGCTGTTATTTCTGTCATGTTTTTTAATTTTCACCCTTTACCCTTTTTTTGTAAATACATCTTTTTCTGGTGAAAAGGGCGCAAAATCAGGTAGTGTTATATTTTATGAAGGAAAAAACAAGATTCTGTGTTCTTTTAAGGTTGAATTTGCCATAACAGAATTTGAACAAACAATGGGGCTTATGTTTAGAAAGTCTATGGATAAACATAAGGGGATGCTATTTATCCACAAAGACGATGAGATAAGACACTACTGGATGAAAAATACCTATATCCCCCTTGACATGATATTTATAGATTCCAATAAAACTGTGGTAGATATTTATAAAGATGCAAGACCCCTTGATGAAACTACAATTTCGTCCAAGGCTAAGGCAAGATACGTCCTTGAGATAAATAGTGGTGAGGCAGATAATTGTGGTATAAAAAGGGGGACAAAGGTAAAGATAACCATAGATAAATAGAGCAGTTTATCGTAGGTTTTCCACATTTTTTGTGGAAAATTTGTGGAAAAATTGTAGGGCTACATTTTTAACTTATCGAATTTATTAATTTTTTTCCATTTTGAATCTATTTTGGACATTCTAAAAAATCGAATCTTTTCAAATAGATATCAAATTTCGTATCAGTAGTCTATGCCTAAAACTGCTCCCTCACCTCTATCAAATACGTGTTTTATTTTTTTCATTTCTGTAGCTATATCCGACATATTCAATATTTCATCAGGCGCATCTCTGCCTGTAATGATTATGTGTATGGAATAAGGTAGATTTTTTAAAAAATTTAAAACAGTATTTAATGGTATAAGCCCGTATTTTATGGCAATGGTCAGTTCATCGAGTATGAGGATATGGTAAATTTTTTTAGAAAGCATTTCTTTCATCATAGACCACGCCTCTTGTGCCAATTTTATATGCCCTTCTTTTTCATTGCCTTCTAAGAGGAATTCCCCTCCGAATGGTAAAATGTCTATATTCTTTAATAGCCCTTCCGGTATATTTTGCTCTCCCGAGTTTCCCTTTTTTTTCATAAATTGTATGACCAAGGTGTTCATGTTATGTCCAGATGCCCTCAAGGCTATACCCAATGCAGCAGATGTTTTACCCTTCCCTTCACCTGTAAATACAATTAACAAGGTCTATATATCCTTTTTATCCCTTTATACAACCTAATGGTATTATTTTGGCAACAAGCCTTGATATACCTGCATTGTGGACTACCTGCACCACTTTTGATACATCTTTGTAAGCCTCTGGCATTTCTTCCACAAGGGTAGTTTTACTTGAAGCCTTAACAATAATGCCTTTTTCTTCCATCTCTTTAGAAATCGAGCGACCCTTTGATGCCTTTATTGCCTGGTTTCTGCTCAGTATCCTCCCTGCACCGTGGCAAGTGCTACCAAAGGTCTCTTCCATAGCCTTTTTTGTACCGCATAACACATAAGATGCCCTCCCCATATCCCCTGGAATGAGAACAGGCTGACCTATATTTCTATATTTTTCAGGTAAAACGCTTTCACCTAATCCAAAGGACCTCGTTGATCCTTTTCTGTGAACACAGACAAGCATTTCCTTTTCTCTTTTCCCTTCTTTAATCGTATGTTTTTCAATCTTGGCTATGTTATGACAGACATCGTACACAAGGGAAAGGTTTAGGTTTTTTGAACTTGTTCTAAATATCTTTTCAAAGGTTTCTCTTACCCAGTGGGTTATGATTTGTCTGTTTGCAAAGGCATAATTAGCAGCGGCTACCATGGCATAGAAATATCTTTTACCTTCCGGTGATTCAATGGGTGCACAGCATAGTTGTCTATCAGGTAGATAAATACCGTATCTTTCAGAGGCCTTTATCATCTCCCTGATATAGTCGTCACATACTTGATATCCAAAACCCCTTGAACCAGTATGGATCATTACAGTTATTTGGTTTTTAAAAAGACCAAACATTTCCGCAGTGTCTTTATCGTAAATTTCACTTATGTATCCCACTTCTACAAAATGATTTCCCGAACCCACTGTTCCTAACTGGTCCTTTCCCCTCTCGAATGCCTTATCAGATACACACCCAGGGTCTGCACCTTCCATCTCACCTCTGTCTTCGATGTATTCAAGGTCTTCTTTTTCTCCGAAACCGTTTTCAACAGCCCATCTTGCACCTTTTTTCAATACCTTTTTTAATTCTTCCTTTGTAAGTTTTAAATCTTTCCTGTGAGAACCCACGCCGCTTGGGATATTTATGTACAAAAGGTCGATTATGTCTTTTATCTTGTCTTTTATTTCTTTTACATTTAAACCTGAGCGCAATAGTCTTATACCACAATTTATGTCATAGCCTACACCACCGGGGGAGATTACACCGTTTTCAACATCAAAGGCAGCAACACCACCTATGGGAAAGCCATAACCCCAGTGTATGTCCGGCATGGCCATTGATGCACCAACTATTCCAGGAAGGCAGGCCACATTTTCTACCTGTTTTATACTTTCATCTGTTCCGAGAATCTGAAAAAGCTCATCGTTGACATATATGATGCCATCTACATTCATGTTTCCGTGTTTTTCAATGATGTATCTGTTTTGGTCAAGCTTTTTTATATGTGCCTTTTTCTCTTCCATAGATTACCTTTAATTTAATGTTTCAGGTCTTTTACACATCCAGTATAATTTGTGCTTTATAAATGCCATTTTCCTCTTTTAAATAAAATTTGTGGTATGTCACGGCCTTTACCTCTTTTATAATTGTGCATCTTTCAGGGTCAAAGATACAGCCCGCAACAGTTCCTGTAAGTTTGTTACGGGATATTTTTAAAGAAAATTCTTTTGGTATAAAACCTTCTGTATCCCAAAGAAAAAGAAGCTCATTTAAAAAATTAATCAATAACTCACCGTTTCCTTCAATATCAATACGTTTCCCCTTTTCTGCCTCTTTACCTTTTGCATCCACTATAAACTGAAAGATTCCATAAGCTGCATTAGAAAAAAGCTCTTCAAGGGTGTTTCCATAAATCTCTAATCTTATATCAGCCTCATGGTCTAATAGTTTATATCTCTGTATCTCTGTGTTTTTACTTGCCTTTTTGTTTTTCATAAATTATCTATTAATATTTTGCCCTTTTATAACCTGTTTTATCCTATCGGTAAGCTCCAGTGCCTTATCCAGCGGTCTCTGCCATATATTTCTTCCAAAGATAACCCCTGATGCACCTGATTTCATACATATCTTTACTTTATCTAAAAGTTCATCATCAGTTACCATCCCGCCCCCTGCAAATATTACAGGGACACCGCATGCAGCAGCAACGACCCTTTTTACAGCATCTTCTAATGATATTTCCAGGTCTCTATACGGTGCAGGTATATTGGGATGCTTTTTAATTGAAGGTATATTCAATTTAATCATATCAGCGCCCAATTCTGAGGCAGCCCTTGCAGCATATTCAATGGCATATAGACTATCTTTTCCACCTTTTTCGTTTATATCTCTTCCCCTGGGATATGACCATACAATAACAGGTAAACCGTATCTATGTGCCTCTTCCCTAATTTGTGAAAATTGTTCAATATCTTCATCCTGTCTTGAAGACCCCACATAAAGGGTATATCCTATGGCAATGGCTGAAAGGGATAGGGCATCTTCAATGCTTGCAGTAAGAGGAGATATGGGTTCGTCATCGGATGGTATATTTGTTTTTCCGTTTATCTTTAAGATAAGGGGTATATCCCCGTAGTAATATTTAAAGTATCTTCTTGCATTACCTATGTGCATGGCTATTGCATCGTATTGCCCCTTTTTTGCTATCTCAATTATATACATTGGGTCCTGCGCAAACGGTGCGTTAAAAAAATCTGTAGGCCCGTGTTCAAGACCTTGGTCATAAGGCAGGATTAATGCCTTTCCGTGTTTCTTGAACAATGTATTTAATTTCACCTCTTTTGGTTCCATTGCCCCCTCCTTGTTTTTTATGCATTATAACACAATTGAGGATAGATTATGAACGATAAAAACATTGATAAAAGGTCTTAAATTTCATATAAAAAAGGAGTTTTATAAAAAAAGGAGAATATAGAACATGAAAATAAGGTTTCTCGGCGCAATACGAAAGGTTACAGGCTCATGCTACCATCTTACATATCAAGACACTGAATTACTTGTAGATTGCGGTATGCATCAGGGCAAAGATGCTGAAACATTAAATAGAAGACCTTTTAATTTTAATCCAGAGCGCATTGATTACATTATCGTAACCCATGCCCATCTTGACCATTCTGGTTTGATACCTAAGCTTGTGGCTGACGGGTTCAAGGGAAGAATTCTTACAACAGAGGCCACGGCAGACCTCCTTGAGATTATGCTCCTTGACTCTGCCCATATTCAGGAAAAAGATGCAGAGTGGATGACGAAAAAGTCTTTTAGAACAGGAAAGGATATCGTATATGAACCTTTATACACAGGGGAAGATGTGTTAAGGGCCCTCCCTTTTGTAGATAGAAAAAAATACGGGGAGAAAGAAGAAATAGTAGATGGGTTAAGCTATAGATTTTTAGATGCAGGCCATATCCTCGGTTCTGCTATTCTGGAAATCTTCTTTAATGAAGATAATAAAGAAAAAAAGATTGTATTTTCAGGGGATATTGGTAAATCCAACAATCCAATTATAAAAGATCCTACTCATATAGAGCAGGCAGATTATGTGATTGTAGAGTCTACTTATGGAAACAGGTTACACAAGGGGATGGAGGAAAGCATAGAAGAACTTGCAGAGGCAATAGACAAGACTTTTAAAAGAGGTGGTAATGTCCTGATACCTGCCTTTGCTGTAGGAAGAACCCAGGATATAATATATATCCTTAAAAAATTCATTAGAGAGGGTAGGTTCAAACACCTCAATGTATTTATAGACAGTCCCCTTGCAGACAGGGCAACAAAGATATATCTATCCCATCCTGAACTATTTGACCTCGAGGCAAAGGATTTTTTTAAGCTAAAGGATAAAGACGGGCTGCAGCTTAACTTCACTGTTACTGTAGAAGAGTCACAGAAGATTAATAAGATAAAATCTGGCGCCATAATAATAGCAGGAAGCGGGATGTGCGAGGGTGGCAGGATAAGACACCATTTCAAACACAACATATGGAGGCCTGAGTGTAGTATAATCTTTTCAGGTTTTCAAGCAAAGGGGACCCTGGGCAGATATATTGTAGATGGTGCAAAATCTGCCCATATTCTCGGTGAAGAGATTGCCATTAGGGCAAAGATCTATACAATAGGGGGTTTTTCAGCCCATGCAGACCAGAAAGAACTACTCGAATGGATAGGCTCTTTTAAGAATAATCCAGAAATTTTTGTGGTGCATGGAGAAGAAGATGTAGAACTTATATTTGCCCAGGTAATAAATGAAAGGCTTGGTCTCAGAACACACGTGCCTTTCATAGAGGATGAGCTGGAATTTTAGGTTAATTTAGCCTATGGAATATAAGATTATCAGAAGTAAAAGAAGAAAAAAGACGATGACCCTCAAAATAGAAAGGCCAGGATATATAGTTATATATGCACCTTTTAAGACATCCCATCGAGAAGTGGATAATTTTTTTAGAGAAAATATCCCCTGGATACAAAAAAAGATAAGGGAAGGCAAGGCACTCTGGAGGGAGGAAAAAAGGTTTGTAGATGGTGAAGAATTTTATTATCTCGGAAAAGCATATCCTTTTTATTATTCTGATAAATACGAGGATGGAGATGGAGTGAGATTTGAGGAAGATCGATTTCTCTCAGGTGAAAATGAAAAAGAGTCTATCAGGCACGCCTTTATACAGTGGTATAAAAAGATGGCAGGTAATATTTTGTTGCAAAGGGTTTCTTATTACAGTGAACTGATGGGGGTTTTTCCTTCTTCTTTAAAGATTACCAATGCCTTAAAAAGATACGGCTCCTGTTCCCATAAAAACAGTTTATGTTTTTCATGGAGGTTAGTTCTGGCTCCGCCTTCTATCATAGACTATGTGGTAGTCCATGAACTATCCCATATAATGGAGAAAAATCATTCTAAAAACTATTGGAGACTTGTCGGTAAATTCATACCCGATTATAAATCAAAGAGGGTGTGGTTGAGAAAGAATCACCATATTTTCTATCTTTAAACATATAAGTATATCGTATAATTAGCACTTTTACAGAGACAGTTTGTGAAGAAAATAACTTTCTATAAAAAATAAATTGACTTGAGGTTTAGTGTATGTTAGAAAAAAGAAGTTTGCAATGTATATGGTCTTAAAAGACACAAAAAAAGAAACTATCAGGTCCCTTATTGATTTTAGTTCATTAGGCCTTGAAATGGGGCTTTCAGTGGCAATAGGGATCGTGATGGGATATTTCCTTGACAGGTTTTTTAAGACATATCCTTATTTAACGATAATCTTTACCTTTTTCGGGATAGGTGCGGCATTCAAAACAATCATTATGCTTATTAAGAAGATAAAAAAAGAAAATGAAAGAAACAATAATCAGTGAAATAGAAAGATTGAACTTTATTGTGTTTTTATTGGGTTCTATTTTGTCTTTGATAATAATGAAAGAATATAAATATTTTTTCAGCTTTGCCGTTGCAAGTGCAATAATAACCTTAAATTTTAGATTTCTCAAAAAGATAGTAGAGAGCGGATTTGGGAAATCAAAGATAAATAAAAAAGATTTAATCATTAAATTACCCTTAAAGTTTTTCATATTTGCCGGGCTCGTGGCAGTAATAATAATTTATGGGAATATTGATGTGATTTTTTTCCTTATAGGTTTATCCACCCTTTTTATCTCTATTGTTATAAATCAAATTATGGCAATGATTAGTTTAACATACAAGAGGAGGCAGAAAGATGGAGCATGAGGTTTTTACATGGGCTTCCTTATTCCCCTTTTTAAAACATTTACCACCTCATGTATCAAACAGTATTATAGTTTCAATAATACTACTTATTATTGTTATTTTAGGTTATAGACAGATAAGAAAAAAAGAGGATGAGGTTGTTCCAGAACCTAATTTAACCTTCAAAAATTTTGTTGAGATGATAGTAGAAAGTCTCTCAAATATAATCATTGACAGTATGGGTCCAAGGGGTAAGGAGTTTGTCCTTCTTGTGGGAACGCTGGCACTTTTTATCCTTTTCAATAATTTATCAGGTCTTGTGCCGGGATTTTTGCCAGCCACAGATAATGTTAATACAACTTTTGCATGCTCTTTAACTGTTTTTGTTATGACCCATTATTACGGTTTTAAAGAACACGGTATTAAATACCTCAAACACTTTGTAGGTCCTTTCTGGTGGCTTGCACCTCTTATGGTGCCCATAGAACTGATTGGCCATTTTGCAAGACCGCTTTCTCTTGGCCTCAGGCTTTTTGGTAATATAACAGGTGACCACCTTGTCACGGCTATTTTCTTCGGTCTTGTTCCTATACTTGTTCCGTTACCTGTGATATTCCTCGGATTATTTGTTGCTTTTGTGCAGACCTTCGTTTTCATGCTTTTGTCAATGGCATATTTTTCAGGGGCTATATCCCATGAAGAACATTAAAAAATATAAGAAAGGGGTGAAATAAAATGAAAAAACTATTATCAATCATTATGCTTCTTGGCTTGTTTGTTTGCTTCTCCGTAAGTGTGGCAATGGCAGCAGAAGAGGCAAAGGGTCTTGATCCTTCAGTAAAACAGATGGTAGCCCTTGCTGCCGGCTTTGGTGTGGCAATCGCAGCATTTGGAGGAGCACTCGGCCAGGGAAGAGGCATTGCATCAGCACTCGATGGTATTGCCAGAAATCCAGGTGCATCAGGAAAGATAGTGACACCCATGATTATCGGTCTGGCAATGATCGAATCACTTGTTATATATTCACTTGTTGTTTCATTACTGCTTATCTTCAAACTTTAAAGTTTAAAAGGGGTGATGTGAAATCACCCCTTAATCTTTAACACCACCAAATTTCCTTGCAAAATTTATAAATCTTTTTAATATATAAACAATACCTAATATTATCGGTTTTTATTTTTTAATGTTTAATTATAAAAAAATAAGGTTGAAATAAGAGCTTTTATTGTAATACATTATCAAAAAGAGGGTGCAAATGAAGATAAGACAGTTTGCCTTTTTGTTATTGTTGCTTTTTGCTATCGTTAATAATGCCCAAGGAAAGATATATCTTGATGTATACGGCAAGTCTCTAAAAAAAATAACCATAGCAGTGCCTTATTTCAAAGGCGAAAGGCCCAATAAATTAAACATAGAGATGAGTGAGCTTTTAAACAAAGACCTCGATCTGTCCGGTTTTTTTATACCTGCCCCGCAAACACTATTTGATAGAGAACTCATGGATGAGGGAATAGAAAAGAAGGATATTAAATTTAACAATTGGCGCTCCATTGGTGTTGAACTTTTATGTAAGGGAATGGTTCAAGAAAAAAATGATGAGGTGGTTCTTGATGCATATGTATATGATACTATTGACGGTTCCCTTGTTTACGCAAACAAATACAGATCAAGGTCATCAGATTGGAGAAGACTAATCCACAGGCTTGCCGATGATATAATATATGCCGTAACCGGTGAAAAGGGGATTATGAGTTCAAGGGTTGTATTCGTATACGGCCAGAAGGGGAAGAAAGAGATATATGCAGCAGACTTAGACGGATATAATATACAAAAGTTAACCAATTACAATAGCATTACCGTATCTCCATCCATCTCACCGGATGGAAAATACATTGCCTATACAACTTATGCAAAGGGAAGACCATACCTTTATATTTTGGACATGCACTCAAAGAAAGAAGTATATGTGGATAGTGATGCTGGGATGAAATTAGGGACAGCATGGAAGGATAAGAATACCTTTGCTTATGCGTCCACATCTGGGAGAAAATCTACAATTTATATCATTGATGTTACTACAGGTGTAAAAAAAGCCATCGTTTCCGGTGACGGCATCTATACATCTCCTTCCTTTTCTCCTGACGGTAAAAAGGTTGTCTACGTTTCAGATAGACACGGTTCGCCCCATATTTTTATGACAGATATTTCCACAGGTGAGACAAAAAGGCTAACTTTCTTTGGCAATTATAATGTATCCCCTAATTTTTCTCCAAAAGGGGATTTAATTGTCTTTGTCTCAAAAGTAGAAGGAAGTTTTGAGATATGCATTATGAACGCTGATGGTTCAAACCCAAGGATATTGACAAACGGCGGCCTCAACGATTCCCCTCGCTTTTCTTTTTGCGGAAGATATATTATATATTCCACGAACAGAGGAAATAAAAATTCAATAGCCATTATGCTTTTTAATGGTGAAAACAAAAAAATACTTAATTTTACTGATGGAGATGAGACACAACCATTTTTTATGCCCTAATATGGTTAAATATCAATAATTGGAAAGGATCGATTTATGAAAAAAATAATTTTGGTTTTTTTGGTTACAATTATAGTTGTTAGCTGCACATCCACAGAAGAATTGACCATGATAAACAGAAATATAGCAAGCATAGAAAATGACATTAAAATGTATAAAGAGCAGAATGATGTGAGGATGGAGACGGTTTTAAAAGACAATGATGCAATAAAAAAGCATATTGCAGATTTATCCATCCAATTAAACAACAATGACGAGAAGATAAGAAGCTTACTGGGCAAGATTGAGGCGCTGGAATTTCAGTTAAAGACATTCTACCAAGAGACAAAAAGTGAACTAAATGCGCTAAAAAAACCAGGGGAGACAAAAACAGAAGTAGTAGCAAGGCCAGAAGATAAAAATTATGAGGTTAGGTATAAAGAGGCATTCGATCTATTTCAGAAAAAGATGTATAACGATGCAATAAAAAAATTTTCAGAATTTATAGCATCCTATTCAGGCACTCCCCTTATCCCCAATGCTTATTACTGGCTCGGTGAATGCTACATGGGTATTAAAGATTACGAGATGGCAATACTTAATTTTAACGAGGTCATTAAAAAATATCCAAATAGTGAAAAGGCGCCGAGAGCCCTTTTATCACAGGCCGACGCCTTTTTTAGCTTAGGGGAAAAAGAAAATGCCACAATAGCACTTAAAAAGGTAAAAGAGCTATATCCCAAATCAGAAGAGGCCAAAATTGCAGATCGTAAACTCAGGCATTATTAGGCTCTGCCTCCTCCTTTTTTAATTGGGATTCTACCTGCTTATTTGCTATAATCATATCGTAATTTCTATATTTAGGAAAACCTGTACCTGCAGGGATAATCCTGCCCATTATAACATTTTCTTTTAATCCCTTTAAATAATCAATCCTACCTTCAATGGCAGCCTGGGTTAAAACCTTTGTTGTATCCTGAAAACTTGCCGCTGAGATAAAACTGTCCGTTATCAAAGATGCCTTTGTTATACCAAGAAAAAGCGGCTCTGCCTGGGCAGGTTTTCCACCCCTTTCAATAACCTTTTTGTTCTCTTCCTCAAATACCCATTGTTCTACTGGTTCATCGATTATGAAGTTCGTGTCTCCCACATCCTTTATCCTTACCCTTTTGAGCATCTGTCTTACAATAACCTCTATATGCTTGTCGTTAATCTTAACGCCCTGTAACTGATATACCTCCTGGATTTCATTAACAAGGTATCTTGCAAGCTCTTTTACACCTTGGATACTTAGAATATCATGGGGATTTACAGGACCGTCCATAAGTGGTTCTCCTGCCTTTATAAAGTCCTCTTCATGGACGATAATGTATTTACCCCTTGGTATAATATACTTTCTCGGTTCTCCCCATTCTGGGGTAACTATTATTTCCCTTCTACCTTTTAACATTTTTCCGAACGATACTACACCGTCTACCTCGCTTACAATGGCATTTTCTTTGGGTTTTCTTGCCTCGAATAGTTCTGCAACCCTGGGAAGGCCGCCTGTAATATCTTTTGTTTTTATAGTATCTCTTGGTATCTTTGATATAACGTCTCCAGCAAATATGTCATCACCTTCGTTTACTGCAATATGGGCACCTACGGGGAGAATATACCTTGCCGGGCTTGAAGTGCCTTCCATCATTATCGTTTTACCCTTATCGTCTTTTATGGAGATCCTTGGTCTCAATGTGGGGTCTCTGGGTTCAATGATAACTTTGTATGAAAGTCCTGTGACCTCATCTTTTGTCTCCTGCATGGTTATACCTTCGATTATATCGCCGAACTTGACCTTTCCTGAAACCTCTGAAAGAATAGGGGTTGTATAAGGATCCCACTCTGCTAATATATCACCTTCTTTAACATATTCACCCTCTTTGTGTTTTAGTTTTGCTCCGTAAATGACAGGATATTTTTCTCTCTCTCTTCCCGAATCATCGACAATCGCAATTTCTCCGTTTCTGTTCATAACAACAGGAACACCTTCTCTGTTAATTATTGTTTTGACATTAATAAATTTTACATATCCTTCATTTCTAACTTCTAATGTGGATTGTTCTATCCTTCTCGTTGCTGCCCCTCCTATATGGAATGTCCTCATAGTAAGCTGTGTACCTGGCTCACCTATGGATTGGGCGGCAATAATCCCTACTGCCTCACCGATACTCACGAGCCTTCCCCTTGCCAAATCCCTTCCATAACAGAGGGCACATACACCCCTTTTTGACCTGCAGGTAAGCACTGAACGTATCTTTACACTTTCATAACCTGCCTCTTCTATCTTTTTTAGGTGTACCTCTCTTATCTCTTCATTCTTTCTTACAATTATCTCTCCATCAGGATCTATCAGGTCTTCTGCGGCAACCCTTCCTAATATCCTTGCATCGAGATGTTCTATAATCTCACCACCCTCTTCAAGGCGGCGCATCTCTATCCAGTTAAGGGTACCACAATCGTATTCAGTTACAACTACATCATGGGCTACATCGATGAGCCTCCTTGTGAGATAGCCTGAATTTGCTGTTTTGAGGGCCGTATCAGCAAGACCTTTTCTTGCACCATGTGTGGAAATAAAGTATTGAAGCACATCGAGACCTTCTCTAAAATTACTTGTAATAGGTGTTTCAATGATTTCCCCAGACGGTTTTGCCATAAGACCTCTCATACCGGCAAGCTGTCTTATCTGCTGTGCATTTCCCCTTGCCCCTGAATTCGCCATCATGAATATGGGGTTTAAACTATTCTGACGCTCCGGTTTTCCGTTTGGACCAATTACGGGTTTACCATCACGACCTATCACATCCTCTGTGCCTAATTCCTTCATGAGCTCATCTGCTATTGCCTCTGTTACGTTTGCCCATATATCTATTACCTTGTTATATCTTTCACCGTCTGTTATAAGACTATCCGAATATTGTTTCTGAACGTTCAAGACCTCTTTGTTTGCGTTTTCTATGAGCTTTTTTTTTCTTTGAGGTATCTTCATATCGTCTATGGATATGGAGATACCACCTAACGTGGCAAAATAAAAACCGAAATTTTTCAACCTATCGGACAATATGACAGTAGCCTTTTCCCCTGCCTCCCTGTAACACTTATCTATAAGCTGGGCAATAATCTTTTTGTCCATAGGCCTGTTAATAAGTGAAAAAAGTTCATTTAGTATATACTGCCTTTTTTCATCTTCAAACTCGTCTAAAGCATCTTCTATCACATCCCTTAAAATCACTCTTCCTACTGTAGTATCTATGAATTTCCCATTCAGTCTAATCTTTATTCTTGCGTGAAGGTCAATTTCCCCTGCATCGTATGCAATCATAACCTCTTCAGGGTCAGAGAATACCTTTCCTTCGCCTTTTACGTATTTTCTGTCTATTGTAAGATAGTATAGACCCAAAACAATATCCTGTATTGGCACTATTATGGGTTTGCCATTTGCAGGGGACAGTATATTATTTGTTGACATCATAAGAATTCTTGCCTCAGCCTGCGCCTCTATAGACAGGGGGATGTGGACTGCCATCTGGTCTCCGTCAAAATCTGCATTGTATGCAGGGCATACCAGTGGATGAAGTTGAATCGCCTTTCCGTCGATTAGAATAGGTTCAAAGGCCTGTATACCGAGCCTGTGGAGCGTGGGTGCCCTGTTTAAAAGCACAGGGTGTTCTTTTATTACCTCTTCCAAAATATCCCACACGATAGGTGTTTCTTTTTCAACTATCTTTTTTGCGTTTTTTATAGTGGCTGCATAACCCTTTTTAATAAGTCTGTTAAAAACAAAGGGTTTGAACAACTCCAGTGCCATATATTTTGGCAGACCGCACTGATGGAGTTTTAGTTCAGGACCTACGACTATTACAGATCTACCTGAATAGTCTACCCTTTTACCGAGTAGATTCTGGCGAAACCTACCCTGTTTACCCCTTAACATATCGCTTAATGATTTTAAAGGCCTTTTATTCGTGCCAGTTACTACCCTTCCTCTTTTTGTATTATCAAAAAGGGCATCCACCGCCTCCTGAAGCATTCTTTTTTCATTTCTTATAATGATGTCAGGGGCGTTTAATTCCATAAGTCTTTTTAGTCTGTTGTTCCTGTTTATGACCCTTCTGTAAAGATCATTTAAATCGGATGTTGCAAATCTACCTCCGTCAAGGGGAACAAGGGGTCTTAACTCAGGAGGTAATACAGGTATTATATCCAGTATCATCCATTCCGGTCTAACCCCTGAGCTTTTAAATGCATTTACAATTTTGAGTCTTTTTGAGATCTTCTTCTTCTTTGCATCACTTGTGGTTTCTTTCATTTCCTCTCTTAACTCTTCTGCAAGTTTATCTATGTCTATCTTTTGCAGACACTCCCTTATGGCCTCGGCTCCTATGCCAGCCTTGAATCCATCGTATCTTTCTTTAGCTTCGTTGTATTTTTCTTCAGATATGAGCTCGCAGAATTTGTATGGAGAATTTCCCTTTTCAATAACTATATACATTTCAAAATAAAGGACCCTCTCCACTTCTTTTATGGTAAGCTCTAATAATGTCCCTATCTTGCTGGGCATGCTTTTTAAGAACCAGATATGGGCAACAGGGCTTGCAAGCCTTATGTGACCCATCCTTTCCCTTCTTACCTTTGATTGGATTACCTCTACACCACATTTTTCGCAAATAATACCTCTGTGTTTCATCCTTTTATATTTACCGCACAGACACTCGTAATCCTTTACAGGGCCAAATATCTTGGCACAGAATAGCCCATCCTTTTCAGGTTTGAATGTCCTGTAGTTTATCGTTTCCGGCTTCTTAACCTCTCCGTAAGACCATTTTTCTATAAGTTCAGGTGATGCAAGGGATATCTTAATTGCACTATAGCTTAAAGGGTCTTTTTGTTTGTCAAAAATCTTGAAAAAATCTTCCAAGTTTTACCTCCTTTTTATTCTTCTTTTATGAGGTCTACGTTTATACAAAGGCTCTTTAATTCCTGTATCAGGACATTAAATGATTCGGGCAAACTCGGTTCAAGCACATCTTCACCTTTAACGATTGCTTCGTATGCCTTAATCCTGCCGTTTACATCATCCGATTTAATAGTTAAAAATTCCTGCAAAGAATAGGCTGCACCGTAACCCTCTAATGCCCAAACCTCCATTTCGCCAAGCCTCTGCCCGCCGAATTGTGCCTTTCCACCTAAAGGTTGCTGTGTAACAAGAGAGTAAGGGCCAATAGAACGGGCGTGTATTTTGTCATCAACGAGATGGTGGAGTTTGAGAAAATACATATAACCCACTGTTATCTTATGATGGAAAGGCTCTCCTGTTCTACCATCGTACAATGTAGTCTGGAAGGTATCGGGCATGCCTGCCATTCTAAACAGCTCTTTTATATCTTCTTCCTTTGCACCGTCAAAAACAGGAACAGAAATATGTACACCTTCTCTTAATCTGTCTGCAAATTCTACAACTTCATCATCATTAAGTCTGTCTATGAGGTTATCGATGTCTTTGCTCTTATATATATCTTTTATCCTCTGTCTTATTATATCAGGAGAAAACATCTTCTTTCTATATTCGTCCACCATTTCCCCAATCTTTTTGCCCAATTCTTTCGATGCCCATCCGAGATGTGTTTCTAATATCTGACCTGCATTCATTCTTGATGGAACACCCAATGGATTAAGTACTATATCCACAGGGGTGCCATCTTCCATGAACGGCATGTCTTCTTCGGGAAGTATTACTGATACGATACCTTTATTTCCATGTCTTCCAGAGATCTTATCACCCACTGCTATCTTTCTTTTCATAGCAATATAGACCTTTATTGTCTTTATTACCCCTGGAGGAAGGTCATCACCTTTTTTTATCTTGTTTATCTTGTCTTCGTAGTAGAGTCTTATTACTTCAATCTGGTTTTCTTTGCTATCAAAAACTTTGGAGACCTTATTTTCGAG
>JAKORG010000085.1 GCA_029777945.1 Deltaproteobacteria bacterium | reverse complement strand
TTTTTTGCATTAAAAGCCCTTTTAATCTTTCTTCAGGAAGATAGGCAGCTATTGCCTTTCCGTGGGCACCATGGGTTATATTGAATCTGTGGCCTATACGGATGGTAATGCTTATATGCTCTTCTGATTCAACTTTAGCCACAATAAAGACACTGTCCCCATTTATAAGACCGAAAAGTGCAGTGCATTTAGTCTTTTCTGCAAGGTCTTTTAAAAATGGTGCTGCAAGCTCATTATAATTCACACTGTCAAGGAAACGTCTTGAAAGAGATAGAACCCCTGGTCCAAGGGAATAATGTTTTCCACTTTCTTCTCTCATGACAAACCCGTATTTCTGAAGTGTATTCAGAATGGAGTAACCTTTACTCTTATGTATCCCCACATTTTTGCATATTTCTGTGAGATTGACCTTTGAATTAGGTGTTTTAGAAAGATATATAAGTATTTTTAAGGCCTGGTCAACTGCAGGGACGATATTTGTGTATTTATAAGGCGGTTTCTGTTCCATTTAATATTAGATGCACTTTTTCTTGCCGTTTATGTTTTAATGATGCCTTATTTTCTCTAATCTGTATATTTGGGCATATACCTTACTGCCTAACAAGTCCTTTATTTATTTCTTCATTATATCTGTTATGCCTTTTATGTTCGTCTCTTGTGTTGCCTTTGTTTTCCATCAAAGGAGTTCTATATACAGAACAATATTTTCTATATCATACCTGGTCAATAAAAAATTGTCAATAAAAATGTAAATTACTGTTAAAACGAGGACATAAAAGGTTTAAAAAGGCTCATTTTCTTAAGATTTAAATTAAGATATAAATAATATTAATTCAGTAATTATTTGATCATTCTATCTTGCGATCTTTATAAAACGAATACTCATCCATAAAAGGACCATTGAAAAGAGTAATTTTAAGTAAAATTCAGGGATGAGATTGGCTACTGTGCCACCAAAAAAACCTCCCAAAGCAGCACCGATAACAAGGCCAGGGGCAATACTTTTTTCCACATTCCCTAATTTGTAATGGGTATAGGCGCCTATTAAACCTACAGGGACCATTGCAAGGAGTGATGTTCCCTGTGCCATCTGCTGGGGCATATGTGTCAGTATAACCATAGGTGGTATCATTATGGCCCCACCACCAACACCCATCATACCTGATATAAAACCAGTAAATGCACCTGTGGTAAGAAAAATAAAGATACGTAACCACAAATTTGTATTGACCGTGGTCTGAAATATATACCCTTTACTTATAAGAAGAAGGGTGACAAAAAAAAGAAATATTCCAAATGACTTTTTTAACTTCCTCTCTGGCAATGAATGGGCGAAGATGGCCCCGAATCTGACAGTTATAGTTGCAGTAGCGGCAAGTATAAAAGCAACCTTCCAATCAACTGTGCCGTGGTAAAAGTATGCAGTAGCGCCTATGAGGCCTGTAAAAACAACGGCAACAAGGCTTGTCCCATGGGCTTTTAGCTGGTTTAGTTTCAGCCATATGACCATAAGGGGGATCATGATTATGCCTCCCCCAAGACCTATGAGACCACCAAAAAAACCTCCAGACAAGCCTGTTATTAAGCCTTTAAAGTTATTCATAATTGCACAGTAACACATAAGTTTTATTATGTAAAGATGAAAAAAATTATTGAAATAGCCCTTTTTTTAGGTTTATCTTAAAGATGTTTGAAATCATGTCCAATGGAATCGAATTTCTATATCCCCGTTACCGCAGCGGTAATTGAAAAAGATGGTAAGGTGCTAATTGCAAAAAGAAAGAAGGCATTTATGGGTTATCTATGGGAATTCCCTGGAGGAAAAAAGAAAAAAAGGGAGACGCTCAAAGAATGCCTTGTTAGAGAAATTAGAGAAGAATTAGGTATAGAGATAGAAGTAGGAGATTTCATCTGTTCTGTTAAACACGCACTTAACTGCCAATCTGCAATTGAACTCCATGCATTCAAGGCTATTCCTAAAACCGATACCTTTCAACTGAAAGACCACGATGAGATAAGGTGGGTAAAAATAGAAGACCTCCACACCTACAATTTTTTCGAAGCGGACAGAGTAATAGTAAAGGCATTAACAAATACATAACCCTTCTAAAAACAAAATGGTTTTTTTCAAAGTAAAATCTCTTTTTTCATGGATTTACTTTAAAAAAATAGTTTTATGTTTTATATTTAATTAAAAATATAGGGGGTAAAAGATGCAATACTCCGACATTGTAATGGAACATTTCAGGTCACCCAAAAATGTGGGCAGGATTGAAAATCCTGATGGTATAGGTGAGGTGGGTAATCCTGTTTGTGGAGATATGATGACAATTACTATTAAGGTAAAAGATGAAAGAATAGAAGACATAAAGTTCGAGACCTTTGGGTGCGGCGCTGCCATAGCTGTTTCAAGTATGGTTACAGAGATGGCAAAAGGCAAAACACTGGAAGAGGCATTAAAGATTACCAATAAATCCGTTGCAGAGCAACTCGGTGGATTACCAAAAAATAAACTCCACTGTTCAAACCTCGGTGCCGATGCCCTTCATAAGGCAATTATGGATTACTATGCAAAAAAAGAGGGCAAAGGAAAGGAGCCGAAAAAATTTGAAAAAGAAGAATATATAGGTGAAAGGGAAGGAAAATGCCATTGCCCGTATTGTGATACTGAACTGCCTGAGTCTGCCCATTATTGTAAAAAATGCGGTAAGCCAATATCTATTAAATAAATTTTTTAAATTTTGACGAAAGGAGCCTGAACATGGAGTTTATATATTTTGACCATATTTCTGGAACACCGTTACACCCCCTTGTTAAAGAGGCAATGATTAAATACATAGAAGAGAATGGATTTGGGAATCCATCAAGTCAACATCGTTTAGGCGATGCGGCAATAGAAACCCTAAATAACGCAAGGGAAAATGTGGCAAAATTGATAAATGCAAAGCCTGAAGAGATAGTTTTTACATCTGGGGGTACCGAATCAATTAACCATGCAATAAAAGGTGTAGCATTTGCAAGGGCAAAAAAGGGTAAGCATATAATTACATCAAATATTGAGCACCAATCTGTATCAAGGACCTTGAGGATGCTTATGCGTATGGGTTATCAGGTCACAACCATGCCTGTTGATAGTTACGGTGTTGTAGATCCTTCAGATGTTGAAAAGGCTATAAGAGACGATACGATCCTTATAACAATCATGCATGCTAACAATGAAATCGGGACAATTGAGCCTATCGAAGAGATAGGAAAGATTGCAAGGCAAAGAAATATAATATTCCACACAGATGCAGTAGCTTCATGCGGTAACATCCCTATAGATGTCAATGAATTAAATGTAGACCTTTTAAGTCTTTCTGCAAACCAGTTTTACGGTCCACCCGGAGTAGGTGCATTATATATAAGAGAGAAGACACCCATATTTCCATTAATAGACGGTGGCACTCAGGAAAATAATCAAAGGGCAGGGACGCAGAATATATTAGGGATAGTGGGAATGGGAAAGGCCGCAAGCCTTGCAAAGGCAGAAATGCCTGAAAGAACAGAGCATCTACTAAAATTAAAAAGATATTTTTTAGATAAATTAGGGACAATAGATGATATAATCGTAAATGGACACCCTGAAAAAAGCCTTCCCGGTCTTGTGTCCTTTTCAGTGGAATATGTGGAAGGTGAATCGATGATGATTATGCTTGACGAAAAGGGCATATGTGTATCAACAAGGTCTGCTTGTGCCTCAGGTTCTCTTAGGGCTTCCCATGTATTAATTGCCATAGGAAGGGATTATGCCACTGCCCAGGGCACACTCCTTTTTTCTTTTGGAATCTTTAATACCATTGAACAGATAGATAAGGCATTTGTTGTTTTAGAAGAGACGATAAAATTTTTAAGAAATATCTCACCGTTATATAAAAAGAAATAATAAAACAGCAAATAGGGAAGGTGCATAGATGATAGGCGACTGGATAAAGGAAATTAAAGAAAATTCAGATCCCGAAGAACTGGGTATGATCCTCGTTCATAACGGAATAGTAAGGGGGACTTCAAAGGATGGAAAGGTCATTAAATCAATGAGATTGTCCTATAATAAGGAAATGCTTTCTGAATATGTTGATTCAGTAAAAAAGAGGGAGGGCATTTCAGATGTTAGGGTATGGATTAATGAAGGTGAATTAAAGATTGGCGATGACATCATGGTTTTGCTTGTAGCAGGCAGATTTAGAACGGATGTGTTGCCTGTTCTCCAGGAGGTGTTAACAAAGATAAAGAAGGAGATTGTAAGAGAAGAGGAGATATTCTAAATTTTTTTGTATTTTTTTACATACTTTGCATAAACCTCATAACCGAACATAGCTTTAAAATCCTGTCAAAATTTGACATTTTTTATAGTTTTGTTATAAAGTAAATCCCTATGACAAATAAACAGAAATTGATAGTTGCATCTTTAAGCATCGGTTTGATGGTCTTTGTCTGTTCTTATCAAGGGCATTCCCTTTTTCAAAAAAACCTTAAAAGGGATGAGAGGATTGTTGAAAAGATTGCCTCTTTTATGGAAGATGAAGGCTTTACATTAGGCAGAGAAAAACTTTTAGAGACAGCACGGTCTATTTATAAGGTGTCTAAACAGTATGGAGTCGATTACAGGCTCATGCTTGCTATTATAAAGATTGAAAGCAATTTCAAACATGATGCGGTATCCCCTAAGGGTGCAAGAGGACTTTTACAGATAAAACCTTCCCTTGCCAAATTCATAGCAAAGGATGCAGGGGTTCATTGGAAGGGTATAAAAACCTTAGATGAACCTGAAAAAAATATAAAGATAGGGATTTTTTTCTTTTCCAGACTTTTAGAGGACTTTGATAATATTTATCTGGCCTTAAATGCTTATAATATGGGTCCCACAAAATTAAAAAACATCCTTAAAGAGAAAAAAACTCACGATAGAAGCTTTTCCATGCAAGTTTTAAGGGAATATAAAGACATCTCCGCCGTCCTTCCACCACCTTAATTATTAGCTTAACCTATGGAATATACCCCACTTCTACCTCAAAAAGGATTTATTTACATCACCGGTAAGATTAACTCTTTTATATCTTTTTTTATTTCAAGGATTAACAGAAAGACCATAGTCTTTTACGAAAAAGAAGATGAGGCCCTTCTTTTAAAGGAGGAGATAGATTTTTTCTCTAAAAGGGAATGTCATGTGTTTCCTTTGTTCTCAGAAAAAGTATTTGAAAAAGAAGACCAGATAAAAAGAATTGGGTTTTTAACACACCTCGTGGAAGATAGTTTTTTTATAGGTCTTTTTCCTTATAATGGTCTAACGCATACGCTTCCTGATAAGTCTGTTATTGTAAGAAATACAATGACCATTTCATTTGGAGACAACCTATATCAGGAGGATTTGATAGACTATTTAGATAAAAATGGATACGAACATGTATCCCTCGTAAGAAATGAAGGAGAATTTGCAAAAAGGGGTAGTATCATAGATGTTTTCACACCTACATTGCAGTCGCCTATAAGGATAGAGTTTCTCGGAGATGAGATTTATTCAATCCGTATCTTTGACCCATTAACTCAGAGGTCAAAAGGAGAAGTAGAAAAGGTTGATATCACTACAGCCAAAGTTATAGGCAGTGAAAAAGGCACAATAATCGATTATTTAGAAAAAAATATGGTTTTTGTCCACAATGGGGTCAATTCTTTTATTGAAAGAATCAATCTCAACGAAGAACATGGGGTAGAAAAGGAATACATTGAAAGATTTATGGGCATTTTAAAAGAGGGTTTAAACATTGATATTTCCGGTATAAAAGGTGATGCTGAAGGTATGGTTATCTCTGCCATGTCTAACGACGATTTAAAGTACCTTTTCGAGACTAAAAAAACAGAGATTTTTCATATTATCTCTGAAAGGATAAAAAAGGATTGGCAGGATCACAAATATGTGTATCTTTTTGCAAATAATCAGGGACAGGCAGAGAGATTAAAAGCGATCTTTGAGTATTATGAAGTTTTTCTGCCAATTGTCAAAGAACCTTTTAAAACAGGAAAAAAAGAAAAGGGTATTGTGATAGGTCCAATTAGAAGGGGCTTTAGAACTGATGAAGCCATAGTCCTTACCGAAGAGGATATTGTGGGACCCAAGAAAAGGGTCGTTAAAAGACAATCTGTGACAATCGATGAATTTTTAAATTCTTTTAAAGACATCAATGTAGGTGAATGGGTGGTTCATGTAGACCACGGAATAGGGATATATAAAGGCATAGAAAAACTAACGATAGATAACATTACCAAAGATTTTCTCCTTATAGAATATCAGGATGGAGATAAGCTATACGTTCCCATCGACAATCTTCACCTTGTGCAGAAATATATAGGGGGTGAAAAACATAAACCAAAAATAGATAAACTGGGAGCAAATTACTGGAAAACAACTAAGGCAAGGGTAAAGAAACATGTAGAGGATATAGCAAAAGAATTAATCCAGGTATATGCTGAAAGAGAACTTGCAGAGGGATATGCCTATTCTCCTGAAGATGAACTGTATAGAGAGATGGCATCAAGATTTGAATATGAGGAGACAGAGGGTCAGGCAAGGGCAATAGAAGAGGTGCTGGAAGATTTGAAAAACTCAAAACCCATGGACAGGATTGTTTGCGGTGATGTAGGTTTTGGAAAGACAGAGGTGGCATTGAGGGCTTCCTTCAAGGTCGTTATGGACAATAAACAGGTAGCAGTCCTTGTGCCTACCACTGTACTTGCACAGCAACACTACAAAACATTTATGGATAGATTTAGGGATTATCCAATAACTATAGAGATGTTGAGTAGGTTTAGAACAACAATCCAGCAGAAGGAAATCTTAGAGAGCCTTAAAAAGGGAAAAATAGATATAATCATAGGAACACATAGGCTTTTACAGGATGATGTGGCATTTAAAGACCTCGGTCTACTCGTAATAGATGAAGAGCACAGATTCGGTGTAAAACACAAAGAAAAGCTAAAGATGCTTAAAAAAAATATCGATGTTTTGACGCTCAGTGCAACACCCATCCCAAGGACCTTATATATGGCTACAACAGGATTGAGAGACTTGAGCATCATAGATACACCCCCCCTTGACAGGCTTGCTATAAAGACCTATGTGGTAAGATTTAAAGATGAACATATAAAAAAGGGCATTATGAACGAACTCGAAAGGGGAGGCCAGGTATTTTTCATGCATAACTTTATTCACAACATCGGGGTTGTTTACGATTACCTTCGTAGATTAATACCGAATGTAAAGATTGCCGTTGCCCATGGAAAGATGCCGGGCAGACAGCTTGAGAAAATTATGCTCGATTTTATAGACAAAAAATATGACCTTCTGCTGTCCACAAATATAATAGAATCAGGCCTTGATATAACAAATGCAAATACGATTTTTATAAACAATGCCCATAGATTGGGTCTTGCAGACCTTTATCAGTTAAGGGGCAGGGTGGGAAGGGGTGTAAGGCAGGCATATGCTTATTTGCTTGTCCCTAAGGATATTACACTGACAAAGGATGCTGCATTGAGATTAAAGATCATGGAGGAAATGACGGCCCTCGGTTCTGGATTCCAGATTGCAAACTACGACCTTGAGATAAGGGGTGCAGGAAATCTTTTAGGTCAGGAGCAATCGGGAAATATTAACCTTATAGGGTTTGAGCTTTACTGCAAAATGCTCGAAGAGGCAGTAAATGAACTCAAAAGAAGTGAAGAGATTAAAGAAGAAGAAATTTTAACACAAATAAACATCCCTGTGGAGGCATATATCCCTGACCATTACATAGACGACCCATCACAAAAATTGCTTATATACAAGAGATTATCCAAGGTATCAGAAGAAGATGAGCTATTAGACCTATCAGAGGAGATAAGAGACAGATACGGTGAGGTGCCTGAAACTGTAAAAAACCTCTTTGAGGTAATAAGATTTAAACTGTTTTTATCGAGCTTAAAGATAAAAAAGGTGGAACATTCGAACGGTTTTGCTATAATTTACGGCACAGATAAAACACCCATTGATACAAAAAGATTATTGAATCTCATTAAAGATAAAAGAGATAAGAAAGATTTTATAAAAGTTATGCCCGATAACAGACTGGTAATCAAAACTAATGTGAGAGGCAAAGAAATAATGAAAGAAATCAAAAATTTATTGCTGGAAGTCGTTACCATGTGATATAAAAGAATTTAATAAAAGATAAGGAGCAGAGATGAAGAATATTGTTATTTTTATGTTAATTTCTTTTGTTTTATTTGCCTGTGGAAAAACAGATAACAGTAAGGTTCTTGCCACAATCGATGATGAAAAGATTACAATCAACGAATTCAATAAAGAACTGGATAAGATACCCATTAATATGAAGATGATGGTAGCTACACAGAGTGGCAAGAAAAATTATTTAGAAAAGATTATAATGAAAAAACTGCTTTTAAGAGAGGCCAGTAAAGAAAATATAGAAAAGGATTCTGAATTCCAGGAAAGACTCAAAGAGATAAAGGAACAGCTTATCATTGAATCCCTTTTAAAGAAAAAGATAAATGTAGATGCCCAGATTTCAGAAGCAGATTTGAAGCAATATTATGAGAAGAATAAAGAGACATTCAAGAGAGACAGGGAAATAAATACACGGCATATACTTTTAAATACCGAAGATGAAGCAAGGCAGATTAAAGAGAAGATATTAAAGGGTGAAGATTTTGCTGAACTTGCAAGGAGGTATTCCATTGACCCAAGCGCAAAGACCAACGGTGGAGAGATAGGATATCATCCAAAGGGCACATTACTTCCCGAATATGAGGCAGCGGCATTTAAATTAAAAAAGGTGGGACAGGTAAGCGATATTGTTAAGACAAAATTTGGTTATCACATAATAAAACTCGAAGGTATAAGACCACCATCCTATGTTCCTTTTGAAGAAGTAAAAGATTTTATAAAACAGAAGATCGCCCAGGAAAAGCAGACCCAGGCCCTGGAAAAATACATTACAAATCTAAAGAGCACTGCAAAGATTACAATAAATGAAGATTTGCTAAAAGAAGAAGCACAGAAGACGCCGGATAAACAGGAAAAGGGTGAAGGGATAGAAAAGAAGGAGAAAACACCTCAGACTGAAACAAAAAAATGAAAAGATTATTTAAGATTTTTCTTATATCGTATTTTTTGTTATTTCCTTGTGTCTCCTTTTGCGAGATAGTGGATAGGATAGTGGCAATTGTAAATGACGACATCATAACATTGAAAGACCTTGAAAAATACATTAAGGTTGAAAAAAAGGGGAAGTATTTATCCATAAACGAATATTTTAGAAACATCCAATTTAAAGAAAAGATAGACTTTTTTATAGATGATTTGCTTATAAGGCAACAGGCAAAGAAATTAAAAATAGAAGTAACAGATAAAGATGTGGAGTTAATAGTAGAGGGTATAAAAAAACAACACCTTATCACAGATGCCCAGCTTAAAGAACAGCTTAAAAAGGAAAACATAAGCTATGAAGATTTTTTAAACGGTATAAAGATTAACCAGTTAAAAAACCAGGTTATTGGAAGGGCAATATCATCGGAAATACTCGTTACAGAAGATATGCTTAAGGATTATTATAATGCCCATCTTAATGAATTCAGGGAAAGCGAATATAAACTGAAACACATCTTTATATCAAATCAAAGAAAAGATGCAAATAAAATAGCATTAAATGTATATAACCTTTTGCAGGAGGGTAAACCCTTCGAAGACTTGGCAAGGGAATACTCTGATGACCCCACATCTTCTCAAGGCGGTGATTTAGGTTATGTGAAAAAGGAAGACCTTTTACCTGAATTGATTGACGCTATAAGCCTCATAATGCCAGGGGCATATACCCATGTTGTAAGGACCAATTTTGGTTTTCACATTTTGAAGCTTATAGAAGAAAAAAAGGGTGATGTTGTTCCTTACGAGCAAGTAAAAACAAAGATTCGCGATAAGATCATTATGACAGAATCGGAAAAGAGATACAAAGAGTATATCCAGAAGTTGAGAAGGTCATCATATATAGAGGTTAAGATCTGAAAAGGATTGTCATTACAATGGGGGACCCTGCAGGCATTGGCGGGGAGATTATCTGTAAATCTATTGGTTCTTTAGGGAAAGGTAGCATACCAGTAATAATTGGAGACATCTCTGTTATAAAGGACATTCAATATAGATTGAAGATAAAAGATAGGATTGCCTTTAAAAGGTTCAAAGAGGGTAGGGAAGGTGATATAGAGTTTATAGATAAGGCTTTGATAAAGGATATTGAATACGGGGTATCCCTTGCCCATTATGGTAGGGCATCCTATGAATATATAATGGAGGGTCTGCAGGTCATAAAGAAAGGCGATGCATCCGCCATTGTTACATGTCCTATAAATAAGGCGTCTATAAAAAAGGCAGGAATAGATTTTCCCGGTCATACTGAGATACTTGCAGATTTTTCTGGTGTAAAAAAATACGTTATGATGATGGCAAATAGGCGTATGAAAGTGAGCCTTGTAACCATCCATATACCAATAAAAGATGTGCCATCCTTGATTACAAAAGAGAATGTATTTTCATGTATTGAGATTACAAGTGAGGCATTAAAAAACCGATTTCGTATAAAAAAACCCAGGATAAAGGTTTGCGGTTTAAATCCCCATGCCGGTGAACAAGGTATTATGGGGAATGAGGAAGAGGAGATAATAAAGGCAATTGATGAGGCAAGAAAGAACAACATAAATGTAGAAGGCCCTTTCCCTGCTGATACCTTATTTCATAAGGTGGACTGTGATGCGTTTGTGGCCATGTATCATGACCAGGGTTTAATTCCTGTAAAAACAGTAGATTTTAAAAGAACAGTTAATATAACACTGGGATTGCCCTTTGTGAGGACATCCCCAGGCCATGGCACAGGTTTTGATATAGCAGGAAAGGGTTTGGCAGATCCCTCAGGGCTTATAGAGGCATACAAGATGGCGGAAAGACTTTCTTAAAAAGTCTTTTTATAACTCATTGTTTTTATATCTTTATTTTAGATATATCCCTTGTAACCTTTCTTAGTTTCTTTGGCAGTTTTTTGGGATTCCCCTTTTTTATGGTTTTTGATGTCCTATCTTCTTCATCCTCATTTTTATATCCCCCAATGAGATCTTCCATTTTTGTAGGTGTTATAAAGGCAATGCCATATCTTTTTGCTTCATCGATGATTGCCCTGTCAGAAGTTACAACAACCATACCTGATGGCTTTCTCCTTATCCACTCAATTATTAACTCATCTGCTGTTTCATTTTCTTTTGTGTATATCACATCTATGCCTTTGTAGTTTTCCCTTTGTCTTGTAAGGGAAGGACTTTTATAGGCATCAAAAATGACAGTTATTTTATTTGGTTTCTGTCTTTTATAATTGAAAAGTCTTTCAAGGAGATAATTTCTTAGCATTTCAAGGTTGGCATTATTTTGCACATCACCAGGTTTTATCCTGTTTATATAATTATATCCATCTATTACTATATGCGGCACATTTTTATTGTAGAAAATAAAAAACCCTTATTCAAGTTTTAAATCACCTTAAAGTCTTTCATCTGGATATAAACTTTTTACCTGAGGTAAGCCTGTAATTTATCAAGCAATTTATTATGTAACAATTTTTTTAAGCAGATTATTATTGACATTTCAGAACATCTTTTTTTATACAATAACAATTTTTAAATCTGGAGGGTATATGAATTTAAGCGGAAGGGTAGCATTGATTACAGGGGCAGGTCAGGGCATAGGTGAGGCATGTGCAAGGGTTTTTGCAGAAAGGGGTGCAATGCTTGTTCTTCTCGATAAAAACAAAGAAACACTTCCTCGTGTTGCAAACAGCATTGCAGAACAGGGAACTCCAGTTATTGCAAGAATCATAGATTTAACACATACTTTAGCCCTCAAAAAACTCATTAAAGAGATAAAAAAGGAGACGGTTATTGATATACTCGTAAATAATGCCGGTTTTGATAGACCTGGTACAACTCAGAAGATAGAGAAGAAGCAATTCAACGAGGTTATGGGTATTCATGTGGTGGTGCCTTTTTTATTAAGTAAATGGCTGCTTCATGATATGAGATTAAACAAATGGGGAAGAATTATAAACATAAGCTCTGTTTACGGGACATCAGGTGCCAAAGGAGAGGTTGCCTATTCAACGGCAAAGGCAGCAGTCATTGGACTTACAAAAACCCTTGCAAGGGAGGCTGGTCAGGACGGGGTTACTGTAAATGCAATTGTGCCTGGTTTGATAAAAACACCACCTATCATTCAAATGCCTGATAGACATAAAGATCCTATTATCCATCAAACGTTATTAAGAAGGATTGGCGAACCTGAAGAAGTAGCAAAGGTGGCGGCATTTCTTGCATCAGATGACGCCTCTTACATAACGGGGACAACCATTACTGTCTCTGGTGGATGGGGTATATAAAGAGTTTTAATCACCCTTATTGCTACTCTTTTTCAATAGTTTCAATACCACCCCTTACCATAACCTTGATGATCTCTAAAGGTATCTTTTTATCCGCTAAATTCATCCCCTCTTTTATGATTACAGGGAGTTTTGAACAGCATGGCACCTCCATTATTAAAATTGTGACGCTTTTTATATCAAAGGTCTTAAATATTTCTGCAAATTTTTTTCTATATAGTTCAGTGTCATCAAACTTGGGACACCCTATAAGACACACCTTGCCATTTAAAAAATCTCTGTGAAAATCAGGATATGCAACAGGGGTGCAGTCTGCGGCAATAAGCATATTGGCGTCCTTGAGAAAAGGCGCTACGTGAGAAACAAGTCTTATTTGGACAGGCCAGTGTGTTAGAAAAGAATGCGATTTTTCACCAAATATCTGGATATGTGTGGATGGGCAACCACAGGGCAAAACATCTTTTCCTGGTAAAGTTTTTATTGGCCCTTGCTTTTGATGCCCTCTTTCTATTGCATCTGGGTCAAACTCATATGCCTCTCGCTCAATTATCCTTAGGGCATGCTCAGGACAATTACCTATGCATGCCCCAAGTCCATCGCATAAGCTCTCTTTTATTACCTTTGCCTTGCCGTTTATGATTGCTATAGCCCCTTCTGCACATGCAGTTACACAATTGCCACAACCTGTGCATCTTTTTTCGTCTATCTCTATGATTTGTCTTTTTATCTTCATATGTCTTTCCTGTATGCTTTAAATCTCCTAAAATTCGTTAACCAAGTATTGCCTTTAAGTCCTCATCTGGTGTTGTAATAGGTTTAATATTAAAATTCTTTACCAAAACATCGAGTATGTTTGGTGTTATAAATGCAGGTAGTGATGGCCCGAGTCTTATATTTTTAATACCCAGATACAGAAGGGTTAAAAGTATTGCCACTGCCTTCTGTTCAAACCACGAGAGGATAAGGGATAAGGGCAGGTCATTCACGCTTACCCCAAAGGCCTTAGCAAGGGCAACGGCAATTTGAATTGCCGAGTAGGCATCATTGCACTGACCTATATCAATTAGTCTCGGAATCCCACCTATATCACCTAAATCTTTGTCAAAGAAACGGAATTTACCACAGGCGAGGGTAAGGACAATCGTGTCTTCTGGAACCTTTTCCACGAATTCGGTATAATAGTTCCTGCCCGGTTTTGCACCGTCACAACCTGCTACAAGGAAAAAGTGACGGATGTTTTTGTTTTTTACTGCCTCTATTATTTTATCTGCCACACTGAGGACTGTATTCCTTGCAAACCCTACCATGACCGATTTTCCTTGTATATCCTCTTTAAATCCAGAAAGATCAAGTGCCTTCTCTATTACTGGTGTAAAGTCTCTGCCTGATATATGTGTAATACCTGGCCAGCCTACAGTGCCATATGTAAAGATGTTGTCCATATAGGATTCAAGGGGTTTCTGTATACAGTTTGTTGTCATAAGTATAGAGCCTGGAAATGCTGCAAATTCTCTGTGTTGGTTCTGCCAGGCCGTGCCGTAATGACCGTAAAGGTGTGGATATTTTTTAAGTCCCGGGTAGCCATGGGCTGGAAGCATCTCACCGTGTGTGTATATATAGATACCCTTTTCCTCGGTTTGTTTTAATAGCTCTTCAAGGTCTTTTAAGTCATGACCTGATACGAGGATGGCCTTGCCCTTTTTTGCCCCGAGGGGGACTTTAGTGGGTACAGGATGGCCGTATGTCTCTGTGTGAGCAGCATCCAATAGTTCTATTGTCTTTAGATTTATCTCACCGCACTTAAGAACCATAGATAGCCACTCATTGAGATTGAGTTCGTCTTTTAAAATAGCTGCTAATGCCTCATGGATAAATGCATAGATTGTATCATCTTCTTTTCCTAATATCTGTGCATGATATGCATATGCTGCAACACCTTTTATGCCAAAGAGAAGTGTATGCTGTAGTGAACGGATATCGGCCTTTCCGTCTCTTTCAGGGGTTAACATCTTTGATTCACCCTGCCTTACAAGAACTTCCATGGTTGCATCGGGAATAAAATTTGCAATCTTTTCTATATCTTCAGTATCTACCCCTGCTGCCTTTACCTTTGCCTTTAAAGAATCCCTCAAGGCTACAGATTTGTTTATCAAAATAACAAATCTCTCAGGATCAAAATCAACATTTGTAAGTGTGGCGAACAAAGCCTCTATTGTAAATACATTAATATCCCTGTCTATAATACCTACTTTTCTACCTTCCACTGCATAGAGGGATAATTCAGATAAGGTATAAATGAGAAGATCTTGAAGCGCTGCTACATCAGGTTGCTTGCCGCATACGCCGACCTTTGTACACCCTTCGCCTTTTGCCGTTTGTTCACACTGATAGCAAAACATAATTGCCTCCTTATAAGTTTTTATTTCTTACGGCATAATATATTATTGTTCTTGGTCACACACATTGACTTAAGTCAAAAGAAATAAATTATTTTTGATTTATCAAAATAAGGTAAAGTGCTATAAAATATAATTTAGGAGTTACCATTGGATATTAAAAACTCTTTAAAATACATACCCCTTTTTAAGGGGCTTTTTGACAGGCAGATAGAAGAATTGTCAAAGATTGCAATGAGATACTCATTTTTAAAAGGTAAAATTATATTTTCAGAAGGCGATGAAGCAGACGGTTTTTATGTCCTCTTATCAGGGAGGGTTAAGATATTTAAAGTATCACGGGATGGAAAGGAGCAAATCCTCCATATAATAGAAGCTCAGGAGCCTTTTGGTGAAGTGCCAGCATTTGCAGGCAAAAGATTCCCCGCCAACGCAGAGGCAATAGAAGACACTATTGCCCTTTTCTTCCCAAGGGAATCAATTATTCAACTGATGAAGAACGACCCATCCATTGCCCTGAATATGCTTGCCCTTTTGTCTCAAAGATTAAGACAGTTTACTGATCTCGTAGAAGGCCTTTCTCTAAAAGAGGTGCCCCAGAGGCTTGCTGCTTATATGCTTTTAATAAGCGAAAGAGAAAAGACTGATAATATAGAATTAAATATCAATAAGAAACAGCTCGCAAGTTTGCTTGGGACTATCCCTGAGACTATATCTCGCATCCTGGCTAAGATGGTAGTAAAAAACCTCATAGATGTTAATGGAAAGAGGATAAAACTCATAGATAAAAGGGCATTAGAAGAACTTGCCTATGGTGCAAAGTTAGATATCCAGTAGCATAAAATAGTATTGAAAATAAACTTTTCTTGTTTTATCAAGGTAGGTTTCAAAAAAAGCATTTTTATTAAAAACAGTGTAATGGGTTTCACAATATGGGACATAAACAATATAGCAGCTTTGAGATTAAACCTTTATTTATTAATTTTTTGAGAGGTTTCTTATGAATAGACTAATAAATGAAAAATCACCGTATCTTAGAGGTGCAGCACACCAGAAGATCAACTGGTATCCCTGGTGTGAAGAGGCATTTGAAAGGGCAAGGTTAGAAAACAAACCTATCTTTTTAAGTTCAGGCGCCGAATGGTGCCATTGGTGTCATGTTATGGCAAAGGAATCCTTTGAAGATTTGGAGATTGCCGAGATTTTAAACAATAATTTCATATGCATAAAAATAGACAGAGATGAAAGGCCTGATATTGACAGGCGCTATCAGATGGCAGTGGCGGCCATGGGTGGCGGAGGAGGCTGGCCGCTCAGTGTATTTTTGACCCATGATAAAACGCCCTTTTTTGGAGGGACATATTTTCCTGTAAAAGAAGGCTTTGGCAGGCCCGGTTTTAAAACCCTTCTTAATGCAATAGCCGAACTGTATAAGGTTAAAAAGGGTGAAATTATAAAAGCAAGCAGGGAAATAGCAGAGGTCCTCAGACAGAATTCAGTGACTGTAAAAAGTGATATGGATATAAATCCAGATTTATTAGATATGGCATTTAAGATGATTATGGATGATGCCGATTTTGAAAAAGGTGGCTTTGGTCATGCACCTAAATTCCCCATGTCCGGTGCAATAGATTTTCTTTTAGGTAGATACTACTTGGAAAAGGATGAAAAACTCGGTCATTTTCTAAAAAATACCCTTTATAAAATGGCAATGGGTGGCATTTATGACCAGCTTGCCGGCGGTTTCCATAGATATTCCACTGACCCAAACTGGATTATTCCGCACTTTGAAAAGATGCTTGACGACAACATTTGGCTTTTAAAAAACTATGCAGATGCCTATAGTATCTTTCACGATGAATTTTTTAAGCAAATAAGTTTTGGTATCATAAACTTTATTAGAGACGAACTGCACGACGAAAATGGTGGGTTTTATGCAAACCAGGGTGCTGATGTAGATGTAGATGATGAAGGTGGTTATTTTACATGGAGTAAGGAGGAATTTAGTAATGCCCTCGAGAAAGAAGAGTTAGAGGTGCTTGGCGCATATTTTCTCCATGATGAGGGGTCACTACATCACAATCCAGAAAAGATGGTGCTTTTTATAAAAGAGTCAGTAGATGAGACTGCAAGAAAAATTGGTATGACAGCTGGGAGAATGGAGGAATTGATAGAAAGGGGTAAGAAAAAGCTTATTTCTGAAAGAAACAAGAGACAAAAACCCTATGTTGATATAACTATATATACATCCCTTAATGGCATGGCCGCATCCATATTTTTAAAAGTGTATCAGATATTTAAATTGGAGGATTTAAAAGAATGTGCTTTAAAAGCCATTGAAAGGATATTAAATGACTATGGAGAAAAGGGTGTTTTATTTCATTCACATAATATTAAGGCAATGCTCGATGATTATGTAAATTTTATTGACGCCCTTATATCTGCCTATGAGGTAACTGGAAATAAAAGGTATATCATCAAAGCTGAAGATATAATGAAGGAATGTATTAACAGGCTCTGGGATAAAGATGGGGGTGGCTTTTTTGATTCAGAAGAGGATATTATGGGTATAAGGATAAAGGGCATAGACGATTCACCACATCCTTCAGCAAACTCCTTGGCTATCATTATTCTTTTAAAATTATCTAAAATATTAAAGGATACATCGTATAATGGTTATTTAGAAGATATAATCAAGACATTTGTAGCCCGGGCAAATTCTATGGGAATTCACGCCGGATATTTCTTTACTGGTTTGAATGCATATTTTAATATGTATGAAATTACTATCCAGAATTTAGCTCCAGATAATTTGAAAAAAAAGGCGCTTTCTTTCTTTTATCCATATAAAACCATAAGATATGAGGATGGAGGAGAAAAGATTATCTTCTGCGTAAATGGTGTCTGCCATGAACCTTTTCAGGTATAATCTATTTCAAGAACTGGTTAGCTATTTTTGGATACCTTTAAAGAGTCCTGGCTGGCTAAAATATATTGGACAAAAGTCCTTTAAAATGTATAATTAAATTCAAGTGATTGCCAATTTATAACAGTTTATATGTGAGCTACTTGACCACACCGGCTATTGTTAATATGGGCTATAACATCAACCTCAACTGTTGCTTCTACAAGCACAAGGCCATGCAAGTTGACCTTATGATAGTGGAAAAGAAGGCACAGAGAAAAATATTTTAATTTAATCGAAAGAAAACAAAATGAAAAAGATAAAATCTATACCTGAATTTGATAGACCCCGTGAAAAGATGGAACAAAAAGGGGTCAATGCCCTTTCTAACCTTGAGCTTTTAGCAGTATTACTTGGTAGTGGTATAAAAGGTAAAGACGTATTCGAAGTTGCAAAGGAAATTTTAAAACTGGTAGAAAATGATTTTAATAATCTAAGTTTAGAAGGTTTAAAAAATATAGACGGTATAGGTCTGGCAAAGGCGTGTCAGATAGTGGCAGCTATTGAGTTTTCAAAGAGGTTTCTAATAAAGGATGGAATAAAGGTCAAGAATGTAAACGATGTTATGCGACTAACCGAAGAGTTGAGAGACAAAAAGCAGGAATATTTTTTGAGCTTGACATTAGATGGCGCATCCAATCTGATACAGAAAAGGACAGTATTCATTGGGACATTAAATCACAGTATTGTCCATCCGAGAGAGGTGTTTGCAGATGCCATAAGCGACAGGGCAGCAGGGATAATATTTGTTCATAATCATCCCTCAGGTGACCTAACACCAAGCAGGCAGGATATTGAAATAACCAGAAGACTTGTGGAGGTTGGTAAAATAGTGGGGATTGAGGTTCTTGACCATGTAATTATAAGCAAGAAAGGTTATTATAGTTTTCAGGCAGAGGGGATGTTAAAATAGACTGGAGATAAATAGAAAAGGACAAGAACTTTAGAAAACATGCGCTTCCATTTAATCAGAGATGGTTTACCAAAAGATGAATTTAATAGATACCAAAATAATAGGAGGCCTTAACTCTTTTCTATTCTTG
>JAKORG010000084.1 GCA_029777945.1 Deltaproteobacteria bacterium | reverse complement strand
GTATATGGAACATGGCTTGAGACAACTTATGAGGAGTGGAGTGCAAGCCCTTATAAAAATCAGGGGATTCAATGTCAGGATTGTCACATGTATCAAAGACCTGGCCATCCTGCTACAGGTTCAACAAAGAGAGAAAAAAATCCAGGAATAGCTGCCTATGGAGGACCTCAAAGAGATCATATCTTTACACATTATTTTGTTGGTGGCAATAGTGTAATCCCTGCAACAGAAAAGGATAATATCCGTGTTAAAATGGCAGAGGATAGACTGCAAAATGCTGTAACGATGTCCATTGAGGAAAAAATGAAGGGCAATAGCGTTGTCATAAAGCTTTTAAATAATGGTGCAGGTCATGAGGTGCCCACAGGTGTGTCCAATATAAGGCAGGTATGGCTCAAGGTTATTGTGAAGGATTCAACAGGGAAAGTGGTTTATTCATCAGGAGTGCCAGATAAAAAGGGATATATTGATAGCAGGGCAATAATCTTTGGAACTGTCTTTGGAGATGGCAATGGCAATAGGGTAGATAATTTAGCTAAGGCAAAGGAGATCCTCTTTGACAAAAGACTCAAGCCAATGAAAGAACATTTTGAGCATATAACAATAAAAAGCGATGATACAAAATTTACTGTGGAGGCGGAGCTTATCTATAGCATTATATCTCAAAAAACTGCAGATAGCCTTAAAGAGCTTAAAGGATTAAAGATAAAACCTGTAGTAATGACTCAGGCAAAGGCTACAGTTATTCGTTGATGTATTTCAATTTTGACTCTGACTGGCTGTTAAAGTCAGAGTCAAAAATTTATCTTCCAGAGAGGATCATCATTCTTGAGGTGCTTATAGCAATTAGCTTGTTTTCTGGGTTATGGGCCTTTCCTTCAAATATTATAAAGCTTTTTGTCTTTTTCACAACCTCAGCTTCGCAAATTATCTCCTTTTCCTCCGGTGAAATGGAGCGTATAAAAGTTACATTAAGGTCAAGACTTGTTGTTGGCGCCTTTGTTTCAAGATAAGAAAAAGGACCAAAGGTGTTGTCAAAATAGGCAGAGATCATCCCTCCCAGAAGAAATCCCGCGGGGTTTGTAAATCTCTCTTCCACAGGGAATGCTATTTTTATGCTTGAACCTTCGTGATATTCAAGAATTCTACCTTTCATCTCCACAAAGCAATTGGGAGGCACATTTAGTTTATCTCCACCTTGCATAAGCTGGTTGATGTTATTAAAAAGTGCATTGGGATCGCGGTTCATAAATACCTCTTTTGTATTAAGGTCAAAAAATTTTAGATGTT
>JAKORG010000083.1 GCA_029777945.1 Deltaproteobacteria bacterium | reverse complement strand
TGGTTTACATGAACCTGAAACCTTTCTGATAACTCCACTAATGTCTGATCTCCTTTAATTGCTTCTAATGCTACTTTTGCCTTAAATGCTGCTCCATGGTTTCTTCTTGGTCTTTTTGTCATTTGTCTGCTCCTTTCATTTGTTTATTATAGAGCAGCAAAACCACTTATGTCACTGTCTAAATTTATTGTACCATTTCTAGGTGCCTCCATTTGTTTTCATTTACCATCCTCAATCCCGTTGCATAATCAAAATAATCCTGATTAAGCCATATCGAACCATCATCATTTATATGGACAAGTTCTTTCTTAATAATATCTATATATTTTTCAACCCTATCCGATTGGGGGTCTCCATACGGGGCAAGCCCCATAAGCTTGTATTCGCCTGAATTAACCTTAAAACCAAGATAATAGGTGAATGCCGTGTATAAAAGACCAACAGAATGGGGGAACTTCAGTTCTTTAATAATCTTTATTTTATTACCTTCTCCATGGCATATTGATGCTGTTGCCCATTCTCCAACACCATCAATCGTTAAAATTGCGGATTCATAAAATGGGGATGGGAAAAATGCGCTTCCGGCATGAGAAAGGTGATGCTCGGGAAAAAGCAGTTTAATCTTGTTCTTGTCAAAGCTGCCTATCGAAGACAGCTCATCCAAGATGAGCTTCTTTAGCATTAGTTTTTCTTTTATCCATACAGGAATGGCAGAGCTGAATGAATTAAAACCCTTTGGCGCAAAGGCATAATAAGTTTCAAGCAGGCGCTCGAATTTAAGAAGTGGCTTGTCATAAAACACCACTGCATCTAATTCATCAACGGCAATACCCTCATTGGAAAGGCAAAAACGCACTGCATTTGATGGAAAAGATGGGTCGTGCTTCTTCCTCGTAAAGCGCTCTTCCTGCACAGCAGAAAGGATCTCGTCATCCTTAATTATCGCCGCTGCTGAATCATGATAATAAGCTGAAATACCTAAAATATACATAACATACCTATTTGCATAGATTTGTAATAACACAATGAAAGTTAATTATCAACATTTAAGCATTTAAAATATTTTAAAACATCTGATATGTTATTTTGGGTTATAAACAACAAGTCTGTCCCTTTCAACCTCCTGGTAATACGTGATATCCGGTAAAAGCTCGAGATTGGTTCCAAAATATTTGTTTAAAAGAATCCTGAATGTATTAACGGAAGTCATACCATCATAGAAAATGTTTTCTTTCATATCAGGCAAATATACAGCATTTAATATACTCGTTCGTATTTTCATACGTCTCTCTTTGTCTTTAATAATAATATCTGGCCCATGGTCGCCCTGGATAATAATAATTGGTTTCTTTTCTTTATAATGCGATAAAATGTTGTCTATAATTTTCTCTGCATGCATATTTGTATATAGAAGTTGCTCAATAAAAAGTCTTTCCACATTTGATGAAAAAAAATCAGGTATATTTCCATATCTATCAAACATATACGGGACATGGGGTATAATGATGTGTTTAAAGTAAAATATAGGTTTTTTAATATCCTCATAATTAATCCACGATTTTAGATTCAAAATAGCATATTCGCGCATTAAAAAAGTAGAGACATAATTTGATAAATATGGCGAAACTAATATGGTCATATATAATAATTTGATATTAAATTCGATAGAAAGAAATTTTTTATCTATAACAGGCGTATCTAAATACTTGTTGTATCCCATTGATTCCAGATAAGATACCAAACGACTGTTTTCTATCCTTTTTTTTAGCCTATTATAGAAATTCTCATTTTTTTTAAACATATAAATACCATTTTCTATTTTTTTCATAGAAAGATAATTTAGATTCAATGTAGCAGGGATTGAAAATAGAGTAAAGTTATAGTTACTGCGACTACTTTTAGTAATAAAAAACCCCTTACTTTTAAGGCGGTTTGTAAAATCTTCATTATTAAAATTAAGAATATCAGCCATGCACTCCTGATTTGGATATGAATCAAGGACAATGTAATAAATATCCGGTAAATGGATATTGCTTGAAGACTGATTATGGTTTTTGAATCCATAAAATATGTCTTGTTCTTTTTCAGGAACATCGTGTTTGATGTTATATAAAACACTTAAAGTGCTTATAGATAAATTTATAATGATAACTGATAAGACCGCCAACCCTGCTAAATTAAGAAAACGAGAAACTTTTCTTGAATTAATATGCTTATTGAACAAAAAAAATAACAATACAACTAAAAAAATAAAAGTATATATGATAATAAAATATCTAAACCGGAAGAATTTTAAATCAATTTTTTCAACAAAGCTAAAAAATGGACCGAACAAAAAAATTAAAAAAATTGTAATTGAAAAAATAACTGCTGATTTATATTTATCATGAAACATCATGTTCAAGGTAATCAAAGATATGACAGTTACACATAAAAGAACGATAACAGGTTTTACAAGCACAACAGGCGGATATTCATTGAAATTTATACTGTATAGGTGAATTACAGGTAAAAGGGCAAAAATAAAAGGATGGATTACAAACTTTTTTTTGAGATTGTTTAATACTGTTTTAATTGCCTCTCTCCATAAGATACAGTGTTCTTTCAGATTCTATAATATTAACAATTTCTCTGATTATAAAGCGCTTTGAAAAGGCCTTTTCAAAATTATCTTTATTATAGTCATGAAAAATATCATCCCTCGCTGACAATAACTTGATAACCTGGCTATCTGTTTTGGGAACAAATTCTGTTATAAGAAACCTACAGATTTTACTAAAAAATTCTGCAATGTTTTCAAAAGGCACATTGTTAGTAATTGCCAAGTGATGAATAAGGGCAAGCGCCATAACTGTATCAGCTTCACAACGTTCAAAAAACGGCATCCTTTCTTTATTCTGCCAGCCAATGCCGGGACTGGGGTTTGTCAAATCAATTAAGAGCAGTATAATATTTTTTTCATTGTTTTTGACACATTCCAAATAATTCTTTTCAACACAAGCCGGGTCAGCATCAATAGAAATAACCTTTTTTGCCTTTTTAGCTATTAGCCTGCTAAAAAGACCCTCATTTGCACCAAGGTCCAAAACAACTCCTGGCTCAAATTTTGAAATTATCCATTTTATTGCATCTTTTTTATGCTCCAAAGCCCTTTCAGTATAGTTACTGAAATCACAATAATTAACCCACTCTGTGCCACTTGGTCTCCAAAACAATTTTTTAACAGAAGATTCCAAATTCTCGATAATATTCATTAACGAAGATTTGCTCAATCTATACTTATCCCTGTTGATTATTCGGTTTTCAAACCTTTTTTGACTGCGGGCATGTAAATGTATATGTAATAAGAGACCAAGTATAAAGCGGCTTTTCTGCGGAAGCAACAAACGAACCAGATCAAGCGGTATACCATCAATATATACACGTAATAATTGACTCAATCTAATATCTTTCAAACTCATTAAAGATAGAGGCCCTAAAAAATGCTGGCAGAACTGTCTGTATACAACCCAAGGCCTGCCTTCTTTATATTTTTCAAATGACAATGTATCAATAAAAATAGGCTTTCCATTTTTGAATTGAACATTATAGGCACTGCAATCCTTTAAAGTCATCCCATAATTAAGCGCGGTTTTCTGAATATCCAACGTTAAAAGGGCAGCATGCTTCAATTGGCTGAAACACCACTCGTATGGATAAGAAATAAAATCTATTTTTTCAGGCCTTATTATTTTATATGTATCTGCAAATGGCAATTCATCAAATGTAACCTCTTCATGTTCAACCAATTGTCCTTTGCTGCAAAGGTCTTTATAAAGACCTGATTCTATCAAATGGTCATAATTATCCCTGTAGCTATAACTTATTCTTCTATATAATTTACCATCATATAAAAACAGATTACCGCCAGGATCTTTAAAAGATGAAGAAATGTTTACAATAACACCCATTGATATGATTGGTTATTTTTTCTTCGTAAAGAGATTGCAGATCTTTTTCCAATAACGTTTTAAAGCGTATATCCCTGCCAAAATAAATCCTATTAATATCTGAATGATATAGCTACCTGAGCCAGGGTCAATGTAAGCAAATGCAGAAAAAACAAATATAAATTGGTATAGAAAAAGAAAAACAATTAAATGTGCCACATCACTCCATGTTAAAAAAGATTAAAATATCAAAAAATGCTAAAAACCAAAATTAAATTTAAAACAGTTTTTTATGGTGATTTTTAAATCAATTCATAGATAAGATATTCGTCATTTTCGAAAATTTTCCTGAAGAAATGCGACTTATCAATATCATATCTAAATTTTATACGATAATCATGTTCCATATCGTTTTTATAAACCACAACGTATTTAAATCTATGGTTTACTATGTCATCAATATTGTAATTTACAACCGTCTTTCTGTTTGTATAAAGCCTTAATGCCCTTGGCTTAAAAAAGACAAGTTTATCGTCGGGTTTTGTAAAATTTATTATAAAATTTATCATTTCAGTTGCATTTTTAGAATAAGGCCCTTCATGGGTATACCTATTCTCTTTGTAAACCTTTCTTATATAATTAACATCTCTTAACAAAAAACTGAATATCAACGTTGCCATTATAAAATACATCGCACCTATGCAAACTTTTTTGTATCCCCTATTTAACTCAAGCATATTAAATTCAACAAAACCTTTCAAAAAATAGTAACAATAAAAAGGCAAAATAAATAAAATGTAACGAATACCCTGTGTGGTAAAAGGAAAAACAAGTAAAATTAATGCATTAAATATCATAAACATAGCAAAGGGATAATCCTTTTTAATATTTGCTATAAACCCATAAAAAGCAAATGGCATTGAAAAAAAGTAGATGAACTTAAATATGGCTTTAGAACTAAAAAATTCAGAAGGAAGTATTAAATAGTATACAATATTTTTTTTGAGGGTGGTTATAATATCCTGATTTAATAAAACATAAAAAAAATATTCAAAATTCTCATAAAAAATTATCCCTTTAACTGACATACACAGTGCTATTATGACATAAGGAATCAAATGGAAGCATTTTTCTTTTAACAATATGTCTCTTTTATTTAATAATTCTCTGTATTCAACAACATGGCACAAAAAAAGAATTAAAAATAGTATAATTCCTTGAATCTTAATAAAATAAGCAAAAAAGATTACAAATCCAAGTATTACAAAACTTATGTACCTGTTTATGAAAAATCTTTTTTCAATTATATAAAGCTTAATCAACCACATCCCTAAAAGCGTGAAAAACAAAAATGGCACATCAGCCAATACATTTTCTTTAAAGTAGAAAAAAACTGGGTTTAACGCAAACATAGTTACTATTAATAATCTTAATCTTTCATTTAATATGCCCTCAAAAAGAAAAAATAATATAAACAATGACGCAATGAAAAATAAAAAAATGTAAATCTTCATAGCTAATATATTAAAACCAAAAATCTTATATACTGAAGCCAATAATATTGGAAAGCCCCATGGATAAAGGAGAGGGCCATGCAATTCCGATGAATATTGTTCTAAAAACCTTTGCTCCTCAATTAAATTATCAACAGAATTTTCTATAAAACTTTTTGTTTGGGCAATATACAGTGCAAAATCATCACCCCAGGTATGGCCCCTTTTAAATGAAATAAGATTCAAAAAAATGGAAAGGGATATAATAAATATCAATAAAATCTTTGTGGTTATCTTAAATTTTTCCATAAAATAAAGTCTTGGCTTTTATATAAAAAATAAAGAATAACGATATAATTTTTAAAGGAAGCTTTTGGATTCCACTGGCATTGTTTATTTTTTTATATATCTCCATTTTATTATCGCATCAGCTGCAAGTGTGGTTGCAAAATCATTCCAGTGTGAATTTTCCAGATTTACCCATAGTTTAGAAGGTCTATAAGGACTAAATACTGGAAATAAATCAAAAAACTCAATCCCAGATTCATTGAAAAACTTTTTAAGTGCTTCATGCATTTCTTTATAGGGATATTTTTCATTAAGAACTGTTAATGTGGGAATAATAACATAAGAAAAAGTAATATTATTATCTTTACAGAAATCCCTCATCTTCAGTGCATAAATTTTAAAGTTCTTCCAGCCAGGTTTTGAATCATCGAGGTTAAAATAATCAGGGGGTAACATAAACTTAGGGACACCAATAATTTCAACAATTCTATCTTTATAAAGATAATATAAAAATGCAATAAAATGGGATCTTGACCTCAAAAATTCTTTAATATTCTGCCTCCAGCTTACGGCAACCCTTTTTTCAGTGCCTTTTTCTAATGGCCTATCCTCGATGATATCGTTTGTAAAAAAAAACACAATAACTTCAGAGGGTTTATAAATTGGGGCTAATTTGATTAAAAAATTATATTCGCTCTCTGCGTTTCCACCGCCACCACCACCATTTACAACCTCTACATTATAGCCGATTTCATTTAACTTTTTCTCCAATTTTGTTGTTACAAGGCTTTCAACGGGCAAGCCATCGCCCCAGATAAATGAATCTCCTAAAACGAGTATAGTTTTTTCTGCCTTTGGTCTTTTATTTAGCTCTCGTTCCCTTAATCCAATGGAATTTGTTACATATTCTACCCCTTCATGCACAACCCTTCTGTTTCCATCTTTAATAATAATACCTACATGTTCACCTTGTGGTTTATAATCCCATAATAGCATGGTTATCCCTTCAGCAATAAAAAAGAAAACGGCAATGGAGATTATCATTAACAAAAAATTTTGTATTAAAGCCTTCAACTTCATTTTAAATTAAGTTTCCAAATTTATCTTACAAGGTTGTTTTGACAATATCTCTTTGTATTTATTATACTCTAAAAATTATATGTATAGCAAAAATTATATACCTGAGATGCAGCTGACAAGGGGTATCGGCATTCTTCTTGTTACCTTTGGTCATAGTATCCCTTTAGACAATGCGTATCCTTCTGTGTTTAATTTTATATATTCTTTTCATATGCCCTTATTTTTCTTTCTCTCAGGGTTTTTTGCCCATAAAATAGTTAATTTTGATTCTTTATCCGGATGGTTTAAATCTATCAGAAAAAATACATTTAAATTTATAATCCCTTACTTCATAATAAGTTTTACCTTTGCATTGATAAAACATTTCATGCCCCACATGGTTAAAAGACCGGTTGTATGGCATGAAATAATTTACTATATCACATTTTATCCCTTAAAGAACCCTGCCCTTTTTCTATGGTTTCTATACCTTATTATAATCATGAGGATAATCACACCCTTTATATTTAAACTCAATCCATTACTTTTTTTTATCTTTCTTTTGATTTTTCAATTTTTCCCTGTTGATTGGGAGATCTTTGGTGCAGGTTGGTTATTAAATTATTTAATCTACTATTTTATGGGTATTCAAGCAGTAAGATTAGAAGATGTATTTTTTAAAATAATGAAAAAAAACTGGATTACCCCTATATTTTTTATTATTTTTATAGCCTCTTATGTGGTTTTCCAGCATTTAAGATTTCCATTTTTAAAATTTTTTACTGCATCCTTTGGAACATTTTTTGTTATCTCTTTATGTTTCTCATACAAAAAGATTCTGCCAAAATACATACTTGAAACATTAGGCTCCCATTCTTTACAGATATACCTTTTACAATTCTTTTTTATATTTCCCATTGCTTATTTCATGAAAAAGATACAGTTAAGTGATGAAATTGTGATAATAACAACATTTTTTGCCGGCTTGATATTTCCTCTCTTTATTACAAAATATATCTTTTCTAAAAGCAAAATACTTTCTATTTTGTATGGTGGAATTGACAGATTTAAATGAAAATAAAAAAATTAATTGAATTTGATCATTTTCTTATAGCAAGATAGCCCCAGGTATATGCATTGGGTATTGTATCATAAACTGTGAATTCACACATGGCTGGATACCAGTATATATCAAGAAAGTTTTCAATAACAGGCTAATTAATTAATTCAGGGTAACAATGTTTGCTTGCCTCTTTAAAGAAATAAGATTCTAATTGGCCAAAGACATTAGGATCCAATGGACCATACACAGTTATCCCAGGAGGGGGTAATTGATTTGTTACCCGAGAATCAATGTGCATAATATTCTTCGGATTTTTATGCCCAATGCCTGTTGTATAGCAAATATTTAAGGGATTTGCCCCAGCACCTGTCTGGGTTGCAAGGATTATAGATTCAAGATACTCTTTATTTCCTGTTTGCACATGGGCACGGATGATACTTTTTATATCAGGGATCGTAAATGTTCCTGCAATTGCTGGTCTCCAAGGGTTCCGCATCCATTTAAACGCGGTTTTTTTCTGGGCATCCATCAATATCCTTGCCTCATTTAATAATGCCTTTTTACATCTTTGAACTATTGAATGCTCAATGTCTTTACCTTTTGTATTAATATAGACCCATGCAGCATCGGCCTGATCATGACTGTCGTATCTATATAAAAATTTCTCTTCCTTTTTAAAAACTGTAGTTTCTAAAAAAATATCGTGCCATCTTTTATCACCTGTAAGTCTAAAAAGCTCAGCCGCTGCGAGGTTACGCGCATCCCTTACTTGATAAGGATATGGCCTTTTTGTATTTTTCATCTCTTTTTCAGCCCAATCCATTGCGGAAATGGCACTTTTAAGATAAGTCTCCCACATCTTCATATTAAATTTTTTCAACACGTATGCAGCGTATGCTGAAGCACCTGCATAAACAAAAGAAGAGTAAGGATCAGGATCGAATGCAAATACCATCTGTGATTCCTGCCAGCTTGCTTCACCGTATTTTGGGTGATCTTCAGACTCTATTCCACCTCTTATAGCACCTTCAGGGGTTTGAAGGCGTTTGAAAAAATCTATGCCCCATAAGGCCTCCCTTATGATATCGGGAAAATCCTCCTTTGATCCTGGTATGTTCATATTAAAATTCTTAAAAAATTCTGGTGAATACTCAAACAATTCAAAAAGATACCTTGCAGCAATGAGGTGTGCTATGCGTCTATCCCAATCTCCTGCATCACAGTATCCACCCCAGGCATCTTTAACTATATTCTGTGTCTTACCTCTTAATATCTTTGCAAAGCGGTCATCATCTTTTTTTAAATCAAATTCCACATCAAACAAACTCGTTTTTGTGGCATAAATTTTCACCCCATCATCGGGGTGAAAATTTCTCGGTCTTTTAAAGTCAGTATAAGGAGGTCCAAGCTCAATACCGCTTCTTTGGTGATAAAGAAAGCGAGAGGCTACATAAAATGCCTTTGCCCAAACATCGCTGGCAATCTCAAAGGGGTAAGAACAACCTACATCTTCAACATATACCCTGTATGTTCCTGGGGTTTTAAATGCACTAAAATCCATTATATATACATTTGTGCCGTTGAAATTATTACCATAGGCATTTTCATCTTTTTCCAATCTACTTTTTGCCAATTTAACCTCGCCTTTAAAAACAATATCATCATTTTTCTCATCAATAAGATAAAAAGGTGTCTTTTCTTTAAAATCAACTGACCCACCACTTCCCATCCATAAAGAGAGAAATGCTATTTTTGCCGGGTTATCTGGTCTGAAACCAATATGGCTTACATGCACTGCCTCACTTCTCATCTTTTTTGGATTATAAACAAAGGTATATTCAGGAACATTTAATTCCTTAAAGTTAATAATATATTTTTTATTGAGCTTTAGAGGTTTAACTAATTTAAGATAAATCGTATGTTCAAGGGGTGATAAAAATCCCGTATCAATCCTTGCAAAATCAGTTGGTTTTGTCTTACGAAAAACTGCATATGGCTCTCTTTCTGTAGAAAAATCATTATCATCTACTGATTTAATGGAATAACTACTCGTTTTATTAAGTAGATTAGCATCAATCCTTTCTCCAATAACTTTATCAAAGGTCATTATAAATTTTTCTGTCCTACCAACTAAAGCACCTATACGCTTGTTTTTCCTTATAAGCCATAGATTATTTCCTTCCTGGACTATTGAATCCTTTTCCTCTGGAATATAAGGTATTTGTTTCCCGTGGATAACCCTACTTTCAGAAATAACTATTGAAATAACATCTGGTGACACTGATCCTACAAAAATTACCTTTGGTTTTTCCTTATTATCTTCTGCCTTTTCGTGTTTATTGTCTGCATCTGTAATTAGATAAAAAATATACACAAAAAGGATTAATAAAACACAAATGAAAAGGATTCTTTTCATATTCAAAAAAACCTATGAAATAATCTGTAAATGAAGGTAAAATAACACTGTGTTTTTAAGGATTACCACCTTACATTGGGGTCTCTCTTCCACCTTAATTCCACATCATAATCCTGTTCAATGTTACCACAATCAACAAGGTCTAAAGCAACCCAAAGACAGATATTTTCGTTTATAAGCTTAACTGGCACAAACTGAAAAACGAAACCAGAACAGTGAAATTCAGGCATTGGCACCCCTAAAAACTTCGCAAATCCAGGATCTCTTTTTAATGTCTCTAAATCATAACCACAATTGTAGAAAGGTGTTCCTTTTTTAATTGCCAAATATCTTTTTTTAACTATCAAATATAAATATTCTGCCATAAGTGGGTCTGGATGAAGACTTTCTTCCCCTGGAAGGGTCTGCTTCATCTCTGATTCTGGTGGAAGTAATTTGGAATGCTCGTATAGAAAACACACCTTATCCGTTAGATACGGTTGATATACGCCAAATCCATCGCCTTTGGCAAAACAGTTTTGTGCAAAAACACTACCTGAAAATATGAGGCTAAAGAAATATATAAAGGATAATACTTTTATAAAAGTCATAAGAGGCACCTAAATATCAAAATTATTTAAGGCTTTTCAATTAAAACTTGCCTGAAAAATTTTATCATAGTTTTTATGTAATTTTAATTATTTATTGTTCGTATTCTCTTTTGCATTTATATACAGAATAATGCCTTCCTTTCTCTGAAAGAAAAAACCTCTCTTTGAATACATGCCTAACCTTATCTGAAAACAGAGGTTTTGATGTATAATAATTTTTTAATGTAAAAGCCTCTCCTTTATTTGGCATCAATATGCAACAGATATTACAATTCTTTAAATTCTCAACAAGGGCATTATCTTTTATGCCTGATATCTGTTGATCCATAAAAGAGGCATAATCAATCTGCCTTTCTTTTAAAAGAGCCCTTAAAAATGAATATGGATAACCATGTTCATCGGTTACCCCCATTATTATATCTGGTGATTTTTTTGAAATGCCAACAACCTCTTTTTTTGCATCATCAAATCTCTGCCAGCTCTTTCCCATGGGCAATATAAAATCGGATACAACTGTAATAAAGGAAACAATAATAAGGCATGTGTAAAGAATAGGCAATAGATTATATTTTTTGTCTTTAATTCTTTCGGTATCTAACATAATAAAGGCATTAATAGGAATTAAAGGTAATAGATGGTAAAATCCATTTCCATGCTTTGATGCCACAATAGTTATTAAAAATTCAATCATTATTAATAAAAAAATATTTAAAACAGGCAGATTTTTAATCCCCCTTATAATAATAAAAGGAAATGCCAAAAAAATAAGGTAGATAAAACTTTTAAGCCACAAGTAAAAAGATAAGCCATGTTGAGTTAAAGCAGAATTAAAATATGCCCAAAAACCTCCAAAGGATACGTTTTCAGGTAAAAAGAAACAAAAAAAAGAAATGATACATGAAATAAAAAACAAAATTATATCTTTTAAAGAGATATTTTTATGTGTTGTAGCAAGATAAGCAGCAAAAACATAGGCCAACCCATGCATTTTTAATGCAGAGGCCATACCACCAAATATCCCTGTAATAAAAGATATATATTTGTTTTGAGCAAAACGGTTATTAATAAAGAGGGTTATTGCAACAATTAACAATAAAAACACATCTGCTCTATTCCAGAAAAGCATTAGTCCAAAAGAAAATAAGTAAAGAAGATAGCCTCTATAAACCCAATCTTTTCTGATTTTTAATAAGATAAAAGATGAAATGGCAAAAGCTATTAATCCAGGTAATTTTGAACCAATTAGTATGGAGGCACCTAAACTTTGAAAAATCATCTGAATTTCAAATAATGCAGGCCCATATAATATGCCATTATATGGATATGAACCAACTGGTATGGGGTATACTGGTTCACCTTTTTTTAATGCAAACCCTAATGTTGCAACGGTTGGTTCAATGTGATTTAAAAAATTGGGATAGAAAAGGTAGATGATGCCTGTTATTATAAAAATTCCAAACAAGACCTCACTGCCATTGTTGGAAAGTTTTTTAAAAAATATAGAAACCCTGTCATTAATCTTTACTCTAAATAAGATTAATATTGAAATAACAAAAAAACAAAATACAGAGCCTCCAATGAAATTAATATGCTTTATTAATGACTTTATTGTTAGATAAAAAAGATTTTCCATTTTTAAGAATATTTTTTCATTTTTCTCTACCAGCTAAAAGGGGCACATATTTATTTAATATGTAATTAAGAGGTATTATCATAACAATGCTAAAAAAAGTGTGTATGAACATAAATGCAATATTATTTTCCTGCATGGCATAGGGAATACCAAATATCATCATCAGTTTTACAACCACTAAAAGCACCGGAATATGTAGCGTAAATATGGAAAGAGAATTATTTCCAATATATTTCAATGCATTAACGTTACCAATAAACATAGAGATGCCCATCCAGAAAAAAATACCTGAAAATGCCCCGATGTAAAATAAAAAAATATTATTATACCTGTTGTAGTTCATATCTATCTTACCATTTAAAAAAGCCACAAAAAGATTAAGGAAGAGAACAAAAATTAACAACAAGGGATGATAGATTCTCTTTATTGTTTCAAGATGCGCCTTTAATATATAACCAATACCAGAAAAAACAACGGCAGTTAATGCAATATCAATACCCCAGGGGAATCTAATTTTTAAGTACCTTGAATCTAAATAGCCTGTTATTGCACAGATGCACAAAATAAAAACAATCTTTTTGTTTGTTCTAAAAAATTTTAGAATTAAAAATAACAACAATTGAGTTGTAAAAAGGCAGATAAAAAACCATAGAGGTTCATTATGGACAAGCCATTTGTCATGGCCATTACCGTATAAGATGCCAAGAAGAGGCCTTAATACAGGCACTTCCTGCGGTGCATCAAAGAATTTAATTCTCAAAACCCAAAACCCATAAGATAACATATTAAAAAAAATATAGGGTATGAGAAGCCTCTTTATCCTTTTTTTTAGAAAAAGGTTAAAATCTTCAAGTAGCGAACTACTAAAATTCATTCCTCCAATAAAAAAAAATAAAGGGACATGGAATGAAAAAAAATAGTCAATGAGAAAATCAGGACAAGAAATGGAGTGCCCAAATATAATAAAAATAATGCCTATGCCCTTTAAATTATCTATCCAGTTTATTCTATGGATTTTTTCCATATAAAAACTTTTAATGCAGAAGTTCCGCTAAAGATGCATCCAAGTAAAATCATCTTTTGAGTGCATCGAAAAAGGAAAATATTTTTATATCAGGCAATATATTTAGCACATCCCTTCTTATGAGATGTAATCTTACAACACAAAAATAATATATTGTTAACCCTGTAATAATCTTTAAAAAGATATTTATACCAAATATTGTTTCATTTAAGAAGACATAGATAATCATATTCACTACAAAAATTTTTACCCATGTTTTCCATCTAAAAAAGTTTCCAATATGGCGTATGGCATAAGTTAATGTCACCCCTACCAAAACAATCTCGCATATCAACGCCACCCACGCCGAACCGATATAGCTGTATTTCGGGATGAGTAAATAATTTAAACCTGCACTCAAAATTGCTGCAACAGCACCGAGCCAGTATGCATATTTTACAACACCAACTGAAATTACAACACTTGAGATTAGTAGTGAATAAAAAACAACAATGCTAACCCAAATCAATATATTGAATACATCCACTGATGGTAGCAACTTACTTCCATAAACTAAAGAAATAATCTCCTTTGACATTAAAGAACATATAACACCCACTGGCAAAAGTATAATTGCAATTAATTCGGCTATATCACTTACTATCAATCTAAGGGATGCTTTATCATTTTTTGCCTTTTCCGCAAATATAGGGATTAAAGGTGCAGTTACCATAGCTGCCAAGAACGACGATATTTCAACAAATTTATAAGCTGCACTATATATCCCCACTGCATAATCAGACTTCATTCCTGCAAGTATCAAAATACAAACACGGTTGCTTATTATTATAAATATAGATGAAATACCTAAAGGCATTGCAAGTTTTAATATATTCTTTATTATACATGTATCGATTTTTAACAGAGGCTTAACAGATTTACCTGATAAGTAAAATGCTATTATTGTGTATAAAACATTTGCAGATAAATAGGCTATGACAAAGCTCGATAAATTATCGGTAAATTTAAATGCTAAAGCAAGAAAAACTAAATGGGCCACCCCATAAACAATTGAAGCGTAAAAAGAATGCCATGGACGATTAAAGACCTGGAATATAGGTTCAAAAAACCGTGATGCCAAAAAAGGGATAGCCAAGGAACCAACAAGAAGAATGGAAAACATATCTCTGCGCAAATAATAGGCTGTTATTATAGAGCCCAAAATTACAAGAACATTTAGCCATAATCTTACAAGCAAAAAATTCCCCCAATAAAGCTAAGGAGAATCCTTAGCCTGAGCTATATCTTTGCCAAGCACAGGCATTAAACCAAAGTCTGCTAAAATCACAAATATGCCAAAATAATTTAATACATATGCATATTGACCAAAAAAGTCGGCTCCATAAAAACGTGCAACCAAGGCAAAGGCTATAAAGTTTGAACCAAAAGTAAAAACCCTTCCAAGGCCCTGTGCAACAACATTCAATACATAGTAATTAAACAGTTTCATATATTACCACTGTGATTTGCCTACCAGTTTTCATACTATTAACCTTTTCGTTTCATGTGCCATCCCTCTTACATGAAGGTATTCTTAAGCACAGACACACAATCTTGAGGCTTAATACGGGAAATATTGAATTCCTTATTCAAAAAAAATAAATACTTTTGCAACTTAATATCCCTTTGATTGACCTAACAAACAAAAAATTTGACTCTTCTGATAGGTTGAGCCTTATTTCAATACGTTGAAATAAAAATTTTTCAATTCTTCGTATGTCCTTTCGATTGTAAAATTTTCAATAACCTTCTGCCTTGCAGATTTTCCTAAATATAACCCCATATCTCTGTCATCAATAATTCTAATAATTGCCTCCTTTAATGCATTAAAATCTCCAGCCTTTATCAGTAATCCATCATTTTCATGGTCAATTATTTCTGATATACCGCCAGTATCTGAAGCTATTACAGGCTTACCACATGACATTGCCTCAATTAATGTAATACCAAAAGCCTCGAATAAGGATGGTAATACAAAACAGTCTATAAAATTATAAAAAGCAGGCAATTCATTATTAGGCAAAGCACCCAGCAAATGAAAATTGCTTATTTTACTCTTACTTATTTCTTGAAAAAGGTCTTCTTCGCATGGGCCAACAGCGAAAAACTCAGCTATTCCTTCCATTTCAGATGCAACCTTAAAAAGCAAATCCGTCCCTTTAGATTTACCAAGCCTTCCGACAGTACCAAATCTGGGTAATTTATTGTTGTAATTATGTTGAATCCTTAAATCATGTGAAATATCTGGTTTAAAAAAGTTCGTATCAACGCCATTATAAATTACTTTAACGTTCTCTAAGTTAAATTTTTGTTCAAGTATTTCTTTACTCCATTTACTGCATGTAATAAATGCATGGGCATACCGATTTATTATACTTCTCGTATACGTATAAGGCAGAGGTAGCCAGGGCCCGTGAAAATGGATTATCTTTTTAATATTACTGTTAATAAAAGGAAAAATAAGGCTTTCCGTTGGATACTGCACCTCCAGAATATTTGAATCTGATGTGAATCTCCTTATTTTATTTATTGAAGCTATTGCAGTTAACGCCTCAAAATCATAGTCATTTATTTTTTTATAAAGCCTTGTTTTTCTCAAAATGGCTGAAAATTTAGAACTTCGAGATATAAATGGAACGCTTAGAAAATGAACAGGAGCATTATTCACTAATCTAATGAAATCTTCATTAAAATTTCCCCTGCCCACGATTAATTTTATATTAAAATTATCAACAAGATTTTTCGCTACATTTAAGATATAAGTCTCTGAACCACCATAAGCTGTTGCTGCTGATGACATTAAAAAGGTTACAATGGGCTTCATTAATAGAATTTTTTAGATTTAAATCTTTTTTAATTCCTGTTTTACGCTCTCTCTCTTTATTGCTTGATAAACCTTTCTATAAAGCATAAGAGATATGTCTTCATTTATTGATGATAAAAATCTCGCAAAATTAATGATTAAAGGTCTTGTCCAGCGATTTATTATTAAATCGCCTATAAAATACTTTATCTTTTTGTATAATGGAGATGTTGCCTGCAATCCAAGAAGTGCCAGTTCTTTTTTCAAATGCGGTGATTTTTTATACCACTTTGCCAATGCTATGCCTTCTTTTATAGCAACATTGAGATATTCCTTCTCCTGTAGATAATGGTAATGATAACCTAAGGCTTCAGGATTGTATATTATCTTTAAACCAAAATGGGATAGACGCTCTGAAAGCTCGAGGTCTTCATGGTATCTTATGCCCTCCTCAAAAAGGCCATATTTTAGTAAAAAAGATTTTTTTACCGAGACATTGCATGTATAGAAGGCAAGCCAATCAAGTTCTTTTTTGCCCTCCCACAAGCTATAGTTTGCATCGAGATGGAGTTTTGCAAATATGGAATATGGAACTTCAGGCGAAATGGTCATCTTTCCCAAAACCGCTATATTCTCCTGTGGATAATGTTTATGGGTTTTTAAATGCTCTTCTAACATAGTGGGTATGGCAATGGTATCATCATTTATAAATAGAAGGATATTGCCTTTTGAGGCATGGATTGCATTATTTCTCGCTGCATTAGCCCCTTTATTGGGCTGCCACAGATATTTTATTAAACAATTATTATTAATGGATGCCTCTTCTGCAACCTTTTTTGTTTCATCTAATGAGCCATCATCGGAGACAATGACCTCGTAAATTTCTTTTGCTATGGTTTGATTTGATAATGCCTCAAGACACCTTTTCAAAACTGGTGCCCTGTTATAAGTCGGTATAATGACTGATATTTCTATTTTTTTATCTTCCACGACGATGTCTTTCAATAATAATAGCCTAAAATCGATTTATTTGTCATTTTTTATATGATATAAAAATTACAATTTTTTGTGAATAATTATGAATATACTACTTGTCCACAACTTCTACAAATTTTTTGCAGGAGAAGATTCTATTGCCTTAAGAGAAAAGAACCTTTTAGAGGAAAATGGTGAAACTGTTTACTTTTATACAAGGGATAACAAAGAAACAGACAATTATAATCTATTCCAGAAGATACTGTTTTTTAGAGAGACTGTATATTCAAAAAAGACAAAAAAAGAAATAAAAGATATACTAAGAGAATTTAAACCTCAGATGGCATATACCCATAATATATTCCCCCTTATATCCCCTTCTATCTTCCATACCCTATATGATGCATCAATTCCCTGTATCCAGAATGTCCAGGATTACAGATGGCTATGCCCAAACGGTGTTTTCTACATTAACGATAGCATATGTGAAAGGTGTAAAAACGGTGCATTCTGGAATGCAGTGAGATATAGATGCTTCAGGGAAAGTTATCTTTTAAGTGGGCTTTATGCAACAACAATCTCTGCCAATAGATTAGCAGGGGTTTTTAAAAAAATAGATGCCTTTTTATGCACCACTGAATTTAATAAACAAAAACTAATAGAGGGAGGGGTTAAAGAAGACAGGATTTTTATAAAACCTAATTATTTAGATATATCTGACATAGAACCTTCTTATGGAAGTGGGGACCATATAATCTTTCTTGGCAGGCTATCGCCTGAGAAGGGGTTATGGACACTTGTAAAGGCATTTGAAAGATTAAAGGATCTAAAGCTACGTATTGTTGGCACAGGCCCGCTCGAACAATCTTTGAAAACTTATATAAAAGAAAAGGGGATAAAAAACATCTCAATGGAAGGTTTTAAACAGGGTGCAGAAAAGAACAATCTTTTGAAAAACTCACTTTTTATGGTATTTCCATCAGAATGGTATGAACACTTTCCCATAGTGCTCCTCGAGGCATTTGCCTTTGGGAAACCTGTTATTGCTTCTAATATAGGCAATATGCCATTAATAGTAGAAAATGGAAAAAGCGGTCTTTATTTTAAGGCAGGCGATGTTAATGATTTAATGGAAAAGGTGAAATTCCTTTCCCAGAATATCTCTGAGATTGTAAAAATGGGGATGCATGCAAGAAAAGAGATAGAAACAAAGTATACACCTCAAGTAAATTATAAGATACTGAAATCCATATTCCTTAAAGTCTCATCCAGTTCTTAATCACCTAAACCGCTCCATTGGATACTGAAAACTTGAAATATCTGAACATCCTTTTTGCCTTAATTTTAGTATCTTCCTCTTTCGATGTCAGATAAATACAGTAATAAAAAAAAGCCCTCAACAGAAAACCGCTTGATATAATCATATCGTATAAAAAAACAGGCTGATTTTTATTATAATTTTTATATAAATATCTGATATTTTTTAACCATAAACCGGAAAAACTCCCAATATCTTCCCGTTTTTTTGAACTTCCACCTTGAAGATGAATAATCCTAAACTGTGGTAAGTAAAAAACCTTATAACCATAATCCCTTATACGACACCCCCATTCTATATCGTCGGCATACATAAAGATATCTTCATTCATAGGTCCTACCTTATCAATTATTGACCTCCTTATTAAGAAATCTGCGCCACAAATCCAATCAACCTCAATAGGGCTTATTAAATTTCTGTAATTTACAAAAAGGCCTTTAAATCCAAAAAATACACGGGACAGAAAAAAGGACCAATTTATAACGGTTTTTAACGATGGTCTGTAGCCGGCATCACCGATTTGATGTTCACCGTCTGGATAAACCAATCTACATCCACTTGCCCCTGCTTCAGGATGCTCATCCATAAAGGATATCCATTTTTTAAAAAGATTATCATCTACTAAAATGGTATCAGGATTCAAAAGTAAAATATATTCGCCACTGGAGGCCATTATCCCTTGATTATTAGCCTTTGTGAAGCCGACATTTTCTTTGTTTTCTATGATTTTAACCTGTGAAAAATGTTCTTTAACAAGGCTAACCGAATTATCTGTGGAGGCATTATCAACCAATATTATTTCATAATTAAAATCTGGATTTTTATTAAATACAGATGTTAAACAGGGCACCAAAAACTCTTGTGAATTCCAGCTTACTATAATTACTGATACCTTCATTGCTGGCTAATTAAAAATAAAAACCCTACAAAAATTAAATATATTTTTGCAGGGGTGTTAAATCAAAAAAAGGATATTTTAAAAAAGCTCTTTAAAAATTTGGCAATCCCCAGGACCCTATTTATTGGATGTATTAAAAAAATTCGTCTATTTTGCTTCGAGTTTCTTATATTGTGTTTTATAATATACACTCACAGCGCCTACAAGACCTATCATGCTGTATACAAGCATAGAAGTGCTCATGAGTACCCTGAATCCCGGGTCAAACATGCCGTGGATAAAATGTGCAAGGAGGCCTGCAAAAACACCAACCAAAACACCTGTATACCAATATGGCACCTTATATATTAATTTGAGGGCAATTAAAAAGGTGGTTATAAAAATCAAAACAAATGTTGATATTCCTATTATGCCTGTCTCTGTCCATACACCAAGAAAAAGATTATGCACAAGACCCTGGGCTTTAAATATCTCTGATCCGCCTGTTGTATCATATGTCCTGAAAACAAGGGCAAAATTGTTCAAACCGACACCTGTTATTGGAAATTGCTTTATTATAGAGAATGCAGCCCTGTTTAAAGGCACCCTTGTACCTGCAGCACCAAAGTCATAAGTTTCCAGTCTTCTTATAATAGTTGGGGAAGCAAAATAACCTAAAATCATTACAATTAATAATCCAAAAAAAAGGGCTACCATATATTTTTTTTCAGCAAACCTTTTTATATATAGGGATGTAAACACAATGGGTAAAGATATGGCTGTAGCAAGCCAGCCGCCCCTTGAAAGGGTTATAACAAGACCAAAAAAACCAAAAACAAAGGCCGCCGCATACCACAATTTTAATTTTGCATTATCTTCAACTATAACCATTGCGAGAAGTATAGGCAATGTCATCTCAAAAAAATATGCAAGTCCATTGGCATGGCTGAATGTCCCAGAGGCCCTTACTTGAAGATAACCAACGCCAAATTCGTATCTTGTTTCGCCGAATGCGTATAAACCGAATAACCTTCCTGTTTTATACTGGTAAAATGCAAGCAAAAATTCTAAAAAAACAGTAATGGACAAGGTTAATATAAATACGGACATATATTCTTTTTTTCCAAAATTCATAATCACATAACAGATGATAAGAAGCATAGCTAACCTTACAAGTTCTAAAACTACAAGTTCCTTTGATGCAGCATTATACAGGCTCAATGCACCACTTCCCATATAAAGTAACATGCTTAAGATAATCCATTTATTGCTATAAAATCTCTTTATGCCCCCTACTATACGTTCATAAAAAAAGGATATGCACAATGTAATACATGAGAGAAAGGTTATACCTATATCAACACTTGTAACACCGATATAGGGCCTGAAAAACAGGTTTATATCAAGGTTGAAGGGTATCCCAAATGCCATAGCCATAATCAATAAATAGGAAAAAGATTTCTGATTTAAAAAATGTATAAAAATACCGCCAATGGATAGACCAATAATTGTAGCAATTGCTGTTTTGTAATCAAGGGATGCCACAAAGACTGAAAGCATGGCAATGCCAGCGCCAATCAATATGGATAAAAAAAGCCTAACAAATGGTTTTTCAGTTCTCTCTATTGCCATATCTTTATAACCATTTGTATATTGCCTGGGGTATAACAAACTCTTTTTTGTTTAATATTGCCCCGAGAATCTTAACATCTGCTGTTTCGAGATCGTTCTTTGCAGCCCTGGCCACCTCCCACCTTGTTACATCGGCATTCAAAACCAATATCAATCCATCCATTTTGTTAGCAATAAGAGTAGATTCTGGATTTCCTAATACAGGTGGCAAATCAAAGACAATAAGAGAAAACATATCCCTTAATAATTTAAGTATGCTTTCAAACACTGGGGCGCTGAAAAGACTTGTTGGGTTCTTTGATTCAGGGCCTGCTGGAATAAAAAAAAATGTGCCTTTTTTTATTTCTTTTATTGCATCCAGTAGCCCTACCTTCCCATTTATCACATCACTAATACCTTTTTCGTTTTTCAATTGAAATTGATGATGTAAAATGGGTTTTCTCAAATTTGCATCCACCAGAATAACAGGCTCTATCGTATTTTCAGAAAAGGCAGCAGCAAAATTAAAAGACATAGTAGATGCACCGTCTCCTTCTCTGCAACCGGCAAAGCTCATGGCAAAACCCTTTTTTATATTTTTTTCATCCGATTCTTTCTCGAGAATCAATTTCCATATAACCTTATAAAAAGAGCCATACATATTTTTCAGATTAACTAATCTATTATTTGCTGGTGCATGTTCCATGCTATTGGGCTGATTCATATAAAAGTCTTTTTTTTTGATACAATGATTAAAATTCTTTATCAAAAACGCCTTTATGCCTTTTTTGCTCCATCTCTAACTTTAACCTTTCCAGTTCCTCTGTAATGGCTATCCTTTGCTTTTCTAATTCAGCCCTTCTTTTCTCAAGTTCATCACTTAATAAAACGAGTTCCTTTTTATCATCAATCTTTTTATCCACTGATTCGTTATCAAATTTAGCATCATTTTGCTGCTGATTATTATTCATTAAAACAAAGGGTGTCAAATTCGATGTAGTAATATTTTTCTCCAGGTTTGATATTTGGGCTAAATTTCTCTGTGTTTCAATGGCAGATTGATAAATAAGCATATTCTGATACATATAGAAGAAATAGCCACCGATACCGAGTAATACAAATATTGCAAAGGCTAAATTATTTGAGCCCGATGTGACTACAGGTCTTGGAGACGTAACTGTTCTTCTTGGATATGCATCGTGATAACTATCTCTTTTTCCGAACAACCTATCCCAGATGGTTCTATGATTTGTTTTAAAGGCACCTTCAACTGAAACTCTAAGTGGCACTGAAACCAATAAAGGAACACCAAGCACAGAAACCACATCGTCGTCATCTCTAAACGTATGATTAAAGAATTCACGAATTGCAGAAAAACCAAAGCTCAAAAATATACCGAGTATCGCCGAAGAACCTATAATAAATCCCTTTTTGGGATGAATTGGTGTAAGAGGAGGTATTGCCGGTGTAGCAATCTTTATGCTCGAAATCCTGCTTTTGTCGAGATCATCGGAGATACGTAATTCTTCTGCCTTTTTCTTGTAAGTTTTATAAGTTTGTTCTATGAGCTCTTTTTGACGTTCAAGCTGGGCAAGCTCAATTGTTTTTGAATTTATCTCTTCGAGCTTTTTATTTTCTGCAGCTATTTCCTGCATAAGACTGTTCTTTTTATTTGTTACAAGGGACAACTCCATGTTGGCTATGTTTAAAAGGCTCTCTGCCTTCTATTTCCTCAAATTTGCAAGCTGGTAATCAATTGCCTTTATCTCGTTTGATTGAGGTGTATATATCTTTAAAAGTCTGTCTCTTTCTATCTTTAGTCTGAAATATGAATCATCAAGGGTTCTTAAGTATGCCTGTTTATCTGCCATATGGCTTCCGAATTCTGGTGTCTCAATCCAGCCTTCCTTTAACTTCATCATTTCCTTAATTTTATTCACCTTTGTTACTGCCTGCTGGTGTTCCACCATAACAAGGTTCAGCTTATTGTTCAAATCTGCTAAATTCCTTACAAGAAGTTCTTTCTGCAATGTTATGTTTGCAATATTTGTCGTTGTAAGAAAATTCTGGAGGTTATCTTCTGCCTCTTTCAACTTTTTTTCATAGAATTCAATCTGGTCTAAATAAAATTTATGGGAACGCTGGGTCTCATATACGAGTGTATGTTGTGTTACATATTCATCGGCATATACATTGGCAACAAGGGCAGCAAATTTAGGGTCTGTCCAATCAAAGGTAATGGCAATCATATCTGTGTCTTCAAGGAATCTCACATTTAAAGCATTCATAAAAGTTAAAACAAGGGATTTATCTACCCCTTCTGCTTTTTTTGATATACCTAAAAGAGATGCAAAACCACCCACACCTTTTTTGATTACACCTATTGTCCTTCCAATAATAGATTTGTCTTCCTTTAAGGGTTCAATTTTATCCTTCAATCTTGCTATAACCTTTTCTGTAAGATACTGACCCTTTATTAATTCAATTTCATTCCTTATATTCTGCGACCTTTCTTGAAAGAGAATATTTCTGTATTCAGGCATTGCCTCCACGCCTACAAAATTAGACTTTCCCATCTTTACAATTAACTTTGTCTCACCTCTATAAATAGGAGGCGTAACCAGACAGTAAAATGCAGAAAAGAAAACCGCAGAGGCAAAAACGGTCATGATTAAAATCTTATTCTTAAAAAAGATATAGAGTATATCCCTGATGGTGAGAAGTTTTTTTCTTCCTTCCATAATGTTCTCCTAAAAATTATTTTGTTTCTTTGCAGATAACATCAACATCTACCCCTCGTTAGTCAATCGTTGTGGTTGAATAAGTTCTGCCACCTAACCCATAGCTAAATCCAAGACTCTCACCTTGCCATAAAAATAATTGTCTTATATACTGGTCAACCCATTGATTCATCTTTGCAATAGTAGTCTTTGGAATGAAAATCATACTGTTATTTGGGATTATCATATCTTCTTCAAGTCTTAAGTCATTCATAACAGTTTTTAAATTAATTGTCTTTAAGACAGGCTCATTCTTTTCATTCCAGTACATTAATTTTACATGCTCCATTGAACCTGTTGGCAAAACTCCACCTGAAGCTGCAATTGCCTGCATAACTGTCATAGGCTTATCCAATGGTATGGCGCCCGGCCTTTGAACCTCACCGAATATAAAAATTCTATTCCCCACTATCCTTTCAATAAGAATGGATACGCTTAAATTGTTAAACTCATGGCGATATTCATTGTTAATAACGTCCCTTAACTCGTCTATGGTCTTACCCGATGCCTTTAAACCCCTTAACATGGGTAGATATACATTGCCATCAGGACCTATTGTAACAAGTTTTGCCTGACCTCTTGGTGCATTCGTTATTGCCTTCTGCAACTCAAATATCTTTGATGAATATTTGTTTACACTAACAGTTACAACAGGGTCATTCAATATATCTGAAAATGTTTTTTTAACAACAGCGGCCAATTCTGTTGGCTTTAATCCAGCGGCCATAAAATCACCCTTTATAGGTAATGTAATTTTTCCATCAGGTCTTACCACAACGGTTCTGTTTAATTGGGGGTGATAGTAAAAATCCACGTTTATCTCATCGTTTATGCCAAGCCTGTAATCCTGTGCTTCTGAAACCCATGATATGTGATACATAACCTCAAGCATATCTCCTGGAGAAAGCCTGTATTTCATTAGCCCTTCTCTTATCTCTTTTACAAGATTCTGCCTGAGCTTTGCCTTTTCCCCCTCTGGCAAATCAACCACATCCTTTGCCTGAACCAATTCACCATCTTGCTTCTTCAATATAGTTTGCGTTGCCGGAGAAGCGCATCCATAGTAAAGAAGAAAAGAAAAAAGAGAAAAAATTAAAATTACTAAAGAAATTAATCTTTTAACCTCTTCTTTCAATGCCTCCCCCTTTATTTTTCCTTAATACTAAAATACTAAAGGCTACCGCCATTGCTTTTCAAAATCCTTTTCATAGATACACCAATAGCCTTTATATTCAAAACTATTATAGATTTTACAATGTTAATTAACTTTGTCAAGGAAAAAATTAAAAATTTTTAATTAAAAAATCTTTTTTTATTGACAATTTATGAATTATCTATAAAATTGAATTAAATAATGCATAAGATGTATTGAAATTTATTGAACTTTTTAAATTTTGATAAAAAAGGAGGAAAAGAAAATAATTAGGGGGCATTATAAATGACTATTAAAATTAAATACTTACATGTTTTTTTACTTTTCTTTGCCCTGTGTGCAATCACCTTTGAAGTTTATGGTTTTAGCAAAGAAGATTTTTTGAAGCTAATGAAAACAAATTCATGTCAATATTGTGACTTAACAAAATTGGATTTGACATCTAAAGACCTTACAGCAGCGGATATATCGAGGGCAAACCTAACGGATGTTGACTTTGCATGGACAGAACTTTACTTTTCCAATATTGAAATGGGTTGCCTTGAAAAGGCCAACCTTCATGGTGCAAATTTAACAGGGGCAAACCTGGCAGGGGCTAATCTTTCAGGGGCTAATCTTTACGGAGCCAATCTAACTGATGCAAATCTGGAAAATGCAAATTTAAAAGATGCGAATATTGTTGCTGCCCATCTTTTCAATGCAAACTTATCAAGGGCAGACCTCTCTGGGGCAAACATGTCAAGGGCAATACTATCCGGTGCAAATCTATCAAGGGCAACCCTCATTAAAACAAATCTAAATAAAGCCATAATAAGAGGGGCAAACTTAAGTGGTGCAACGGTTCACCATGCTGATTTGACTGGCATTAATCTAAGCAACTCAAAGTTATTGAGAACAGACCTATATTACACAAATATAAGCGGCTCAATCATACATGGAGCAGATATGACAAGGGCAGACCTTACCTATGCAAACCTCTCTAATACAGATTTAAACGGTTCTAATTTAGAGGATGCCGTCCTTCGCTGCACAGATTTTTCAGGTTCTAATGTAACAAATGTTAATTTTTTTAATGCTGATATAACACAGGCTATCTTTTCTAATACTACAATTTTTACAGGCTCTATTCTGGCGAACGGTAAAATTTATTATCCCGGTGCAAATCCAAATAAGGAGATATTAGAAAAAAGGAAGTAGTGAAGGGCATATTAAACTACAAATCACAATATTCGGTTTTATTATCTGTTATATTTTTAATCCTCATCGGCGGCCTTATCTATTCCCTTATCCTCGGTGATCAGTTACGCTTTCAAGATGAAGGCCATTACTTAAGAATGGCAAACAACCTTATAAAACATAAGATTTATTCTTACGATATATACGCTGTGTATCCAACGGCGTTTCATCCACCGGGCTATACATTAATAATTGCAACAATCTTATGGTTTGGCGGCGGGATTTTATCTTTAAGGATGATAAATTTTATATCCTTAGTTATCTGTATTTCCCTTATATTTAGCATTTTAAAAAGGCATGACCTTGATACTGGGGCAAGATGGGCACCTTTAATTATCCTGTGCTATCCTGTACTTTTTTTTACTGCAAGCACCATTTATCCCCAGATTATTGCAACAACCATTTTTGTATTTATCATTTATTTAACGGATAAATATGAACCTAAGACATCAATTGCTTTATTAAAGGGCATACTTTACGGGATGCTTATACTTATAAGCCCGAGCTTTACTATGGTTTTACCCATTATGCTTATCGCCCATTTTGTCTTAAAAAAAAGATTTTCCCTAACTTATATCCTGTGTTTTTTCTTAGGTATTGTAATAATACTCACACCCTGGGTTATAAGAAACTATTTAGTATTTCACCGTTTTGTTGTGCTTTCAAACAACGGGGGTAAAACATTTATCCTCGGGAATTGTGAAAACAGTGAACCCAACAAAGGTGAAGGTATAGATTTATCTAAATATGACAACGAGATAAAACGCTTAAATCTCGATGAGGTTGATGCAGATAGATACTATAAAAAAAAGGCTTTTGAGTGGATTCAGAATAACCCCAAGGATTTTATGAAATTATATTTATTGAAATTTTTTAACTATTTTAATTACAGAAATGAACTTGCTACCAAAAGTGAAGAATCTAAATTAAGGGACATGGTCATGTTTTTTACCTACTACCCCATCCTTATATTAGTATTGATTCGCATGTTTTTAATAAAAAGATATCCATTTAAACATATGGAAATTCTATTTCTTTTGTTTTACATAACAAGTGCCTTTGCAAATGCCCTATTTTTACCAAGAATTCGCTATAGATTGCCCTATGATATGCTCTTAATTGGTGTTGCCGCAGCATCAATACATTATCTCAAAGATCTACTAAACAAAAAAATTAATAAATTTAATCTGTTATGATTCTAATGAAAGCTTTCTGGCCTCTAAAGAAAAGATGCTATACCTCTTTAAACCCCATTTTTGCAATAAAAATTGCATTGATGTTTTTAAAACCCCAATTCCATATACTAAACTTCTTTTAAAATTTATGGATGATGCCTCTTTAAAATATTTTGTAGGGCAGGATATTTCACCTATTGTATAACCGCAGTATATAGCCTGGGCAAGGATCTGATTATCAAAAACAAAGTCATTTGAATTTTCCTCAAGGGGTAATTCCATTAAAACTTTTCTTGAAAATGCCCTATATCCAGTATGGTATTCTGATAATTTTGCGCCAAGGGCCAAATTCTGAATAAACGTTAATATCCTGTTAGAAATATATTTATAGAGGGGCATGCCTCCCTTTAAGGCCCCACCACCCAGTATACGGGAACCGAGGACTATATCATAAAGACCTATTGCTATAAGAGAAGCCATGGCAATTAGTAATTTTGGTGTGTACTGATAATCGGGATGAAGCATAATAACTACATCGGCACCTAATTTTAATGCCTCTTTATAACATGTCTTCTGGTTTGCGCCATAACCGAGATTTTTAGGATGCACAATGGTTTTAATGCCCAATCTTCTCGATAGTTCTGCTGTTCTGTCTCTGCTTGCATCATCAACAAGTATTATATCATCTATAAAACCAGGGGGGACTTCTCTGTATGTCTGTTCTAAAGTTAATTCTGCATTATAAGCAGGCATTACTACTATTACCTTTTTCCCGTGTATCATTTCTCTTCAATAACTGAAAAATGTGCCCTTCTGTTTTTTGCCCATGCCTTTGCATTATGATGTGGGTCAAAGGGCCTTTCCTTTCCATAGCTTATTGTTTCAAGGACTTCTGGGTTGACGCCTAATTTAATAAGATATGCCTTTGCAGCCTCTGCCCTCTTCTGACCCAGTGCAAGGTTATATTCTATTGTGCCCCTTTCATCGCAATGACCCTCGATTAAAACCTTTTTGCCTGGATTTGCCCTGAACCATTCAAGATTTTTTCTCAAAATTTCTGCATCCTTCGGTCTAATATCGTATCTGTCAAAGGCAAAATATATGTCATTTAAGACAACTGTTTTTGGCCTGATAACAACTTTAGGTTCCTCTTTTTTAACTGGAGCTGGTTTTTCACAGGATGCATCCTTTAAAGACGGTATATTCACCTTTGTTTCTGCTATGTATTTAGGTGGTTCTTCTGATTTTAAAAAGACTTGATTAGATTCACAAGCATACAGAAAACACAAAAAGAATAAACAAAAAAAATAACATTTAAAAAATATTGATTTTTTTATATTAACTCCCCTTTTAAATTTTTTTAAGGTTAACAAAAGCCTTTTTTTTTGTCAAGGCCAATATTTTTCTTTGATTTATAAAAGGCAATACCCTAAAATAAGGCTTTAAAAATTAAAAAGGTAATGCCCATGAGCGAGGTTTATGATTATTTTCTCCTATTTCCAGCCATACACGATGTGTTAAAGGCAGAAAAAAGACTAAAATCGGAAAAAATAAAATACGAACTCGTCCCTGTTCCAAGACAGTTAAGCTCTGATTGTGGGGTATGCATAAAAGTAAAAGATTTTGACAATGCCTTGCATTTTATAGGAAAAGATGCCATAGAGGCATGCTATATTTACAATGGCACAGAATTTAAAGAAATTAAAAAATAGAAGTCATATTTTTATTGCATTGTTAGGGCACATCTCCTGACAGCAATAACACCTTATACATTTTTTATAGTCAAATTCTATATGTTCTTCTGAAAGATATATTGCAGAGGCAGGGCATACATTTTTGCAAATACTACACTTCTTACATTTATCTTTTTTTAATTTTGGTTTTTTAATAAAAAGGTTTCTAAGGAGTGTTTTTATACTACTGGGTAAATTCCAATCCGTATTAATTATATTTGGCAATATAAAATCTTCTATTTTTGGATAACCGTATATTACAGTTTCATATTCATTGACTAATGAAAACCTTTCTGCCACTTTTGTTACTGGAAGTAAAAAAGGCACGTTAATCATCTTTTCAATAAAATGGTCTAAAGCAAAGGCATTTTTTGATATACATAATATCCCGAATGTCCTTACCCTACCATTTGATGGACCATCACCATCCATGCCTATGATACCGTCCAACACTGTAATGTGAGGTGCAACGATATTGTGTATGTCAATCAAGACCTTGGCGAATAACTCCCTGTCTTTTCCTGCCTTCAAATGCCATCTTGCCTTATCAAAGGCATGTATAAAACCGAAGGTATTCTTCACACCGAGGGTAAGCCCCATCATAACATGGGTTTTTAGTTTTGGCACATTAAAGATTAAATCAAACGAACTGGGGTCTTCACCAAAAGTAAACTCCTTGTAAGGTGAAATCCCATCCCTTCTCTTAACGATTTTTTTGTCAAATCTGGATATTTTGATATTTAGACTCTGTATAATTTCCAAAAATCCTGCCTTTTTGAGCACCTTTTCCGTTGATTCATAACCAGGGCTATCTCCTATAAAGACCTCACATAAATTATCCTTTAATATTTCGGCTATGGCACAGACAACCAATGGATGGGTTGTTATTGCCTTTTCAGGTGGATGTCCACTTAAAAGATTTGGCTTTATTAATACCCTTTTATTATGGAAAGTCAGGCCTATATCATTTAAACCCTTCTCTAAAAAGGTCTTTATCCTTTCCTTTTCATATCTTTCTATCTCACCTGCTACAATCTTTTCCAATGTTTCTATTTAATATTACCTTGTAAATTTTGCCTCAATAAATTTTATACAGATCCTGCCCTCTCTGGCCTCCCAGCATATAGTATTCTGATTCTTTAATCTGTATATAATCCTGTATCTATCCCTTTCTACTTCCAATTCCCCGCTATTTCCACTAATATGACCTGTATTTTTTAGTGCTAAATCATCGATAAAATCCCTTATATTAAGATTGAATTTTTCCTGAAAACCTTTTTCACTTGTTATCCTCTCTTCACCTGTTAAGAGTAAAAAGTAATTTTTGTATTTATTTAAAAAAAATACAGTATCGCCAAATGGACTATATGCCTCTATGGAAAGCCTATCTGGATATTCCATGACAAGGGACATAGACCCTGAATAGTTCATATCCATCCAGGCCATATCCAGTTCACACATTGCCTCCATATATTCTATATGATAAGGCCAAACGATTTTTTTTGTTATTTTCGGTAATAAGGCGCACGAAAATAAAAGAAAAAGGCATAAACTCCATAAAAAAAGCCTTCTCATTTCTTATCTAATCCGAGCTTATCAAGCTTTTCTTTTATAGCATTCTGTTTTTTCTCATCCTTTTCAAGGATTATTGCCTTTTCATAAAATTGCCTTGCCTTTTCCATTTCATTTAATTTTACGTATACATCTGCCAGATGTTCTGCAATTGTAGGGTCATCAGGCAATTTTTCATGTGCCCTTGTAATCTCCTCAAGGGCCTTTTTATAATCACCTTTTCTGTAATAGACCCAACCCATACTATCGATAATATAACCGTCTTCTGGTTTTTTCTTTAGGGCCTTTCTAATCATCTCCTCTGCTTTATCAAGGTTTACCCCTTTATCTGCCCAGGTATATCCAATAAAGTTTAAGGCATTTGCATGGTCAGGATCTATCTTTATTACCTCTTGCATAACCTCTACAGCCCTGTCCGAATCCCCCATTTTTTCGTATAAAACACCTATCTGATAAATAACCTCTGTGTTTTTCACATCATACTTTTTTGCCTCTTCAAGGGTCTCTATTGCCTTTTTAAATTCCTTTTTTTCTTCATAAAGAACTGCAAGCATAATATAAGATTCTATATTATCCTTTTTCAGGTCTATAAAACCCTTGATTATATTAATCCCCTCATCGACAATATTAGATTTTATAAACAAAAAGGTCATATTTCTTACGGCATTGTTAAATTCTTCAGATGAAGGGTCGATTTTGGAAAACTCTTCGATTGCCTTTTTTATGTCTCCCTTTTCCTTTAAGGCAATGGCAAGATAAAGCCTTACACTGCTTTCTTTTGGTTTTGTGGCAAGGATAAGATTGAATTCCCTTATCGCTTCATCATAACGACCTTTTTCAAGGTGTAATAAACCGATTTTTGCCCTTATGGAAAGGTCTTCCCTATCTATGTCTGAGAGCTTTTCAAACTCGTATATTGCCCTATCGTATTCCTTCTCCCTTATAAAAATGTTTGCTACCCTTGAACGGGCCTTTTTATTAAGAGGATTTATGGATATGACCTTATTATAATTTTCCAAAGCCTTTTTGTTGTTACCTTCTATTTCGTAAACCACGCCCATTTCAAAATAGGCTGATTCAAAATTTGGTTTTATTTCTATTGCCTTTTGATAATATTTTTTTGCATTTTCATAATCTTTTAATTCAGCATGTAACCTACCCAGATAATATGTGGCTATGATGTTATCTGGCTCAAAGGAGAGTATTTTTTCGTAAACAGCGATGGCATCCTTATATTTCTTTTCCGTCATATAAACTGCACCGAGATGGAGGTAGGCATCAGTATCATCGCCTTTTATTTCTATGCATTTTTCGTATAATGCCTTTGCCTTCTCAGGCATATTACGGGCAGAATAGACACCTGCAAGCAATTTAAGGGCATCGGTATTATTCTTATTTAAACCAATGGTCTCTTTTAAAACCTTCTCAGCTTCATCGAGATTTCCCTTTTTAAGGTATGCAACGGCAAGTTCTATCCTTAAGGCAGACGATGAAGGGTCATTTTTTATAGCCGATTTATAGCATTCAATGGCATCGTCGAGCTTTCCCTGGGTTTCACTTCTATAACCCTTTAAGAAGAGAAAAATAGAGGAGTCACCACTACAACCTAAAAGTGTATGAGGTGTGAAAAAAAGTATAAGGATTACAATAAAATATTTCATAATAGCTTATCATAACACAGGTTTTTTAAAACATCTACTAATTTAACCGTCTTATAACATCGAATAATTATCTGATCAACCTGCCGATTCTGCGCCATCTTACATAATCAAATATACCCTCAGGCTTATTATTCCAGGAGAAATAAAGAATAAGGGCCTTGCCTACAAGATGTTCCCTGTTTACAAAGCCCCAGAATCTACTATCAAGGCTTCTATCCCTGTTGTCACCCATAACAAAATAGGCACCCTTTGGAACCACGATAGGACCTAAATTGTCCTTAGGCGATACATGGGCTGGTAGTATATTATCATCGGTAAAGTATGCCCACTTATCCTCTATCTGTTTGCCATTTATATAAACCCTTTTATCCTTTATTTCTACTATATCCCCACCTTTTGCAATGACCCTCTTTATAAAATCCTTACTCTTATCGATGGGGTATCTGAACACAATTACATCCCCCCTTTCCGGTTCACCAAGGTTTAAGATGATAATATCTGTAAAGGGGATTTTCATTACATAGCTTAACCTATTTACAAGTAGATGGTCACCTATTAGAAGCGTGGGCTCCATAGAGCTGGAAGGTATCTTAAATGCCTGGACAAAAAAACTCCTCACAAAAAAGGCTATTAATGCCGCTATGATAAGAGATTCAATGTATTCTCTTGTTTTACTCTTTTTTCTTTCCATTTTTTTAAATGCACAACCTCCTACATTTTATCCGGTGCCGAAACCCCGAGAATATCAAGTCCCTTTTTTATTATTTGTTGAAGAACGAATAATAAAACTAACCTTGCCTCTGTAAATCTTCTGTCCTCTCCTAAAACCTTTACCTTATTGTAGTAGCTGTGAAACCTCCCTACAAGATTTATTAGATAGAACGTAAGCCTGTGGGGTTCAAGACTTTTTGCGCTCCCCTCTATTGTATCATAAAAATGGATAATCCCTTTTATGATATCCATCTCTTCCTTTAAAGTGAGAAGCCCTAAATTTATCTCTTTTCCATGGGTTACACCTTCATCTCCAATACCTTTTATAAATATGCCCTGCTCCTTAGCATTTCTAAATATGCTTTCTATTCTTGCATTTGCATACTGGATGTAATATACAGGATTTTCATTTGATGTCTTTTTTGCAAGGTCAAGGTCAAACTCAAGATGGGCATCGCTCTTTCTCATTAAAAAGAAAAACCTCGCCGCATCTTTACCCACTTCATCAACAACTTCTCTCAATGTAGTGAATTGTCCTGCCCTTGTGGACATACCTATTGTTTTTCCGTCTTTTATAAGGGTTACGAATTGTATGAGTATCACCTTCAGTTTTTCTTTATCTTCGCCTAATGCCTCAATGGATGCCTTAAGTCTCGGTATATAACCATGATGGTCTGAACCCCATATGTCTATAAGCAAATCAAACCCGCGGCTTAGCTTTTCTCTATGATAGGCAATGTCTGAGGCAAAATAGGTCGTTTCTCCATTGGATTTTATAAGGACCCTGTCTTCATCCTTTTCAAAAAGACTTGTTTTAAACCATAGGGCACCGTCTTTTTCAGAGGCAAATCCCTTTTCCTTTAGGATTTCTAATGTTTTATCCACCATACCTGACTTATACAATTCGCTCTCTCTAAAATAATTATCAAAATAAACACCGAAATCCTGTAAATCCTTGATAATACCTTCCATGACTATGCTACTTGAAAATTCAGACAATTTTTTAATAGCATCTTCTTTTGTCTCAGGGAGGTTTTTTCCCTGTTCAATAAATTTAGAGGCAATATCTTTTATGTAATCGCCTTTATAAAAGTTATCAGGAAATTCTACCTTTTCACCTCTTAATTCCTTCAACCTCAGGTATGTGGATTCGCCAAGGGTTGCAATCTGTCTACCTGCATCGTTTATATAATACTCTTTAACAACATTGAATCCGGCACATTTCAGAATATTTGCGAGCACATCACCTACTACTGCCCCTCTGCCGTGGCCTATATGTAATGGTCCTGTGGGGTTGGCACTTACAAACTCGATAAGGATTTTTCTGCCCATCCCCAAATCAGGCAAAAAGGCATCAACACCCTTTTGGAATATGTTTTTTAATGCATCCCTTAATACGTCGTCTTTTATAAAAAAATTGATAAAACCCTTCCCTGCAATCTCAATCTTTTCAACAAGGTCTGATCCTTTAGCCTCTTCTACAATGAACTCTGCAATCTTTAGAGGGCTCTTTTTTAATTTAGGCGCCAGTATAAAGGCAAGATTTGTCGAGTAATCGCCGAAATCTTCCTCTCTCGGTATCTCAATTATAGGGTCAATTTCACCTTCAAAAGAAAAAATACCCTTTTTCTTACAATTATTAATGGCCTCCTTTATTAGCTCCTGTATCCTCTTCCTTATCACTTTCCTTCTCCAGGTTTTTAATAGACAGATCCCTTGTAAAGTCAGGACATCTCAACTTTATATCACTGCTTGTGGAAAACTTTTTTTGACAGTCTTTTCTCCACGCACATACCACACACAATGTTACCTCATCGGTCATGACCATTCTCCTTAATTAAATCTTTATAAAACTGGGGCATCCTGCCTTTCAAAATCGGCCACTCCCTTCTTATCTCCTTTAGATAATCGAAATCTATATCAGCAAGGAGGATGCTATCGTTTCTTCCTGTGGGGCCCCCTATCAATTCACCTTCAGGATTAACACAAAAGCTCATGCCATAGAAATCATGAAGCTCTTCACTACCTACCCTGTTTACCCTCATGATAAATATGCAGTTTGTTATGGCATTACCGGAAATTACAGACTGCCATAGGTGCTGTGACTTGAATGCACATGAAGTAGGAGAAAACACGATTTCCGCACCGTTTAAGGCAAGCACCCTCGTTGCTTCTGGATACAGGTTATCCCAGGATATTTGAATACCTATCTTTCCGTAATCAGTGGCGAAAACAGGTATGCCTTTATCTCCCACGCTGAAATAGTATTTCTCTTCCCATAAAGGTATATCGGGAACATGAATCTTTCTGTATACACCCATGACTTTTCCATCATTACCTATTATAACACAACTGTTAAAATATCGTGTGCGGTGCCTTTCGAATATGGGCAGTATAACTATCACATTATGTTTTTTTGCCTTTTCCCTAAATGCCTCTACTACATCACCCTTTAAGGTATCGGCAAGACTAAAGGCATTTTCGTTCCTATCCTTTGGAAACCAATACTGGTTAAAGAGTTCTTGAAAGCATATAATTTTTGCCCCTTCTCTTGCAGCAATTTCTAAAACCTCAAGGGCCTTTTCTGTATTGGTCTTCTTATCCGTTGAACATGCAAACTGTATTCCCGCTATCTTCACAGCCCTCTCTTGGCAATCTCAATTTTTACGGCTAAGTTAACAAATTGAGCACATCATTTCAAGGAAAAACAAAAAACAATAACTTGAAATAACTAATAAAAACTAATAATTTTCTGCCAGAAGTTCGTAATATGCCCTTGGATATGCACAGGCAGGGCATTGTTCCGGTGCCTCTATGCCTTCATATACATAACCGCAATTTCGACATCTCCACTTTACAGGGGTAGGTCTTTTGAAAACAGTGCCTTTCTTTACATTTTCAAGGAGTTTACGATATCTCTTTTCGTGCTCCTTCTCCACCTTTGCTATTTCTTCAAATACCACCGCTATCTCCTCAAAGCCTTCCTTCCTTGCAACCTCTGCTGCTTCAGGATAGAGTTTTGTCCACTCTAAATTTTCACCGTTGGCTGCCTCTTCAAGGTTTTCCATTGTATTACCTAATTTACCTGCAGGATAAGAGGCCGTTATCTCCAAATCGCCACCTTCGAGAAATTTAAAAAATCTCTTGGCGTGTTCTTTTTCATTATCGGCAGTATCGGCGAATATCCAGGAAATCTGTTCATAACCCTCTTTTTTTGCCTGAGAGGAAAAATATGTATATCTATTTCTCGCCTGAGACTCGCCGGCAAACGACTTAAGGAGATATTTTTCAGTTTCAGTTCCCTTTACACTCTTCATTTTACACCTCCATAGAATATGTTGTTGATTATGAGGATAATACAGAACTCCTTTATTGTCAATATAGGCAAAAACATTGACTCAATGAATTCGGGATGATAAGTTTATTGAATGGCTATGGAAGGAAATGTATTTATAAGTATTGGCTCAAACCTTAGCAATAGTCTTAATAATTGTATTACAGCCATAGAAAGGATTAAGGCTGACATGAGGGCGCGCCTTATAAAGCAATCCTCCTTTTATAAAACATCCCCTATATCAGATATAACTCAAGATGACTTTATAAATTGTGCAATAAATATATTATGGAGTTCCTCTCCCCTTGAATTACTCTCATTTCTTTCTAAAATAGAAACAGAAATGGGTAGAAAAAGAACCATACCAAAAGGCCCAAGGGAGATTGATTTGGATATAATTTTTTTTGATAATCTTCTCATTAACACCCCTAAATTGATTATACCCCATCCAGAGGCGCACAGGAGAAAATTTGTCATAATTCCCTGTATTGAAATAGAACCTCATATTATCCATCCATCATTTAATAGAAAATTAAAAGATTTTTTAGATGACATTGGTGATGAACAAAGGGTAGAATTAATAGAAAAACATGCATAAATAATCTTCGGAGGTTGCCATGAAATTTTTTATTGATACTGCAAATATAGAAGAGATAAAAAAGGGAATTGAGATGGGACTTGTGGACGGTGTGACAACAAACCCCACACTCCTTGCAAAGGAAAAGAAAGACCCAAATTTGATTATAAAGGAAATAATGTCCATAGTGAGTGGCCCTGTAAGCCTCGAGGTTATTTCAAAAGACACCGAGGGGATGTGCAGGGAGGCAAGAGCATTGTCATCCCTGGGAGAAAATGCAGTTATAAAAATACCCATGACAGAGGATGGAATAAAGGCAGTAAGGATTTTATCAAATGAAGGCATAAAGACAAATGTTACCCTTGTATTTCAACCCCTTCAGGCTTTGATTGCTGCAAAGGCTGGTGCCACATATGTAAGCCCCTTTATTGGCAGACTGGACGACATCTCATCGAGAGGTATGGGTATTATAGAAGACATAACCACCATATTCAACAACTACGGATTTGAAACAGAGATAATTGTGGCGAGCATAAGAAATCCCCTTCATGTGTTGGACGCAGCATTACTCGGGGCAGACATTGCAACCATTCCCTTTAATGTATTAAAACAACTTATAACCCATCCTTTAACAGATATGGGGATTGAAAAATTTCTAAAGGACTGGGAGAGTATAAAGAAATAAATTCGCTATAGGTCTTTTCTGTTATCTAAAGAGCTTTTAATAGTCTGTGGGTCTGTATAGACAATGTCTCCTCCTATGGGGATGCCGAAGGCTATTCTTGTAATGCGTATGTTGTAGCCTTTTAAAATCTCACTGATATAATGGGCTGTTGTATTCCCCTCGATATTAGGGTTTGTGGCAATAATAATCTCTCTTATTTGCTCCTTTTTTATCCTTTCTTTTAATTCGTTTAAACGGATATCATCGGGACCTATGCCCTCTAAGGGATTTATAACGCCATGGAGTATGTGGAATCTATAATGGTTTGGATAAGACGATTCGATAACCATCATATGGGAAGGCTCTTCCACAACACACAGAATGTCTTTCTCCCTTTTTTCATCTGTGCAGATTTCACATGGGTCTTTTTCTGTGAGATTAAAACATGTGCTGCATAGTCTTATCCTGTCTTTTATATCTGCCAGACTCTTTGATAGCTCCAGCACATAATCTCTATTTGCATTCAAGAGAAAAAAGGCGAGCCTTGTAGCTGTTTTTCTCCCAATGCCAGGAAGCTTTGTCAGATTTGTAATGAGATGTTCTATTGGCTCAGGATAATACATAAACTACATTCCAAAAGGCAATGGCATTCCAGCAAGACCAGTTATCTTTGCCATCTCTTCCTGTAGCATATCCCTTGATTTGTTAAGCCCTTCGTTGACTGCTGCAATTATTAAATCCTCAAGGAGTTCTTTATCCCTTTCTTCCCATATTTCATTGGATATCTTGATACTAATCACCTCCTGTTTGCCATTGACAACACAGCTCACCATACCACCACCGCTTTGTGCCTCCACAGTCTTTTTCCCTATTTCTTCCTGCATCTTCTGGAGTTTTTCTTGAATCTTTTTTGCCTGACCTAACAATTGGCTTAGATTCTTTGACATATTAATCTCCTCCTTTAAATTAAGAACTAAATATAGACTCAGCCTCTTTCACATAATCGTAAATATCTTCGTTTTTTTTCTCTTGCGGCTCAAAAAACATTATTTCAATATCTCTTTTAAAGAAATCACAGGCCAGTCTCTTTATATCATCCTTTGTATTTTTGTCTTCCTTTACAAAGGTGTGGTTTCCATCAAGAAATATTTTAATAATATCTTCCTCCATCAATAATTTGATATTTTCAAACATGGCACCGATAAAAGGCTTTTTTTCCTTTGCATATCTTATAAACCCCTTTAAATCCTTTGTATTCTTCAAACCTTCCTCATAAAGATCCTCTTTATCTGCCTCAATCCTTTTCTGGGATTTATAGATTTCATGAGTGTTATAAGCCTCTTTTACTGCTTCTTCTTTTTTTTCCAGTCTATTTATTTTATTAAAAAGATTGATAAATAGAATCTCTAAAGAAAGTCTTGCAAAGGGACCTTTCAGGTTATCTGAAGCAGTAAAAAGTTCATTTAATATTTCCTGTAACATAATATAATCGATTAAACCTGCTAAGTCTAAAAACCTTTCCCTTTCATTTTCTCCTATGGAGACAAAAGGAGGGATTTCTCCACAGGCCTTAATAAGCATAAGATTTCTGAAAAAGGACACGATACCATTGTATATCTGGGTTATATCATAACCTTCATCTATGATTGCCTCCAGTTCTTCGAAACCTTTTTTTATATTATTTTTAAAAATTGATTCTACAATCCTGTATATTACGTCCTTTTCTATGATACCGATTATGTTTATCACATCCCTTTCGTGTATATAGTCTCCACAGTATGATATTATCTGGTCGAGGAGTGATTCTGCATCTCTTAAACTTCCATCTGCCTCTGTGGCTATATGTTCAAGGGCAGTCACTTCATACCCGATACCTTCTGCATCACATATCCTTTTTAACTGCTCCACAATATCCTTTTCTGTAATCCTCTTAAAATCGAACCTCTGACAACGCGACATTATCGTATAGGGAATCTTATGCACCTCTGTTGTTGCAAGGATAAAGATATTGTGTCCCGGTGGCTCTTCAAGGGTCTTAAGAAATGCATTTCTTGCCTCAGTTGTAAGCATGTGTGCCTCATCGAGGATGTAGACCTTATACTTGCCCCTCATGGGCATATACTTCACAGTTTCTGTAAGCTCTCTTATATCCTCTATCTTTCTTGCCGATGCAGCATCTATTTCTATAATATCAACAAAACTATTATTATCAATGGATTTACAATTTTCACACACGCCGCATGGCTCTTCCCTCGGACCATCCTTGCAGTTTAGTGCCTTTGCAAAGATTCTTGCCAGAGAGGTTTTTCCCACACCCCTTGGACCTGTAAAAAGATATGCATGGGCGATCCTGTTCGATTTAATGGAGTTTTTTATTGTGGTGGTGATATGGGTCTGTCCCACCACATCTTCAAATCTCTTAGGACGCCATCTCCTTGCTATTACTGTGTAAGCCATTTTAATTTTTTCTCTATATTCTTTTAATAAAAGCCAGGCTTGCTGCGGCACATGGGAAAACTACTACCGCTGCTTTCTTCCGAACCTGACGGGGTTTGTAGCCTCCACATTGCGCAGGGCCTGGCGAATAATTACCTTTTATCCGATTTTATTTAAAGTTTTTATATATTTTTTTGGTCTGGTTGTCAACCTAAATTGGTCTTACTTCCATAGCCCCATTTTGACCTTTTTAAAAGGATAAAATTTTTCTTTTAAATAGGTGAAAAGCATCAAAGACTATCTATAAAATATCCCTGCGTGTAACTTCTTCTATAAAATCTACACCTTTCTTTGAGGCACATTTCTTTAATGCCTGAATACAATATTCCGTCGTCTATTTTATCAGAAAATTCATCGGCTGTTCCTTTTAAATAATGCCACTAATCTCTTTAAAATAACTTTTTTATATACAAATTTTTAAAGTGATTTTAATAAAAATTATTTATAAAATAAATATTGACAAAAAAATAATTTTTAATGTTTTAAATTTAAAAAGGGAGGGGTTCTAATGAAAATTTTATCATCTTTAAGGTATTTTTTTATATTATTTATAGTTATCCAGTTGGCATTACCTTTACCCATTTTTGCAGAGACAATTGGAAAATTTGCTGATATAAGAGGTGATGTAACATTAGAAAGGGAAAAGGCAAAATTAAAACCTAATGTAAATGATAATGTTAAGACAAAGGATTTTGTTACCACAGGAAATTTATCAAGGGCAAGGCTTTTGTTAACAGATGATAGCTTATTAAATATAGGACACAACTCTAAGGTTGAGATTACAGAGTATCTTCTTGAAAAAAACAAAAGACAAAGCATTGTATCTTTAAGAACAGGGGCACTACACACAAAGGTAGAGAAGTTTTTAGACCCCGATTCAAAATTTGAGGTTCGCACCCCAACGGCAGTAGCAGGTGCAAGGGGCACTGAATGGTTGACCGTTGTTACTGATAACCCTGGCACTACCATCTATGCCATATCGCAGTCAGTATCTGTTTTTAACCCTGCTTTTCCCACACAGGTTGTGACAGTTACTGCAGGTAATTTTACAACTGTCCTTGCAGGTGCCATACCTACAGTCCCAGTTCCATTTTCAGCAGCAGCCCTTCAGGGTATTATGAATCAGTGGAATTTAGTTGTATTTCAACCAGGTGCTGCAGCCCCAGGTGCAGCAACCACTGGGACAACAACTACAGGCACGGCTACAACAGGTGCAGCAGGCGCGGCAGGGACAACAGCCGGCACAGCAACTGCAGCAGGTATTGGTGCAGGGACTGTTGCAGCAGGCGTAGCTGGTGCTGCAGCAATTGCAGCAGGTATAGTAGCTGCAACAGGTTCAACTGGCACTACCACAACCCATACAACGCCGGCCCACCATTAAAAGGTCGTTTTCAAAAAAGATTACTTATAATCTATAGCGGATGGCCTTATAAGGACCATCTGCTTGATTATCAATAAAAAATTGAAAGAAAATAAGTATGTAAAATGTTCGAGCAAAATCAATTTGGTATTCCAGGACAAAAACTAAGGCTATACTAAAAGCATGGACTCTGATTTTATGACATCTTGGGAGATACTACTTTTAAAAGAGTATATAAACAGTCTTTTTTCCTTTTCTATCTGACTTAATAGTTCTTTTAGACCCCCGTCAAAAAGTGTGATGTCCCCTTTTTCCTCAAGCTCTCCATCTGGATATGCATCCTGTAAAAGCTGTGCCTCTTTTTCTAAATTCTGTCCATTACTGGCAATAATTAAGGGCATCTTTTTATGAAGATCACCTTTTAAATAAAATCCTATGATATCTTTTATTGTCTTTTCATCAAAGGTCCAGATAAGATGGTGTATCTCGTTTTGTTTTGTGGGGACGGCCTCTTTATCTATAAGGGAACTATGGGATAAAATGTAATGATACATAGATTCTTCATCCATTGGAGAGATGGCCTTCCATTTATCCCTAAATCGTGCGAGGTTTTTTTTGTATGCATCTTTGTAATCGGTCTCTTTGGAGCCAAATGTCTTATTCCCAAAATGGTATACAAAGACATCCATACATATTACTGGTTTTAATCCCATCCTGTGGATACGCATGGAGAGATCAGCGTCCTCAAAATTTCCCGGATAGAACATCTCATCAAAGCCACCTATTCCATCGAATAATTCCTTCTTTATTGCAAGGCAAAGACCCATTACCACCTCGGTAAACATATAGGTGTTTGAATTCTTATTTGAGATACTTGAAGCATAGGCTACTAATTTCCCAAAATCAATATTAGCAGGTGATTTAAAGGCAATGGGACAATCTTTTATTCTCTGCCCCCCATTTACATAGTTTGACACAGGACCCGTTATACCGATAGAATTGTCTGAAATAATAGGCTTTAACAGCCCTTTAAGCCAGCTGGGGGTAACAAGGGTATCATTATTCAAAAACACAAGATAATCCCCTGATGAGACCAAAGCACCTCCATTGCATCCCCCTGCGAATCCTTTGTTCTCATTAAAACGGAGATATCTTACTGGTATCTTCTCATTTCTATCTTTCCACCTTTTGACATACTGGAAAATGGGCTCCTCTGAGCCGTTATCAACTATCACAATCTCGTATGGAACATCGGTATATCTTACTACTGACTCAAGACAGGCCTTCGTATAATCCCAGTTGTCTTTTACAGGGATGATAATACTTGTCAGTATGTCTTTGAAATTCGGTTCTGGGAAATCTATGGCTTCCAATCTGGCAACAAAAACGCATTTTTTATCCACTTTTGTATCCTGCACTACCTCACTAAAAATCTTTTCTTGTGCATTTGTTTCAGAGAAAACTTCTTTTAGTCTTTTTTCAACAGCCTCAGATGAATAATTTTCCTCTATAAATTTTTTTCCTTCTTCGGATAGCTTGAGCCAAAGTTCTTTGTCCTTATATAGCCTTATTACCTTTTCTGCAAATTCATGAGGATTATCGGCAATCTGCACATGGATTCCATCTATAAGACCCATGCCCTCAGCACCGATTGAGCTTGTAACTACAGGTAAACCCCAGGATAAGGCCTCGCCTATTTTGCCTTTCATGCCCGCACCGTATCTGAGTGGAGCAACAGATATGCGGGATTTTGAAAGATATGGCGATAAATCCTCAACATATCCTGTTATGATTATGTCATCACAGGTAAGACTCCTTATATCATCTTGAGGATTATTGCCGACTATATAGAGCTTCACATCTCTGAGCTCTTTTTTTATCAGTGGAAATATCTCTTTACAGAAGAAGAACACAGCGTCTCTATTTGGAGGATGATTAAAATTTCCTACAAAAAGTAAATCAGATGTGTCTTCGAATATTTTGTTTATCTGAATCCTTTCATGTATATTTGGGATGATGTCTATGGGGATCCCAGGTAAAAATTGCTCGACAGCCTCTTTATCCTTGTCTGTAACTACCCAGACTCTATCTGCAAGCCTGTAGGTATCAATCTCTTCTTTCTTATTCTTAAAAGCCTTACGAAGTAACTCTCTATCATTGGCTAACTCGGCCTCTCTGATTTCTCTTACAAAGTGAATATCTACAGAGTCGACTATAATCTTCGTATGTGGGGTAATATTTCTTATAACTGGAATCCATGTCTGTCCAGTTTTCCAGAATTCAATAATAGCCCACTCAAATTCTGAAGTTTCAAGCCATTCTTTAATCCTATTTTTTCCTTGTGTTACTAAGTTCTGTAACGTATATGTTTCCACTCCCAGGTCTTCCAGTATGGGTCTATAGGTAGACTCAAAGTCGTTATTTAATGCAAGAAATGTAACATGGTTCTTTAACGTTTTTAGTGCCTTAATTATATTGAACAGTCTCAAGGAACCGGATGCCCTATCAAACATTGGAAGAAAATGGTCTATCACCAATATTTTCAATCTACTTTCATGTGGTAAAGACTTCCATTTTTCTTTGTAAAGAGATACATCTTTTTCGCTTATCGAACCTCTATCAATATGGTCAATGATATGTTTTTTACTTTCTCTTGCATTTATAATCCCCTTGATCTTGAATGCAGTGAAACTCCACTCATATAACTTATATAACTCGTCCAGAAGCAAGCGTCTCTGTGTCTCTGACACGTCATGGGAAAATAGATGCGACTCAATCTCATGCACTTTATCTACTACCTGCTCTATTTGTTCTCGTATTTGGCCCCATTTTTTTTCTGCCATCGGTCTTATACAGTATTTCTGCACAACAGGGTCTGGATGCAACGTGCTGAAAAGGTAAAGAGCATTTCCTGTTCTCTCACATCTCGCGCAGAACTGGTCGTATGTAATGGGTCTAATCATGTAACTTTTAGCATCCTTGTTAAAAATAACTTTCAGACCGAATTTGGATAGCCTGTAACCAAGTTCTATGTCTTCAATGATGGAGGTAAAGTCTTGATTGAAGATCCCATGTTTGACAAGAAAGGACCTCTTACACGAAGTTCGTCCTCCCCAGAAATAGGTAAAATCAAGCTCTTGACCGTGTTTTAGGCTTTTATATGAAAACAGGAATTGTCCTATTTCAGTTATATATTCCATAACAGGTGTTACATTCAGACTTGGATGCCATGTAGTAAAACCGAGACACGCGATATTTTCATCCTTATATTGCATATGAAATCTTGCGTGTTGAGCTAAAAGATCGTTCTCTGCAATGTCGTCATCATCAAAAAATAGAAGAAATGGGGCTCTTGACAACAAGATACCAAGGTTTTTCGCTGCTGATATACCTGAATTTCTTTGATACACGTGTTTAATATCCATAAGTTGACGAAATGACTGACAAATGTCTTCCGTGCTATCTGTTGAGCCATCGTTTACAACTATAACTTCAAAAGCGCTTTTTGATAATTTTTGCCTTAAAAGGCTTTCAAGTGATGACCTGAGTAAATCAGCTCTGTTGTATGTCGGTATAATGACGCTAATCAAAGGATTTTGTGACCTCATATGAAATTACCCTCTCAAACTTATTACATCTGTTACTACGAAGCAGTCTTCATATTTAAGATGCGGATACTTCTGTAAATAGATTCTTCTTTGTCTGTCAGCCTCACTCCATTCATAATTCTTAACAGGTTTCCTAATGCTGTGGTCTACAGGGGTATTGTCTATAATACCCATTTTATAGCCTCTTCTTGATAATTCGTATGACCAGTAATTTTCATACCCCCATCCCATAGGGGATATAGTATCAAAGGGAAATATAAAGTCATAGATTGAATTATGAACACTAAATAAAGGTCCAATCTCAACGAATTTTGTTTGTCTTGCAATAACGTCTCTTTGTTGCATAACTATAGGATGGTCAATGTATGAATTGGTAGTTCTGGCGGGTTGGGCGAGCACAAATTCATATTTTGATTGCAAGTGCAGAAATTCATCCAGAAAACCATAGGGAAGAATAATGTCATCGTCAGCAATAATTATATATTCATATTCACTCAAATTTTTCTGAGAGAGCAGCTCATTCATTAGTACAAATTTAGGCGTTCTGTCATAGACTACCTTTACTGTTACTTCCTGGACTTTTTTATCTACTCTTTCTGAACCAATTGAAATCCAATACTGTTCTACATCATGATTTTTTGATTCTGCAAATCTTTCTACTATGTCCTCGATGAAATTTAGTTGTTCGGCAAGGTAGACACCTAACACAAGAACCTTTGAACGTGTCTCGTTTTCTACCTGATTAGAAAAATCGAATAAAATCTGTGGTCTTCTCTTCCCGAGTTCCTCTTTACCAGTTACCTGAATCGAAAACTCACTTTGAGGTTGATAAAGAATCTGCTTTCCCATAGATATCAAGTTCAAACCCATATCAACCAATGCTATGTGGATGCTACTATATCTGCTGTCAAGACCTCCTGATTCTATCCAGTCTTTTTTTGAGATGAATATTGAATACCTTGAACCAGACTTGGCATTACATGCATGGTTGTACTGGCTTTCGTTCTTGTTGTGCCCCTCACCATTACCCACTAATTTTTCTTTCTCAAAAACAGAAAACCCTGCTTCAACTATCCTCTCATCATGACCAACTATCTTGGATGTTACTGCAGTCGCCCTATTCTCACTCACAAGCTCCAGCATTGGTTTAAGCCAATCTCCTCTCGGTTGTATTTCCGGAACCAAAAGAAAAATGAAGTCGCCTTGTGCTTCCTCTACTGCCTTATTGCAACTTCCAACAGGACCCAAGTTCTCCTCGTACTGAACGTAACGGACACTTGGATTTTTTAAGGAAGTAAAATAGTCCATTATTTCATCTGTGAAACCGTTATCAACGATTATAACCTCGTAGTGTATTTCAGTCTCACATTTTAAGATGGAATCGATACATCTTATGGTAAAATCCAAATTGTTAAGAACGGGAATCACAATGGACACTAAAGGCTTATTAACATCTTTTTTCTCATGTTCGTGTCTCAGAAATGAAAGAATCTGTTGAGATTCACTATCTTCAGGGTCAATTGTAATAACTTTTTCGAACATTTTTTCTGCCTCAACGTTCTTTCCAAGTTCTATATATATGTTCCCAAGATTTTTGAGAATTAAAATATCATCAGGTTTTAACGCTGCTGCCTTTTTCAGGTAGATCATTGCATTTGTTTTATCGCCTTCCCTGTAAAATATTCCTGCAAGTTCGTTGAGTAACATTGGGTGATACGGATGGTCCTCGATCAGTGACAAGGCAAGTTTCTTTGCCTCTTCGAGTTCTCCATTTTCTGATAATCTCTCGATTTGTTCCAGTTTCTCTTGCAGAGGGTCGAATTTTTCATAATCTGATACTGCTTTTTTAGTAACTTCTAAGTACCTTCTTCCCCAGACCGAGTCAGGCTCAAGCATATTCCCCTCGCCCCACTCATTCCAGGCATTTATGAAGACCAAACGTCTTCCTTCTGGAAAGGCTTTCAGTGTTCTTCTTATAGATTCTGCGAGCCAGTAGCCATAAGTGTCAGGGTTTGAATTTATAATAGCAAGGCCATCCTTCTTTCTTCGGGGGGTATTATCCCACTGAGGAAAAACGCAGAAAAACCGAGGATAATCGGCTGGTTCCTTACGAAGCATTTCTGCCACTACCTGCCTATAGTCGTAAACCCTTACTCCGTTATATTTTTCGGGCGGAAGAGGATTTCCAAGATTTACAAAGTCTGGCTGAAATTCAATAGATGCATCAAAACCGAAATGTCTTGGATCTCTACGGTCCTCGGGAAAGTTTTCTACACTACACAAGAATAGTTCCCCTATTCCTGCTTTTTTAGCTTCCTCTCTCCAGACTTCTGTGGTTTTCAAAGGATCGGGAAGTTTGCTTATCCTGTAGACGAGAAGAAGAGGCTTTCCATCCACTTTTATGTATCTTTCATCTTTGAGGAACGGAATAAGATAACGGATATGGGATAAATCATCTTCCGCTGAATACTCCTGCTTGATGAGTACCTCTCCACTTCTTCCGTCCCATGCCCTTGTCCAATCTTCGTTTGCCCAGCAAAGACAGAAAGGGAAGTCTATTTCAGAACAATTGAGAAAGTTCTCAAGTGGTTTTTCAAGTAGAAGTTTTCCATTAAACCAGTAATGATAAAAACAGAACCCGTAAATACCATGTTCCCTGGCAAACTCAACTTGCTTTTTAATCACATCGAGATCATGCAAATCATACCAGCCAAGTTCAGTGGGAATTCTTGGCTGTATGTGTCCTTCAAAGAGAGGGACTGCGGATCTCACATTTGTCCACTCCGTAAAACCTTCACCCCACCAATTGTCATTTTCAGGGATAGGATGGTATTGAGGCAGATAAAAAGCTATAGGATGAACCAATTTTTTCTCTGGGCATGTAAGATTTCCGGCGTTCTGCTGAGGAAAATTGTCTCCGGAATGAATACTGGTTATCTCTCCAGAAGGGATTCGAATATTTGTACGATGTCCTTCCAGTTGAATAGACGGGCCTACTCTTTTGTACCGGACAGATCCCCCGTGAAATCTTGCCCCATGATTTGAGCTAACGTTTATGATTTCACTATAGCAAGACAGGATTTTTTCTAAGATTACAGGAAGTTCTTTTCTGGTGTGTTTTTCTTTCTCTCTTCTGAGTAAAACACCAATATAAATCTGAACCAGGCGATTTATCAGATAATCAGCAGAGAAAAGCTCAACCGATATTTTTCTGAGTTCCTGGCCATATAAATGGTTGTACTTCTCTATCTCAGACTCAAACGTCTCTCTGGAAAAATTGATACGGTACCTTCTTCCCGAAAAATTGCACTTCATGAGTTCCCGTATGTTATAAGGAGTGACCATACCATCCATGTAACCCCTGTCGATGACTAAAGGGATCCTTCCACATAGCATCGCTTCTATGATGCCTCTGCCAGATGAAATCACTATGTCCACATCATTCATAAGGTAAGGCAAATCATAGTAATGCACAGGATTATCCCAGTTTCCCGCTTCTATACATGCAAGTCCCAGGCGCTTACAGGAGTTTTTAATCTCAAGAATCATCTGTTCGTTGAGTTTGTAGCTAAAGATCAAAACCTTCTTCGGTACTTTATTTACAGGTCTTAACTCTCTGAATAATTCAGAATCCACCATATTTCTCAATATGAGAACCCTCTCCTCCGGTACTCCATTATTGATGAGATTCTGTCTAACCTCTTCACTTACCGCGAGAAATAAATCAATACCGATATCAATAAAAGGAGGTTGTTCCAAGGCAGGTAAAACTCCATGAGACATGTATACCATGGATATGTCCGGAAAGTGGTACCTGAGTTCCATTGCGTTTATATTATGATGGGCATGTATCAGATCAAATTTCTCTTCTTTTATTTTATTAATGTCGTTTACTAAAGGAATGCCAGCCCTATTTAGTTCTGCCTCAATGACTCCCCCAATAAATTTGGAATATACGATAGTATCTATTCCACTCTTACGCAAACCTTTGGCAAGTGTCATCGTGTAAATTTCACTCCCTGTAAAATCTAACATCCTAATATTGGTAAGAAGTACCCTTTTAACTGGTTTTAAATCAGATGAGACGGCCTTATGTAATGATGCTAAGTTGTCATTTTCTTTTGTTATAGTAAAGCCCATCTCCTTTGCACAATAAGTACACATAGAGAATCTACTATAATCACCTTTTTTAAACTCAGCTCTAATTTTTTTCATTAGTTCAGAGTTATATATTTCAAAGATAGAGCTTTCTGTCACTTTTGAAAACAAACCTTTGGTTTTATGAAGCCAGTCATTACAGCATAGAATAACACTGCCATCATAAAGAATGTTGAAGTTTATAATAGGTTGATAACAGTAACTTTCAAGATTAAATCTGTTTAAATATGATTTACAATAAACCCATGTTAAGGTACCTCCCCTGGATGTTGCCATATAATCCGTATTGACCTGCACATCTGGAAACAAATTCTTTAACAAATCAGTATCAACTCCTGGCAACACCGGACAGTTTATCTCTATATGAATCTTGCCTTTTGCTTCCTCAATAAAACTCTTAGTATTCTCAATTGTAATATCGAAAACTAAGCCAGTCATTAACTCATATTCTGCCTTATCACCAGAATTAATATTGATGTGCACAACTCGTGGTTTTGATGAGATTAAGGCTTTCCTCTTTTCTTTTGTCAGTAAAAATCTATTAGTGGAAATGACGACAAAGGCCTTTGTGTTGCTATTTATGTCCTCGACCTTATCGAAAAGTGAATTTACAAGCAAAGGTTCGTGATGCAGGTAGAAACCAACCTGTCCTGTAAAGTTCATAGCTTTCAAATCGTGGACAATCTTGATCCATACATTGTCGTCCATAACTCCCTTTTTATGTGTACCTTTTTCTCCGTAAGTAAAGATGTAAGGGCAGTTGATACATTTTGCATTGCAGGCAGTTGCAAGCTGTATAAAAATAGCCTGAGGCACGCATTGGTTCAGTTGCATTTTTATAATCCCCAATCTGCATTCAGATTATTACGGCCTTTAACAGATTCAGTTAGAGAATTCTTTAGCATTTTAGATTCCTTGTGGCCGGGAAATCTTTTTATATTAGTATCCAGCAAATCTATGGCCTCACTGAATCTACCCTGCCAGCAAAGGCACTCTGCCATTAAATATGGAAATTCAGGTATGTCAGGATTGAGTTCCATCATCTTTTTAAGAAACTTTTCTAAAAGGTCGTATTTTTCTATCTTTTTACTTGCCTCAATAAAATTAACTAAAATTTTTGCATCGTTGGGTCTTAATAATGCTGCTCCATAATAACATTCAATTGCGTCTTCTATCTGGTTTATTTCAATCATGATACAGCCTAAAAGGCTAAGTAGTTCTGCATCATTTGGTGTTTTTGACAGTTCTGTGTGTAGTAGATTTAATGCCTCTTTGAAATCTCTTTTGTCTATAAACTCCTCTATGGTTTCCTTAACTGTCTTTTTCTTTAACCATTTTTCCTTAAACAATCTTTCGTTGTATAAATTCTGCGTCCCACCTACATTTTTTTCTTCGTTTAGGTGCACCACCTTCACAGCGTTGCAAATTACAATGTATCCAGAAAGAGATGACTTCATCTGCATAAAGAAATCAGTGTCTTCCCAGCCTGCCCTTATGTATCTCTCATCAAACCTCATGTCAGTTCTTCTTATGGCACAGCAGGCAGTAGGTATAAAATCTACCTTTACAAGTGGGGTCTTAAGGTCAAAATTATTGGCCGTGTTTCTGCCTGGTGTTCCGTCTGGGTTCATAAGTCTTGCTGAGACCGCTATGATTTCTCTGTTTTCTTTTAATACATCTATCAAAGCCCTGTTCCAGCCGTATGGTAAATTGCGAATGTCGTCGTCGCACATTATTATGTAGGGGCTTTTTGACCTTTCAAGTCCATAGTTTCTGTTTTTTGCTGCACTTTGAATCTTTGATACAAGGACTATGTTATAGGGCTGAATGGATTTTTCTACTATCTCATTAAGAAGATATTGCAAGTTCCTTGAAGGCTTATATGCAGGTATTATTATATCTGCCTCAAGGTCTTTTTTGAAATGATAAGGGTGTTCTGCCACTTCAGAATACGGCTCAAGCTCTGAAAATCCATGTATTTTGGCGTAATTTCTGTTTATACCACCACATACGTTTAAGATACCACACGAACCACATTTATCCTCGCAAGAATTAATGTTTGCCTGCAAATACCTTGCATAGGCAAGATATTTTTCTTCTGTTTTAGGATGAACACCATAGTCCCACTCATAAGGGTCAAACATGACTTGCGGATTATTGCATATATGGGTCTCATAACCCTTTAACATACAAAAAGGATAATACCTCACATTGACCCATGTATTGTATTCTTCAAGCATTTTAAGTGCTTCTTTGAGAAATGGTGCTACCTCTGAAACCTTAATCTGAACCTCATTTAGTTTTGAAAAGACCTCTGGCTGACTTACCTCACCCCACTGGTAATGGGGATTGAAGTTTATAAAGTTGACTATCCTTGCCTTTACATAGTCTATGTAGAATTTTGCAAGTGTCGGAAGGTCACTGTAATTATATCTGGTAAGTGTGCAGTTAACCCTGACAAAACAACTTTGACTATTGAGATAATCTACTGTAGATAGCATCTTATCCCATGCGCCTTTGACACCTAAAAGCTCGTCATGCTTGTCTTCGTAGCCATGAATTGAGACAAGCCATTCCCTGCAGCCTGCATCAACTATCCTTTTAATCTTATCCAATGCAATAGAGTTTGTTATAATGCACGTATGAAGACCAATTGATTCTGCAAATCTAACAACATCAGGCATATCAGGGTGTATAGTTGGTTCTCCACCTGTGAAGTCTACAGACGTATTACCCCTTTTTTTTGCCATTATTAATTCCTTTTTAATGTCATCAGATGTTTTTGTCCATTTTGTATTATCGTAGGTGTAGTAACACATCTTACATTTTGCATTACAAACCCTGTTTACATCAATAACCGCCCTTTTTGTAGGAATGAGTTCACCATTAAACATAAATATAGCCCCCTTAAAGACCTAATCTTCCCATCTCATCGAGAGATGCTATTGCATCCTCGTTACCCGGGTCAATCTCAAGGACCTTTTCAAATAGTGCCCTTGCCTTTTTTGGGTAACCTGTGTTTGCCTCAATTGCCCCGAGGTTATTCATTGCCCTTACATGATAAGGCCACATGTCTATAATCCTTTCAAATTGTTTTTTAGCCTCTAATGTCTTTCCGCACCTATAATCAAGCTCTGCCTTTAGATTAGTTAAAAAAGGCGAATGGGGATACGCTGTTATAATACGATTTATAACCTGGTCAGCATCTAAAAGCATCCCACAATTTAGATAATCTTGAATTTTTTTTAATCCAGATACAATATCTTCTGGATATAGCTCAAAGATATTATCTGTAAGAGGTCTTTTAAGTATTGAAAAACCAAGTCCCTTTTCCCCTGCAAACCTTTCTAAATTGCCTTCGTCATAAAAAAGGCAATAACCTGAAAGCCAGCCACTATCTTTCAGTTTTGGATACCATGCATCAATAACATCGTATAGATTATAAAAGTCATAACCACCTTTAAGGAAAATAACATCTATACTTTTATCCTCAAACCTCTTTGCACAGTCTACGGCTGATAAAGAAATATACTCAACTGAGTTAAATATACCTTGATTATTCCCTGTATTTAATGTTTCATTCACTGAATCCGGGTCAACGCAATAAAATACAATCCCTGACCTATTAGCTGCCTTTAACCCCTTTTCAAGGGCATCGAAAAACTTCTTATCCCTACCTACCTGAACTATTGTTTTTTTTCTTTCTCCCAATAGCATGCCTAAATTATAGAAATAATAGCTATCTCCGTCTGTGAAGTGCGCACTTCTATCTGTACTTTTTGATATTATCCCGGGGGATTTCTTTTTTGTCTTAACTCTCTTATTTTTTTTCTTCATAGGGGCCCCTTTAATTTAAAAAAATATATTCCTGCAGACTTGCTTTAATAGCTATGAAAATATATGCAATAAAAGTGCCACATGATTCAAATGACTTAAGTCAATATCTGTAATGTTTTTGTAGGGGTTAAAGATAAAAGGTGTCAATATTTTGTCATTTTATAAAGAGTTTATCTTTTTCAAACACCTTGACACCTTTAGAGATAACTTCTGTATCCACCTGCCGTAGGGGTGCTAACTGTTGAATTAAGGTTCGGCATCTCTTTATTTTTTAAGTCCACTGATAAAATATCTGATGAAATGGGATTCTTTTTTCCAGCACTTATCTCTTTTTTGTAGGCCTCATCAAAACCTTCGTATATTGTTTTTATAAGAGATTTGCATTCCATTACTGCATTTATATCATTTTTTACATTTGCCTCATCGAGGCGCTTTATAATGTAAAGGTAAAGGTTCTTTAGATTTTGGGATATTTCACCATACTGGGTATCAACACAGTCATACAGTATCTCAAGGACCTGTCTTATCTGTGATAGCTCTTCGTATCTTTTCTCAAAGTTTTTGCTTTCTATATAAATACCTGCCAAATCGAGCTTTTCAAGTATCCTTTGAAAGACCTTTAGAAGAAGCTGGCCTTTATCTTCCTCTGAAGTAATGTTTGCAGTATTCTTATAACTTTTGATGCCGTTTAATGTCATCTTTTTCCCCCTTTTTTAACTGTTACTCTTTTTCATATAGTCTATTTGCTGTGTAAGCCAGTTCTTCATAAGATTAGACGAAGAGATAAGAAGTTCAAGGCTGTTATATTTTTTCTCAAGTTCTACCATCTGCCTGTCAAAACGCTCGTTTAATTCATCTATCCTTTTGTCTATGCTGGTTATTGTCTCGTTGATTGATTTTTCTACCTGGGATAAAGTTCCAGTAAAGGGATTCACATATACATTCATATTTGTCTTTAAGGTATCACCAAGCTGGGTAAGGACATTTATTACTTCAGTCCTGTTGGCACTTAAGGCATCACTAAAGGTTGTGGTGTTTAGGCTTAAAGTGCCATCTTTGCTAAAAGTTAAGCCAATAGATGAGGCTGTAGTGTATGTAGAGTTTCCCTCTACCTCCTGGAATACGACATCGTTTATGTTATTACGGACCATCTGGAGGTTTATGTCACCCATAAGAGGAGAAGATGTTGAACCTTCACCAGAATAGGTGTTCTGGGTCTTGATATAACTGAGTATGCTGTTAATGCTGCTTACCATTGCAGAGACCTTACCGCTTATGGCACTCTGGTCTTCTGTTATAGCTAATTTTATGGGTTCTCCTGTATTTGTCTTCTTTAAGGTCAACGTAACACCAGATATGGCATTGGCCACGGTATTTGATGAAGATGATATGGTGTAACCATCTATATTTAAGGATGCATCTGCACCGGCTGTTATGATATTTTTCTTTTGATCTAACCCATCTAATATGCCAAGTGTTTTAAGGATGTTACTACCATCTATTAGGGAAATGCCTTCAGCGCCTTCTGATTGGGATTCAAGGGTCAATCTATGTTCTGTATCTGAAATAGATAAAATACTTGCAGTAACACCGGCACTGGCACTATTTATCTTTGATGCTATTGACTGAAGCGTATCCTCTGTCTCTATAGCAATCTCTTTACTGTTTACGGTAATTGTTCCAGATAATCCTAATGCAGTAGTCTTTGATGTCTGAGCATCAGAGGCAATCTTTTCTGCCTGGGCAAGACTTGTAACCTCAATGGAGTAGTTACCGATATTCGCTTCTGTTGAAAGAGAGATGCCTATAACATCTTCTGGCGTTATGTTCGTATTTGATGATGTGAGATTATATTTGTAGATATTATAACCTGAAGTCTTATCGAGTTTATTGTCCTCTATATAGTTTTTAAGGCTTAGCAAAAGGCTATTAAAAGATTGGTATGCAGAGAGCTTTGCCTGATAATTGGACTTCTTGTTTTCAAGGGGTGTAATAGTAGAAGCCTTTTTTGCATTTAACATGTCATTTATAAGGTTTGTCCAGTTGATATTACTTGTAAGGCCTGTTAAAGAGATATTTCCTGCCATTAGATCTCCTTATCTATAATAATGCCGATTAGTTCATTAAAAGCCTTTAAAAACCTTACTATGTCTTCAGGTGGTATCTGCTTTACCACTTCATTATTGCTGCCATTTAAAACCTGGATGATAACCCTGTTTATTGATTTATCGTATTGAAACTTTACAGAGCTATTTTGCTTAAAAAATTCGAGCATCTTTTCAATATCTTTTGCTATCTTTTCATTTTCTCTTATTGTAGAGGATACGGGTTTTAAATCCTGTGGGGCTTTATTCTCTGTCTTTCCAGTTGAAACATGTGCTACCCTATCTACTACTTTTGAATTTGTTTTTATGTTATTTATTATTGATATCTCCATATCAGCCACCACCTGTTAGATACCCACCCCTTCTGTTGTCAGAAAGGGGTGGGATTGGATGTGTTATCTCATAAGAGATAGAATTAGCTGTGGCAACTGATTTGCCTGGGCAAGCATTGCAACACCAGACTGTGTCACTATCTGGAACTTTGTAAAGTTCGCCATCTCTGCTGCGAAATCTGCATCCTTGATTGTGGACTGGGCTGCCCTTGTGTTCTCATACATAGCCTCGAGGTTTGCTATGTGATATGATATCTGGTTCTGGGCAGCACCAATTTTACCCCTTTCTGTATTGAGGTTCGTGATGGCAGTATCTATTATCCCGAGATATATCTTGGCATTATCTTTGGTTGATATATCACCAGAGATGTTAAGAACATCAGTAGAACTTGCCTGGAAGTTCTTAATGCTTATACCTATCTGGTCATAGCTCTGGTTTACATCTCCTAACTGATAGTCAAAAGAAGAGGTACCAACAGTAACTGTAAAAACACCATTAGCCGCACTAATATCTGCTATAGATGCATTGATTGTTATTTTAACACCGAGGTCGCTGAAGTTTGCAACAGTAGTGTTTAAACCAGAAGGTCTTGATACAGTCACTGTCTGGGTTGTCGATCCCCTTGTAAGCGAAAGGGTTGTTGTTGCTCCCGCAGATACTGTCAAAGTAAATGCAGTAGTACCTGTTAATGCTGCGCTTGATACATCAATAGCTGAGATACCATTAGCAGGTGTGAGACTGGCACCATATGATGATATAGTATTTGCCCCTTGGAGGAGTGATGTAGAGCCATACTTTGTATTCTGGGCGATCTTATTGATCTCTGTTTCAAGCTGCGACCTTTCATTATCAAGGGCTGCCCTGTCTGTTGAATTATTATCTGAGGCTGCCTGGGTTGCAAGCTCTTTTAGCCTTGTTAGAATGTTTGCAATCTGCTCTATACCACTTTCTGCAGTCTGAAGCATTGCTATTGCCTGATTACCATTATCTATTGCCTTAGAAACACTTGCTGCCTTCACATTCAACTTTGTGGCAATACCGATACCTGCTGCGTCATCTGCTGCTTTGTTGATTTTATAACCTGAAGAGAGTCTTTCGAGGGATTTTGCCATCCCTGCATTGGCTACTGAGAGCCACCTTTGAGTGTTAAGTGATGCTACGTTTGTTGCGATTCTAAAAGCCATGTTAAACCTCCTTGTTTAATTTTTATTTGGCATCTTGCCTTTTTCATTTTTTCGGGAAGCCTTTTTTCACCTCCTTTCTTCCCTTCTGATATAATTATCGGAGACGCATTAAAAAACTTAAGTATGTTTTTTCATCTTTTTAATGCTTTATTAGTTTAAAGGGTAATCTCGTTTTGGTTTTGAAGATTAAGAAAGGTATCTATTACCCTCTCCATTAGAGACAGTGCCTTTTTTTCATTAAGGTCATTGAGCCTATTTTTTACTTCCATATACCCCTCAGGAAAGGGCATAACAGGTAAAAATAGTGCCCTTTGTATGGCACTATAGTATTTTGTTATACCATCAATGGAGAGCTTCATAGAGCTTAAAAGTAAAAGGCCACATAAAATCTCAACATCCTGGGTTTCATGCTCAAAAAAAGGTAAGTCTTTATCTATGTCGTAAAGATATCCGTTTTCGAGTCTTAGAAGAAACCTTTTTTTAATAAAGGATATATTGTTATGGAATCTTTCTAATGCCTCTGAACAGATATCTATTGCCTTTTTTATGTTGCCCTGTTTTTCCTCACAGAGGATAAGGTAATGATAGTTCTCGGGGTTTTGAGGGTCATATTCTATTGAAATGCCTATATATTTTTTTGCTGTATTGTAGTCTTTTACAAAAAGGGAAGATACGCCGAGATAATGATATAGATTATTTTTTATAAGTTTTAAGTCTATTGGCACTAACTCTTCTTTAAAGCTTACATCCTTTATACGATATAGATACTTATATGCCTTTTCGTATTCCTTTGACTTATAATACAGCTCACCGAGGGTAAAATCTATTATATTATTGCTACCTTTACTGCCTACATTTCTATTGTTTTCAAGTAAATCAATTGCCTCTTTGAGCCTTCCATTTGATGCAAAAATCCCTGCCCTTTCAAATAAGGTAATCTGATACAAATCAGTGGTTTTTAATCTACTATCATCTTTCCCTTTTTCAATAATCCTGTCATAGTAAAAGGCTGAATCTTCCAATTGATTAAGTCCCCTTAATGTCCTTCCAAGAAAAAATAAGGTCAAGACGTTATCAGGTTCTCTGGCAAGGTCCTTTTTAAGAATTTCAAGATTCCTTTTTAATTTATTATCACTATCGCTACTTTCCTTATATCCATGATGGATGATTAATGCATCACATAAGCTCATGGGAATCTTTGCCCTCTCTATTGATGGATAAACCTGCTCATGGACGCTACCCTCAAACCTTATATCTTCTCTTCTGGGAAACATCCTCATCTGTATACACTCTGTATCTCCCTTGTCTGTAATGCTTCTAATTTTGAGATAAAAGGCATATCCCCTGTTTTTAGAAAGGGCATTTTTAATCTTAATGTGTTCTTCTTTTTTTAGCTCATCATCGCCGTCAAGCCAGAGTATATAATCACAGGTGGCATGCCTTAAGGATTCGTTTCTGGCAGCAGAAAAATCATCACACCATTCAAAGAAATAGACCTTTGCACCAAAGGATTTTGCAATCTCTACTGTATTGTCTTCTGAGCCTGTATCAACTACAATAATCTCATCAGCAAGCCCCTTTATAGAGCCTAATAATCTTGGCAGGTTTTTTTCTTCGTTCTTTACAATCATGCATACAGAAAGGGTAGGGGTGTTGGGTTGTTGAATCTTATGTGATGTTAAATTTTTATAAACATGCTTATTTTTGTTCTCTTTGTGTCTTTTTTTCACTTTTTTTCTTTTTCTATTCCTGTTTTTTTACAGCAAAGGGGACAGATACACCGTATCCTTCATTTTGAAGGATCACCTGGATAAATCTGCCTTTTATTGTATTTACAATAATAGGTGAACGTAAATTCACATAAAGGGTTCTATCATTAGGTCTTACAATGCATAGCACTGCTATACTTTCTTCGCTTTTTGACCTATCCATTATTTCTTCAATGATGGCATCGTCAACATCAAAGGAATAATCATCCAATACATAATAGGGATTGATTACAACAAAAGAGATTGGTGCACCTATACATTTCAACACCCTGAAGGGTGAATTTTCTCCAAAAGGTGCCTCAAGGATGTATTCGGTAAATTCCTCAAATCCTATTATCTTTCCCTTGAGCCTTATTTCAACTGTTTCCTTCACCTATAAACCTCTTTATTTTTTCCATATCTTTCAGGGCAGACATTCTATTTGCCCCTTCAATTTCTGTTAACAATTCTTCCCTTACTATTGTATAACCCTTTGGCGCCTCAATGCCAAGCCTTACCCTACCCCTTTCACTGTCAATGAGAAAAATCCTTATGTCCCCATCCTTACCTTTTATAATGATACCTTCATTTTTTTTACGGGAAAGAACGAGCATCCATCACCTTTTATAACCTTATTTAAGATAGTTCAGAACATTCATTTCCTGAATTTTTGCCATACTATAAAGCATTGCCTGATATACATTTGTAAGCACATTAAATTCTGTAACTGCTTGTGTAATGTCTATATCGAGCATACTGGAGATTACTTCCTCAATATTGAGGTTTCTTGTTTCCTTGTATGAAATATAATCTTCTATCCTTGATGCATAAGTTCCAATATAAGATAGATTTGTCTCTGTCTTTTCAAGAGATGCATTCAGTCCATCTAAGGAACTTTTGATACCCTCCACATTGTTCTCTTCAAGGGCATCCTTTAGGTCTTTTAAAACAGTAAAGATGTTCGTATCAGATATAAAGACCCTACTACCTGATATACCCGATTCTTCTTTTGTTGCCCTGTCGATAAACACTGATGAAACATCTACTGTGCCTGTGTATGTTACTGTGAAGTCATCGTTTAAAGTAAAGGGTGCTAAATCTGTCTTTTCCCCACCGAATATATATGTATTTCCAAGTTTTGTATTTCCAATGGTAACAAGCTGTTCTATTATACCTTTTATCTGTTCTGCCGAGGATTTTCTTGTTGCAGCATCCATTGTAGAAGATGCCTGCGTAATGGCAATCTCTTTTGCCTTTGTCAGAAGGTCATGTATACCTGTTATTGCCGTATCGTAAAAACCCCCCAATGTTTTTAATTTATTTAGTGCTCTTTCGTATTGAAGGTTCATCTTCTTTTCTACTTCAAGACCAATTCCCGATGAAAAAGCTACAGGATCATCAGAGGGAGAAAGGACCTTTTTCCCAGATGCTATTTTGGTTTGTATTGTATCAACAAGCCCTTTTATCTTTGAAAGGTTTCTCGTGAATGTCTCGTATTTTAAACTATCTGTCACCCTCATTATACTGCCTCAAGTAAACTCTGGAATAAATTATCCGCCACTGTAAAGAGTCTTGTGGCTGCTTGAAATGCATATTGAAATTTAATGAGATTTGCCATTTCTTCATCTATTGATACACCGGATACAGCCTCTCTCTGTTTTTCCATAATCTGCATGGTATCCTGGCTATATTCAAGGGTATCCTTTGCAGCCTTTGAAAGCTGTCCTATTCTATTAGCAATGGAAGATGTAAATTCAACGATTGTCGATGAGTTGTTGTTTAGGATTTTTTGATCAATAATGGATGCAATATTCAGTGCAATAACATTTCCAATGGGTTTTCCGTTTTCATCTATCTTGTCCGATGTGGCAATGTTTTTAATATCATTTAATACATCGTCCGATAGCGCCATATCCTTTGAGTAATGACCTGTCAGCTCTTTAAAAAAGGAAATATTATCGGGGTCAGTGGATGATGGGTCGTGATTTAACGTGAAACCCTCTCTGTGCACATTATTTACTTCTGTGATTATTGCCTTTGCAAGCTCATCCATATGGGCTATAAAATTGTTTATTTCGCCATCACGCATCGTCAAAATACCGTATACACTCCCACCCTGAAAACTGTCTGTTATATCCGTAGCTTTCCCTGAAAAATCTTTCCATGTAATTCTATAGAACCCTGTTGTCTCATCATCTACAACATCGAGGTTCCATGACTGACTTCCTTCCACAAGGGTCTTTCCCTTTGATGTGAGGATTGTAGCCCTTCCGTATTCATCTTCAAAATAATTTATATCGATTTTTCCAGATAGCTCCTTTATGTATTCATTTCGCTTAGTAATATAATCATTTGCCTCGCTTGTGCTCGATGCACCTTCGAATATCATCTTATTTAAATCAGCAATGGAAGATGTGATTCTATTTATATTTTCTATCTCAAACTTGACTTTATTGTTTAGCTCTATCTGGAGATTTTTTAGTCCGCTGTAGATATTATTTATGGAACGGGTCATATTTTTTCCACTGGCAAGCACTGCCTGTCTTAGGGCAGTGCTTTGAGGGTCTGTGGATAATTCCTGCTAGGCATTAAAAAAATCTGTTATATAACTTGTCAATTTGTTACTGTCTTCGTTGAGAATACCTTCAATCCTTTCGAAATACTGGCTGTATATGGTCTGCTCCTGAAATTCGTTATTCTTTAAGTTTAGCTGTTTTTCTATGTATTTATCTGCATATCTCACAATGCTTTCAACCTTTACCCCATTTCCTAAAAGAAGTCCACCTATGGAAGAGGGGGATAGTTCTTCAAATACCGGTGCCTGCCTTGCATAACCCTTTGTATTTACATTGGATATATTATGGGATGTAACCTGCATCCCTATCTGGGATGCAGAAAGTGCATTCTTTGCAATGTTTAATATAGACGAGATACTCATTTAAATCTCTCTTGCAGGAAATATAGACAACTTAGGATTGCTTTTCCTTGAGTATGATGTCTTATTTACGAAATTAATGATGGTTTCTATGGAGTTTCTCACATAATCCACAGAAAATGAAATTAGGTTAATGTTCTTTCCCAAAGCTGTATTTATGTCTTTCAAAACTGTCTTTATTTCATCTGTAACAAATTTCCATCTATCGTCGTTAAAAATCTTCTCTCTGTCAGGCATATCTTCCATCAATCTTTTCTTTTCTGCCTCAAGAAACTCGAGCTTTTTCAGAAGTTCTTCCTTTTTGTTGTTGGTTCTTACAATGCCCTCAATGGAAAAAGCGATTATAGAATCCCTTTCCTCTTTCAATGTCTTTTGAAAGTCCTTTAGGATATTAAGTTCTTTTGATGCTATTTCAAAAAACATATGCTCCATAACAGCCATTCATTATAAAATTTCGTCTAAGATGTTGCTTTTTAATATGCTCTTTGCTACAAGCTCACCTTTAACATTATATGTTTCAGACTTGATGGCCTCTTTTATCTTTTCCACCTTTTCCATCCTTACCTCGGGAATGGCCTTTACCTTATCCACCAATTTCTGGATTTCCTGCCTTTTTGTAGAAAGCTCTACCTTATCGGTTATACCCTGTTTGTTTTTCTCTTCTGCAGCTGTGCCCTTGGCAGGCTTATTTTCCAGCGATTTGATTATGTTCTCAAGGGCGTTTGGGTGATTGGCATTGGTTATCTTCATAATGTTCCTCCTTTTTTACTTACCATTATTATCGCCCTTTTCTTTTAAAACTTTAATATTTTTTTGCAAATGTTCAGTAATCATCTCTTTTAAGCCTATCCCCTTTTTTGCCATATAATCACCGACCTTTTCATACATTATGGACATATAGGTCTGTTTCATATAGCTTTTATTGGAACTGTTTGTGGTCTTTTCCATTTCTTTTAGCATTAGATAAAGAAAATAAGATTCAAAATCCTGGGCAACTTTTTCGATATTCAAGCCATCTGCCCCTGGTTTACTTTTAAGAATGCGGGATGTATAAAAACTTGCCGATGGAGCCTGAAAATTTATCATTGCACCTGACTTTATTCCATCACCCATATCTTTGCCTCCCCATTATTTCATTTCTAAAAGATACTGCAAACGCCATGCCATAAAGCACATCCCACAGGTCCTAAATTATATTTATATAATCTCTAATTCTGCATGTAATGCCCCTGCAGCCTTAATGGCCTGAAGTATGGAAATCATCTCCCTTGTGGAAACGCCCACAGCATTTAAGGCTGCTACAAGCTCCCTTATGGTTACATCTCCTTCAACGATAAATAGTTTCCCCTTATCTTCCTCTGCCCTAATTCTGGTATCAGGGGTAACAACAGTTTGGGCAGTCTGAGGCGCAAAGGGCAAGGGCTGGCTTACCTTATAGTCTTCCTTTATCATCACGCTAATATTACCCTGGGATATGGCAACTGTGGAGATGCGCACATTTTCACCTATTACTATAGTGCCTGTTTTCTCATCCACAACAATCTTTGCCACCATGTCGGGTTTTACATCGATATTTTCGATTAATGACAAAAATTTAACAGGATTTTCTTTTACAGGGTCAGGTATCTTGACATACACAGTGCCTGCATCCTTTGCATAGGCAATATCATTATATAAAGAGTTTATATGCTCTTCAATCCTTCTTGCCGTTGTAAAATCCTGCATTTTAAGGGAAATAATAATAGAATCGGACTTTACAAATTCATAACCTATTTCCCTTTCAATGGTGGCGCCATTTGGTATCCTTCCTACTGTGGGATGATTCTTCTGCATGGTAGCACCAGCGCCTGTTGCACTAAAACCACCTACAACAAGTGGTCCCTGTGCCACTGCATATACCTCGCCGTCTGCTCCCCTTAAGGGGGTCATAATTAGCACGCCACCTAAAAGGCTTGTTGCATCTCCAAGGGAGGATACTGTGACATCAATAGTTGTGCCCACCTTGCTGAAAGGCGGAAGGTTTGCCGTTACCATAACAGCTGCCACATTTTTAACCTTTATTGCATTAGGATCAACCTTAACCCCCATCCTTTCTAACATATTGGAAAGAGACTGTGTTGTAAAAACCGTATTTGCCTTATCCCCTGTTCCATTAAGCCCAATTACAATCCCGTATCCTATAAGTTGGTTATTCCTCACACCGTCAATATATGCAAGTTCCTTTATCCTTGCTCCAAAAGATGTTGAGGGTATCGTAAAAAAGACTAACAAAAATATAAGAATTGATAAAAACGATACTAAACCAATACAGAATGAACTTCTTCCCCTCTCTTTAACATTTGACCTTGTATAGCTTCTTTTTATTTCAGGCATAGTTTATACCTCACAGAAAAATTAAAAAGGCCACAATAAATCGAGGAGCCTTGCAAACCAGCCAGGAGACTGTTTTTCAGATATTACACCAACACCTGCAAGAATAATCTTTGCATCTGCCACCTGGGTTGAGAAAACAGAATTATCTGCTGCAATATCCTTTTGCCGCACTATACCTTGAAATAACATCTCCTTTCTCTCGTTATTTAGTGTAATCTCCCTTTTTCCTTCAATGGCAAGATTTCCATTTGGCATTACATCTATTACTTTGGCAGAAATGGTAGCTACCATTGAGCCATCCCTGACGGTTTCACCTTCACCTTTAAAATCGTTCTTTGTAGTGGCTGTCACGAGTTTATCAGGGCTTATAAAACCTCTCCCTCCCTGATTGTATTCCATACCCAAGAAATTGGGTATACCGAGATTAACATTCGCACCTGTTCTTTTTAAATCTGTTGTAGCCTTTTCATTTGATTTTGTTGCCTCAACTATCTTTACTGTAATGATATCGCCTATACGATTTGCCCTTCCGTCAGAGAAAAGATTGTTAGAACTTCTATCGCCAGGCCAGATCGTCCCGGTTTTTATAACCTTTAATTCTTTTTTCTTTTCTTCATGCTTAAATGCATTATCTACGACAAACTCTTCACCTTTAATCCTGCTTGTATAATTTGTGGTATTGCAGCTTAATAAAAATAAAGGGATGATTATTAAATAAAGATATTTAAATTTCATACGCCTTCTCCCTACATATCTACTGTCACTATACTATCTGCCACGACCCTGCCAGCAATCTCTCTATGGGAAGTCAAATTTTTGACTCTAATGACATCTCCAATTCTTCCTTTGTCTAATGCCCTTCCCTTTGCCTTTACCATAAATTTTTTGTTTTCCAGCACTATACTAACAATGTCGTTTCTTTTGATAACAAAATGATCTTCTAAAACATTCTTTGTAATGACCGAATTTGCGCTTAAATCCCTCTTTAGCCTTTTTCCCACAATATCTTCTAAATCTTCTGGATAATCCCTTCTGTCTTCCCTTAAGATTATGTCTTTATACGCAAGTTTGTCCTCTGTTAAAATCTCGCCTCTTTTTAAGTTCTCTTTTAACACATAGATTCTTTTTTTCTCCATGATTTTAAATGGAACAAACACATTTCTCGTCATCTTTCTTGTATCCACAATCTCTAATGCACATATGCCATTTCCATTAGTATCTGGTAGCCTTGCAAAGGTAATGTTTTTTACTTTCACATCACCTTCTTTTAAAATTGAAGGTTGATTAGTAAGCGAAATCTTAATGTCTGTTTTTTTGCCGTAGTAATCACTGATAAAATTGATAATTGTTGCATCTATGGATGACCTTTTCTCAGCACACATACCAGACACAGGGATAAGCCATGCTATTATAATAAAGCCTATAACCCTATACGCTAAAATGCACAGTTTCCCTTTCACCTTCTTATCTCCTTACATTATTTGCCATCTGGAGCATTTCATCTGCTGCCTGTATTGCCTTTGAGTTCACTTCATATGCCCTCTGACCCACTATCAGGTTTATTATCTCCTGCATCACATTTACATTGGACATCTCGAGAAAGCCTTGTAGTATTGTGCCAAGACCGTTTTCACCGGGCTTTCCTGTAATGGGAGAACCACTTGCATCTGTTTCCATATATATACTTTTACCCATTGCCTTAAGACCGGAAGGGTTTGGAAATATGGTAAGCTCAATTGTTCCTAACTGCTAAGGTTCAGACTGGCCTGTTATCTTTGCAGATACTATACCATTTGGTCTTATAGATATAGATGTGGCATTATTTGGTATAGTTATGCCTGGTTCTAATGGATATCCATCGGATGTAACGATCTTTCCATCTGAATCCCTCTTTAAAGACCCTGCCCTGGTATAGCCCTTCTCACCTGTGGGAAGTATGACAGTAAGAAACCCATTGCCTTCTATGGCAAGGTCGAGTTTGTTTTGCGTCTCCTGAAAATCACCCTGCATAAATACCTTTTGAACCGCTGCGAGCATGGCACCGTGTCCTATCTCAATACCTGTTGGCACCTGGTTCCCTTCACCGGTTTTTATACCCTGAAGCCTGAGTGTCTGATACATCAAATCCTGAAAATCGGCCCTACTCTTCTTAAAGCCGTTTGTATTCACGTTGGCAATGTTATTAGCAATGATGTCCAAGTTTATCTGCTGAACATTCATGCCTGTTCCTGCAGTCCAAAGCGCCCTTATCATAAAAAACCTCCTACATCCTCCCTAAATTTATTAATTTTTCCATCATTTCGCTGAAAAATTGGTCCACCTTTGTATACGACTCATATGCCCTAAGCGTTGACATCATCTCTACCATCTCTTTTATGACATCCACATTTGAAGCTTCGTAGGAACCTTGTTTTACTCCATAATTTTCAGGTATTGTTTCTTTTGCCCTTTCATCGGTATTTACAAATAAACTCCTACCATAATTCTTTAAAACCGATTTGTCTTCAAATGTAACCACCCTTATTTTGTCTACAAATTTTTTATCCACATAAATAGTGCCATCTGATTCAATCTTAATATCCGCACCGTCTATGGTTATCTCACCACCCTCACCCATAACAGGATTTCCGTCCAATGTAACGAGCTTCTTTTCGTTATTAAGAGTAAATTGGCCATCTCTTGTATACATATTTTTTCCCTTTACCATTACAACGAAAAAGCCATCACCTTGAATTCCCAAATCGAGATTATTACCTGTTTCTACAAGCACACCCTCTGTGAAGTTTATAAAAGAACTAAGGGTATAGATACTGCCCTTTTGTGCCAATGTTTTATCTGCCTCGGAGCCGTTAACATCATCTATGAGCTTAAATACCGGTCTTGAGTTCTTATATCCTGCAGTTAAACAGTTGGCAATGTTGTTTGCCACTATCTCCATCCTTCTTTCTGTTACTGCCTTTCCAGTTATTGTTCTATATATGCCCTTTAACATGACTCTCATTATTTTTTTGCAATATATGTGCCAGAATATATAAGGGAAACGGAAAATGTAAAAAACCAATTCTTAATTGATTTTAATGAGTTAGACTTTGGCCTTAAAAAGAATAAGGCCTATAAAACAAAAAAGAGGAAGGGAATTATTTTTATGCAGGAAAATTTTTCCGGGGCAGGTATTTTTTTCATGCTGTTATATCTATCGAGATATGACCTTCTTTGTCTGTTACCTTTTTTACCTTGTCTTTTTCCTTATCTTCTTCGTTATTTTTAAATCCCTGGCCTGTTTTATCTTTACTTCCGCCCTTGTTTTTCTGGCTTTCCTTAATGTTATGCCTTAACCTTAACTGCTCTTTTGATACGGATAGTTTTTGATCCAGGCCTTTTATCTGGGACAAAAGGTTTATATCAAATAATTCTTTCATATAGGCCCCACATTTTAAAAAGCAATTTATATACCAAAACCACTACAGTTTAGTTCATATTCAAATCTTCCAGAGATCTATGTTCTTGAATTGTAAACACCTTCTTTAATTCCAGAAGGATAAGTAGTCTATCCTCAAGCTTTCCTACGCCTTCAATAAATTCTGATTCAATACCCTTTATGATAGATGGTGGTGGTTCAATGGTGCTATTGGGTATCCTCAATACCTCTGATACTGAATCGACTATAAATCCAAGGACAATACCTTCAAGCTCAACAACGATAATTCTTGTTGATTTATCGTATTCTTTGCCCGGAAACCCGAGCTTTTTTCTTAAATCAACGATGGGAATAATTTTCCCCCTCAAATTAATTACCCCCTCCACAAAATCAGGTGCATTAGGTATCCTTGTAATATTCATCATCCTGTTTATCTCTTGAACCTTTAGTATATCCACGCCAAACTCATCCTCTTCTATTTTGAATGTAACGAGTTGCCTTATACCACTTTCATTCATAGGACAAACCTCCTTTTTAAAGAGATTTTCGGAAAAATAAGGAAAAACTTAAGTTCAAAAAATTAAATTTTTTTAAACTGCATATTTGTATTCAAGGGTCTCTTCCCTTCTTTTATTTATCTTTTCCATGTATCTATCGCTTATCATGGCGGGGATATCGAGTATCAAGATTACCTTGCCGTCACCGCGAATGGAAGCACCGCCTATACCCTTTATGTTTCCCATAAACTCACCGAGGGATTTAATAACTATTTCTTCTTGACCTACCACGGTATTTACCTTTATACCCAAAGTTTTATCGCCTATCTTACAAATAACTATATATTTTTCTTTCCCGCTGTCAGGAAGAGACATTATCCTTGCCACATCGAGTATGGGCACTATCTCTTTTCTTAGCATCAGGACCTCGTTTTTATCTACCATTTTTATATACTCCCTATTTAACTTTACAAGCTCTATTACATTATTTAAAGGTATTGCATAGAGTTCAGGACCTATCTCAACTATAAGGGCTCCCATAATGGCAAGGGTCAAAGGAAGTCTAATTGATATCTTGGTCCATTGATTTTTCATTGAATCTACATAAACCTGACCATTCATCTTTTCAATATTTGTCTTTACTACATCCATCCCCACACCCCTGCCGGAAACACTACTTATCCTTTTAGCCGTACTTAATCCTGGTATAAAAATAAGGTTCATTATCTCTTTTTCCGTCATGTCGTTTATCTCGTGTTCACTCATTAGCCCTTTTTCTATAACCTTTTTCTTTAATCCATCTATGTCTATACCTTTTCCATCGTCAAAAATATCGATGACTACGTTGTTACCTTCGTTATAGGCATTTATGGATAAGGTTCCCTTTTCTGGTTTACCTTTCTTTGCCCTTTCTTCCTTTGTCTCAATCCCGTGGTCAACAGAATTTCTGATTATATGTATGAGGGGGTCGTGCAAGGACTCAATAAGGGTTCTATCCAGTTCTGTCTCTTCTCCTGTAATCTTTAATTCCACCTCTTTATTGAATGAATTGCACAAATCCCTTACGAGTCTTGGCACCTTATTGAAAAGCTTGCTTAAAGGCACAAGACGTGCCTTCATAATGGACAATTGGAGCTCGTTTGTAATTACTTCAATATAATTAGTTACCTCATCAAGGTTGTCAACGACACTACTTTTACTTATATCCCTCTTTGCCATGTTTTTTACCATATTCAGTCTGTTCTTACCCAGAACAAGCTCACCGACAAGGTTCATCATCTCATCGAGTTTCTTTACATCGATTCTAATCGTTTGGTCTTCTTTTTTTGTTTTCTGTTTATTCAATAAATTTTCCAGTTGTTTATCTGTAATTAATTTTTCCTCTAATACAATCTCTCCAATCTTTTTATTTTCCTGTTTTTGTTTTTCAAGAACCTTATCAAGCTCTTTCTTTGTTATTATCTTCTCTTCTACAAGGATCTCGCCTAAGGGTTTTCTATCTGGATTGGCCAGCATTTCAAGCTTGTGGATCAATTGCTCTGTCTCTTGTTTTTCTGTATAATCCGTTTTTATATCTTCTATTAAAAGCTTCATCGTATCCATGGACTCGAGCAAGGCATCTGCAATCTCTTTACTCATATCCAATTCTTTTTTCCTTACAAGACCCAATAGATCCTCTGCCTTATGGGCAAGATTTGATAAAACAGAAAAGCCTAAAAAGCTCGATGTGCCTTTAATCGTATGGACAGCCCTAAATATGCTGTTTATAATCTCATCATCCTGCTCTGCCTCCATAGATACTATATCCTGTGTTGCATTTTCTATAAATTCAGAACTCTCTACTATAAACTCATCAATTATCTCCTTCATCTCTTCGTGTTCCAAAGACTGATTACTCATTTTTCTCCCCCTCTAAAAGACTTTCTACTTTGTAAAGCAATAAATTAGGCTGTATGGGTTTATTTAAAAACAGATTTACCCCTGCCTCAAGGGCACTTTTTTTCAAATTCTCGTCCCTTGTGGTTGTCAACATAATAATAGGGGTGTCAATATGATAAAAATTATTCCTCAGGCTCTTTACCAGTTCGATTCCATCCATATTAGGCATGTTCAAATCTGCTATCACCAAATCAACCTTTGTTTCTATAAGCTTTTCCAGAGCATCTAATCCATCCTCTGCCTCTGTAATAAGATAATCTTTTTTTCTCAAAATATAGTTGATGAGCTTTCTTATTGTTGATGAATCGTCAACTATCATTATCCTTTTCATAAACTACCCCTTTTGATAAACAATTGAGCCTGGAAACATAATCGGCTTAAATGCACGAGATATATTGTGCAATGATTCAGCATGACCGATTGTTAAAAACCCCCCAGGCTTTAAACACTCATAAATCGAATCAATCACCCTTTTCTTTGCCTTATCATCGAAATAGATAAGGACATTTCTGCAGAAAATTATATCCATAAACCTATATTTTACATAAGATTGTTTGTCAATAAGGTTCATAAAGTCAAATTTTACATTCTTTTTCACTATATCTTTAACTATATAGGTATCACCGTTTTTTGTAAAATATTTGTTGAGCATTGTCTGGTCCATGCCCCTTATGCTGTATGGACCGTATACACCTTTTTTGGCTGCCTCAAGGACCCTGTAACTTATATCTGTAGCATATATTATAAAAGGTATATTTCTTTTTGTTAATTCCATTAATTCTAAAAGTATGATTGCAAGGGTATAAGGTTCTTCCCCTGTTGAACAGGCAGCGCTCCAGATTTTTAACGGCATGCCCTGGCCGTTAGTATTCTTAAAATAATTCTTCTCCATGATGATTCTAAATGCATCCAGTTGGGGCGGATTTCTGAAAAAACTCGTTTCATTCGTAGTAACTACATCGAGTAAATAAATCATCTCTTTTTTAGCATCTTCATTGCCGTATTTTAAAAAAAAGTAATAATCATTATAAGTTTCAAAACCTAACTCGCTTAGTCTGTTGGAAAGCCTGCTTTCAAGGAGATACATCTTATTCTCGGCAAAAAAAATCCCTGTTTTTTCATATATAAAATCTCTAAGAGGTATGAATTCTTCCCTTGTCATAGCCCACCTTCATCTTCTCCCATTGAATAAAACTTTTCTAAGATTCCCTCTGCTGCCATCTTTATATCTTCGTTTTCGCTCATTAAATAAGGTCTTATATAATCTAAAACCCTTTTATCATTAAAATTGGAAAGTGCCTTAAGGCTACCCAATTTGATAATATTGCTATCGCTTTCAAGACCCTTTAAAAAGATTTCAAAGAGGTTGTTATCTCCAAATGAGCCGAGTGCAAGAAGTGCGTAATACCTCGTCCACATTTCATTCTCTATATTAAGAAATATCTGAACAAGCCTATCTTTGAATATATCCATCTTTTTATCTTTTATGATCTTTAATACCTCATGGGGAACATTGTCACCATTTAAGAGGTTTTTAAACAATTCAAAGTATCTTTCGTCATCGAGTAAATGACCAATAAGATTAATTGCCGCTTTTCTTATTGCAGCATCACCTTCATTTAATAAAAACCTCACAAGAGGATAATTCATGTCTTTGTTGATAAAAGGGGCTATATAAAAATACAGTTTTTTGTCCTCTAAGTTTCCCTTTAGAGCAAAGTCAGAGACAATTTCATAAAATCTTACAGGATCCAGTTTAAAAAGGGCCTTTAAGGCCTTCTGCCTCACATCCATATATGCATTTTTGGTTAGTTCAATCACTTTATCCTTAAACTCTACTAACCCTAATGCACCAATTGCCAACAATGCATCACCCTTTATGTGACCGTCAGGGTCTTCTAATGCCTCTTTTATTATTCTGGAGCCTCCCTGTTTTATAATAGAAGGTAGACTCTTTACGATTTCTCTTTTCACTTCAACAGATGATGTGAGAAACTTATTCAATAAGATTTCTTCATCAATTTTTATCTGATTTGCTTCACATGCCTTAATAAGAGGAACCATGCAATTTTCGTCTTTTTCAAAAAACTCCTGGGCCTTTGAAGCCCACACAGAAGACATCTCTGAAAAAAGGGCAATTACATCATAATATTCGTCACTGTCAGGGTTTATACCTGAGAAGGAATCGAGTATTACCTCTGCTGCCACAGGTTCTTTAAAATAGGATATGAGTTTTAATATTTTAGTTGATTTTTTATCCTCTGACCTTACCAGCTCCACAAGATGCTCGAATAATTCCTGCCCCATCTTTTCCTGCATTGCAAAGAAAATATCCTCATCTTCTTTTTCAAGGATAACTTTTATATACTCGCTTCTTGTGTTATTATCCCATGTCTTTAATGTCTCTATAACCCTGTCAATTATGTCTTTTTCTTTAAAATCTATAAGAGTTTCGCATGCAATTAATGATACTATTCCGCTTTCCTTTTCAAAAATCTCGAATAAGGGTGCTATCACTTTTTTGCTACCTATTTTTCCGAGTGCCTGAATGGCAGAAAACTCCACCCATTCATCATCTTTCAAGGCAGAAAATAAGGCATCTACCGCAGAGTCATCACCGATATCGCCTAAAGCCACACACGCAAGATTACGAACATTTGGGCTTTCATCCTTTAGTGTTTCTATAAGGTATGGAACAGTTTCCTTTTCTTTCATACCTCCTAAAATCTCACATGTATATATCCTTATGTCTTCATCTGGGTCTTTAAGCAGTTTCAAAACTGCTTCCATATTGTATTTGCCTATCTTTTTTAAAATATCCACAGCAAACATTCGTATAACCGTCTCTTTAAAATACAAAAGCTCTATTATCATCTCTACGATTTCTTTTGAGGGCTCTTCGATGATCTGTTCCATAGCCCTTTCTCTTTCAAGGCTGTTGCCATGAATTAAAGTATTTTTTAGCTTTAAAAATCTCTTTTTAATGCCCATTGCCACCTCATAGTATTTTTATAATTTCCTCGGGTATTTTATCCAGTGGTAATACTGTATCTGCCATATTTGCATTTATAACAGCCCTTGGCATACCGAATACAACACAGGTCTCCTCGTTCTGTGCAATTACATAACCCTTTTTCGATTTTATATCCTTTGTGCCCATAAGCCCATCATTGCCCATACCTGTTAGTATAACGCATAAAGAACCCTCTCCGTATACATTAGCAGTGGAACTGAAAAGTAAATCCACAGATGGTCTATATACATACCTTGCTTCATTTATAAATTCCACAAAGACATCAGCACCTTTTCTCTTAATTGACATATGTGTATCCCCTGGGGCAATAAATGCCACCCCTGGTTTAAGCCTTTCACCGTTTTCTGCCTCTTTTACCTCGATTTTAGCAGCATTATTAAGTCTTTGGGCAAAGGATTTAGTAAATAGCCTCGGCATATGCTGTGCAATAATAACTGGGACGGGAAAATCCCCAGGAAGACTGGATAAGATGTGTTCAATGGCAGGGGGTCCACCTGTAGAAGCACCCACGGCAAGGATGTTGTGTTGTCTTGCCTTAATGGGTTTGTTTATTGAAAGGTCCTGTTTTGAAGTAAAAAATTTTCTTATTGAATAGAGCCTCTTTTTTTTTGCAACGGTTTTTATCTTTTGAACGAGCTCGTTCTCTTTATTGATTATATTCACAGAAAAATTGGAAAAGTCCTTTGCTATGAAATCTGCTGCACCTATACTTAATGCCTCAAGGGTTATCTCTGCACCCTCCTGGGTAAGGGCGCTGAACATAATTACAGGTAATGGATTTTTTTCCATTATATGTTTTAGTGCCTCTAACCCGTTCATAATGGGCATTTCTATATCAAGGGTCATTACGTCAGGCTTTAATGATTCTACCTTTTCAATGGCCTCAAGGCCGTTTTTTGCAGTCCCTATAACCTCTATCTCTCCATTGCTTTCTAACATCTTTGTAATAACACCCCTCATAAATGCTGAATCGTCTACAACAAGGGCTTTAATCTTATTCGTCGTATTCTCTGTCATCTTCAGGTCCCCTAAATATTCTTTTAAATTCTTTTAAGGCATCGAACACCCTTTTAAATAGCTCCACTTCTTCATTTGAAGAGAGAGGATGTCTAAATCTCTCTATCTCTTTAACAATATTCATATTTGATGTCATAAAATTAGCTAAACCGTCCTGAATCAAATTAAAATTTATTTGTTTAGCCAAAATATTGCCAATATAAACGGCAGCCACATTTTCCACATCTTCCTTTGCCTCTTCTGGATTATGATGAAAACGGATGGGGTTGGAGATCGATTTAGGGATATCCCATAAATCAAGTAACATTGCTGCTATAACACCGTGGTCAACGGACAGCACATCTCTTTCTGCCTCTAACCTCAATTTATTTCTTTCATGGACAAGAAAGTAAATCTCTTTCCACTCTTCATAAAAATATTTGTATATAATAATCGTTCCCACATCATGGATTAAACCAGCTATAAAAGTATCATTGGGATTTCCCAATAGTGTAGTAAGACTTATGTTTTTAGAAAACATACCACACAATGAAGAATGGGTAATAAAACCGCTCACATCCATAAACCTATCTTCTTTTTTTGTAAGGACAAGAAAGGGCATCTGGAAAATAATATGGGCAAGATGTTCATAACCGATTATTGCTATTGCCTGCTCGATGGACGTTATCTTCCTTATGCCACTTCTATTATAAAAGGCGCTATTTGCCAAATGTAATACCTCTCCCACCATAGATGCGTCCATATGTTTTGCAATATCAGAGGCAGAACTCATGGGGTCCTCTATTACCCTTAAAACATCGTGAACAATGTGGGGAAAGGTGGGCAAAAGGTCGATATTTTTTAATCTTTCAACGATTATTTTCTCGTTCACCATAATTCTCTAATTTTATTTATAATATTATCGTAACTAAAGGCAAAAACTTTAACGAAAATTATATTTTTTTAAGATTGCCTTGAGGTTTAGAATGGCCTGGGAGTGAATCTGACAGACCCTTGTCTCGGTTATCTCCAGTGCTAAAGCAATTTCCTTCATATTAAGGTCTTCATAGTAATAAAGGCTCAACACAAGTTTCTGCTTTTCAGGTAGCTTTTCTATGGCCTTTGCAAGAAGGCCTTCCAATTCACGGAACTCTGCTAACTCTGCAGGACTTTCACTTTCTTCAATGACATATCTAATAAGTCTTTCCTTATCCTCGCCTAAGGTCTCGTATAACTCATCTATACTAAAGACAGAAAGGTTTTTATAATCCTTAATAAACTCTAAATATTTTTCAAAATCCATATCCAGCTCATAGGCAATTTCCTCTTCAGATGGAAATCTTCCCAGTCTACTCTCAAGGGTAGCTATCGTTTCTTCTATCTTTTTTGCCTTATTCCTTACACTTCTTGAAAACCAGTCCCTTGCCCTTAATTCATCGATCATTGCCCCCCTTATTCTTAAATATGCGAATGTTTTTAGTTGCGCACCCTTTGTGGGATCGTATTTTTCTATTGCCTCAAGTAACCCCATAACTCCAGCAGAAATGAGGTCTTCTGTTGTCATTTCATCGTCGAACCCCTTTGACATCTTAAATGCAAGATTTTTAATAATAGGAAGGTATTCTTCTACAATCCTTTCTTTTTCAGATTGTTCTTTTTTTAAATATCCTGAACGTTTTGCCATTCTATCTACGAAACAAGTTTGTTGCATATCTTAATAAGGGCCTTTGTTGCATGGGTCTCTGGAAAATGTTCTACCCACAGCTTTTGCTTTTTCGTTGCCTGTCTTATGTTCGCATCAAGGGGAATAAAACCGAGAAAATCGAGATAAACATCTAAAAATTGGTCGGATACACTCAAAATCTTTTTATACACACTCAATGCCTCCTGCTCATCCTTTACCATATTCACAATAATATTAAAATCTTTTCTACCTGTTTTATTACACAATACCTTTATCACAGCATAAGAATCTGCGATACTTGCCGGGTCCGGTGTCACAACTATAAATATATCGTTACTAATAGAATTGAAGTATACCACATTTGAAGATATACCGGCAGGGGTATCAACAAGGAGAAAATCATATCCATCGAGTTCTTGGAGGGAAAACATTAAGATATTCCTCTGCTCCTCTGTAAGATTCGAAAGTTCAACTATCCCTGAAGTAGCAGGGATAATCTTTATATTATTTGGACCTTCCACCATAATCTCGCTTATGCTCTTTTTTCCTTCTATTAAATCCTTTATATTGAATTTAGGTATCATTCCAAAAAAAATGTCAATATTGCCAAGGGATAAATCGGCATCGACGATACAGGTCTTCTTGTTTTTGGCCGCCAATATATAGGCCAGATTTGTAACTATGGAAGATTTACCTACACCGCCTTTACCGCTTGTAATAGCTATTATCTTTTCTCTTCTTGTATCCATCTGTTACCCTCTAAAAGTATTTTGTAAAATAAATCCTTGCCAGGCATCACAATATCCGATAGCCCACGGCCTGTTGTAAAACAACAGACCTTCTGGTTGAAAAAAATTATGTTACTCAATAAATGGCCCAAGGTCTCCTCTTCGTCTAATCTTGTAAATATGAGTCCCATCATATTTTCAGAATCGTAGATATCAAGATATCGTTTTATCTTTTCATCCCTCGAGCCTGCAGAAAACACTGCAATGCTCTTTGCATCCTTTAATCTATCTACTATCTCTTTTTGAATCTCAACCTTTCCAGGGACATCAATAATCTTTTTTGTATCGTCTTTCTCCACAATATGATACAGACTCTCTTTTTTATCCACAGATATAACATTGATTACTTTCTTTTCATTTTCTGATACACTTTCTTCCCTAAATTTATATAAGATAACAGACACAGGCTTACCTAATGCAGAAAGCATAACCCCGAGTTTTTTTGCTGTCTGAGTTTTTCCTGCCCCTGGTGGCCCCAAAATTACAATATGGGAATCAATATCGCTAATATTACTTACCTTTATCTTTTGACACAGTTTTTCTTTAATAAAATAACTTACTTTGGAGGTCTGTTCTGAAAGTTCACCAATCTCTTGAAATATCTCTGATATAATATTCATTGCCATCGAGGCATGAAACCCGTTTTTTAACATTTTTTCATAAAAAGACCTCAACGGCAGAGGAAACATCTTCAATCTATCTTTTATTAGTTCTGATTCGAGCTGGCCAATCTTTTCTATGGTAGTTCCCATAAGATTGGACCAGGTATTTTCTCTTTTCTTAACCGAATTATTTAAATCATTGTTGTTTTTTTCTAAATCCTCGATAGCAATTGATATTTCGCACAGTTTATCATTGCCTATACCTTTTATATTTTCTTTTATATCCAGAATAACTGTATCTGGTCCGTATTCTTTCTTTAAGACTTCAATACCTCTTTTTACATCATCGAATACGTATGTTTTAATTCTCATATACCTTTACAACCCCTATTGTTTGAATTTTTATCTGCGGTGGTATCTCGTTATGGGATATAACAACAATCCCCGGTATATAACGCTCGAGAAATCTCCTTAACCTTGGCCTTATCATGGGATGCACAAGTAGCACAGGCTGGACATTCTGGAGTATTGCCTTTTTCACTTCATTACCTACCTTTTCAATAAGCCTTTGGCTGAACGAAAGGTCAAAGGAGAATAGGCCTCCCTGTTCGGGCTGTATGCTGTTAATGATCGTCTCTTCAACGGATTTTTCCAGAATAATAATGTGCAAGATGCCATCCACAAGATAAGGCTTAATAATGCTTCTTGCCATTCTCTGCCTTATATATTCTGTAATTACATCGGGATCCCTTGTGGAAAATGCAATGTCTGCCGTTGCCTCAAGGACGGAAACGAGATCTCTTATTGAGACCTGTTCCCTCAAGAGGTTCTGTAAAATCTTCTGGATTATCCCTGTATTTATCTGTGCCTGGTTCAACTCTTCAATAACCTTCTGATGGGTTGTGCTTACTACATCTATTAGTTTCTGTGTCTTCTGTCTTGTGAGAAGTTCGTGGGCATTGTTTCTGACGATCTCTGTTATGTGGGTAGCAATAATTGTTGCATGGTCTACCACCGTAAAACCAAGGGCAGTATATTTTTCTCTATCTTTCTCCCTTATCCAGACTGCATCCAGTCCAAACACAGGTTCTTTAGTAGGGATCCCTTCTGTAATAACATTTTTTTCATCCTGACCCATGGCAAGGACATAATTTAATAGGAGTTCACCCCTTCCTACCTCAATACCTTTTAAAAGTATAAGATATTCGCTTGATTTTAACTGCAGATTATCCCTTAACTTCATAGGGGGCACCACGATACCAAGTTCGTTTGCAATCTGTTTTCTCATTGCCTTTATTTTGTCAAGGAGTTCGCCCCCCTGTTCTGCGTCCACAAGGGGTATAAGCCCGTATCCAATTTCGAGTTCAAGAATTTCCATAGGCTGTATTAAAGATTTTTCTTCAGGCTCAGAAGGGGCTGGGGCAGGGACAGAAGTTATCTCTTTTTCTTTCTGTTTTTTCATAAGAAACCCCATGCCAAAGGTTGCAGAAGAAAGAATAAGAAAGGGAAATAAAGGAATCCCCGGCATCATCCCAAGACTCAATATTATAACAGATGCAAGGGTCATGGCCTTAGGCTGGGTAAACATCTGCTTTATCACATCCTTGCCGAGATTTGACTGACTTGCTGCCCTTGTTACAATTATACCAGCAGCAGTGGATGTAAGTAGCGCTGGTATCTGGCTCACAAGACCATCACCAATTGTAAGTATCGTATAGATGGAAAGGGCATCTGCAAAATTCATGTCCTTTTGAACAACGCCGATTACAAGACCGCCTATTATATTAACGAAGATGATAATGATCCCTGCAATGGCATCTCCGCGAACAAATTTACTCGCTCCGTCCATTGCTCCGTAGAAGTCTGCTTCAAGCTCAATCCTTTCTCTTCTTATCCTTGCCTCTGCATCACTTATTAGTCCTGCGCTTAAATCAGCATCAATGCTCATCTGCTTACCAGGCATTGCATCAAGGGTAAAACGTGCCGCTACCTCTGCAACCCTTCCTGCACCTTTTGTAATTACTACAAAGTTTATAATTACAAGTATTATAAATACAACGGCACCCACAACATAGTTACCTCCAACGATAAAGGTGCCAAATGCCTTTATAATTTTGCCTGCTGCCTCTGCACCCTCGTCTCCCCTTACAAGTATCTGCCTTGTTGTGGCTATGTTTAAAGATAGTCTGAAAAGGGTTGTGATGAGCAAAATAGAAGGAAATACGGAAAAATCGAGGGGCTTTTGGATATACATGCCAATAAAAACTATAAGAAGGGATATGGATATACTTAATGTCAAAAGTATATCTATCATGGTGGCATTTAGGGGGATAATCATTATAAGGATGACAAATACAATGGATATGGCTATAAGGACATCGCTTTTTTCTTTTATTTGTTCAAAAATATTGGCCATTTATAACAAACCCATCCTGTTTTTCTGTCTATAAACATATGCCAGTAACTCTGCTACAACAACATAAAACTTTTCCGGTATAAACTGGCCTACCTTAACTGAATAAAATAGTCCCTGGGCAAGGGGCTTATTCTCGACAATTGTAACTCTGTGCTTTCTTGCTACTTCCTTTATCTTTTCTGCAATAAAGCCTGCGCCTTTTGCCACCACCTGAGGTGCAGGCATCTTACCTGCCTTATATGTAAGGGCAACGGCAAATGTGGTCGGGTTTGTCACTACCACATCAGCAGTCTTTACATCCTCTATCATCCTCTTTCTTGCCATCTCCCTCTGAATGCTTCTTATCCTCGATTTTATTAATGGATTACCTTCTCTTTCCTTGAACTCCTCTTTAATCTCCTGATGGGTCATCATAAGGTCTTTTCTGTGCTGCCACCACTGAAAGAGAAAATCAAGGCCAGCAATGAATAAAAGGACGACACACACTTTTAAACTAAGGATGAAAGAAATCTTACCCATATATTGAACGATAAAAAATGTATCCTTGCTGTTAAGGGACAGTAGTTCGTGCAATTCCTTTAAAATTATCATATAGGAAACATATACAAGGATTATGATCTTGAGGATTGCCTTTAAGACCTCAACGCCTGATCTCTTTGAAAAGAGTTTTTTTATCCCTGCAAATGGATTTAAAGCCTCTATGTTAAATTTAAGGGCCTCAAAACTCCATAAAAAACCAGTCTGGATAAAACTGCCTATGAGCGTTACTGCCAAAAGTAATCCAAAGATAGGTAGAACAAGTTTCAGACCCTTAAAAAGACCGAACTGCATAATCTCGTGTATGTTACTTGCGTCTACCTCAAGGTGTATGTTTCTCACATAGCTCGTATAGATTCTAAACATCTCCTCAAATCCCTTGGAAAGGGAAAAATAAAGGAAAAGGGTCGTAAAGAGTATAAGAAGACATGTGGTGAGTTCCCTGGATTGGGCTACCTGACCTTTTTTCCTCGCATCCTCAAGCCTTTTTTCCGTTGGTTGTTCTGTCTTTTCCTGAAATGTCTCTGCCATATGTTACACCAAAAGCCTTATAACCTTTGTCAACTCATTTTCAATACCACTAAAAATACCTGCTATTGCTGTAACCGTTATACCAAGGGAGAAAGAAAGGATGACCATGGCAATCAATATTTTTACGGGAATACCTTCTATAAATACATTTATCTGGGGGATGAGCCTCGATAAAAGTCCCAAAGATAACTCAACTATGAATAATGTAACAGTAACAGGGGCACTGATTTTTAATCCCACAGAAAATATCTTTCCTGTAGCTGTTATGAGATAATTAAAAAGGTTACTGTTGAGAACAACAGAACCAGGGGGTAATTCTTTAAAGCTCAAAAAAATCCCTTTAATTATTGCATGGTGGCAATCCATTGAAAAAAAAACCATAATTGCCAGTATGTTTTTGAACTGTTCTAAAACGGAAATCTGCGTCATGGTTAAAGGGTCCATAAAACGGGCAAAAGAAAATCCTATTTGAAATGCTGCCAGCTCACTTGCGGCGTAAATCATCATAAATAGAAGCCTTATTACAAAACTGATGGCCAGCCCTATAAAAATCTCCTTTATAACAAGGACAAAAAGGATATGTGTATCGTAACTTGTATATTGAGGTGCCCAAACAAAGTCAAGGGCCAAATAAGAAAGCACGAGTTCAAGACCTGCCTTAAACGGGATAGAGATTGCCCGTGAGGTAAAAATCGGTAGAAGCCAGAGAATGGAAAATGTTCTGAAAAATATCAATATAAATCTCTGGACCGTTGCATCTAATTCCATAGACACCTACTTCACATACATCGGTATATTTGCGAATAGTGTAGTTGTGTATTTAATGATAATATTTAACATCCACGGTGCAATGACTAAAAGACAGGCGCTTATTGCAAGTATTTTAGGAACAAATACAAGGGTCATTTCGTGTATCTGGGTTGCAGCCTGAAATATGCTTATAAATAGACCTACAGCAAGAGATGTGAGTAGAACAGGTGCCATAATAATCAAGGCGGTTCTTATTAACTCCCTGAAGATTTGAACGATTAAATCGTAACCCATAAATTCTCCTTTCAATAAAAGCCTTTTATTAAAGAATTGACGAGCAGATTCCATCCATCCACAAGGACAAAGAGCATGAGCTTAAAGGGAAGGGATATGTATATAGGCGGTAACATCATCATCCCTGCAGAAAGGAGCACGCTGGCAATCACCATATCTATTACGAGAAAAGGAATATATATGAGAAAGCCTATTTGAAATGCCCTCTTCAATTCGCTTATTGCAAAGGCAGGCACCAGTATCTTCATGGGTATATCTGCCTCTGTTTTAGGTCTTTTGTAACCTGCTACATTCATAAACAAGGCAAGGTCTTTTTCTTTGGCGTATTTAAACATAAAAACATTTAGTTCCTTTGAAGATTTCTCAAAAAACTCATTAAATCCAATCTTCTTTTCCATATAAGGTGAAACAGCATTCGTATACACCTTCTCATAAGTCGGGGCCATGATAAAAAAGGTTAAAAATAAAGAAAGTCCTATTATAACCTGGTTAGGAGGTAGCTGCGGTATGCCCAGGGCCTGTCTTAAAAGAGAAAACACTATTACGATTCTTGTAAAGGCACTCATAAGCAAAAGAATAGCCGGAGCGAATGCAAGGATAGTGAGCATTATGGCTATATTTATGAGACTTCTGCCACCCTCTACTGATGTAAAGGTATTTAATATGTTTTCAGGTTCACCGGCAGTTTTTTTTACTGTTTGCTTTGCATGGGCAAAACAGGGCACTATAAAAAATGATATGACTAATGCAATAATTAATACTATTTTCATTAAACCGATTCCTTTGTCTTTTTCCATTTGAGAAGTGTCCTTATCTCTTTGTCTCCAACACCCAATACAAGGACATGATCATCTACCTCTATAATTGAAATAGACTTTCTTGTCCCTAAATAAATCGTGTCCATCTTTTTTAAACTATAGGGGGATTTTGTCTTTTTGATACCGATTTTGAATTTATCACCATATTTATAAAGGAGAACCATAAAGGAAACTATAAATAGAAGGGCAAAAATAACCTTTAGTAAATCTAAAAACATCTCCATCTTTCTATCCTAACTTCTGAACCCTTTCCTTTGGGGTCACGATCTCTGTAATCCTCACCCCAAGCCTTTCATTAACCACAACCATATCCCCTTTTCCTAAAAGTCTGTCGTTTACATAAATATCCACAGGTTCTCCTGCTATTTTATCGAGTTCTATAGTTGAGCCCTTTGAAAGGGATAAAAGCTCACCTATCACCATCTTTGTCCTTCCTATTTCAACAGATATCTCAATAGATATATCGAGCAGGCTATCGAAATTAAATTCTGCCTTTTTTGAAGCCTCTGTTTGTTGATTTTCTGCATTGAAACCGTCCATGGTTCCTCCTTGAATCTTTAAATTATAGGCCCTTCAATCTGGACCGCCTTGTTTCCTTTTAATATACCCATTTTCCCTTTGAATTTTGGTTTATCACCAATTAAAATCTCTATGGGGTCATTCACATATCTATCCACAAGAATGACATTACCTTCCTTGATATTTACAAATTCTTTTAATGAAATTTTTTTCTTTCCAAGTATTGCTTTTATCTCAATAGGGACATGGGATAGGTTTTCTTTCACCTTTTCAACCCACTTCTGCCTCATTTCTATATCTTCCTTCGAAGGCGTTGATGTGAGAAAGTCTTTTATGGTCTCAAGTATTGAATAGGGAATACACACCTTCATCCATCCCCCCACATTTCCCAATTCAATATTGAATTGTGATACATTTACAGTCTCATCTGGAGATATGAGGGTTACAAAATTGGGATTCATCTCTGACCTTGAATATCTGCATTTTAAAGAAAAAACAGGTGCCCATGCCCTTTCCATCTCTAAAGAAATTATCTCTACAAGCCTTTTTATTACATAGAGCTCTATTTTAGTAAAATCCCTGCCCTCTATTCTTGCTACTGATGGATTTGGGTTACCGAATAATGTCTCAAGGACATAAAATATTACCTTTGTATCAAAGATAATTATAAAAAAACCGTTTAGATTTTCTGTTGTTACAATATTCATATTAGTAGGTAATGGAAGCGATTTTATAAACTCCCTGTATTCAATATTCTGGAGGGGGCTATTTTCTATCTCCACATCCTTTTCCAAAAATAATGAAAGGGAAGATTGTAAGGCCTTGGAAAACCTATCGTATATAAACTGCAGGGTGGGAAGGTTTTCCTTTTTTGTCCTAGTCCATTTTAGGATGTCGAATTCTTTGATGTCCTTTTTCTCTGCCTTTAGCTCAGGCTCCTGTTCCTTTATCTGTTCCGGCTCTATAGTCCCGTCTGAAAGCCCGCTTAAAAGCGCATCTATTTCTTCTTGCGTTAATATCTGTTCCATATCCTTGCCCTACTGTATCATAATGTCAGTAATATAGATTGCAACTATATCCATTTCTTTGTGAAATAGATTTTTTAGAGAATTATGTATCTCCTGTCTTAAAACATTGCGATTGTCTACATCCATCAGAACATCCATTCCCTTAAAACCGAGAACTGTGAGAATCTTATCCCTTAAGGCAGGGGTTATCTTTTGGGCCTCTTCCATGGCCTTTTTGTCCTTAAACTGTATACTTATAGAAATCTTGGCGTATCTGCCAGGTGCATTTGAAATATTGAATAGAAAAGGCTCTAAAGACATAATAGGCCCTGTGGGCACCTCTGCCTTTTTTACCTCCTTTTTTTGTTCCTCTGAGCTTTCCTTACCCAGAAACCTTTCAATCAAAACATTACCGTATAAAAAATATGTCCCTGCCAGACCAAGACAGATTACACAAAAGATGATAATCAACAGGATTTTGAACTTACCCTTCTTTTTTTTCGGCTCCTCTGTTACTTCTTTTTCCTGAACAACTTCTTCTGGCATACGCTACACCTCCTCGAGATGCATTTAAGCAATAAGTATGCCAAATATGTATCTGACAGAAATTTTTAAATGATTTCAAAATGTTATCGCTGATATTAATAGCTTTTACGAAAAAATCAAGGCTATAGGGATATTAAAATTTTAGAAAATACGGGGGTAACAAAAATAAAAGTGTCATATCTTTGACACTAAAGGTTAGAGGTGGCATATAGCCACCCCTTTTTATTTATCTCCTTTTTATCTCTTCAGGTTCATGAGCTCCTGAAGTATCTCATCAGTTGAGGTTATAACCCTTGCGTTTGCCTGAAAACCCCTTTGTGCAATAATCATCTTCACAAACTCTGTTGCTAAATCCACATTGGACTGCTCAAGGGAGTTGGGGTTTATCTTTCCCAAACCGCCTGAGCCAGGTGCATTTGTATAGGCAGGTCCTGAGTCAATTGTCTCTCTAAATAGATTTCCACCTTCTCTCTGCAGCCCCTGGGGGTTACTGAAATTGGCAAGGGTAATCTGATATAAATCAATAATCTGTCCATTAGAATAGTGACCTGAAATAATACCTTCCTGACTTACAGTCACATTCTGGAGAACTCCTGGGGGATAACCATCTTGGGTTTGAAAATTAGTAGTGGATGCTATAGGGTACTGCGTTGACGCACCACCGCCTGATTGTTTACCGAATATAAGGTCAATGGGCTGATGTGATTCTGCACCTTGAGAGAAATCAAAATATACGGTAACAGGGTCACCGCCTGTAACCAGTGTGCCTTTATTGTTAAAAACCAATTCTCCCCAATCAACTAAGGTATCTGCACCTGAACTAGCATCAGCTGCCTCAAGAACTGCATGCCAGTGCCATGTGCTATTTCCTGTGCTTAAATCTTCATATGCCTTACGAAAATAGATGTTTACCACATGGGATTGACCAAGAGAATCATATACAGATATGGATGATGAATAGTTTGATGTGGTAGTGGGGTTTGATGTGACACTCTCATAGGTATATTTAAAACCTGTAACAGTAAAAGTCTGTGTAGTATTGGTTATTGAAGAACCTGTTACAATATCCAAACCTGTTCCTTTCCAGTCTGTGTATGTCTTTGATGGCTCAATAGTATCAGACCATTGGTCTTCAAATCCCGTGTATTCACCGTCAGGCCCTATCTCTTTAAAAGACACGGTCAATGTTCCACCGCTCACTGTCGCTGTATATTCTCCTGTCCTTATGTATTTGCCTGAACTTGCGCTTACAGCTGAAATAGAACCAGAACCACTTAAACTTCCAATACTTCCCTTCCATTCTGAATTGGACTGGAGATTCACTGCCATTCCAATCTTTTCTGTTGCCTTTGGTTCACTGGGTTCAGGAGAAATTATTATATCTTTACTTACGCCGACAGGTGTCTTTGTAGCCCTGTCAATCTCTCTGCCCTGCAAGATAAAGCCACTGGGGTTTACCATATAACCTTCCTTATCAAATCTAAATTGACCTGCCCTTGTATAATATTTAGTATCATTCTCTGATGATCTGACTATAAAATAACCACTACCGCCTATTGCTAAATCTGTTGCCTCACTTGTGCTCTCAAAAGACCCCTGGGAAAACAATGTATCAACGGAACTTAAGGTTGTCCCTCTTCCAACCTGGCTTGTGCCTGAGGCACCTGTTATGGATTGATAAAGCACATCCTGAAACGTGGCCCTGCTTGCCTTATAACCTACTGTATTGACATTGGCGATGTTATTACCCACAACGTTTATGGACTGACTATTTGTCAAAAGACCGCTTATGCCTGAAAAAAATGAGCTTAACATGTTTGCCCTCCTTTAACTTATTTTATCTCTTTTACTTTTTCTAACGAGTAAGTATCACCGTTTACGGCAACAAGGATCGGCTTTTCCTGTTCTATGTTCACACCTGATATAACCCTGTACAATAACGATCTACACTCAACCAACTTATTATCCTTTTTAGCAGAAACGGATATCATTACTGGATCATCTCCTTCATGGGTATATACAAGGGGCTCTCCTTTTTTAATTGTAATTGTTTCCGTTTGACCTGTACTTAGGCTCTTTTTTGTAAGTTGGATTTCATCAAAGTCTCCGCCTGGCTTTAAATAAAGTTCATCGCCCTTTGACATAACAGTATCATCTACAAGCATTTTTTTGTTAACAGCAGAAATCCATTGGGAGATATTGGACTGCTCCATGGATTTTTTAATATTTTCTAAAGAACTTGTTATGTTTTGGAGCTGTTCAACCTGTGTCATCTGGGACAGTTGGGTAAGAAACTCTTCAGGTTTCTGCGGGTCTAAGGGATTCTGGTATTTAAGTTGTGTCACAAGAATCTTTAGAAAATCATCTTTATTAACGAGCTTTTTATTACTACCTGTTATTGCCGTATTATATGAAACGGGTGTTGTCTCCATGTCTTCCTCCTATACCTTCTGTGTCATTAAAACTTCATAAAATTCTTTTTCATTGTTTCTTTTTCTATAGTATTTTCTTTCGTCTTTGCCGGACTGCTGTTCTTTTTTATTCTGACTTCCGTCGGGATAGACAAAGATTTCTGTAAAAATATTCTTTTCCTCAAGACTTTTTACAATCGTTTCTTTCTGGGCATAGAACATATTTATTACATCAGCATTTTCAGATTTTATATTTACCGATATATGCAAACCTTCTCTTTTTAAAGAAACAAACAGCATGTCATTTTTGTTGAGCTTAAACTTAATAATCATATTAGATGTCTCTTTCCCCTGGGAAAATCTATCTATGACCTTTTCTATCTTCTCAGCCATTTCACTGGTTTGTATTTTTACCTTTTCATCTACCTTTATATCCGTTATTTTGTTTGTATCCATATCGTATGCATTTATCTTCCCATAAACTAATCCTTCTTCCTTTGATTCTGATCTTTCCCTGTTTTTTTCTGTGCCTTTTACCTCTTCTAAGTTAGGTAAGATATCGTTTGGCCTTTTTTCCCATTCCACTTTAGGTTTAGATGTATGTAATTCTATGTTATTCGTGATTCCTTTTAATTCGATTTCTTTTTCATCTAAAGCATGCGTCTCTACAGTATCTTCTTTTAATGTCTTCTTCTGGATTAAATCAAAATCTATTCTACTGTCCTCAGATGCCTCTAACTTAATCAATTCTTCTTCATTAATATTTTTTTCTACACCTTCAAAAAATAAGATGGGTTTAAAATCTTTCAATTCTACAGGACTTTCTGTATTAACTGATTCTCTTTCTACTTGTTTTTCAATATGTAAAACAGAAGGGGTGCCTGTGAGATTGATTGTAATGGTTTTAGCCTCTTCTTTGTTGTCTGGTTCTTTTTCAAAAGGGTCTTTAGGTAGAGGATTACCTTCTAATGTATCTAAACCACTATCTTTATCTATCCTTTTTCCTTTTGATACATTTTTTAATATTCCATCTATGATAGACGCTAAAAGCTCTACCAGTCTCTTTTTTTCTGAAATTTTTGTATCTGATTGAGAATCAATACTAATTGATATTGAATTATCATCTAAATGTAAAACAATGGGCAGCACATCTTGTGTTTGTTCGCCTAAAGAAAGATTTTGGTTTTTCCATGTCAAAAGCTGCAAAATAATTTCCGAATGCATCCATTTATTTTCAACGGATGTAACATTTTCCTGAGCAAATGCATCTAAATCTTTTATTCCCAGATCTGCCTCGGCTAAAAAGGCATATTTTAAAAATTCTGAAAAATTTATATTTTTATTTCCAGTGTTAAGGCAAAGATTATTAAACTCCTTTGCCTGCAATGTATCGGGGGTTAAAAAATTTATAAATGCCCATATGTCCATGGACATATTTATAACAAGTTTTATGCCAAAAAAAATAAGTCAATAATTTTACTTATTTAAGCTTTAGACCTGACTGCTTCTTCATAAGATAACAGGGAAGTTATTTCCTTATGGGAAAAAAATTCCTATACAGGTTTATCTTTGATAGGATTTTAAATTTAAACGCAAGGCTAATTCGTCGAGTTTTTTCTGCTCTTTCCTGCTTATGGTCTTTTTCAAGCTATAAAGTGCCTTTGATTTCAAGGTTTCAAGCATCTTTATTTCCTTTAGAATATGGGCAAGCTCTGTTTTAAGGCTGTTAATGATTTTTTCGAGTTTATCCTTTTCTTTTAAAAGTGTTGATTTTTTTGCCTCAAGCCATATTATATGTTCCCTCAAAACGTATACCTCATTACTATCTAAAACAACAAGGGATAACTGTGCATAATTTCTTTTTATATCTTCCTCAATGGTAATTATTTCCTGGGATATCATTTCAAATGAACTAACTGTATACTGTAACTCCTTTTTTTTCTCTGAAAGCAGGTTTTCTTTTACTTCAATGAGTTTATCAAAGCGCACTTTTATTGTCATATACAATAACCTTTTACTTCATATAAAAAAGCATTTTCATACTGTTTATGGCCTCTTCTATAGTAACCTTTTTATCTATTTCCTGCGTAAGAAATACCTTTACCTTATCTATCATGGATATGGCATAGTCTATCTTTGGATTGCTACCTGCGCGATATGCCCCTATGTTTATCAAATCTTCTGCCTTTTCGTATTCGGATAATATCTCGATAATTTTTGTAGAATACTCTATCTGCTCTTTCGATACGATATCCTTCATAATCCTGCTGACACTTCTTAAGACATCAATGGGTGGATAATGGTTCATGTCGGATAATTTTCTGGAAAGCACAATGTGTCCATCAAGAATGGACCTTGATGTATCGGCAATAGGGTCTTCTAAATCATCCCCTTCCACAAGCACCGTATATATGGCAGTCATGGTTCCATCTTTTTCTCCATTACCTGACCTTTCGAGGAGTTTTGCAAGAAGAGAAAATACACTCGGTGTGTATCCCTTTGAGGTGGGTGGCTCACCTATGGCCAGGCCTATCTCCCGCTGTGCCATACAGAAACGGGTAAGGGAATCCATCATCAGAAGGACATTTGCCCCCTTATCTCTGAAATATTCTGCAATGGCAACGGTTAAAAATGCACCCCTTACCCTTATCAGGGGATGCTGGTCAGATGTGGCAACCACCACAACAGAACGGCTAAGCCCATCTCCTAAGTCTTTTTCTATAAACTCTCTTACCTCTCTACCCCTTTCGCCGATTAGACCTATTACATTAATATCTGCCTCTGTATGGCGTGCTATCATACCCAGAAGAACGCTTTTACCCACACCTGAGCCTGCAAAGATCCCTATCCTCTGGCCTTTTCCACATGTAAGAAGACCGTTTATGCATCTTATACCAAGGTCAAGGGGTTCCCTTATCCTTTTTTTCTTCATGGGATTTACCGTATCCCTGTAAATCGGTGTTACATCTGAACAATTAAGGGGTCCCTTCCCATCTATTGGGTTTCCAAGACCATCTATCACCCTTCCCAAAAGTGCCTCTCCAACCCTTGTATGCACCGCCTGCTTACGGGATATGATCTTAGAACCAATGCCTATACCCCTTATGTCACCTAATGGCATAAGAAGAGTCTTCCCTTCCTTGAAACCTACAACCTCTGCCTCTATGGGATATGTATCGTCCACAGGAAATATCTGGGCTGCATCGCCTACAGAAGAGATGGGTCCTTTACCCTCAATAACTAATCCTACAACCTGATTTACTTTACCGTAAATTTTATAGGGATATATATTTTTTAGGCGTCCCTTTAAGTTTTCTATAAATTCATTCACCTTGCTTTTGCGTTAAAATTTGTCTTTTTAGTTCATCTATTTGAGTAGAAATCTTTCCGTCTATTTCGCCAAAGTTCGTCTCTATTATAAAACCAGGTTCAGCTATCGTATCATCGGGCACTATATTTAATGTTTTTATATTTTCTTCTGATATGTATTTAATGTCACTACTTCTCATGCGTATCTTTATATCGTATTTGTCTTCGCATATCTCAAGGGCCTTTTTTACCATGTTCACGATAATATCCCTGTTTTCTGTGCACTCTTTAAGTATTATCGCCTCTGCAAATAAAAAGGCGAGTTCAATGGACATATCTTCCACTTTTTTTAATAATGTCTCTTTAAAGGATTCAATGGCAGCTAATTCTCCGTTTAGTCTCTTTATGATTGGTTCCACTTTTTTCATTCCCATCTCAAAACCTGCCTTCTCTCCTTCTCTGTATGCATCCTCGAAGATTCTTCTTGCCTCTGCCTCTATGTCTATCTCCTGAGTCTTATTTTCTAAGTCGTTATTTTCTAAATCGTTATTTTCCTCAGACTCAATTTTGTTATGTTGCTGTGTTTCCTGGAAAAAGGATATAAAGGCACTCTCTGTAGTTGATTCAACTTCTTCTATTTCATCAATAGATTTTAATACAAAAGGTTCAATATTAGATGAATTGTTCATTCTCACCGGTTATTATAATCTTTCCTTCTGCTTCTAATCTCTTGGCTGTTAAGGCTATTTTTGTTTGCATCTGCTCCACTTCTGATAATCTTACTGGCCCCATTGATTCCATGTCTTCTTTTAGCATGGCCGAAGCCCTTTCTGACATATTAGAAAATATCTTCTCTTTTATGACATCAGAGGCACCTTTTAAGGCTATGGCAAGCTCTTCTGAAGTAACCTCTTTTAATAAAGTCTGTATGCTCTTATTATCGAGCTTTATCAAGTCCTCAAATGTAAACATCAACTGCCTTATCCTCTGGGCAAGCTCAGGATTTGCCTCTTCAATAGAACCGAGAAGCTCGGCCTCTCTTTTTTTATCCATCTGGTTTAGTATGCTCGCCACAGCACCTACACCGCCCATCTGCCTTTCCTCTCCAACCCCTACATCCTGCAGCTGTTCCCTGATGATATCTTCTATATCGAGGAGTATGTTTTTATCAACTTTACCTAAATTTGCCATCCTCGTTATCACATTGCCCTGTATATTTTCAGGGAGTGCGCTTATTACATCACAGGCCTTTCTCGGTGGAAGAAGAGATATTATGAGTGCTATTGTCTGTGGGTGTTCTCCTCTTATATTTGTGGCAAGTAATCTTGGGTCACATGTCTTTACAAAATCACCTGGTGTGCCACTTCCTGATTCAACTGCCTGTAGATAAGATTCTGCAGCTTCATCACCTAAACTTTTCTTTACAAGGGTTTTAAACTTTGTCTTCCCATCTATGATTACCTGTCCTACCTTTCTAATATTGCTTAAAAACTCCTCGTGCACCTGTTTTACAACACTCTCAGGTATGAATTTTAATTTTGCCACCTCTTTTCCTATTGCCTCAATCTCTTCCTTTTCAAAATCCTTTAGTATTTCCTTTGAAAGCTGTTCATCCATTGTAAGTAAAAGTATCGCTGCCTTTCTAATACCCGATATGTTTATTGTATCCATTAGCTATCCTTGTCTTACCCATTCTTTAAGAATCAGCTTTACAAGTTCTTTATCCTGTAAGGCATTTGCAATGGCAGGCTGCATACCTGCAAGGCTCGGCGCTTGATCTGTTCCCTGAGCAATACTTTCCTTGTCTTTAACTGTCTTTGCACCTGTGTATATATCTTTAACCTTTTCGGCTTCCTTTAATGAAATAGAAGCAGGTCTTTCTTTAAGGATGCCCATGATGGGTTTTACTACGAAAATTATAATGGACAATGCTATGACAAGATAAAATCCATACTTTACAAGATCATACAACATCTCCCTGCTTATAAAGCTGCCCTGTTTTTCATCTGCAAGGGGCTCTGTCTCAAAGGGTATATTTAATACCTCTATCTTGTCCCCCCTTTCTTCATTATAGCCCACTGCCCTTGCAATAAGGTTTCTTATATCCTGTAGCTCTTTCTGGGACCGGGGCGTATATTTAAGCACCTCTTTTTTCCCCTCTTTTACCTTTTCATATTTTCCGTCCACAACAACTGCAAGGGAGATCTTTTTGATATCACCGTAAGGTTCTGCTATCTTTCTTATGGCCTTACTCAATTCATAGGTCTTCTGTTCATCCTGTCTTTCAGAACCCGTTAATTTTTCTTCATCAGATACATTATTCCTCTGGGAAACATTTACATTAGATGCAACGCCTGGAACACCACCGGGTCTGGCAGCCCTGTTTGTGACCTTTTCCATGCTTTTTTTCAATGCAGTTACAACAGCCTTATCAGGGTTATACTCTTCTTCCAGTACCTCTACCTTTTTTAGATTAAGCTCCACATTTGCCCTTACAATGGTTTTTCCTGCAGGCAAAAAGGCATCAAGCATGGATTTAATGGACTCTTCTATCTTTTTTTCTATATTTTTCTGAACCTCATACTGCTGACCTGTGAGAACAATGGGAGAACTACTATCATTGCCTTTATAGAGTATCTTTCCCGACGAATCTATCACAGTTATATTATCAGGCTTGAGGCCTTCGATGCTGCCTGCTACAAAAAGCACAATACCGTTTATCTGTTCTTTTGAAAGCACTCTTCCAGGTTTTAAATTTAAAAATATCGATGCAGAAACGTTTTTTTCCTTATCTGTAAAAAGTGTTTTTTCAGGAATTGCAATGTGAACCCTTGATGATTTAACCTCTGGCATCTGATTAATGGTACGGGCAAGCTCTCCCTGGGTAGCCCTTTTATAGTTTATGTTCTGCATGAATTCAGTCATTCCATAATTGGTTTTGTCAAAAAGTTCAAAACCAACTCCTGTATTTCCGGGTAGTGCATTCTGTGAGGCAAGGTTTAATCTTATCTCGTTCACCTTTTCTTTCGGAACATAAATAACAGTACCGCCTAAACCTAACTTATAGGGCACCTTCTGCTCTTTTAATTTCGCTACAATCATGGAGGCCTCTTCCATATTAAGGCCTGAAAATAGCGGCTGGTAATTCTCCCTTTGCATGAGTGTTAATCCTACGGTAGAACCACCTATTACGGCAATCAATATAAATAAATACAGGTAAAGTTTACTTTTTGGTGTTGTTTTTAAAAAATTTTTTACATTATTCGCAATAAACTCTAACTGTGCCATGATTATACCTGCATCCTCATAATCTCTTCATAGGCACTGATTATTTTGTTTCTTATCTGCATCATAAGCTGGAATGTCATGTCTGCCTTTTCAACGGCAATCATAGTTGTATGGATATCTTTGTTTTCCATTGTTGCCAGTTTTTTTATCTCCTCGTCCGCTTCCTTCTCAAGGGCACTGACCTTATTTATAGAATCCTTTAAAATCTCTGTAAAAGAAATGGATGTCTTTTTCTCGTTTATCTATTTATTTTCAGGAAAATGGGGTAACTGAAATGTCTCAACCTTCATATTTTTCCTCCTACTTGCCTATGTCGAGTGTCTTTAAAAACATCTCTTTTGTTGTATTTATAACATTTATGTTTGCCTCATATGACCTTGTTGCCGATATCATATCTGCCATCTCTTCCATAAGATTAACATTCGGATAAGTTACATACCCTTCTTTATCTGCATCGGGATGGCCTGGGTCATAAACCTTTTCAAAGTTCTTATTACTTCTTGCTACCTCCTCTACCTTTACGCCCTCTATCTTTTCAGAAAGCACTTTACCAAATTCATCTTTTTCAGACACATCTACTACCCTGAACACCACTTCCTTTTTAACATAGGGGCCACCTTCATCTGTTCTTGTAGTATGGATGTTTGCGAGGTTTGTGGCAATAGTCTCCATTCTTATCCTTTGAGCCTTAAGCCCTGAGGCACCAATCTTTAGTATATCGAGAAGACCCATCTTATCTCCTTCCTTCGTTTATTATATATCTCATAATGGAAAATTTCTTAGAAATCAACTGGACAAGGGCACTGTAGAGCATGCTGTTCTCGTTTAATTTCACCATCTGTGATTCTATATTTACCGTATTGCCATCTAATGTGCTGATTCCTTCATTCTCTGTCTTTTCTACTATATCAAAGGTCTTGATACCTGAGAGCTGTTTTTCCAATTCCT